>DAOUJD010000046.1:0-113256 GCA_034423115.1 Dehalococcoidia bacterium | reverse complement strand
TCCTTGTAGCGCATGGCGTAGACGTGCTTGTCCTCGTCGTCAACCACCCACATGAGGCTTTTGTTGCCCGTGACGCCGCGAGGGTCCCGGTTCTCCAGGGAAAGGCGGAGGTTGAGGAGAGGTTTGGGGGTGCGCACTACCAGGTCGTAGGCATAAACGCTGTCATCGCTGGCGTCGGTGATCCATATGACGTTGTCCCCGCCCCATATTCCCCACGGATTGTCGTTGCCTGAGGCCAGGTCGAACTCATAGTCCGTCAGGCGCTGCCCGCTGGTCTGGTTGTACGCGTAGACATGGTCGTCGTCCTTATCAACCACCATGATGATGCCGAACGCGCCCCAGACGCCGCGGGGCCCATCGTTGCTGCCGGTCAGGTCAATGTCCCGGTTGTCCATCCTTGCGCCGGAGTCCAGGTTGTAGGCGTAGAGCTTGGTATCGTCCCAGTCCACCACCCAGATGATGGAACCGTCCGACCAGATGCCCTGCGGTTTGGAGTTGGAGCCGGCCAGGTCGATGTCCTTGTCGGCCTGGCGTGCGCCCGTGGACATACTGTACGCGATCAACTGGTCGTCGTCGTTGTCCACCACCCACATGGTGGAATTACGGGACCAGACACCACGGGCGTTGTCGTGGTCTTCCATGAGATCAAACCCGCGGGATGGGTTGGGCACCGACCCGTGGACGGTGTCGTAATTGGCTAACGCCACGACAAGCGGAATCAGTGATACGAACGATATGACGAGAGACAGACGGATAGCATTCGACCAAGCCGTTATTGTGGCCATCATGATTAGCTCCATATGGTCCCCGCGTCCGCATGAAACGGGAGCGGGTCGGTCGTTTATTTCTCCGACAGCAACCGCGCCAGTTATGAGCGCAGCGATCACGCTGCCGGAGAAAGGGTTATATATGTGTGGCTGTGAGGTGTGGCGATGCTCGCAGATTTATCGGAGCGAACACCTTAACCTGGCCACGCCAACCACGATAGCGCAACTTTGTGAATTTACCGTGAAAATAAAGCCACAAAACGTGTTAATAGCATGAATATTCCGGCAACCACCGATCGATTGAGCACGCCAAGGCACATCAGGAACCCGATTGGGCGATGCTGCGTGGTTAGATCGACCCAACGATCACATTTACGTCACCCGAAAGGGACTACGAGCAGCCCAACCCGGATGGGCTATAGCGATACAGACAACGCAGGCACTTGGAATTGCTTCGCAAGCGCAACGCGAGCAACGTGGCGAAAGGTGAGTGAAGCCCAGCGCGCCTTGATTCACGCGCATCTTGGATGGAATGGGGGTCGCAAGGGCGACCAATCAAACGTCGCCCGGAGGATTGCGTTGGAACTGAACTAAATCGAGCCCAGGCAACGGAAGCCGGCCCACGACATCATCAGGAATCCGGCTCGGGTTTGGGCATCCGGTAGCCGACACGGCGTTCCGTAATGACGTACCGCGGATTGTCCGCGTCGTCGCCCAATTTGCGGCGCAGGTTCTTGACGATTGTCCTCATGGGCCTGGAATCCCCGGTGCCGTCGGTGCCCCACACCCTAACCAACAGCTGCTCGTGGGTAACTACTCGCCCCGCGTTGGCGGAGAGCTCTGCGAGCAGGCCGAACTCGGTGGCGGTAAGTTGCAGCGGCTGCCCTGCGATTGCAACGGTGCGTTCGGGATAGTTGATGGTCAGTTCACCCATTTCAAAGAGTTCCGAAGTTTCGCTTGCTTCGGCACTCCGCTTGCGCAAGGCTGCCCTGATCCTGGCCGCCAACTCAGTGGATGAGAAGGGCTTGACCACATAATCGGCGGCGCCGTTGTCAAAAGCCCTGGCTATGATCTGGTCCTGGCCGTAGGCGGACAGGAAGATCACCGGCACGTCTACCAGGGAATTGATTTCCTCCATCAGCGCGATCCCGTCCGATCCAGGGAGCACCATGTCCAGGAGAACCAGATGAGGCCGCGTTTCTGCCACCAGCCGAAGGACCTCGGCCGGGTCGCCGGTAACGGTCGGGGCGTAGCCCTCGCTCGACAACGCCTGTCTGACGTACCTCAGCATCTGCGGGTCGTCGTCCACCGCCAGGACCCGCACCCTCTCCGTGCCGAAACGGAATCGCGCCGGTACCGCCGGAAGCGCGCTGACCGGAGCCACCGCTTCCACCGCCGGAACGGTGAAGGTGAAGCGGGCTCCCCTGTCCGGTCCTTCGCTCTCCGCCCAGATGCGGCCCCCGTGAGCCTCGACGATTCCCTTGCAGATAGCCAACCCCAGGCCCGAACTCTCAATATGCTGTCCGTCCTCGTTTCTGTCGGTCCGGGAGTATTTCTGAAACAACCGGCGCAGTTGGTCGGCCGATATGCCTCTGCCCTGATCGGAGACCGATACCGCCACGTGCATGCCATCCTGTACGCACGCGACATGGACGTTGGTGGACTCGGGTGAGTGGCGGGACGCGTTGTTCAAAAGGTTGCCCAGCACCTGGACAATGCGCCGCCGGTCGGCCATGACCTGCGGAAGTTCCAGGGGAATGTCGATGGTGATGTTGTTCTGTCCGCCCCCGCTGAAGAACGCGTTGCGCGCCTCGTCAACCAGGTCGATGATCGATCCCGGCCGGGGATCCACCGGCAGCGTGCCCGTATCGATGCGCGCCACGTCGAGAAGATCGCTGATCAGTCCGCGCATGTGGTCGGCCTGCTCCAGTATGATGCGGTGAAACTCCCGGGATTCGGCCTGGTCCAGATCTGCGGCGTCCAGCAGGGTGGATGCGGAACCCCTGATGGAGGCCAGCGGCCGGCGCAATTCGTGGCTCACCATGCCCAGAAACTCGGCGCGCAGTTGTTCCAACTCCTCCAGCGGCGTAAGGTCCTGCAGGGTGACCACCACCGACTCCACGTCGCCCTCCTCGGACGGTATGGGCGTGACATTTACCAGGGTGGTGACGCTCCTGCCGTCGGGCATCTCAAACGCAATCTCCTCGGCCCGCACCATCTCCGCGGAACTCAGCAGCGTGGCCAGGGGAAACTCCCTCAGTGACACCTGCCGTCCGTCTGCCCTGCGCATGGTCAGGAATTCGATGATGTGCTCGGGAGGATGATCGGGCGACTGGAGCGGCTGGAGGATCCTTACCGCCTCCCGGTTGAACGACACCGGCGCGCCGGTACGCGCGTCAAAAACGGCCACCCCCACTGGAGCGGTATTGATCAGCGTTTCCAGTTCGGACCTGGCACGTTGCTCGTCCCGGTACCGGCGGGCGTTGCCGATGACCTGTGCGGCCTGAGAGGCGAACATCACCAGGGTGTCTTCGTCTTCCTGAGTGAACTCATGCTCCTCGTGGCCCACGTAGATAGCGCCCACCGGTTCCCCCTGATGGCGGATCGGCGTCGCCAGGATTGACGACACCGAGCTCAGCGGGGTGGGCCAGACGAGGCCGGGGATTCCCAGCGAGCTTGCGTAGGCTGACAGATCTGAGAACCGGACCGGCCTGGCCACGTAACTGAAGTACTCCCGCAGCGCCGGTCCTTCCGACAATTCCCACAGTTGCCGGTGTTGCTCCGGCGTAAGGCCGGAGGTGGCCACATCCTGGAATTGCCCGGCCTCATCGAGCACAGTTATCGCCCCATACCGTGCGTTGGTGAGCAGGCAGGCGCTGTCCACCACTTCCTGAAGGACGCTGTCGAAATCGAGGCTCTCGTTGATGCGGATGCTGGCCTCGCTCATACGCGAAAGCCGCTCTCGGAAAGCCTCAATTTCCTGCTCAAGCTGCTCGAAATTATCCATTAGCCACCCTACTAGTTTGCTCTCAATATTCGGGGCTGAAATAGTCCCGGTAGCCATTATTTTACAGATACGAAATTAAACTCACAACGACAACACGGATCGCTCACCATATAATCACGTGTCTGGAGCTTTGCTCGGTGAGAGGGTGTGTGGCAATTGCTTTCCCGATTTAGGCGGTGTCGTCAAGATAACGTGGTCCAGAGGACAAGGGCTCGGATCTGGCAATTGGCGAGGAACAAAGCGGCTCTTTTGGCATACCGGGTCGCCACACCTCGCCATTGTTTGAAGTTCAATATTGCATTCTCAGCCAAATGACGCGGGCGGTGTATATCCAGGCGTAGTACCTG
Source organism: Dehalococcoidia bacterium (assembly GCA_034423115.1). Lineage (GTDB taxonomy): Bacteria > Chloroflexota > Dehalococcoidia > Lucifugimonadales > UBA3495 > Bin87. The sequence goes on along the minus strand of DAOUJD010000046.1, from coordinate 109,135 downwards.
GGTTCCTTACGGCGGATCCTGGGCGGTATCACCGGCTCCATACCATTCGCCATTGTGCCAGCCACGTTAGCGTTGGTGTCGTAGTCTTTATCGGCCAACAGGTATTGGGCGGTCCGCCTCTGGCGGATGATCAGCGGCAGGGCCTGGGTACAGTCCGCCATGGCGTCCTCGGTCAGGACCCGCCACACCGGTCCGCCTCTTGCGGATGAGCATACACCGCCAGAGCCTGCCCCGTGCTTGATACGGGTGTCCCGTGCGCAAGATCCAGAACACCGCGTCCGGAAACCGGCGATTGTCCCGGGCCGGTCGTCCCACCCTGTCCCCTTCACCCGGCAAGTGGAGCCGCAGACGTTCTCAAACCCGATCCGAAAGGTCATAACGGCGATGCGATGCGGTCATCCCCCGACACCGCCCACAGCACACTCATCGCGACTACTTACCACCAACTGCCTAGTTGACGACCCCACCCAATACGGCAAGGCTACGGCGGCGATATCTGACCGTGCTCGTTATCTCCCCAGCAGACCGCGGCTCCATCCGTGCGCAAACCGCAGGCGTAGGTGTAGGCCAAGTATAGTTCGGAAAACGCGCCGTCTGGAGGGGTGGCCCGGCCGTGCTGATTATCACCCCAACAGGAGATCGAGCCGTCGGTGCGCAATCCGCATGCGTAATCGTCGTCGAGTCGTATGACGGAAAAATCGCCCTCGGGAGGCCTGGCTTGTCCGTGGTCGTTGGCGCCCCAGCAGCCGATGGACCCATCATGGCGAAGTCCGCAGGCGAAATTGTCAGCGAGGTGCATCGACACGTATGGTCCAGGTGGAGCAGGCAAGTCAACGGGCGCGCCCTCTCCCCAGCAGGAAACTGTGCCATCGATCTTCAAACCGCAACCGTAGTCATCTGTAACGCGCAAGGTGGAAAATGTTCCTCCCGGCGGGTTCGTGCGACTGTCTCCGTTGCCGCCCCAGCAGGCGATGGACCCATCGGTCCGCAAACCGCAACCGCGATCCCACGCCAAGGCCAACTCCGTAAATGTCCCGGTTGGCGGCGATGACTGGCCGCTCCAATCCTCTCCCCAACAGTCGATCGTATTATCCAGCCGCAACCCGCAGGCGTATTCGTTACCTCTCCCTCCACTGAGATATATTCTCGAAAAGAATCCTCGCGGGTGCACTTCGTAACTTATCCAGTTGACATCCCACCAGCAGGCAACGGTGCCGTTCACACGAAGGCCGCAGGCGTAACTGTCGCGCATGTGGATGGTGGAAAACGCTCCCTCCGGCAATGGTGTGCGATTTATGTAGTTGTACCCCCAACAGGCCACGGTTCCGTCAGTACGAAGTCCGCAACCGTATTCGTTCCTGAGCTGTATCTTTTCGAAGGGACCCGCAAGCGTTGGCGCTTGATCCGCGAAGTCCTCATCGCCCCAGCAGACCACCGATCCATCGATGCGGAGGCCGCAGGCATGATATTTGGCAAGCTCCAGCTGGGAAAAGGCGTCGGATGATCCGCGGGCTGCTGGTGGAGGAAGCTCAGTCTGACCATACCGGGTGTTGCCCCAGCAAACGACGTTTCCATCCGTGAGCAAGCCGCAGGTATGCGCCTCGCCAGCGCTGATCTGCTGGAAGGTTCCTTCGGGCGATTCTTCACGACTATCCAGGCTGTACCTTCCCCAGCAGACCACTTCTCCCCCCGACCGCAGCGCGCAAGTGTGCTGACGACCGGCGCTGACCGATATCAGATCACTCTGCCAAATGGATCCCTGCACTTGTGCGGCCACCCCAACTCCCCAACAAAGGACGTGCCCCGCCAAATTCACCGCACAAGAATGCGTAAAGCCGGCGCTGATCGATTCAAATTTACCGCTCGGTGGAACAGATTGTCCGTAAAAGTTGTCTCCCCAGCACTCGGCCGCGCCGGTGACCCTCAGTCCACATACGTGCTCTTCGCCCGCGCTGATTGCGGTGAACACCCCGCCCGGGACTGCCAACTGCTGATACTCGTTGCTGCCCCAACAGGCCACTGTCCTATCCGCGCGGATCCCGCAGGTGTGAGCATGGCCTGCATCTATGGCGGTAAATTCGCCCGTCGGTGGCGTTGACTGTCCGTCGCTGTCGTCCCCCCAGCAGGACACTGCGCCTTCCGATTCTATCGCGCAGGTATGCCGTCCCCCGGCACTGATGGCAGTGAACCGTCCGTGGGGTGGTTTGGCTTGCCCGCGGTCGACCTCGCCACGACCACCCCAGCACACCGCGGTCTCGTCCGATGCCAGCTTGCAGCTATGGGTGTATCCCGCGCTTACGGGCATGGGATAGGCAGCCGCAGGTGTTATCGCTGCGGTAGCGGTGACCCAGTTGGCAAAACCTGACCATAGCACGGAAATACCGTCAGGCTGGACCCGTCCGGCGACTACCGTGAAATGGTACTCCCGACCGATCTCCAGAGAGCTGATTACCGCTTCGCCATGCCCGGCGTCGTGCCACCTGTAATCGGTCCCGTCAATTCTGATCGATAGCGCCTTGTGTATTGTCGCGTTGGCGGCGGGCGTCCAACGCAATGAGACCTGGCCGACGCCGGGACCGCTGCTCGCGGTCAGTCCGACCGGATCACCCAACTGACCTTCATCAGCTGACCACGTAGGCTGGTGCCAGCCGACCCCGCCGATGAGCACCAGCACGATGGCCAGTGCCAGGAGCGGGAGGAATCCACGATTTTTGAAAAGCAGACGACGTTTCCGGGAAAGTGCAGTCATTGGTGAACGCCCCGATTTGGGTTGACAAAATTCTAACTCATAGCTCGATAGCATCGGCGATCATGGGGCCAGCCGCATTACCCACGGAACGATCAACAATCCTTCCGAAGCGGATGTACGCGCGAGCTTACTCTGAAATCGGAATAGCGAAATGTCCCGGTAATCCATCCGTTTCCAGTACGTCTCCCGTCCATTGCATCGAGGGTCGCTACCTCTCCACAACGATGGAACCGTGGGCACGTACCCTACGTCCAGCGCCAGTGGGCAAACCTTACTGCTCTCATAGGCTCGATCCATCGACAGGTTCGTCTCGGGCGCTGCGACCCGAGACGTAACTGCGACTGACGGCCATCCGGGGCGTCGTGAACTGAAGGGTGAGGGTTCTAGTAGTGCGAGCATCGCCGGCGACCGCATGAATCTTGGTGCTCCAGCAGCTCCGGGACTTGCCGATGGACAGGGGTCCGTTTTGTTGAGCGCACCCGCGCCGTCGGGTTGCGCCTTTAGCATGGCGCTGTCCAGCCCTCCCGCTCCGGTGTGATGAGCGCGATCTGTTCCCTCTACAGGGGTTCAAACACCCGGTCCAGCATTGCATTTTTAAGCCAGCGGCGCGTTCCGTTTTGGGCCGAATTCCAGTTTTCGAAGCGGCGCCGCAATTCTCATCGTCGGCAGCCGTGATAGCCGACATAGATGATCGCGTTCAGTACCTTCGGGTGGGAGTTTGACGTTGCCGCGTCGAACGGGGAGTGCCGACGAAATGGGGTCGCAATGGCATGCTGGGAAATTGAGCATCAAAGACCCCACCGAGAGGCGGAACCTGGGCATGTTAGCCATCGATGCTGCTCGCCGGGAAAATCGCCAAGTGATGGCTCCGTACAGCAGCCGCGGCCTTACCATTTGCGACCACAGTGGTCCGGAAATTACACAGGGCCGCCGGGAGGTCGATGTGCAGGATGCTCCGGTGGTTTCCGAGTCGGAACTTACGCCGAGGGTCATCCAGGACCTCCGCAATATCCTCATCGTTCACGTAGAGGATCGTACAGCATTCGTATGATATTTGGCATGATTATTATGCATATCATACGGATCGTCGCGTAAATTAGTGTGGGCTGTTTGCCAAGAAAATTTGCCATGCAATCCCGCCCGCGGGACCGCATGGCTGGCCCGCCAGCGCCTGCGAAGGCTGCGCTGACCGGGATTGCCAGTTGCTTGATTTGATTAGGAAGAGATGGGGTGGATATGAGCGCCGGCAAGGCCATGTACCCGACTCTTGAGGCGTATTACGCAGACGATGAGCGCCGATTGCGGAGCGAGGAGTGCGCCTATGGCGCGCATTGGCGGTTGAAGGGTTGGGAGGGTCTCTGGAGGATCTCCTACGTCCGCAACATCGGTGAGATCTACGCCGTTCACCAGGGCAGTACCCTCGGACCAGTTTTCATCCTGGCCATCATCCCGCTGGATCCGGAGGCTTACGGCGACCGGAAATCTCTTTTCTACGCCACCCTAGATGGCATCCTGGACGACCAGCCAGAGCAGTGCGGCCGTCCGGACAGCCTGCGCAGGGTCAAGGATCGGTTGGCCAACATCGACATGACCCACATTTTCGACTGGTCCGAGGCCGTACCTGAGGATGTTTCCACTGCGGAACGGTGTCTGGGATGCGGCAGCCGGATAGAAGCGACCACTGCGGCCGAGCGGCGCCACAGGGTCCGATTGGCCTGTCCGCACTGTAGAGGGCAGGGACAATGAGCGGGAGTGTCATAAGAGATGACGAGGAGACTTCATGGCCTTGTTGCAGGGTTGGGAGGCGTTAACACCTCCGATGAGTGAAACCCTAGATAGTGTTGCGATCGGTAAATGAAACGATTGCCGGCCAGTGAGTAGCGAAAGTGATGACCAATTTCATGGCCCACCGTGTGATCGCACGATTTCGGTACCAGCGCCGACGCGGCAGGGTGTTTTTGGTGGCAGTGCTGGTCGCCTCAGTATGCACGCTGTTGGTCTCGGGTTCACCGGAGCGTCCTGCCGCCGCGCAGTCGGAGACCCAAATGGGCGTTCCGGCCACTGGCAACATCAGGGTCAGGGACGGAACCAACTCGGGCGAGGTGGTGATCTCATGGGACTACGTGCCAGATGCGACGCATTACCGCATCGGGTACGTCAATCTGGACCAGGACTATGATCGGGCGGTGAGCAATCCTGCTAAAGACTGGAAGACGGCATTCGTCTATGTTGACGAGGACGCCCGGAACCTGGTGGTTGTGGGTGGGCGAGTGGAGCATACGGTACGGCGGCTGGGGCAGGGAGATTTTCACGCGTTCACGGTGCTGGCAGGCGGGAACGTGGTCAACGACGTTGAGACACTCAGCGGCGATTACACCTGGCCACAGAACCCACGCTGGCGGCGTATGATCGTTGCCGACCGGGGCGGCGCCTGCCCCGGGTCGAGGGTAGACACCTCGGCGGCCACATCCGCGAGCGCATCTCCTCAGGGTGTTGGAACGGTGGCGTCTGAATCGCGTACGGTTGGAGTGGCCAGGCCGTTGAACATCTCGGCAACCGGCGGTCTGGTCTGGGGCGGCGGTGGCCGTCATGACATTCAGACGGTAGTTGCCGGAGCCGGTGCTAACGCTGGCAGAACGGCGCAAGGGAGCGCACCGGCGGTGGAAGATATTCGGGTGGTGGACGGTGAGATTCCGGGCGAGGTGGTGATCTCATGGGACTACGTGCCAGATGCGACGCATTACCGCATCGGGTATGTCAATCTGGACCAGGACTATGATCGGGCGGTGAGCAATCCTGCTAAAGACTGGAAGACGGCATTCGTCTATGTTGACGAGGACGCCCGGAACCTGATGGTTGTGGGTGGGCGAGTGGAGTATACGGTACGGCGGCTGGGGCAGGGAGATTTTCACGCGTTCACGGTGCTGGCAGGCGGGAACGTGGTCAACGACGTTGAGACACTCAGCGGCGATTACACCTGGCCACAGAATCCACGCTGGCGGCGTATGACCGTCGCCGACCGGGGCGGCCCGTGCTCAGATCCGGCACCGGTGGTCCCCACGCCGATAAGTTTGGCGGGACTCTTGCACGGAGCCTGGTTAGAAGAAAACAAACCGGCGTTGGCTAACCGGATCAAGCAGCTACCATGGGTCGCTGACGGCGTTGATTATACAGAGCGCGACTCTGCTGAGAAGTTGATCGAGTCAGCCCGCTGGTGGCCGGAAACGTTCAACGCCCTGATGCAAGAGCCTTGGATTCGCGATGCGATCACCCGGGATGAAGCGAAGGTGATCGAGCAGATTTATTGGCTCACGCGACAATACGATGACGAACCTTCGCGGATACGGATTTCAGAGGCGGTCATCGCGCTGCTTGATATGCCTTTCTTGGACAGCGTAGAGAGCGCGGACTCCATGGCGGTGTGGGAATTGCAGAGGATTGCGCGCGCCAACCGGGGAGATTTTCTGGAAATTATGACGCACGCGAAGGTGAAGGACGGCATAACCAACCAGGAGGCGAAAGTCGTCGCGGTGCTGAGCAGCGCGTATCGCTTCAAGCCGGCATCGTTGGCGGTGCTGCTGGACGGACTGGACGGAACCGGAGGGGTCTATCTGCAAGAACGCAGCATTGACCTGCCCTACTCCGGAGCGGTGCAGTTGACCATCATCCGCGTTCTCGACCAGGTTACGCCCAGCATGGACTATCTCGAACACGCCGTCCGCAACGTTGAGGGATTTATGGGGGTGCCGTTACCCACGAATTACGTCGCATTGTACTTCGACGACGCGACTGTCGCTGGCGGCGGGTACCACGCCGATACGCACATAACCTCCGAACTGAACCACGACGACGTGAACCATCCTTATTGGCAGGTTACGCCCAGGCACATCGCCCACGAGGTCGGCCATTACTATTGGAAAGGCGATCGCAACCGGTGGTGGCTCAGCGAAGGGGCAGCGGACCTGGTCAGTTTCATATCGGAGAACATCCGGATTGCGCGACCCCTTGAACCCGACCGGGGACCGTGCCCGTATTTCGACACCATCAGCCAGTTAGAGATGGCGGTCTACGACTTGGGCTCCCCCGAAAATTCATGCAACTATTCCCTGGGACAACGCCTTTTCCTGGATCTGTACCATGCGCTGGGAGATACGGAATTCCGTCGGGGATTTCGCAATCTCTACCTAAGTGCTGAACGGGGCCATCCAGCGGGCAACTGCGCCGGCGACCGTCAGGGCATTTGCCACCTAGAAGCGGCGTTCAAGACGGGCGCGCCTGTTGAGGTTGCGGCCCAGGTGGACGAGGTAGTGAACCGGTGGTACCAAGGCATTGGTGCCGCGGAGCCTCAGATTCCGGGCCGAGAAGACCTTTATCAGGCGATACAACCGCCGGAGCACATGGCATACATCTGGTGGCAATGGAACTCAGACCAGGATCATTTTAGAGAATTGGTGACTGATTTCACCATACACAATGACGTAGGAGACTTTTCGGACGAACACGGGCTATTCTTGATGCTGGGTGTAAGCGACATATCGGACACGCAGTTTTACTTTGGTGTGCAGACCGATGCGAACAGACGGGGGAAAGCGGTAATTTTCTCCCGATGGGGAACACGCAACCTCGCCAACGCCAAGTGGGACGAGACGTACGGCTGGACAGAATCCGCGGGGCACGAGGGCGATTTCATCGGTGTACGACGGTCTTATGCTTGGGGTGCGGGAACCTATCGAATACGGATCGCCTCCGATGGTCTGGAGTCTGACGGCGAATGGTTCGGCCTGTGGATCACCGACTTGGCGACTAATGAAACCACTTGGATTGGGTCGCTGAAGTTTCCTCTATTAAACGGCGCCGCGCAAATCAACCCAGGCTCATACTCAACCCTTGAGATCTACGGCAACCCGCCGATTCGGCCCATCGATATTCCTCAATGGCACGTCAGCATCAAAAGGCCAGTGGGAGATAACGTGCGGGCCGTCAGGGGATTGCCCGGTTACTCGACGTTCACCGGCGACGCTCTTCAGAACTCCGAGGTTCGATACGACCCGTCCGACGACGTCGTACATCTCCAGGTGGGAGGCACTACCGAGCGCAAGACCCTCGCCATGGGTTGGATTGACTTCAAGACGCTCGCCAACCTCAATGACTTGGAACGCGCCGACCGGCTGGAACCGACGCAGGCCAAACAACTGGAATCCCTGCCCTGGATCGCCGACGGCATTGACGACAGGGAACGTGAGACCGCCCAGATGCTGGTGGACGCCGCCAACCACTATCCCGACACGTTCAGGGCTCTGCTGAAAAAGCCGTGGGTTACGGACCATGACCTCACCGATGCGGAAGCCACCGCCATTTATGGAATTCGCTGGATGGCCCGCAGAGACGAAGCGTCCACCCTTGCGATACTCGGCATGCCCTTCCTGCAAACCCTGGAATTCGATGACTCCCTGGCGTTGCTGGCGCTCCATAGGCTGGCGCGATATGCGGACGACGGCAGATTTGAAACGCTGCTGGAGCACCCAGAGCTGGCCGACGGCATTACCGACGATCTCACGACCATGGTGACGGCCGTGGGTACCATTCGGGACGCCGACGAAGTCGAGCGGATGCTAAACCCCGGCTACGCTGATATCGAGGTCCACGTCGGGCAGACGACGCTCACTCCGGAGCTCAAGATCAGCATCGTGCGAACCCACAGCGATGGCAGTCCCGAAACGATGCCGGAGTTGGTGCGTATCGCGGAACTGTTGGAAAGCGCTATGCAGGTCCCCTTGCCCAAGCCCCACCTGATCTTCGTGATCAGCGACCAGGCGACCAGCGTCCCCGGTTCGCAGGGCACCCGCTACGACTTCGCTTACGGCCTTCGTGGGGACCGGGAGAATCTGCAGCGGTTCGCTCGCCAATACGCCACCGATCGGCCCATGCTCCCGTCCGTGGTCATCCACGAGATCGGCCACGATTACTACGGCAGCGAGATAAAGTCATGGCTCAACCATACGCCGATTAAGGCAGGCTTCGAGTACATCTATCGGATGGACGGCCGGGACCGGTCCGACGTGCCCGCCAACGTGCTGAACGTCATCCAGCGCCGCGACTGCACGGCCCGCAACATTCAACACCTGGAAGAGATGGACCCTGCGAGTGGCGACCGAGGCAACCGCCTGTGCCACCACTATCTGGGTTATTGGATGGGTCGAGAGTTGCTGGAGGCCGTGGGCCAGGATGAGTTCATGGCGCGGATGCGCCGGCTATACCACCTGAAGAACAAGATGGTTGCAGAGGGCTCCGATCCCGGGATCGCCGAAGTCAGGGAGCTGTTCTCTGACCAACTCGAAATAGTGGAGCGCTATTGGTCAGGGGACGTGGGCAACCCGGAGGAACGACATTGGGACGGGTTGGCGAACGCAGTAGGGCACCCGATGGAGCACACTTTCGGCTGTAGCTGCGCCGGGTGCATGGGGACTCTGTGACCCGGGCCGAAAATATAACGACTGGAAACCATCGGCCTGCCAGGGGAAGCAAACGACGCCAACAAGGACTCCCCGAACGTCTTGATACGCACCGCTGATCACCCAACTGCGGGTTCTAACCGCCAGTGGCGACGGCTCCGGGCGGTGGAACCGGCAAGGGCGGTCCTGAAATCCGCCCCGCCGATTCCACCGCCATGATCGTCGAGCCTCCACGACAACACCTTGAACATCAAGCAACCGCACGATCAATGAGGCCGCAAGGATGCCGATAACAGCGCCTCTCTCCATCCTTCATTGAAAACCGGTCAAGCAGGCTGGGCTGTCTAGCAACGGGTTTCCGCAGCTCACAATTGACGAGGGTAGAGTGCTCGTCATGATCGCTGCGTTCGATCAGCGCGACCAGACGCCTCATGCCATTCCAACATTACAAAGCCCTGGGGATCGGCGTCAGAACCCTTAACTATTACTCTCGATGGCGCTTCGATGGGTAAATGATACGGTTTCAAGCTGCTGCTTGAGATCTTTCAAAGCGCAGTGTTGGGTGGTGGAACTCCCGCATAATTGGCTGAACTGTTTCCGATGGAGCCTGATCCGTTGGGACAAGTGCCCTCGAGAACTACGTGCCCTTCCTTCATATCGCCGGCGCCCTCATCGCCCTCGAAGCCGCTGGATTATTGGGATAGGCCCGAACCCGCTTTGGGCCCGCCTACCGACTCTCGAGTTACGTCCAGTCAAGTATCCGTATTGGATGTCAAGCTTTTTTGTCTATGGTGTTGGTGATGGGCTACGGGTCTGGGGCCCATTCGTCGTGCTACTCGGCCAATCCGCCAGAGGCGGACGCCGACCAGACGACGGGTTGCGGCCCGGTTGGGGAAGATGCCCGCCACGTCGGTACGACGACGGATCTCTTGGTTCAGCCGTTCCCGGGGATTATTGGACCAGAGCTTCTGCCAGGGGGATGCCGGGAAGGCGGTGAAGACCAGGATGTCGGGCAAGCCATCCGCCAGTCCGCTTGAGGCGGAGCGGCCTGGGAGAAACGTTCTTGCGGTGGGCCCATCATTCCGCCGGCTTGGGCGTGGACCTCCTGGCGAACGCCAAATATGCCAACCGCAGCGGCAAGTGCGCCAGCCTAGAATTCAGTTGAGATTGATCCGTGCGGCCGGTGCGGGTTGGGGAACTGTGTGGTCCGGCAACGGCCAGGTTGGTTGAGCGGAACCGCCTCGGATGTCCAAAGGCGGGCGACGCTGTTCCGGCTGCGGAGGCGCGATGCTCCCGAACAGGAGATTCGTGGCGGCGGTCAATGTGTCGGCGTCGGCGTTGGAACGATTGACGACCATGCTCTTTTCCAACGACGCCACCGGAACGCCGTCGCGGAACACGACCCGGTTGCCCTGTTGGGCGGGAACCCTCTCGCCGGGGGTGACGATGCCGACCAGGTTCAGCGGATCGCACGCGGATACGACATCCAAAGCGCCGGTGGGAACGGCCCGGTGAGCGTCCCGCAAAACAGAGACGACGTCGGGCAAGGCGAACTGCTCGCCGACGAATCCGGCTACGAACCGCCCGCCCCTGATTTCTCCCCTGGCTTCCAGGCGACGGTAGACCCCTACCAAAACCCGCCAACTGGGCGCCATTCTTTCCCTGGCCAGCAGTTCAGGGAAAACCACGCCATAGCGGTGCAGCAGCTGCATGGCTTTTGCTTCCGTGGGATCCTCCACTGGATCGAAAGTTTCCAGCAGGGACCAACGGCCTGCGCTCAATTGTCGCTGCGAACGCGGCCGGTTCGACGCCGGCGGCTGGCTGTCGCTGCGGGGAGAACGCAAGCGAGCTGACACAGGCCCAGCGTCGCGGTTCCCGCGTTTGCGGTCTGGCCTGCCGCGATTGGGTTTCCCGTTGATGCGAGCGCGGAGCGGGACGATGCTGTCCGACGTCACCAGCCCGTTGGCGACCAGCATCCAAAGGGCTTCCTCCACGTCCGACGGCAGACGCCGTGTGCGGGCGATCAGGTCGCTCTCGAAGCAGGCGCCCCTGGAGGACAGGACCCCCACAATCTCCGCCATCGCTCCCGTCAGGCTTTCGGGGCCCTCGGCAGCGGGGTCCAACAGCCAGTCCAGCGACTCGCGGAGTGCCAAGGTGATATTGGTCGCTCGGGTTAGGGCAGCAATCCGTTGTCCGGGGCCCGTGCCCGATGCCACGTTGTTTCCTCGTGATAATCGCCCCCACGCGACCTCGCCGCCGGTGCACAGCCGGTCGAGCAGATCGGGGCGGTAATCCGAAACGCGGCGCGCCAGCAGTTCCGGCTCCCACGCGGCGGCGGCGGTCTCGAAACCCTGCAGCTTGTCGATAACGTCCAGCAGACCGCCCTCGCCGGCGGTTTGCCAACCCGTGGCTGCATACTGCCACCGGAATAGGAATCGCATGAATGACGATTGTGGAACCGGCTCGATTTCCTGCCGCAGGCGGCCCACGGTGGCGCGATGGATGCGAGCCAGGATCCGCCGGTCGCAAAATTCCTCCTCATCAACACCGGAGCGAAAATTGCCTCGCAAAACCAGCCCTTCGTTTTCCAGTGCGACCACGGCGGTTTCAATGTCTGAGGCCGACAGGCATAGTAACGCGGCCATTTCTTTGGCGGTGAACGGGCCGGAGCATTCAGCCCATCCTCGCACCAAGTGCAATACCGCATCCTCCGGCTGGATTTCGTCCACGCCGCGTACAGTGGTGGAAGACGGTTGGTTGCTTATCGATTCCACGGCGGCGCCCAGGTAAGCGGCTGAGACCAGTTCCGCGTGTTCGGCGGCCAACCAGAGGGTCGCGCGTTCAGATGGGGTGACGCTCATCACCCGTCCCGCTCGGGACAAGTGCTCGAACCACTGGAGGATCATCTCCCGGGACGCCATCTCAGTGCGGGACACCAGCTCATCCGGCCGTGCGACACCAAGGGTCAGCAGGGCGTCGTGAAGTTCGTCGGCGTCGCGGATGGCCGGCCAAGCGTATGCCGACTCCGTGCGGATGGCGTCGGGGTCCAATGCAGACAGGTCGCGGGAGTCCTCGGGCAGCGCGCGGCGCAGAGAGACGGCGCGTGCCCGCCTTTCCTCCAATGGCGCGTCGTCCAGGAAGGCATAGGGCATGGCGTTGAGAATCTGGTGGGCGAACACCGAAGGCTGTACCGTGTCCCGGGCGAACACCTCTATCGCGCCAGAGCGGATGGACTCCAGGACACTCTTCAATCCCTCCAGGCTCATCGCCTCGTTGAGGCAGTCGCGGGTGGTTTCAAACACCAACGGATGGTCTGGCGGGTCGATGTCCCCGGGTGCGGCGTTGTCCTGGCATTGGACCTGTGCGGGGAACACGGCGGCCAGCAGGTCGTCCGACCGCATCCTCTGCAGCGGCGCCGGCACCTTCTTGCCGCCCGAATGGCGCAGCAGGGCCAGGAAACGGGAGGCGTTCCAACGCCAGCGAGTCCCGAACAACGGGGCCTGGAACACCGCCTGGGTCAGCACCTCGTCCACCGTGTTGGGCGACAGATAGTTGAAGATGTCGCCCAGAGGGAAGCCCATACTAGGCCCCAGGGAGAAGTTCAGCCCGTCGTCGGTGGCGGAAGCCTGAAGCTCGAAATCGAACGTGCGGCAAATCCGTTTGCGCAGGGCCATGCCCCAGGCCCGGTTGATGGCCGCGCCGAAGGGGGCGTGGATCACCAGTTGCATGCCGCCGCTCTCGTCGAAAAATCTCTCGGCTACCACGCGGCTGGCGGTAGGCACCACTCCCAGCACCCGCTTCCCTTCCACCAGGTATGCCACCAACTGGCGGGCGACTTCCGGCGATACGCCGGACTCGGAAACCAGCCACGCTTCGGCGTCTTCAGGATCGTCTAACCGCCCGTCAATGCCATCCCGCAGTTGCGTGATCTCATCGGAGAGTTCCCACGTGCGCCCGGGCGCTTCGCCCAGCCAGAAAGGGATGGTCGGCAGATTGCCCTGGGCGTCCTCAACCCGCACGCGCCCGCTCTCCACGCGGCGGATTTTCCAGGGTGTGTTGCCCAGCAGGAAGATGTCGCCCGCCAGGCTCTCGATGGCAAAGTCCTCGTTGACGGTGCCGACGAAAGTGCCGTCCGGATCCAGCACCACGTCGTAGTCGGCGTTGTCGGGAATGGCGCCGCCGCTGGTCAGCGCGGCGAGGCGCGCGCCACGGCGTCCCTTCAATTGATGGTTAATGCCATCGCGGTGCAGATGAGCGCCGTTCCGTCCCAGGCGAGGGGCGAATCCCTGGGAAAGGGACTCGACCACCTGGTCGAATTTATGTCGGGGCAGGTCCCGGTATGGGTAAGCCCGCCGGCACAGTTCGAACAGTCCGTCTTCGTCCCATTCTTCGGAGGCGCAGGCGGCAACCATCTGCTGGGCCATCACGTCCAGCGGCCAGGACGGGATAACGAAGGTGTCCAGGTTGCCGTGCAGCAGCGCCCGGGAGAGTGCGGCGCACTCAAACATCTCGTCCCGAGTCAGCGGAAACAGCTTGCCTTTCGGCACACCACCGACGGTGTGTCCCGACCGCCCGACGCGTTGCACCAGCAACCCAATGGAGCGGGGAGAGCCGATCTGGCAGACCAGGTCGATCTCGCCAATATCTATGCCGAGTTCCAGTGAGGCGGTGGCGACGCAGACCTTGACCTGGCCGTTTTTCAACTTCTGCTCGGCGGCCCATCGGGTGGCGCGGGCCAGACTACCGTGGTGGGCGACCACCGCCTCCTCGCCCAACCGCGCCGAGAGCTGGTGGGATACCCGTTCCACCAGTCTGCGGGTGTTGACAAAAACCAGCGTGATGGCGTGAGTCTCGGTGCATCCGGCGATGGCGTCCAGGGTCTCGCCCCAGATCTCATGGGTGGCGATGGGGCCAAGTTCCTGCTCCGGCAGTTCGACAGACAAGTCGATCTTACGGCGGCTGCCCGTGTCCACAACGACGCAATCGGGATTGCCGGCGTCGTCGATATGCCGGTTGCCCACCAGGAAGCGGGCCATCTCCGACAATGGCCGCTGGGTAGCGGACAGACCGATCCGAGTGATGGGCTCCTCGGAGAGTTGGCACAGTCGCTCCACCGACAGGGTCAGGTGGGCGCCCCGCTTGTCGTCGGCCACCGCGTGGATCTCGTCCAATATCAGCGTCCTGACGTGTTTCAGGCCGCGTCGCCCGCTCTCGGAGGTCAGCAGGATGTACAGCGACTCCGGCGTAGTTATGAGGATATGGGGCGGTCGCTTGGCCATCTTCTGCCGTTCGGATGCCGGCGTGTCCCCGGTACGTACCGCCGTGGTGATATGCGGTATTGGAGCGCCGGTCTCATCGGCGAGTGCGACGATCTCTTCCAGAGGAGTCGCCAGGTTTTTCTGGATGTCGTTGGACAGGGCTTTCAGGGGCGAAACGTACACCACCTGCGTCCCGTCGGGCAGCCCCGTTTCCATTCCCTGCCGCACCAGTTGGTCGATGCAGGTCAGAAAGGCGGTGAGGGTTTTGCCGGACCCGGTGGGAGCCGCGATGAGCGTGTGCCGCCCCTGGGCAATGGCCGGCCATCCGGTGGCCTGGGCCTCCGTGGGCGCGTCGAACCGGCTGCGGAACCAGCGTTGAATCAGGGGATGGAACGAGTCCAGCGACATGGCCGAATTTTAACACAGCCCTGCCGCAGCGCATCCCTGGAATGTCAGTACTGGTGGCAGACGATCGGATGCGTCTTGCACTGCGACATGGTAGTGGCGCGCCCGTTATGCGGCTCCCAGGTCCGAAGCGACGTGGCCGATCACGCTGTCCATCGTGGAAACGATCTGCTCGATCTCGCCGGGGGTGACGCACAGCGGAGGCATGATGTTCATGAGGTCGCCGCCGCGCAGGAAGAGGCCCTGGTCGGCAAAGCCCTGGGTCAGCCTTGGGCCCAGCCCGGAATCCGCCGGGAAATGCTCCTTGGTCTCACGGTCCTGGACCAACTCCATACCGCACATGAGGCCGAGGCCACGGACGTTGCCGATGATCGAGTGTTTTTCCTTGAGCTCTTCGAGGCCGTCCAGCAGGTACCGTCCCATCCGGGCCGAATTCTCTACCATCCCCTCGCGTTCCATGATCTCCAGGTTCTTCAGGGACGCCGCCGCGGCTACCGGGTGGCCGCCGAACGTAATCACGTGCCGGAAGGCCGCCCGGGGGCTGCCCACA
This sequence comes from Dehalococcoidia bacterium, assembly GCA_034423115.1. Lineage (GTDB taxonomy): Bacteria > Chloroflexota > Dehalococcoidia > Lucifugimonadales > UBA3495 > Bin87. The sequence goes on along the minus strand of DAOUJD010000046.1, from coordinate 93,721 downwards.
AAAGCGTCGGCGATGGGCTTGCGGAGGATGGTTCCACCCATGGGGATATACCCGCTGGTGATGCCCTTCGCCACGGTCATCATGTCTGGCACGATGTCCCAGTGCTCGCAGGCGAACCACTTGCCGGTGCGTCCAAACCCGGTGATGACCTCGTCGGCAATCAACAGGCAGCCGTACCTGTCGCAAACCTCCCGAAGCAGGGGCCAGTAGTTATCCGGCGGCACCACCGCCCCCATGGGGCTGGAGATAGGCTCGGCGATTACCGCCGCCACGGTGTCCGGCCCCTGGAACTTGATGATGTTCTCGATGGCGTCCACGCACCGTTGACCACATTCCTCGGGCGATGCGCTGTCGAACTCGCAATGGTAGAAGTTGGGCTGCGGCGCGTGGAAGGTGTTGGGCATCAGGGGTTCGTAGTCTTCTCGCGGATAGAGATAGTTGCCACCGAGAGCCATCGCGCCCATGGTCGCGCCGTGGTAGGAGTCCCTGCGGCTGATGAACTTGGTGCGATTGGGTTCCCCGATGCGCTTGAAATAAGCGCGGGACAGTTTCAATGCCGTCTCCACCGACTCGGATCCGCCGCTGGTGAAGAAGCAACGGGACAGATCGCCGGGCATCATGGACGCGACTTTCTCGGACAGCCGAACGGTAGGTTCGGTGGTGGTGCCCATGGGCATGTAGGTGATCTTGAGCATCTGCTCGTAGGCAGCGTCGGCGATCTCAGACTGGCCGTATCCGACGTTCTTCAGCCAGAGGCCCGACATGGCGTCGATGTAGGTGTTGCCCACGGAGTCGGTGACCTGGCAACCCTTGCCTTCCACGAAAATCTGAGGCTCGCCCTTCTCCGCCATGTCACTGGGTTCCCTCAGGTACACCCAGAGGTTTTCCAGAGCGGTCCTTTGCAGGTCCTGGAGCGTGGATTCGGATTGGGTAGCCATGCTTTCCTCCGAGAGCCGTAAACGGCACAAAATTGGTGATGTTTGTCGCCGGGCAGTCTAACACCGGGCTGACGCCGCAACAAATTGCGAGCACGCGGCGAGGCGCCTGCTACACATGGGATGGCGTACCAGAATCCCCTGTTATGCGGTACGCCCCCTCACGCGTACCCGCCTTGCGCAACCTGTCACCGCCGGCGCCCATGCCGCCCCAATTCAGGTAGCACAGACATTCCGTCGGTGTGACTTCGGTGGTGCCGAAACGCCCAACTTTTTGTGATTCACCTGCCTTTGGTGGCAAAAAACCTACCATCGCCCCCCACAATCACCCAATTCCCCCCAAAACCCCAGTTCAGACACCACCGCCCGACGACACTTCCGCCTTGCTCCAACCCTTCCCCCATCCCTACCATATTACCCAACGCCCCAATTCCAACCCGCCACCCAGGCCCGCGACAACCGTCCCATGCCCACCCCCAAACAACGCAAACCTCGATCCCCCAAAAGCGCTCATCTGCCCGCCAATACCACCCAAACCGCCGCCAAAACCCTTCCATTGGCCCCCATTCAGCCCCACGACCCGCCCAATGCCCTACTGGAATAAGCGGAAATGAGAGGAAATGAGCGGGAAATCGACCTTTCCGTCCTTTCACCACGCAATTGCAAGTGGGTATGCGTGAGGGCACGCCCCGGATTGAAACGCGTCAAACGGCGTGCTACTGTGCCGCAATCATCGGTTTTCACGGTCTATCGGCAGCGATCAAAGCTTCGTTACCGTGACGGTCTGAAAATATCGCCCAGTTCATGAGGAGTCCCACCGTGCGAATGGACCCGGTCAGCCTCTACGACTATGAAGAACGGGCCAAAAAGGTCCTGCCCCATAACTACTGGGAGTTCATAGAAGCCGGCGCGATGGACGAGTTCGCCACGGCGCGGAATCGCTCCGCCTTTGAGGCGCTCACGCTGAGGCCGCGTTTCATGCGGGACACCACGGAGCGGAAGATCTCGACCAGCGTCCTGGGGACGGACATCAGCTTTCCGGTGATGATCTGCCCTACTGACGCGCACAGCAACGCGCACCCGGACGCGGAGTGCGCCACCGCGCGCGGCGCCGGCATGTCCAACACCCTGATGATGTGCAGCACCAATTCCAACTGCAGCATGGAGGAGATTGCCGAAGCGGCCACCGGACCACTCTGGTTCCAGCTCTCGCACCGCAGTCACGACCTCACGGAAAACCTGGTCAAGCGTGCCGAAGCCGCCGGTTTCAGAGCCATCGTATTGACAATCGACGCGCCGTTTCCTACCCCAAAAGAACGGGATATCCGCAACCGTTATGAGCGCCCTGGCGAATACGGGAACTACCGCGAATGGCAAAACCGCGTTTCCGATGGCAACAATGCTGACGGACAATCGCCCTGGGAAATCCCGCAAGGCCCGGCCCTCACCTGGCGGGAGTTGGATTGGCTGCGGAGCCTCACCGATCTACCCCTGGTGTTGAAGGGTCTCCGCGTCGCAGAGGACGCGCGCCTGGCGGTGGAACACGGCGTCAACGGCATCCTGGTTTCCACCCACGGCGGACGCCGGTTTGACAGCACCTTTTCCAGCATCGAAATGGTGCCGGAGGTTGTTGCGGCCACCGGCGGAAAAGTGGAAGTGTACGTTGATTCGGGAGTGCGGCGCGGCAGCGACGTACTCAAGGCGCTGGCATTGGGCGCAACCGCCGTTGCCATCGGTCGGCCCCTGTATTGGGGCCTTGCGGTGAACGGGGCCGAGGGCGTGCATCACGTGCTGGAGATTCTCCGCGAAGAGTTCAACCGTGCCATGGCCTACTGCGGGCAGAACAGTGTGGATCACCTGGAAGATCGGCTGCTCAACATCCCGCGCGAATGGGGGCCATTCCGTACGGAAAACGACCTGGCGGACCATCTTCCACGAGTAGGCTAGTTATTGGGATGGGGCTTGGATTCCATCCCACAGGGAATTGGGGATCGGTCTTACGGCCGCCCTCTGAGACAGTCGCAAACACCAATGGAGTCGAGCTATGGACAATCGTGAGGAACTGAGGCGCAAGGGCAACGAGATACGGGAACGGCTGCAACACGGCACCTACCCGGGACGGGATAGGCCCCGGGCAACGGCCTCAATTCCCGGCCTGAGAAACTACACCGGGGAATCTATTTTCGGAGCGGTGTGGGCTCGGCCCGGGCTGGACATCCGCTACAAGATGCTCGCAACCCTGTCTGTCCTGACCTCGCTCCAGCGCCTTTCGCAGTTTCAGACCTACGTCCACAGCGCGCTGAACATGGGGTTGGGCGCGGAAGAGATCCAGGAAGTGCCGATACATTGCTCCCTCTATGCGGGCTTCCCCTCGGCGGTAAATTCTCTGGAGGTGGTGCATCAGGCTTTCGAAGAGAGGGGCATCGAGGCGCCGCAGACTGAGGTTCCTGAGCTCAGCCTCGAGGAAATGGAGGCGCGTGGCCGCGAACTCCGGGAGCAGCTTTTCGGTGCTGAGGGACAAGGCGGTTACAACAGCGCGCTGATGGACTTGGCCCCGGACCTGCGAGTGCTCACCTACCAATACGGGTTTGGGGAGATCTTCTTCCGCCCCGGCCTGGACCTGAAATCCAGGGTGGTGTGCACCACGGCCGCGCTGACTGCGATCAGAGCCGATGGACAGCTGAGGAATTTCCTGCGGGCCGGGCCTCGAGTCGGATTCACCAACGAGGAAGTGGTGGAGATGCTGATTCAGACCGGAGGATACGCGGGCTATCCGGCGGCATTGAACGCCATTTCCATAGCGGCCGAGGTCTGGAGTTGAGCCATCGGCGTCCATAGCCAATCAAACAACGGACCGGATTCAATCGAAACAACGGGTTTCATTGAGGACTTTCCCCAATCCACGCAGGAGGGCACCCCATGCCAGAAGCCAGATTGACCGTCGGCAACGTGGAAATCCTGTCCCTGAACGACCACGAAGCCACGTTGCCATTAAGCGATGTCTTTCCTGATGTTCCAGCCGAAGCGTGGGCTCCCTACCAGGAGCGCTATCCCAGCGGCTTCAGCGGCGATCATCTCCTGGCCCACTTTGAGTGTTACCTGATTCGCTCCCAGGGCCAGACCATCCTGGTGGACACCGGGCTGGGTGGGGCGGCCACCAACCCACACTCACTTGATGCCATGGTGGGCGGGGTCGAAGGGCGTCTGCTTCAGGAATTGGAATCCGTCGGCGTTAGCCCGGCTGACATCAACACCGTGTTCTTCAGCCACCTGCACTTTGATCACGTCGGCTGGAACGTCACGCACGAACCCGACGCTCCGGCCCGCGCCACATTCCCCAACGCCCGCTACGTGGCCCACCGCGCCGACTGGGAGGTCTTCCAGGTACCCGAGGTCATGGAACTCTTCCCGCCCCACTGGGACCAGACTCTTGGCCCTCTCCAGGAACTGGGCGTGTTGGACCTGCTGGACAGCGAGCGACCGCTGACCGACGAAATAACCGCCATCCCCACGCCCGGCCATACGCCCGGGTCAATGAGTCTGGCCGTCGTATCCGGCGGGCAGCGAGCCTACATCATGGGCGACGTGTTCCACGGCCCGACCCAAATCACCGAAACCGGCTGGCGATTCAGTTTTGACATGGACGCTGACCAGGGGATCGCCACCCGCACCGCCATGATCGAGCGGGCCGAGTCCGAGGACGCCATCATGGCGATCTGCCACCACGGGGGATTCGGCCGGGTGGTCCGGGCCGAGGGCCGTCGCTACTGGCAACTGGTCTCGTAGGCATTCGCCGGAGAGTTGTCCCCGTACCATGCGGAGCCCGAACGGCCTGGGATAACCCACCCGTAAACATATACTTTTCGGTGAACACCTTGGCCGCGGACTTGTCGTAGCTATATTTCTGCATCCTGCACCCTCCGCTCTCGCAACATTCTTCCGATGCAATTACAATCAGTTGAGTGAGAGGGTGTTGTCGGTGTATCTCATGTATTGCCGGAAGCAGTTGATGGATTTATCGCTGATGCGGAGATAACCTGATGCCAGTTAGTTATGAACGAGCCGATGGGATTTTGATAGTGAAGCCGGCAGGCCGAATAAACAGTGCGGACGCAGCCATGTTTCGGGATGACTTAAATTTGGCGGCAGAACCCGATGATCGTGCCGTGATAATGGACATGGAGTCCCTCGATTACATGAGTAGTGGAGGTCTCCGTGTGATACTGGGGTTTGCCCAGGCTTTGCAGGAACAGAATGCAAAGCTCGCCCTTTGCTCTCTCAAAAGCTCGGTGAATGATGTGTTCCGGATCAGTGGTTTTGACCGGATAGTCAATATCTGCGCTACTCGTGAAGAGGCAGTAGCGGCGGTCAGTCGTTGATAACTAGGCTCCGCCCGCTCGTCTATAGGCAGACACCCCGCTAAAGCAATCGGGGAGTTGCTCCGTCCACCCGCTCGATGAGTTGCGGCCCGTCGTTTCCGGCCCGGTTGACAAAGCTCGGTACTTCCCACGCCGTCATGTCCGGCCACTCTTGGGATGTTAGCAGGATGTTGAGGGTTTCAGGGTTGGCGTCGGGGTTCAGCCACTCGTCATGGTGTTCGTCGGACAGTATCACCGGCATCCGGTTGTGAATAGCCGACATCAGTGAGTTCGGCTCGCAGGTGATGACGGATGCGGCCTCGCTGGGCCGGGTGTTGTAGATGCCGGCGAACGCGAAAGGCCGTTCGTCACCCCGGTGGATCCACATGGGCGTTTTCTTGCCGCCGTCGGACCTCCATTCATAGAATCCGTTGGCCGGTATCAGGCAGCGCCGCTCTGCAAAGGCGGTACGGAACGCCGGTCGCTGCGCCAGGGTTTCACTGCGAGCGTTGAACAGGGGCCGCGACGACCCACCACCGGAGCGGTTGCGGAAGGAGAACCCCCAACTCATCACTGATGCCAGCCGTTCGTGGGCTTCCGCTCGCACAACCAGGATTGGAGCCGTGGGGGCGATGTTCCAGGACGGCCGGTAGTCGTCGTTGGTCTGTCCCAGGGCGAATCTGAACTGCGACGCCAGGTCGCCTAACTCGGCAAACAGACTGATTCTTCCGCACATGACGATTGCCTTTCGAATGCGGGTCCAAGTTTCCGGGGTCTTCGGTCATCGTAGCACAGCCATCAAAACAATCTGCGATCTGGATTGACATAAGGGCATACCCATCCCAAAGCAGCGCTTGAGAACTCGGCTTTCTGTCATCGGTTTTGGCGCTCAGTCGGGGTTGGTGACACCGCGTTGTGGTTTGATGAACCGATGTTCGCGTAATATCGCGGGCATGACAATATGCACCGATGTTCGAATAACGGGCTGCTTACTGGTCACCCACCTGCCGGTCAAAGCTGAGTTGCTCCGCCAGCCGGAATTGACCGGGCGCCCCCTGATTGTCACCGTTTCCGACCGGGGCCGTCACCTGGTGCTGGACGCTTCCAACGAGGCTGTGGGAGTAGCCGAAGGACAAACCGTTTCGGAGGCGCTGTCCCAATGCTCCGGGGCCGTGACTCAGCCGGCCGACCTGATCTATCTGTCGGAGATCAACGACACCCTGTTGGCCGAGCTCTGCGATGCAGTCCCTCAAGTAGAGGCCGGTGGGCTCGGCGTGTTCTATCTCGACCTTACCGGGATGGCCGATATGTACGGCGGCATTGAGTGGATGGCCGGAGTAATACTCGCTGCCTGTGATGAACGGTTGTACCCTCGTTTGGGCATTGGCGCTGGCAAGTTCCCTGCCCGGTGCGCCGCCGCCCGCGCTGACGCCGGTGGATGGCTACAGGTTCCTGGTGACGTACCCGCCTGGTTGGCCCCGCTGCCCGTATCCTGGCTGCCGTTGAATCGGGACTCCGTGGCGCGACTTTCCGGCTTCGGTTTCAGCAGGCTGGGCGATGTGGCGGCGCTCCCGCCATCCTCCCTATCTGAATTTCTGGGCCGGGACGGAATACGGGTCTGGAAACTCGCCAACGGTGTTGATCCCGAGCCGATCATCCCAACCCGTCTGCCGGAGACTCTGACGGAACATCTGGAATTTCCCTTTCCGGTGGACACCGTGTCGGGTATGGAGGCGGGTCTCAGCGCTCTGTCGGAAAGGCTGTGGCGATCTGGTTACTTGCGAGGCCGCAGGGTCGGCCATGCAGCCTTGGAGGGCGGTCTGCTCTCCGGCGGAGTGTGGCGATTCGACCGCGATTTCCGAGAGCCTGCTGCATCATCGGAGACGCTCATCAGGATGTTGCTGGCCGGGTTGGGCGCGCGAGACACGCTGGGCGCCGGCCGTTGGCCCGACGAAGCATTGGTGGACCTCTCCCTCACGCTGTCCGACTTTTCTCCGGAAACTGGGTGCCAGTCCACTCTCTGGTCGCGACCGCCGAGGCGAGTACCTCCGGAGATCGACGGCGTGGACCGGTTGGTCCGGATAATCCCGGGATCCCCCCTGCCGGAGCGACGGTGGGCGTTCGCATCGTCTTTGGTCCCGCTTTCCATCCCATCGCCGGTGAAGGTGAGCCTCAGCGGAGATACACCGCGACGCGTGTGGGCTGACCCGGCAACCGGACGTGCCGTGGACCGCGTGGTGGACCTGTGGGAGGTGGACACCGAGTGGTGGACCAGCGACCCGGTGCGCCGGCGGTACTGGCGTCTGGCCCTGTCTGACGGCGGATTGATGACGGTGTACCACGATTTGATCGCCGGCGACTGGTTCCGGCAGGGCTACTGAGCGAGCATGCTCACTGAGTACATCGAACTGCGCGCCCATTCTTGGTACTCCTTCGGAGCGGGGGCGTCGTCAACCGCGGACGTGGTGACCACGGCCCTTGCCTACGGCTATCCAGCCCTGGGTTTGACCGACGTGTCCAACCTGTGCGGCGCGCTGGAGTTCAGCGAGCAGTGCCTCACCGCCGGAGTTCATCCCATCATCGGCGCTGACCTCGTCGTGAGTGAACCGGAGGGCGATGGCTCGGTGACTTTCATTGCCGAGACCGGTGAGGGCTACGCCAACCTGTCCCGCCTGATTTCCTTGGCCCACATGACCGGCGGCCGCACCGACCCGGTGCTGGACGGTCGGTTCCTGGAACCCCATGCCGGCGGACTGATCGCCCTGCTCGGCGCGCCGGGCAGTGTCCTGGCAGATTTGATCCATAATGGCGATTGGGCTGGGGCGCAATCGCTGGCTGAGAGGTACCGCAACCGGTTGACCCGGGGCAGCGCCTTCATGGAATTGCAGCAGCACCTGGCGTACGGCGACATCACCCGCAACAAGCGGTTGCGCGAATTGGCGGAGCGTTGCGGCGTTGAGACCGTCGCGACCAATGAGGTGTGGTATCACGACCCGTACCGGTCCCACCTGCACGACGCGCTTACCGCAGTGCGCCTGAACGCCTCACTGTCGGACGTCAGGGAACGGCTCAAGGTCAACGGCCAGTTTTACCTGAAATCGCCGGCGGCCATGACGCAACTTTTCCGGTCTCATCCCGAGGCGGTCCGGAACACCCTCGTCGTCGCCGAACGCTGCTCGGATTTTAAGCTGCCTGAATATCTGCAAGGGCGTTACGCCTATCCGGACTGCCCGGTTCCGCCCGGATACAACGCCCAAACGTGGTTGGAACGCCTCTGCGAGGAATCGGCCGGCCGACGCTACGGGCGCATCGACCAGAAGGTGCGAGAGCGGCTGGATGAGGAGTTTGACCTGATTCGCCGCCACGATCTGGCCGGCTTCTTCCTGGTCTATCACCGCATCGTGGAGTTGGCCCGCGAGTGCATGCTGGAACTGGGCTGGGGACACCTGGAGACACCCTTGGAATGGCTGCCACCGGGCCGGGGACGAGGGTCGTCGGTGTCCATGCTGGTCGGATACTTGATCGGGCTGTCCCACGTTGACCCCGTGGAGTACGGGCTTTCGCTGGACCGGTTCCTGTCCGCCGAGGCAACCACGCTGCCGGACATCGACCTGGACTTTCCCCGGGACATTCGGGAACGGCTCATCCTGCGCATCATTGATGAGTGGGGCTGGGACCACGCCGCCCTGGCCGGCATGTTCGCCACCTACAAGGCGCGGGGCATCGTGCGGGATCTGGGCAAGGCCCTGGGCCTGCCGCCCGATGAGGTCGATGCATTAGCCAAGGATCTGGAGACCGATTCCGTTTCCGAGTTGTCGCACGCGCCGACACTCCTGGCCCGGGCTAACCGCCCCGGCTGGCGTGACCTGCTGACTTTATCGGAGCAACTGGCAAGGTTTCCCAAGGGGCTGGCCCAACACCCCGGCGGGATGCTGGTGAGTTCCACGCCGCTCACCGACCTGATGCCGGTGCAGCCGTCGGCCATTGAGGGCCGCTACGTGGCCCACTGGGACAAGGACAGCATTGATGATGCCGGCGTCCTGAAAATCGACCTGCTGGCGTTGGGCGCGCTGTCCCAGATGCAAGAGGCCGTCCGGCTGGTGCGCGACCGCAGTGGTACCGAACCCGATTTGAGCCGCATCAACTATCGCGATGACGGCGTTTTCGAGGACCTGGGCCGGGGCGACACCGTCGGCGTGTTCCAGGTGGAGTCTGCTGCCCAGATGCAGACCATCGTGCGGATGCGCCCCAGGGACATCTATGACCTTGCGCTGGAGGTGGCCGCCGTACGCCCCGGCGTGGGGGCCAACGACGGGGTCGCCGAGTTCCTGCGTCGCCGCGAGGGTATGTACTGGCACTACGACCATCCGCTGGAGCGGGATGCATTGGGTCGCTCAAAGGGCGTCATAATGTTCCAGGACCAGGTGGTGCAGCTGGTCATGGACGTGGGTGGATTCACCGCTGCCGAGGCGGACCGGATGCGTCGCGCCTTTGGACGGCGCAATGGCGAGGCCCTGGTGGCGTCCTACCGCGAGATGTTTCTAAAAGGCGCAGCCGAGCGCGGGGTACCCCAACGCGCGGCTGAGACCATATTCGGCAAGTTCAATCCACACTACATGTTCCCGGAGGGGCACGCCCTGGCCTTCGCCTTCACCGCCTACCAGATGGCGTGGCTGCGCCGTTACCATCCCCTGGAGTTTTTCGTTGCCCTGTTCAACCAGCAGCCCATGGGGTTCTGGGACCTGGACACCCTGAAGCAGGATGCTCGCCGGTTGCGCCTGCGCGTCGCACACCCCGATGTCAACCGGTCCGAGTTGCTCTGCACTGCCGAGGGGGACGATACCCTGCGCCTGGGGTTGACTTTCGTAAAGGGCATTGACTCCCGCATGGGGTCGATAATGCTGACGGCGCGTGAGGCTCGCCTCTTCGCCGGGTTGGCCGACGTGCTGGCCCGGTCCGGTTTGTCCCGGGAGGCGCTGGAAAACCTGACCCGGGCCGGCGGAATGGACAACCTCAGCGACTTCAGAGACCGCAGCACGGCTCTTTGGCAGGTGGGCGCCGGCTACGTGTCCGGCGTGCGTCGTGGTCAGCTGGCGTTGCCAATGGTGGTGTCGGATGTGCCGGGGACATTGGCGGCACGTGACCGCGCCGACCGGATGCTGGACGAGTACGCGATGATGGGTCTCTGCCCCGACGGCCACGTGATGGAATTGGTGCGGCACGAACTCACCGACGTGTTCACCAGCGACGACTTACTGGGGACAAAAGACGGCGATATGGTCCGCGTGGCGGGACGGGTCGTGCGACGGCAAAGGCCGCTGGCGGCGGCGGTGTTCCTGACCCTGGAGGACGAGTTTGGCCTGGTCCCCCTGGCCGTATGGCCGGCGGAGTGGGAACGGCTCAAGGGCGCGCTGCGTCATACCCTGGTGGTGGTGGAGGGCACGGTGTCGCGGCGGGACGATACGCTGAACGTGGTAGCCAAAAAGGCCTGGCCGCTGTCGGTGAATCTGGACAGCGCCCGGAGCCGTCGCCCCGACTGGCGCTGACCTCATTCCGTCGAAGCAGCCACCTCGCCGCCGAACGAGCCACCCGTAGGGGCGAGGCATGCCTCGCCCCTACACATACCAGAATCTGATGCCGAACCTTACTGTCATTACACCGCTGACCCTCGTGCTATACTCGGTGCGCCGCAACCGGCGGCTGGGTTTTTCAGGTGGATGTGGTATTCGAACGGGGCGTGTATCTGCCCCAATTGGACCTCTGGCTAGACTCCCTGCGCAAGCGCGACACGTCCGTAGTATCCCACGCCCACTCCGACCACATCGCACGACACAGCAGCCCGGTGTTGACGCGGGGGACGCGCATCCTGCTGGGCGATTACTACCAGCGGTCCCAACCCGTTGAACTGGAGTACGGGGAACCTCTGGAAACGCCTGAATACTCAATCACCCTGCACCCGGCGGGCCATTGCCTCGGATCTGCGCAGGCTCTGGTTACGGATCGCCGCACCGGCGAGCGTCTGCTTTACACCGGCGATCTGCGAATCCAGCCCTCGCCAATCAATGAGCCCGCTGAGGTCATTCCGTGTGACACGCTGGTGATCGAAAGCACCTACGGGCGTCCCGACTACGTCTTTCCACCGCAGGAGGAGGCCATCGCTACCGCGGTGCGAGTCATCGGCCAGTGGCTGGATCAGGGCGCGATTCCGGTGGTACTGGGCTGGCGGCTGGGCAAGGCGCAGGAGGCGCTGCACCACCTGCTCACCGCTGGGTTACCGGTGGTTTGCGAGGAGACCGTGTACGACATCGCTCAACGGTATGAATCGGCCGGCGTGCGGTTCCCCGGCGAGTATCGCGTATTTGACGGCGATTTTCGCGACGGAGAGGTGTTAGTTTTTCCGCCGGGCCGGAAGTCCCGCGAGCAGGTCATCCAGCACATTCCCCAAGGTCGTTCGGCGCGTTATCTGGAACTGACCGGGTGGGCCGCCGGCAAGGGAGTCAAGCCGTGGGGTCGCGGTCGGCCCGGCGATTCCAGCCTACCGTACAGCGACCACGCCGACTTCAACGATCTGGTTTCCTACGTCCAGGCGGTGCAACCCAAGCGCGTGTACACCGTTTTCGGCTTCCCTGACCTGGCTGCTCATTTGCGTCAAAAAGGCTACGCGGCGACCCACCTGGGCAAGAACGCGACGCCCGAAGACCAGTCGTTCCAGATGCCGCTGCTGTGATCCGGGTAACTAATCTTCCCCTGCGAGATCACTGCAACTTTCTATCCAGGATAACCATTCATTAAATCCTGGACACTCCGTCCGTATTTGGTCCAATCCTACTTCCTCAGCCAACAAGGGGCCATGAACCCTTTTGTTATAACTCGGAATGATGTCGGTAATCCGCTTACTGGGCGCCGTCAATCTGCTGTCGTTGATGTCCTCAGGGGTTGCGAAGTTCTCTCTAACGTTGCGCAATCTATCCACTGCGCTGCTTTGTACGTTGTTCAAAATGCCAAATATTTCAACATCCGAGAACAGCAATGCCTCAAATTCGTGCCGTTGGACATACGGTTTCAAGGGCAACGGATCAGGCACGATGCGCAAATTGTTACGAACCGCACCGAGGAGACGGAGTTCCAGTTCGCGGGCACTTTCCCCGGGGTTTTTGCCTTGGAACCCATAAAAATCTACCAAAGACGTAACCGCATGATGGGATTCCAATGACCTAGCCATTTCTCCGCTCAACCGGGGAACGTTCACATTTCCCATGAGCAGATATGGAAATGGTTGGATACCCATTGATCGCAGACTGTTCGTAAGAGATTGTTTGACGAACTCTTCTTCAGTTTCACCTTCTACCCAGATCGCGATCTGAATCATGGACGCCCACCCAAGAGGTTCTTCCGCCACAAATCACCAGTAGTGAATTCTTCAAGCCAAGCCCGGTAGCGTTCCGGATCCAGTTTTTCACGAATCTTGGTCCGACCTTCTTCCAAATCCAAGACAATTATCTCATCCAAGTTGAAGGCATCAACTAATATAGGCGACTGGGTGGCCACTATCACTTGCCGTTCGTTAGATAGAGACCGGATCATGCCTCCAATCAACGATGCTGCTGCTGGATGTAGTCCTAACTCGGGCTCATCCAAGAGCAGCACATTGGGCAACATATCAGCGGGTAGGTTGAGGAGTGTAACCAATGCAAAAAATCGCAACGACCCATCAGATGTTAGGTGGGCTCCGAACGTCTTATCACTTCCTTTGGCTTGCCACCTTAACAAAACTTTGCCGTAACTTTCTTCGATTGCGAAACGGTTAAACCCCGGCAATATCCGTCCAATCTGGCGACATATCATCTCATACCGACGCAAATCCTCTTGTTCGAGTCGGTACAACACTGCAGCCAGATTGCCCCCGTGGCTACGTAGTTGGGCATTGTCGCTTACGTCCCAATTTTGCTTGAAGTTGGAACTGTCCGATGTATCGTGGAACTGATACACAGCGCAGCTGCGCAGAAGATTCACTATAGTCCGGGCTGTGGTTGAGTTGACAAAATTAATATTACCTTGGGCGGCTTCAACAATCGCGGCTTCACGTTGCCCACTGTCAAGATACTGCCAAGGGGCAATGCCTTCATACACGTTGCTACTAAATCGGAACCGTTCTTCGGTAAAGAAAAACCGATCCGGATGGGCGTAAGATAGGGCGAAACCGTAGTCATTTCGACCTTGCGCTGTTCGGAGGCTAATTTCAGCTTCGAGTCGAGGCGTGACTCGGTTGCCGCCATGCAGTTGATCATCAGCGCCACCCTGGCGTTCGATGAACGCTCCTAATTGGCGTGAACGCAACATCCAGCTCATCAACTCAAAAAACCGAATGAAGTTAGACTTACCCGATCCGTTGGCTCCTATAAGGACGGTCGCATCAGACAGTTTCGATACTGTAACATCCGCTAACGAGCGAAAACCCTTTATTTCTACGGATTCAATGGCCGGAGGTTTCATCACGCTCGGACCCTGCCAATTCTGGCTCAATTGCATCCCCCAGACAAAAACCAACAAAACAGTTACGAATTGGGATAGCTATTCCAGCTATCCCAATTGCCAGCAAATTAGCGTTGCCTTCCGGCTAGTCCGGCGTGGTGCCGACGGCGGGCAGCGCGGCTTCCTCGTCGGCGGCCAGCATCCGGTTCATTGCGCTGAGGTACGCCTGGGCGCTGGCGACGATGATGTCGGTGTTGGCGCCGCGGCCGGTGAAGATGCGACCGCTGTTCTCAACGCGCATCGTTACCGAACCCACCGAGTCTCGGCCTTCGGTAACGGCCTGCACCTGGAAGTCCTCGATCCGGGCCGTATTGCCTATCACCCGGTCGATGGCACGGCACACGGCGTCCACCGGGCCGTTGCCCGTGGAGGCATCGGTGTACGTCTCGCCGTCGGGACCGATCAGGCGCACGGTGGCGGTGGGAATGTCCTTGTCGCCGCTGGTGAAGTGGACCGTCTCCAGCGAATAGCTGACCGGTTCCGTGGCTGACCGGTTCTCCTCGTCCATCAGGATTTCCAGGTCGCGGTCGGTGATCTCGGGCTTCTTGTCGGCCAGTTCCAGGAACCGCTGGTAAACGCCGGTGACCTCTTCGCGGTCCAGCGAGTAACCCAACGTCTCCAGGCGGGCCTGCAAACCGGCGCGGCCGCTGAGCTTGCCCAGCACCAATTGCACGTCGGGCGGAAGTCCCACGCGCTCGGGCTTCATCACCTCGTAGGTGGAGCGGTCTTTCAGCACGCCGTCCTGGTGAATGCCGGAGGCGTGGCGGAAGGCGTTCTCGCCCACGATGGCCTTGTTGGCCTGCACGTTCATGCCGGTGATGCGGCTCACCAGCCTGCTGCTGGGGTAGATCTGCGTGGTGTCCACGTTCAGGTCGACGCCGAAGAAGTCCTTGCGGGTGTCCAGCGCCATGATGATCTCTTCCAGAGAGGCGTTGCCGGCCCGTTCGCCGATGCCGTTGATGCAACCCTCGACCTGGCGAGCGCCGACTTCGATGGCGGCCAGGCTGTTGGACACGGCCAGGCCCAGGTCGTTGTGGCAGTGGACGGACAGGGTCACGTTTTCGATGCCTCTGACGTTCTGCTGGATGTCGTTCAGCATGGTCTGGAAGTCGGACGGGATGGCGTAGCCCACGGTGTCGGCGATGTTGATGGTGGTCGCGCCGCACTTGATGACCTCTTCCAGCATCCGATAGAGGTACTCCCGGTTGGTACGGGTGGCGTCCATGGGCGAGAATTCGACGTCGTCGCAGTAGCCTTTGGCGCGGCTTACCATCTCCACGGCCATGCTCATCACGTCTTCCCGATCCTTCCGGAGCTGGTGCATCTGGTGGATCTCGGAGGAGGACAGGAACACGTGGATGCGGGGCTTCTGGGCGCCCTTGATCGCGTTCCAAGCGGCATCCACGTCGCCGGCGACGGCCCGGGACAGGGAGCAGATGATGGGCCCCTCAACCTCGTTGGCGATGCGGGAGACCGCCTCAAAATCGCCGGGTGAACTGGCGGCAAAACCGGCCTCGATGATGTCAACCTTCATGCGGGCCAACTGGCGGGCGATCTGCATCTTTTCGTCAACGGTCATGCCGATACCGGCCGACTGTTCGCCGTCGCGCAGCGTGGTGTCCAGAAACTTTACTTGTGAAGCCATGATTTTCCTTTCCCTCCGAAAGGGTCAGCGCTCCTGATCAGAGCGGGTTAGTTGCCTACGCCGTGATGGGAAAGGTTCGGCAGGCACACGCAGTCCACCGCAGCCAGCCCCGCCAAGACCAGACTGCGATGGTGAACTGCTCTGCACAGTACCTCCATGCTCATGCGTACCCTCCTCCGTTTCAGTAGTCGCGAGACGGCATCGCGCCATCGCATCGACTATGGAGTTTCAATTACTCGATTTCGCGTGGGTTCATCCACGGCATCATTTCACGCAGGCCACGGCCGACCTCGTGGATCCGGCTGGTGCGCGCTTCCTGACGCAGGCGCAGGAAGTTGTGGCGTCCCTCGTCGCACTCCGCCATCCATTCCTGGGCGAAGGAACCGCTCTGAATGTCGTCGAGCACGCGGTGCATGTTGTCGCGAACGTGGTCGTCCACAACGCGGGTACCGCGGGTCAGGTCGCCGTACTCGGCGGTGTCGCTGACCGAGTAGCGCATGTAGTTGAACCCACCCTGCTGGATCAGGTCAACGATCATCTTCAGCTCGTGCAGGCACTCGAAGTAGGCGATTTCGGGTGGATAGCCGCGCTCGACCAGCGTCTCGAAGGCCAGGTTGATCAGCGCGGTTACGCCGCCGCACAGCACCGACTGCTCGCCGAACAGGTCACTCTCAGTCTCGTCCTTGAATGTGGTTTCCAGCACGCCGGCGCGGGCGCAGCCGATGCCGGCGGCATAGGCCAGGCCGATGTTCTTGGCGTTGCCGGTGGCGTCCTGGTGGATGGCCAGCAGGCACGGCACGCCGATGCCCTGCTCCACGAAGTGCTCGCGCATACGGTGGCCCGGAGCCTTGGGGGCGATCATCATCACGTCCACCGACGGCGGCGGCACCACGAATTGGTAGTGGATGGTGAACCCGTGGGCGAACATCAGGGCCTTGCCCGCGCCCAGGTTGGGCTCGATTTCGTCCCGGTACACGTCCTTCTGAACGTGGTCGGGAATCGCCACCATCATCACGTCGGCTTCCTGGGCGACCTCGGCGACGCTGCCGACGGCCAGCCCAGCATCCCGCGCGACTTGGCGGCTGGCGCTGCCTTCGTACAGGCCGACCATCACCTTGACCCCGCTGTCGTGCAGGTTCAGCGCGTGGGCATGTCCCTGGCTTCCGTAGCCGATCATCCCGACGGTCTTACCCTCGAGGTAGGACATGTCGGCGTCTTTTTCGGTGTAGATATTAACAGCCATTCTTACTCATCCTTCCTGTCTGCCCGGCGTGGTCTGGTACCGCCAAGGCGAATTTGGTTACACCCCTTCGTAGTGTCCCGGAACGGCGCCGGCCAGTTCGGCCACCGCGCCGTTGCGGCCCATGATCACCGCGTCCGCGCCCACGTCGTCGCTGATCCTGCCGGCGGCTTTGCCGCGCACCATGGCGACGCGTCCGGTCCGCATGAGTTCGAGGATCCCGAACGGACGGAGCAGGTCGTAGAGGGCGTCGATCTTGTCTTCCTCGCCGGTGATCTCCACGACCAGGGATCGGGCGCCCACGTCCACGATCTTGGCGCGGAACAGGTTGGCCATCTCCAGGATTTCGCTGCGGTTGGACGGCGTGGCGCGGACCTTGATCAGCGCCAACTCCCGGGCCACCACGTCCTCGGCGGAGATGTTGGATACCTTGACCACGTCGATCAACTTGTCGAGGTGGCGCGTGGCCTGCTCTACGGTGTACTGGTCGCCGGTGACCACGAACGTCAGCCGAGAGAGTCCCGGCTGCTCGCTGGCCCCCACCGCCAGGCTGGCGATGTTGAACCCGCGCCGTCGGAACAGGCTGGCGACCCTGGTGAGGACGCCCGGCCGGTCCTGCACCAGCGCGATGATTGTGTGCTGTTCAGGGTTATGCGGTTTCAATTCCAACCCCCTCAGGCTCGGGCTCTTCCATCATTTCGTGGACCGATTCGCCGGCGGGAATCATCGGGTACACGAACTCGTCCTCTTTCACCACGAAGTCCACCACCACGGGACCAGGCGTTTCCATGGCTTCCTGGATAGCGCCGGCCACTTCTTCCTGCTTGGTGACCCGGATGCCCCGTATGCCGTAAGCCTCGGCCAGTTTCACGAAATCGGGATTGCCGCTGTAGATGGTGGCGAAGAAGTCCTTTTCGTAGAAGAAGTCCTGCCATTGGCGAACCATCCCGAGCGAGCCGTTGTTCAGGATGGCGTACTTGACGTCGATGTTGTTTTCCACCGCGGTGGCGAGGTCGCACAGGGTCATCTGGAACCCGCCGTCGCCTGCGATGGACCACACGGTCTTTTCCGGACGGCCCACCTTGGCGCCCAGGGCGGCGGGGACTTCGAACCCCATTGCGCCGCTGCCGCCGGAGGTAATCAGGGAGTTGGGCTCCTTGTAGCCGTAGTGCTGCGCCGCCCACATCTGGTGCTGGCCGACGCCGGTTACGATGATGGACTCGCCGTTGGTCTCGTCGGAGAGTTCCTTCAGTACCTGTTGGGGGAGCAGCACGTCGGACTTGCGAATGAACAGCGACGGGTGCTCGGCCCGGAGTTGGTCGCACTCCTTGATCCAGTCCAGATGGACGTTGGAATGGACCTGGTTGATCAGGGCGCGGAGCCCTGCCTTCAGATCGCAGAGCACCGGCGCGTCGGCCACCACATTCTTGTTGAACTCGGTGGGGTCGACGTCAAAGTGAATTTTCTTGGCGCCCGGCGCGAAGTCGGAGAGCCGACCGGTTACGCGATCGTCGAAACGCGCTCCCAGGGCGATCACCAGGTCGGACCGGTCTATGGCGAGGCTGGCGTAGGCCATGCCGTGCATCCCCGGCATGCCCATGTGCAGCACGTGGTCGGTGGGGAGCGAACCGATGCCGAGCAGCGTGGTGATGACTGGGATCTGGGCCTTTTCCGCCAGGATGCGCAACTCGTCCCAAGCCCGGGAAATCAGCACGCCGTGGCCGGCGAGGATCACCGGGCGTTCCGATTCATTGATCAGGCGGGCGGCGGCGGCCACCTGCTGCGGGTCCGGGTCGCCGGGCGGGTAGTAGCCGGGGAGATCGATGGCCTCGGGCCATTCGAACTCGACCTTGTCGCCGGCCAGCACGTCCTTCGGCACGTCGATCAGTACCGGGCCCGGACGGCCGGTGCGGGCGATGTGGAAAGCCTCCTTGATGGCGGGGGCAACGTCGGCCACGTCCATGACCAGATAGTTGTGCTTGGTGACCGGGAGGGTGATGCCGGTGATGTCGGTTTCCTGAAAGGCGTCGCGGCCAATGGCCGGGCGCGGCACCTGGCCGGTGATGCATACGATGGGCACCGAGTCCATCTGGGCGGACGCGAGGCCGGTTACCAGGTTGGTCGCGCCGGGTCCCGACGTGGCAGAACACACTCCCACCTTGCCGGTGGCTCGTGCGTAGCCGTCGGCGGCCATGGCCGCGGCTTGCTCGTGGCGTACCAGGATGTGGCGCAGTTTCGGATACCCGGACAGGGCTCCGTAGAAGGGCAGTACAGCGCCGCCGGGCAATCCGAATATCGTGTCCACGCCTTCGCGCAGCAGACTTTCGCAGATAATTTCGGCGCCGGTCATTTCCATGTTGGCCACTCCTGAATCGTTTACCGGATTTGCGTGTTGCCGGGGCATAAAAAAAGCCCCGACCCATGAAGGGACGGGCTGAATTCCCGCGGTACCACCCTTCTTTCTCGTGTCGGGACCGGCGTGGTCTCGTACGCGAAACGCTCTGTACACAGCCTTTATCGGAGCCGACCCGCTCTCCCTACACACGCGATTTGCCATGCGTTTCAGGCGAGGCGCTCAGGGGCGAGTTCGAGGGTTCCGGCCACCGACTTTCACCAACCGTCGGCTCTCTAAACGGCCATACACCGCCTACTACTCCCCATCGTAGCGAATAGACTGAAAGAGCGTATCACCCGCCCATTGTGGTGTCAACAAGATGCGCGACACCAAAGCGTCAGGTTGGTCGGGTTTGAACGGGAGATTCAAGCGGCAACCGAGCGAGGGCATAGTCGTCCTGGCCAACCGGCGCCCCATTGCGGCGGTCAACATTGGCAGGTTGCGAGGCTGCGATTGGGTCGGTTGGGATTGCGTTTCGTCGTTTCAATGGATCAGGCGCTCATTTGGGTTTCTCCTTTGAGGCTTTGTCCTTCGACAGGCTCAGGATGAGCGGTTGGGCGGTTGGCGGGAGGCAGGATCTGCGCATCGTTGTGAGTACGCCGTAGGCGCATCTACGAAGTACGGCCGGCGGGTACGCAAGTTGTACTATGCTCGGTCTTTTCCGTGGCCTACATCGTCAATCAAGATAGACGACGCAGCACGGGGCGTTGTGGCTGACGCTGGGGCATGACGGCCACGCTGGTTATGCACCAAGTAGACGTTGGCAGTCACTGGGACCCTGGTATGCGATTTTTACTGACGGGGTTGGCCGTCGATGCTGGAATCCTGCCTCGCTAATGTCAGGTTGCAAACACGTGCTTGATCTAGATGAATCCAGGATGGGCGGGTTGCGCAGCTACCGGCAACGACGTGTTGTCAGTGGTTTTGCGATCCGTGGAAACACGGCGAGGAGTGGGATTTATGGCGGCCGCGTGGCGCAGCGAACGATGCCAAAAAGGACGGAGTTCAGCGCTCCCCGGAATCGGTCGGTTTGGAAAGCGCGTGACTTTGTGATAAAATGCGCAAAGGCTATTGCCAGAAACCCCAAATTTAGGAGTAATCATGGAAGGAAAGGTTCAGATTGAGATAACCTATTGCGTGCCTTGACAGCACCACGCTACCGCCACGTGGATGGCGAACGAGTTTTTCCGTGCTTATGGCGCTGACGCATCCATCACCATTTCCCCGCGCGGGCAGGGAATCATGGAAGTGTTCGTGGATGGCGAGAAGATCTTCGACAAGAAGGCCGAAGGCAACATCTATCCCGACCTGGGCCGCGTCCGCAAGATGAAGGAAGCCATCTCCGCCAGGATCGCCAACGTCGACATGGCTGTCGCCGCCGACAACTAGCATCCGGCAGAACCACTGACCTTCAGGCCGCTGCCTTCGAAGGGGCAGCGGCTTTTGAATTTAACGCACTGGTCGGGGATGGAGGTGGCGGGCATCGGTCCCTGCCGGATGGCGTTGAAGCCGCCAACACGGCGATAAGTCGCACACAGCAAGCGGGACGTGGCTGGGCAGATGTGGTATAATGATTTTGGCTAAGTGTGACTGTATTTTTCATTTTTTACTGATATGACGCAGATCGACGACGTAAAAAGCAGACTGGACATCGTCGAAGTCATCTCCAGCTACGTCAACCTGCAGCGCTCGGGAAGTTCTCTAAAGGCCAATTGCCCGTTCCATCAAGAGCGGACGCCCTCCTTTTTTGTATTTCCGGACCGGCAATCGTGGCGCTGTTTCGGGGCCTGCGCCGAGGGAGGCGATGCCTTCTCCTTCGTCATGAAGGCGGACCGGGTTGAATTCCGGGAAGCCCTGCAACGCCTGGCCGCACGGGTGGGCGTGACTCTGGTCAACAACGAAGAATCGCGGAGCAACGCGCGGCAACTATTTGACATCAACGATGAGGCGCGCCGCTTCTTCCAGCAAATGCTGGCGACTCCTGAAGCCGGGTTCGTCCGCGAATACCTGGAACGGCGCGGGATCAGTGAAAGATCCATCCAGACATTCGAAATCGGGTACAGCCCGCCGCGCGATAATCGGCTGTTGGCGCACTTGACGCGGGCCGGCTACGACCGGGAACTGATCGCGCAGGCAGGGCTGGCGCGTGAGACGGACGACGGGCGGCACTATGACCTGTTCCGGGGCCGCCTGATGATCCCAATACGGGACTGGGAGGCCCGAGTCGCCGGGTTCGGCAGCCGGGCATTGGACGAGGAGGCCACGCCGAAATACCTGAATACGCCGCGCACGCCGGTGTTTGACAAATCGAGAATCCTGTATGCAATGCACATCGCCAAAGAACCGATACGCCAGCGCGGCGCGGTGATCGTGGAAGGTTACATGGACGCTATCATGGCCCACCAACACGCGTACGACAACGTGGTCGCGTCCATGGGTACGGCCCTGACCGAGCGGCAGGTTGACCTGGTGAGGCGGCTGACAACCAACGTCACGATGGCTTTGGACGGCGACCCAGCGGGACGCAACGCGACGCTGCGGAGCCTGGAATCATCATGGGGCGTGTTTCAGCGTCGCAACCGGCAAAACACCTCGGTTTCCATGCTCCAACAACCGGACGCGATGGAACTGCGCGTGGCCGAACTCCCGGCGGGACAGGACCCGGACGATTTCATCAGGCGTGATCCGGGCGCATGGCCGGAGTTCCTGGCACAGGCGCAGGAACTGTTCGACTATCTGCTGGATTCCCTGTCGGGCCGTGCCGACATGGATAGCCCGGACGGGCGTTCCTGGGTGGCGAACACCATGCTGAGGTTCGTAGCGCAGATTCCGGACGCGGTGCGGAGTGATCTGTATGTGGACCGGCTGGCGGCCCGGTTGGGTGTGAACAACGATACGCTGCGCAGGGCGTTGGAAGACATCAGGCGGCAGGTGGCCCGAGAGCAGAGGGGACAATCGGTTTCCGCGACTGCTGATGAAGCTACACCGCCGCCGGTACGAGACTATGACGCCATCGAGGAAGCGCTGCTGGCATTCCTCTTGCAGCATGGGACGGAGCCGCTGGAAAGCTATCAAACGGCGCCGTCCGAGGAATGGTTCAGCAGTTCAGAAAACCGGGAAATTTACCGCAGCGTAATTTCCGGCGAGGACACCGAGGAGAATCCGGTGCCGCCGGAGTTACAGGCGCACCTCGAATCATTGCGCGGCCGGGAACTGAGGCTGTCCACACAGGCGAAACGTGATAAGGCCTGGCACCAGATGAGCCTGGCTCTGGAAAAGGAACATCTCAATAACGAAATCAGGCAGTTGTCCAGTTTGCCGGAGATCATGGAGGACATTGAATCTCCAATGGCACAACAACTGCTCCACAACAATATCCGAATCGGTGAGATTGACCGGCTGCTGAAGCCGACTGCACCGAACCACACCTGACGGAGGGTCTATGACCATCATTAGCAATCGACGTAACGTTATCGTTGACGACGATGAGCAAGAATTCGACGACGGCGAGGGTATCTCCATATCCTCGGCCATCGCTACGGCTGCCGACCGGGACGACGACGAAGACTCCGCCGACGAAGAGGAGGAGACCGTCTCTCCCGTAGCCGTGGACGACCAGGATACCGCAGAGGATGAATGGCAAATCCGCCGCGCCGCCGCGGTTCGGACGGTCCTGCCCGAGCTGGACGGGCCCTCCGCTCGCGACATGGAGCGTGAGGAGCGCGACTGGGCCGAGGTGGATACCTCCGACAGCACCGACGCCCTCGACGACCCGGTGCGGATGTATCTGCGGGAGATTGGACGGGTTGACCTCCTCACGTCGGCGGACGAGCGTCGTCTCGCCCGGGAGCTGGAAGGGCTCAACCACCTGCTCAAGCTGGAGCAGGAACTCGCCGAGCGAGCCGCCGGCGAGGAAACGCAGGTCGATTTCCTGGACGATGGCGACAGCGTGCCCCTGGAAGCGGACGCGTGGGAAGCGGCCATGGTGCTGCTGGCCCGCATGGCCAACGCCGCTCCGCTGGTGCGTTCGCTGGCGCGTTATCTCGAACTTCCCGAGTTCATGAGCCTGGCCGAGGTCAAGGAGTCCCCGGAGTTGCGGAAGGCGATCGACGCCGAGGTCGCCCCGGCGATGATCGAGCAGGTTGCCCGCGACCTGGACATTGGCGAGGACGTGGCATACCAGCGCATCGTGCAGCTTTCCCTGGACTCCTGGGTGCTGCCTCCCAGGGTCGTTGAGGTGGTGACCGCCTACGTTCCCATCTGGGCCGAGTTGCATCCGGACGGGGTCGGCGGCTTTTACAACCCTGAGCAGGGATTGGACGTGCTGCCATTGGTCGCCGAGGACGAACATTGTTCGCTGCTGCTGCTCACGCAACTGCTGCGGGAGCCCGGTCTGAGCGACCTGGTGGAGCGAGAGAACTTTGAAGCCGCGATGTATTTCGACCAGACCAAGCGGAACGGCGAGCGCGCTCAGACTCATCTGACCGAGGCAAACCTCCGGTTGGTGGTGAGCGTAGCCAAGAAATATATCGGGCGCGGCATGGCGCTGCTGGACATGATCCAGGAGGGCAACATCGGGCTGATCCGCGCGGTGGAAAAGTTCGACTACCGCAAGGGCTACAAGTTCAGCACCTACGCCACCTGGTGGATTCGCCAGGCGATCACCAGGGCCATCGCCGACCAGGCCCGCACCATCCGCATCCCGGTGCACATGGTGGAGACCATCAACAAGCTGATGCGCCACCACCGCCGCCTGCTCCAGGAGAAGGGACGCGAACCCACCACCGAGGAGTTGGCGGAAGCCATGGAAATGACTCCGGAGAAGGTGGAGGAAATTCAGAAGATATCCCAGGAACCGGTGTCCCTGGAAACACCGATCGGCGAGGAAGAGGACTCGTTCCTGGGCGACTTCATCGAGGACCGCACCACGTTGGCGCCCGCGGACGCCGCATCGGCCCAGCTACTGCGGGAGCAGGTGCAGGAGGTCCTGAACTCGCTGACCGACCGGGAAAGCCGCGTGTTGAAACTGCGGTTCGGCCTGGAGGACGGGCGCACGCGCACGCTGGAAGAGGTCGGTAGGGAGTTCGGTGTAACCCGCGAGCGCATCCGGCAGATTGAAGCCAAGGCCATCAGAAAGCTGCGGCATCCGTCCCGGTCCAAGAAGCTCCGGGATTACCTGGAATAAACATCCAGGCGCCATAAAACGGTTAGATTGGGGGCGAAACATGGTTCGCCCCCTTTTTATAAAACTCTTAAAATCGTTCGTTGAGGTGAGGGAAAAATCCGGGTAGCAAACGGTAAACTCAGGAATCACACCTGAAGAATGCCGGGTTAGGGAGGTCATCTTGGTGGAAGCGATGGAGTTTCCGGTCTGTCAGCAGTGCAACATAGGAGCGCTGGTCCCCTTGTCGGACTATGGAGCGCAGGGGGCGCCGGTCCACTATAAAGCTTGGACATGCATTAACCCCGGGTGCGGTTACAACATAAAGATCCGCAACGGGGACATTTTCGTGAACGAGCCCATTCGCTCAGGGCGGCACTGATCGAGTCGGTGCCCTTTTGACCGGCGGTCGCGAGTCGACCGCCGGATTAGCGGCGAATGTCAACGCCGCGCTCATTGGCGACTGGGTCAAACTCACGGATCAGATAAGGCGAAGATATGGAAATCGGACTTGATTACATGCAGATACGCACCCAGGCGCAGCACTATGGGCTGCGTTGGGCGGGTTTCGGGTTGCTGATAACTGGCATCATTTTGGTGATCGTAGGCCTGGCTTACTACGGGAACCTGTACTGGCTGAAATCCAGTGTGGACAATTACGAGGCCAAACGGGGAGACCTGGCGCAACTGCCGTCCCGCGAGGCGCCGCCAGCGCCGGATAGCGGCAGGATAGTTTCAACGCTTGCCCTGCCACCGGGAACCTACGACGACTCGGTGGGACAGTTGGGTTTCACGCCGCTGGGAGCGTCCGACGGCCATCCCCTGGGCACATTGCCTCCGGCTCAGCGTCTGATCGTGCCCGAGCTTGGCATCAACGTGAGGATGAGCCGAGCGAGCCTGACCGGAGCATCGATCCTCAACACCGGCAAGGGCCAGGACCCCACGCAGGTCGACGTGGTGCAGGCGAACCCGGGCGAACGGGGAGCGCTGTGGTTCTTTGGCGAGGCGGGTAAGGGCGCCAGCAACTTCGGCAGTTTGCGGGATGCTCCTGCGCTGCTCGACGACGGTGATGACATCCTGATATTCGTCGACAACGGTTCGGAGGTCTATCTGTACGCGGCAACGCACACTGATGTCATTCCCTCCGACGAACTTCACCTCAGCGGCAGCGATCGGTCAACCATACATCTGACCGTCCCTGTGCCGCCGGGATTGTTTGACCACTTCCTCGTGTTGAGCGGCGAGTTGGTCGGCGTCAAATAATCGGGCGCGAGTAGCTAGCTACGAGTTTCGATTGCGCCGGTTTCTTCCCCGGACGGAACACCGTTGGGGGCAAGCGACAACCGGAGCTGCTGAATCCGGCGCCCCCTGACCTGCAGCACTTCTATGCACACGTCGTGGTGGGAGATGGCGTCTCCGACCGTGGGCATGCGACCGAGCTCGGTGTAGACGAACCCGCCGATGGTGTTGACATCGTGGCCGTTGAGTTGAACGCCCACCAGGCGGCTGACGTCTTCGACCGGAGTGGTGGCGTTGACGATCCATGAGCCGTCATCGGCCAAGGTGGGCGCGTCGGGATCATCGACGGCAGCGAACTCATCATCGATCTCGCCGACGATCTCCTCCAGGACGTCTTCGAGGGTGACCAGGCCTTCGACGCCGCCGTATTCGTCCACGACGATGGCCATTTGGAGCGACTTGGAACGCATCAGATGGAGCAGGTCGTCCACGGCCATGTTTTCGGCCACGAACTCGGGCGCGCGCACCAGGTCTTCCAGTTGGACCGCTGTCTTGTCATCTGCCAGGGCTGGCAGGACGTCGCTGATGTGAACTATCCCAACGACGTCGTCCATCGAGTTCCGATAGACAGGCAACCGAGTGTGCTTGGTTGACACGAACGCGTTGACCACCTCGTCCAGCGACGATGTCAACGCGATGGCGTCCATGTCCAGCCGGGGGACCATGATGTCCAGCACGTCGCGGTCATCCATGCGGCTGATGGAACGCACCATGTCGATGTCGTGCTGGTCCAGGTTCAGAATATCGGCCGGCGTAAGAGCATCGGCTTCTTGGTAATCGTCGTCATCCAAGCCATTAGCGCCGGCGTGTCCAGCTGCGGGTGGTAGGTTGAACTCCCAATCAATGGGCGTTGTGGTGCGGTCGGTGGAGACAGGCGCCCGGTTTTGGAACCACTGCCTGGGCCGCGCAACGCGACGGGCGGCGTTGGGATAGAGGGCGCTCCATCGGTCCGTAATGATCTGGATGGCGAACAGGGCAACGGCTGTGACGACGATGGCAGCCAGCAGCGTCAAGGCGCTGGGCCATGTTGGCATCATCCTGAGGATCACCAAGCCCAGCGATACTCCGGCGATACCTGCGGAGAGGACACGGATAGCCCCCAAGCCCGGCGATGGTGAGTAGCCGAGCAACGCGACCAGCCCCGGCCTGCGCCTCCGGCTGGCAACTACTATGCTGACCCAACCGAAGGTCAGCAATGATGCGGCGAGGAACAATAACGGCGGTAAGCTACTATCAGTATCCAAAGTGGTGGCCCTTTGCCGGTCGGATCAACATATCGTTTAACGAACCGGGCGGAAACGGGTCAATATCACTCCTCGTCTTTCGGTACCAGTAGTCTAGCAGGAACACCGACGACTCGTCCAGCCGCCGGCACGTCGCGGGTAACCACCGAGCCTGCTCCCGTCAGGGCTTGCGGTCCCACGGTCACCGGTGCCACCAGCATGGTATCGCATCCGATGAAAGCGTGATCTCCCACAGTGGTCTGGTGTTTGTCCACGCCGTCGTAGTTGCAGGTGATGGCGCCCGCGCCGATGTTCACCCCGGCGCCGATGTCCGCGTCGCCCAAATAGCAGAAATGTCCGGCTGCCGAACCGGAGCCGACGCGACTGTTTTTCACCTCGACATAGTTGCCCAGGTGAACGCCGGATTCGATGACCGCCTGGGGCCGCAGGTGGCTGTAGGGGCCGATGCCCACGTCGGCATGCACGGACGATTCTTCGATCACAGATGCCATGATGTGGCACCGGTCGGCGATTTCAGAGTCGCGAATTACGCAGTTGGGACCGATCTCACAATCTGCGCCCACATGGGTTTTGCCGACAAGCATGGTGTTGGGCAGGATCACTGTGTCGGGGCCGATGCTCACGGCTGCGTCGATATAGGTAGTGGCGGGATCGACGATAGTCACCCCCTCCAGCATCCATTGGGAGTTGATGCGATCCCTTAGCACCGACTCAACGGCGGAAAGTTGCTGGCGATCGTTGACGCCCATGGCCTCGTCCGGCCAAGCGAAGGGAGCCGCAAAAACGTCCTCCCCGTTCTGCGCGGCCATGCTCGCCAATACAGTCAGGTAGTACTCGCCGGACGGAGCACTGGGAACTTCAGCTAGGTTTTTTTGCAGCCACGGCCCGTTGAAACAATAGACTCCGGTGTTGACCTCGGCAGGCCGGTAATCGTCGCCGTCGCGGTCCCGAGCCTCCACGATGGCAGAGACTGGTCCTACCGACGCGCCATCGCTGGGCGTGGTTCGTACAATGTGGCCCAGGTCCGGCCCGAATGTGTCTGGAGCGGTGAGGATGGTCATCCGGGTCGCGGGCTTACTGCGGTGGATGTCGACCAGGTTCTTCAAGGATTTTTGCCGCACTAACGGCGTGTCCGACGCCATTACTGCCACCATTCCAGGGGTTGCGTCCAAAGCAGCCAACCCGCAGGACACAGCGTGAGCGGTGCCCTCTGCCCGGGGCTGGATGGCATAGAGGACGTCGTCGCCCAGCACCTCGGATATCGCGCCGTGATTGTCGGGAGAGACCACCACGACGATGGTCCGAATACCGCATTCGGTGAGCAATTCCACCGAATACCGGATGAGTTCCTTGCCGGCTGCTGTATGGAGGGGTTTGGGGATTCGTGAGCGCATGCGCCGGCCATGGCCGGCTGCGAGGATGATTCCCACGCTATCGGATTGGGGTTGGGTCGCGCTCATTTCTGTCCTCCGACGCGGATGAGTTGGTCGAATGGGCGAATTATAGCAAGGGGTTGCGGATTCACTGGGATCAGCGCGAGGCGTCTGGGCGCAAGCGAGAACTTGACGATAATGCGCGGTGGGGTATCCCAACCAGACGCACACGGGATGGCAGCCGCATCGGGCCGATAGCATCGTCCACGAATCATTCAGACTTTACGTATTTCGTCGTGATGATATATTTCGGCGAGTAATGCAGCCGGTGTTACAATATAATTCCGATTGAGATTGACCTGATACGGGACGATTGCTAAAATTCGGCAAATCAGCAACGTCTGCTGCTGGCTGAAAAGCGCCGGCGGCCCAGCATGCCGTGAAACGCTACGGGAGGGCCCATATGGTTACCACGTTCAATGAAGACCTGTTTTCGCCTGAGGTCGTTCAAGACCCCTATACCTATTTCGGGCGGATGCGGGAACAGGACCCGGTCCACTGGAACGACCCCTACAAGCTGTGGGTCATCACCAAGTACAAGGATCTGGTTTGGGTGACCCGCCGGCCCGAGGCATTCTCCTCGGAGGTGTTCTACCGCGACCCGCTGCCTCCGTATCCCTCCATCGACGAGTCCGACATGGGCCTCTATGAGGATGTGCGGAACTTCTTCAGCCGGTGGTTCATCCAGACCGACCGCCGCGCGGTAAGCTCTCACCAGCACATCGCCGAGCACGGCGGCCCCGACCACACCGACATGCGCAAGGTGATCCACGGTTACTTCACACCGAAGGCCATGGAACTCTGGCGCCCGCTGGTTCAGTCCGCGATCAATCAGCTACTGGACGAGGCCGAAGAGCGCGGCCACATGGACGTGATGCGCGACTACGCGACTCCGCTGCCGTTGTTGGTCATCGCCGCCATGATGGGTATTGAGACGTACGACCGGCAGTTTATCCGCTCGTTGGCTGAGAAGCTGCTGTTCATCGGTCGCGGCAACGCCGACCGCATGCAGCCGTTGACCGAGGGCATCACCGAGCTGCAGGATTACCTGCGGCCCATGGTGAAGGAGCGGCTCAAGAATCCCAACGGCGACCTGCTCGACCGGATGACCGACGCCGCCCGCATGACCAACGCGGCCGGTCAGCAAATCATGGACGAAGAGCAGGTGGTAGCCAACGCCATCCTGCTGCTGTTGGCCGGTCACGAGACCACCATCAACCTGATCTGCAACGGCACCCGGGCGTTCATGACGCACCCCGACCAGTGGGAGCTGTTCAAGACCGACCCGGCGGCCAAGATGATCCGCGCCACCGAGGAATGCCTGCGGTACGACGCGCCGGTCAAGTCCATCACCCGCATCGCCGGCGAGGACGTTGAGCTGGGCGGCAAGACCATCCAGAAGGACGAGCGGATGCGCTGGTTCGTTACCTCCGCCAATCGCGACCCCGAGGTGTTCGACCGGCCCGATGACTTCGACATCGAGCGGTATCCGAACCCGCACGTGGCCTTCGGCAGCGGCATCCACCACTGCCTGGGTGCCACGCTGGCCCGCCTCGAGGGTCAGGAAGCGTTCAAGGCCATCGCCGAGCGGTTCCCGAACCTGAACATGGGCTGCGACCCGGACGACCTGAGCTACACCTCCAGCATCACTTTCCGCACGCTGGAGACGCTGCCGGTGAACCTGTCGTAAACCGCTGTTAGGATCAAAGCTTCTCTCAAGCAGGGGGGCGGGTGATGAACCCGCCCCTTTTTGCAAAGACCAGGAGTTTGGGCGATGCAGGATCGCATTTACGTCATGGATGATAATGACCTCCGAATACTGGAGGCAGAACCATTTTGTAGCGAAGATTATCTGCAACGTTTGATTGCTGAACACCCGGAATTGCTAGATGGCGGTCAAATTAACCCAGGCGACCCTCGTCGTTGGTTCCTGATCACTCGCGAACAAGGTATCGCCGATAAGCCCGAAGGGTCAGATCGCTGGTCGGTAGATCATCTCTTGATTGACCAAGATTCAATACCCACGTTTGTGGAAGTGAAACGGAGTTCAGACAGCAGGATACGTCGGGAAGTCGTAGGACAGATGTTGGACTATGCGGCCCATGCCACGCGGACCATGACGGTGGAGGGGATACGGCGTGATTTTGTAGCTGCTCCCGGTGCCGGATCGGAAGAAGCCCTAGAGGCGTTTCTATCGGAGGGTAATGGGCCCACAATCGACAGTGAGCAATTTTGGGAGAAGGTCGCCGTAAACTTGGCGGCTAAACGCATTCGCCTGCTGTTTGTCGCCGATGAGATTCCTGACGAACTGGCTACGGTGGTGGAATTCCTGAACGAGCAGATGCCGAACATAGAAGTGCTGGCGGTGGCGATAATGCAATATCAAGGAGGTGCGCTACGCACGTTGGTACCGCAGGTCATCGGCCGTACCGCGGGCGCCATTCACGACGCAGGGTCATCGACGGGAAGGCAACCGCTCATGCGAAGCCTCGACGAGTTTTATTCTCGAATTGGCATCCAGGCACGCGGGGTGGCTGAACGGCTTATTCGAGCTGCGGAAGCGGTCGGAGCAGAAACTCGTTTGGGTTCCAGCATGATTACTGTTCGCGCACACTCTCCAGACTTGAGGCAGCGGTGTACCGTCGCTGAACTGTTCCCTTCGCGGAGGGACAGTCGCCAAGGTCTGCTTATATTTACGTTGGGTCGTTCCAATTGGAACTTTTTCCCTCGACCAATAGAAAACAAAATTAGCGGGTGGTTTGCTCAAATGGAGCAGGATGGTTGTTTTGAAAGCGTTGGAAGCCAAGCTCCCGGAGGGCGCCAAGGTTGGGCCATAGACTCGGCTTTGGCGATAGACCATATGGATCTGCTGGAGCGGAGGCTGACAGAAGGAATCGCAATTGTTCAAGGGAACACCTGATTAGTACGCGTGTTGTCGTACAAACGGGAGCGGGTTCTTCACCCGCCCCTTTTTGATGGCAAGATTGTCGGAAAATCGGCGATATGGTGGGCATTGTGCGACGCGTACGGCGTTGGTTATAATGCGACAATCCGAAAGCCGTCGTAAACCAACGATTACCCGACGCATTACCCTTAGATCGGGAGGTTGCCGCTATGGTAAGCA
Organism: Dehalococcoidia bacterium; assembly: GCA_034423115.1. Taxonomy (GTDB): domain Bacteria; phylum Chloroflexota; class Dehalococcoidia; order Lucifugimonadales; family UBA3495; genus Bin87. The sequence continues at coordinate 62,355 of DAOUJD010000046.1, read as the reverse complement.
CAATCAATGATGATCCCTTCTCACTAGAGGCGATGTACCAGCCCTACGACTTCTTCGCCCGCCTGCGGGACTGGGAGCCAGTCCATTACAACGAGCAGTACGAGGTGTGGATGGTCACCTCATGGGAACACCTGGTGTGGGTAACCCGTCACCCTGAGGTGTTCTCGTCCAGCGTTTTTGCCAGGGACGTGCGGCCTCCGAATCCGCCCATCGACGAAGACGACATGGAAATCTACAATTTCATACGGAATTGGCAGGTTTCCAGGTTCATCCAGCACGACCAGAGACGCTACAACCCCGGGGTATCCGGTCCCGACCACGTGGACATGCGCCGCGTGATGCACGGGTACTTCACCCCCAAGTCCATGGAGATGTGGCGGCCACTGGTGCAGTCCGCGATCGACGAACTGCTGGACGCCGTGCAGGAAAAGGGCCGCATGGACGTGATGGCCGACCTGGCGACGCCGTTGCCTTTGCTGGTGATTGCGCGCATGTTGGGCATCCCCGACAGCGACCGACCCATCATGCGAAAACTCGCCAAGGACCTGCGCCACCTGAACCGCACGGGCCCCGACCGGATGGGCCCTCTGTCGGAATCGGTCCACAATCTCCAGGACTACCTGGGACCACTGGTTGCAGAGCGAGTGGAAAACCCCAGGGACGACCTGATCTCCGTGGTAGCCGAGGGCGAGCGCCGGGGCATATTTGATCGGGATCAGGTCATCAACAACGTGATGCTCCTGCTGTCCGCCGGCCATGAAACCACGATCAACCTGATCTGCAACGGCACCCTGGCGTTCACACAGCATCCGGAACAGTGGGCAAACCTGAGGTCCGACCCCGAGGGCAAGACTGTGCGCGCCACCGAGGAGTGCCTGCGCTACGACTCGCCGGTCAAGTCCATCCAACGGATCGCGATGGACGACATGGAGTTGAACGGGCAGCGCATCAACAAGAACGACCGCGTCCGGTGGTTCATTTCCGGCGCCAACCGTGACCCCAAGGTGTTCGACCGGGCTGACGATTTCGACATCGAGCGGTACCCGAACCAGCACGTCGCTTTCGGCAGCGGTGTTCACCACTGCCTCGGCGCGACGCTGGCCCGACTGGAGGGTCAGGAGATCTTCCGCAACCTTGCCAACCGCTTCGACAGCCTGGAACTGGAAGTGCCCATCGCTGATCTGGAATACGACCAGTTGATCGGCCTGCGGGCGTTGGAGAGTCTGCCGGTGACGGTGACCAACGCGCGTTAGCGCCGGGTTAGCAGATACGTCGTCAACCGGGAGGGGCGGGTCACGAACCCGCCCTTCCTGCGCTGTACGCGGGCGGAAAATCGGTTATAATCCGAGAATCGAAATCCGCCGGACACGTCATGTCCGGTTCGCGTACCATTTCCAAACCGGAGGCTACAACCAATGGTCAGCACCTTCAACGACAACCCATTTTCGCCGGAAGCGATCTACCAGCCGTACGATTTCTACAATCGGCTCCGCGAACACCAGCCCGTCTATTACAACGAGGCGCTGGACGTCTGGATGATCACGTCGTGGGAGCACTTGGTGTGGGTCACCCGCCATCCCGAGGCGTTCTCGTCCAGCGTGTACGCTCGGGACACCAAGCCGCCCAACCCGGCCATCGATGAAGACGACATGGAACTGTACAACTTCATCAAGAAGTGGCAGGTGTCCAGGTTCATTCAGCATGACCAGCGGCGGTACAATCCCGAGATGTCGGGTTCCGACCACGTGGACATGCGCCGCGTGATGCACGGGTACTTCACGCCCAAGTCCATCGAGATGTGGCGGCCGTTGGTGCAGTCCGCGATCGACGAGCTGCTGGACGCCGTGGAGGAAAAAGGCCGGATGGACGTAATGGCTGACCTGGCCACGCCGCTGCCCTTGCTGGTGATCGCACGCATGCTGGGCATCCCGGACAGCGAGCGACCCAGGCTGCGCGAACTGGCCAAGGATCTGCGCTTCCTCAACCGTGAGGGGCCCGACCGGATGCGCCCGCTGACCCAGGCGGTGCAGAACCTCCAGGACTTCATCGCGCCCATGGTCGAAGACCGGATGCAGAATCCTGAGAAGTTCGACTCGCTGGACCTGATGATGGTGGTGTGCGAGGGCGAGCGCAAGGGAATCTTCACCCGCGACATGACCGTCAACAACATTATGCTGCTGCTGTCCGCCGGACACGAGACCACCATCAACCTGATCTGCAACGGCACCCTGGCGTTCACCCAGCATCCCGATCAGTGGGCGATCCTCAAGTCCGATCCCGAGGGCAAGACGGTACGCGCCACCGAAGAGGCCCTGCGCTACGACTCCCCGGTGCGGTCCATCCAGCGCATCGCCATGGACGACATCGAGCTCAACGGCCAGCAGATCAGCAAGAACGACCGCGTCCGCTGGTTCATCCCTGGCGCCAACCGCGACCCCAAGGTGTTCGACCGGGCTGACGACTTCGACATCGAGCGGTACCCGAACCAGCATGTGGCCTTCGGCAGCGGCATCCACCACTGTCTCGGCGCGACGCTGGCCCGCCTGGAAGGACAGGAAATCTTCCGCAACCTGGCGAACCGCTTCGACAACGTCGAGCTGGAAATCCCGGTGGAAGACGTCCAGTACGACCGTGTGCTGACCTTCCGCGCCGTGGAGAGCCTGCCGGTGTCGGTTACCAGCGCCAAGTAGCTGCCGTTTCTGACCCCACGCGGTTCCGAAAAGTGGCCCGCCTTGCAAAAGGCGGGCCTACGTCTTTTCGTGTTTGTGGCAGGGGTCTAGTGATCGGTGTAGAAGGATTCGCGAGCGGCTTCGACTTCTGTCCGGGTGAACCCGTGGCGCGCCAGTTCAATTGCCAAGTCGTTGAAAGGACGATCCCATTGGTGCTCAAAGTGCAACAAAATGCGCCGGTCGTCGGCGCTAATGTATATGGCGTATGGTCCGGTGCTGTCGATTTGGTTCATGCCGAGGCGTGCGAGGATGGCGACCTCTTCTTGCGGACTGAGATTGATGTCAGGCTGCAATAGGCACCTCGATTCGGACAAGGCGGGTTTGGCCGTCGGAATCAGTAACTTTAGAGCCGGTATCAGCATCGATGCTATGATCCACCTCATAGCGTGTAAGGTAGCGGATGATGCCGTCCAGGTCGCCGTGAAAGCTGTGCAGCAACGCTCCCACGGCGTGGTTGACTTCATGCTCTGCGTCGGCGCGCGTTTTTCCGTACACGGTGAACCCAAGCTGGGGCGAGCGGCATGCCCAATGATCGCCCCGATACTCGCTTTGCAAGGTGATGTTCATCGAGACTTCAGGCATGGCCGCGACCCCTTTTTGACGTGCGTGAAAACAACCGGGCAGACTTGGTAATAGTGGACGGAGTTCGCGCCCGGGGAATCGTATGCTACGTTTGAATTATACCAATGCGTGTGATAATTTGACCGCGCACCGCCCAGTTTCCACAGGGGTTATCCATGCCTGCTTTCGCTCACGATGATCTGTTTTCGCCCGACGCGATTCGCGACCCTTACGGCTATTTCGGGGCGCTGCGTTCTGAGGCTCCGGTCCACTGGAACGAGCAGTACCAGATGTGGGTGGTGACCAGTTACGAACGCCTGGTGTGGACGGCGCGGCACCCTGAATACTTCTCGTCGGAGGTCGCCCTGCGCGACAATCGCCCGCCGGCTCCAACCATTCCCGAAGAGGACATGGAGCTGTTCGGCGCGGTGCGAAACTGGATGGCCGCCCGATTCACCCAGAACGACGGCGCGAAGCACAAGGAAAAGCGCAAGGTGGTCCACGGGTACTTCACGCCCAAGGCCATGGAGACCTGGCGGCCGCTCGTTCGGCAAACCGTGAACGACCTGCTGGATGATCTGCAGGGCGCCGGCCGGATGGACGTGATGCATGATTTTGCCACTCCGCTGACGTACAGTATCATCGCCGGCCTCATGGACATTCCGCCCAGCGACCGCCAGTTCGTGAAGGAACTGTGCAACCAGATGTGCGGGTTCGATGGCAACGATCCCAGCCGTATCCGCGATTTCGCGGCCGGCGTGCAGGCCGTCACGGACTACCTCGCTCCCATCGTGGCGGAACGGGTGCGCGATCCCGGGGACGACCTGCTGTCGGTGATCTGCAAAGGCGAGATCATGGGCGCGTACACGCGGGACGAGGTTCTGGCCAACGCGCTGCTCCTGCTGGTGGCCGGACACGAGACCACCAACGATCTGATCTCCAACGGCGTGCTAGCGTTCGCCCAGCACTCGGACCAATTTGACCTTTTGCGAACCGATCCAGACGGCCGCATCGTAGATGCCGTCGAAGAAGTGCTGCGCTACGACTCACCGCTCAAGTCTATTCAGCGCATCGCCACCCAGGACGTTGATATGGGCAACGGCCAGATGGTCGGGAAAGACGACCGGGTGCGTTGGGTCATTTCCTCGGCCAACCGGGATCCCGATGTGTTCGAACAACCTGATGACCTGGACATATCCCGCAACCCGAATCCCCACGTGGCTTTCGGGAGCGGCGTGCACCATTGCCTGGGAGCGACGCTGGCCCGCCTGGAGGGGCAGGAGGCGTTCGCCGAGTTGGCCCGGCGTTTTGAGGGTTTCGAGCTTGAAACCGACCCCGACCAGTTGGAATATGTCCCCAGCGTCGGTCAGCGCACCCTGTTGAATCTACCCGTCAGCATGCAATAGCATCACACCGCAAAGCTGCCGCTGCTGACCGCCATTACTGACGTACCAACCCAAACCACGAGGAGGTTACCCCAATGGCCCGACAGTTGAAGATCACCGTGGACTACAACGTTTGCGTGGGCAACGCCATGTGCGAGACATTCGCCACCAACACCTTCGGACTCAACGAAGACCGCCAGTCCTACGTCAAGGATGCGGCCGGCGACCCGGAGGAAACCATCATCGAAGCGGCCGAGAATTGCCCGGTGACCGCCATCACCGTTGAGGACGCCGAGACCGGGGAGATTCTGTTCCCGTAGTTGTCATCCCATAGACATGCACGCGGGGGCGATGTAAGAGTCGCCCCCGTTTGCTGTCGCAGTTGCAAGAGCGTTACGATCCGTGCGCGATCACGTCTTCGCCGAACCTGCGAATGATGTCGCCCGGGTCGTGGCTGATGGCGGTGATTTGTAGCACATCAACGTTGGAGGAGGCGATCCGGGACACCTTGGCGCGACATTCCTCGGGTGTTCCGACCACCGCAAACCGGTCGGCCAGGTAGTCGGTGACACCGAATTCGTCAGTGATGGCGGCGTTGCGGGTGTCGCCGACCTGTTCGTGTTCCGCCGGCACGTACTCGCCCTGGATTGCCATCATCGCCTCGTGCAGGTGTTCGGGGACGTGCTTGCCCTCCAAGGTGAACCGGAAAGCGTGGTGGGCGCTGGCCGCCAATGCCATCTTGATTTCGTCGATGGCGGCGTCGTGGTCGTCGGCGATGTTGCACTTGGCGAAGGCCCAGACCTGTGTGCTCCCCAGGGGCTTGCCCGCGTTCCATTCTCCGGCGCGGACGTGGGCGATGGTGTCTTCTAGGATTTCCGGAGTAAGCCCGGTGTGGATCATGGCGCGGTCGGCGATCTCGCCGGCGATGCGGAGGGTACGCGGCCCCTCGGCGGACATCATGATCGGGGCCGGCTGCTTGCTCCAACTGACGTGCCCCTCCCTGCCCAGGTACTCCGCGGGCTCGCCGACCATGAACGAGCGCAGCGCGCTGATGTACTCCCTCAACGTTGCCAGCCGGGCAGGACGCAACCCCAGGTTCAGGATCGCCGAGTCTCCGGTGCCGATACCCAGAAATGCACGTCCGCCGGACAGTTCGTTCAGCGATGCGATGGCGGATGCCAGCACCGCGGGATGCCTGGTCAACGGGTTGGTTACGGACGGTCCAATATGAACCCGTTGAGTGTCCATCGCCGCCACCGTCAGGGACACGACCAGCTCTCGGAAGAGCGACTGGGAGTCGGCCACGCCGATGTAATCGAACCCGACCGACTCGGCTAGGCGGACATGGCGGCGGAACGATTCGTACGATGTGGGCAGAAGGGTTACGCCATATTTCATGCGGTTGAGTCCTTTGAAAATCAGGTCTGCGGGAATCGGTGTTGCGTGTCCCTGGTAGCAGCGGCGGCAATTCCGCGGATCATGCCACGGAACACGTATGAGTGCAGCGGCCAGAGGCTGTACCAGTATATTAGGCCAGCCAGCCCAACGGGGTCGAATTCCGCAGTCTGGCGAATCAATGAACCCTGGTCGTGGGGGAACACCTCGAACTCCAGCCAAGCGCGGCCCGGCAACCTCATCTCGGCGGACAGCTTGACCCGTCGGCCGGATTCGTAACTTTCGACGCGCCACCAGTCCACGGTATCGCCTATGGCCAGATGGTCGGGATCCCGACGACCCCTCCGCAGCCCCACGCCGCCGGTGAGCAAATCAAGGAATCCGCGGATGCTCCAGAGATAGTTGGCGCAATACCACCCAGTATCGCCGCCGATTTTGCTGATCGGTCTGAAAGCGGATTGGGTAGGCGCCGGTACCACCACGGTTCGTGTGTCGACCAGTCTCGAACCGAAACGGACCGTGCGGTTCTGGGTTGGAGCGCCCGATGATGAAAGCGCATCCGACCAACGCGTTTCGGCGAACTCCCGGTCCTCGTTGCGGAGCGCGGCGGCAATCGCATCGCCGACGCCGGCGGTTTCGATATTGAACGTGGCGGCGGGTGGCGGCGCTTCCACGACGCTGGCGTTACGCAGGCTGTCGATCAACTTGCGGCCGATGCGGGCGTACACCGGGGTTACGAGTCCAAGCCAAAGGCTCGACAGTCGTGGGGTCAGCACGGGCATCGCGATCATGGTGCGGCGCAAACCCCGTTGTCGGGCATACTCGCGCATCAATCCGCCGTAGGACACGACGTCCGCTCCGCCGATCTCGAACACCCGGTTGCCGTCGGTCTCGACCTTCAGCGCCGATGCTAGGTACTCCACAAGGTCGTTGATTGCGATCGGTTGCGCCGGTACGGATACCCAGCGCGGGGTGATCATGATGGGCAAGCGTTCCACCAAAGCCCTCACCATCTCGAAGGATACGCTGCCTGAGCCTATGACGATGGAGGCTCTGAACTCGATCACCTCCGCGCCGGAGGTTCGCAGAATCTCGCCCACGCGGCGGCGACTGCGCAGGTGCGGCGATGCGGCGGGATCGGTTCCGCCGAGGCCGCCGAGGTAGATGATTCGACCGACGCCGGCAATGCGGGCGGCGTCGGCGAAATTCTGGGCGGACGCAGCCTCCTCAGCCTCGAAATTGCCCGATGAACCCAGGGAATGCACGAGGTAGTATGCCACGTCGATCCCGCGCATCGCCTGATCCAGGGAGTCGCGGTTATTGAGATCGCCCCGGACCACCTCGGTGCTGTCGGCCACCTTGCCGGTCAGGTTTTCCGGCCTTCGGGCCAGGCAGCGGATGTGTTGGCCGTCAGACTCGAGACGCGGCAGCAGTCGCCCGCCAATGTAACCGGTTGCGCCGGTGAGCAGGATGCGAGGGCGCTCGGCGGCGGGTTCCTGGAGTGACATAAGACCGCCGGCTGGCGGTGCGGCGCGATGACGACGTTGCGGGAAGGCTTTACCCGCCGCCGGTCCAGGTCTGCGTGCGCGCCATGTCGATGGTGGTTTGCACCGTTAGGTTCCGTCCGGCCTGGTTTTCGAAGCGGGCCAATTCCCGGCGATGCCGCATCAACTCGGTGTTCACGTGGAGACTTCCCTCGGGAGACCTTGCGGGCCTGCCGGACAGGACTCTGAAACGGTCTAGAATGAGCGAGGGTAGTCTCATGCCGATCGTCCGTTAGCTGTACCGCAGCCGCGGCCCCACCGTGGCCTGGTAGCCCTCAAAGTTCCGGCGAGTCTCGGGAATGCTGTCGCCGCCGAATTTCTCCATGAACGCGTCGGCCAGCACGAGCGCGACCATTGCCTCCCCGATCACGCCGGCCGGCGGGGCTTGGCACACGTCGCTCCGCTCGAAATGAGCTTGAACCGGTTCGCCCGTGTCCAGGTCCACCGATGGCAAGGGGTTGTGCAACGTGGCGATGGGCTTGATGACGAACCGCGCCACCAACGGCGGGCCGCTGGTCATGCCTCCCTCGGTGCCCCCGGCGCGGTTGGTCCTGCGTTGCCAGGGCCGGTCGGGGTCGGTCACCGGTTCGATAACGTCCTGGAACTCCGAACCCCACGCGTCCATGAGTTCCCAGCCCGGCCCGATGCTGACGGCCTTGACCGCGTTGATGCTCATAAGGGCCTGGGCGATCTTGGCGTCGATCTTGCGGTCCCAATGCACGTGGGAACCCAGGCCGATGGGCACGTTTTCGGCGATCACCTCGACGGTGCCGCCAACTGTGTCGCCCACGTCGCGGGCGGCGTCCACCTCGGCCATCATCAGGTCGGCAGCGGCGGCATCGGCGCAGTGGACGGGTGATTCCTCGACCTCATCCCAATCGATGGCGTCATGTTCCGGCGGGTTGGCGTGAACGCGCCCGATGGATATGACGTGGCTGTGCAGTTGGATGCCGAACTCCTCCAAGAGGCGCATGGCCACGGCGCCGGCGGCGACGCGGCCAGCAGTTTCACGTGCTGAGGCGCGTTCCAGGGAGTTGCGCACGTCGTGGAACCCGTACTTCATCGCGCCTGGGAGATCGGCGTGTCCTGGCCGGATGCGGGTAACCCGGGCATTGCGGCCCTCTTGCGATGGGTTCTCGATATATTCCACGGCCATGGCGTCCTGCCAGTTGACCCAGTCGCGGTTCTCCAGCAGCATCCCGATTGGACTTCCCAGGGTGTACCCGTGGCGCACGCCGGTCTGAATGTGGGCGTGGTCGCGCTCGATCTGCTGACGGCCCCCGCGCCCGTATCCCCTCTGCCGACGGCCCAGATGGTGGGCGATATATTCCTCATCCAGCGACAGGTAGGCGGGCACGCCCTCCACGATTATCATCAAGCCCTGTCCGTGCGACTCGCCGGCCGTGAACCACCTAATCATCGGGATCGTTACTCCTATGGCGACGTGGGCATCCGGAACACATAGGCCCGGCGATTCTGGCCACCGGAATTGCGTTTTGGCCTAAGCGGCGGCTTCGCGTTGGCGCATCGCCGCCAACGCCGCATCCATCATGACTCCAACCGGAGCCGGCCGTTCGAGCCAGATTTCAAAGGACGCCGCCCCCTGGTACACCAGCATGGAAATTCCGCCCAAGGTTTTTGCTCCGGCCCGTTCAGCCGCCCTCAGCAAAGGGGTCAGCATCGGATTATACACGAGGTCGTAAACCAGGGCGGTCGCCGGGATTTCCTCGTCGCGCAGTGGGGAGGCCTCTTCGTCGGGACCGTGTCGCATCCCCAAGGACGTGCAGTTGACGATCAGATCGGCTGCGCCGGCCGTTGCGGCCGCCTCAGGTGATGGCAGAGGCATCGCCTGAGCAGGAACCCCACGGGTTTCGGCAAGATCGGCCAGGGTTTGGGCGCGGGTCAACGTGCGATTGGCGATAACAAGCGCCCCGATCTCAGCCCGTAGCAAGGCTTGAACCACGCCGCGGGCTGAGCCGCCGGCGCCCAGGATCAACGCATTTTTCCCCGCAGGTTCAAACTCTCCGGATTCGCGCAGGGCCCGCAGGAATCCGTAGCCGTCGGTGTTGTAGCCCGCCAAACGACCGGAGCGGTTGACGATGGTGTTCACCGCGCCGGCTTCAGCCGCCCACTCGTCGATCTCGTCCAGGAACGGCATCACCGCTTCCTTATGGGGAACGGTCACGTTGATGCCACTCACCGCTTCGGAGCGGAGGGAATCTACGAACGCCCCAACCTCGGCCGCATCGACTTCATACGCCCGGTATTCCGCCCTGATGTTGAGGTTGTCCAGCGCCGCCTGCTGGAATACCGGCGAAATCGAATGGCCGATGGGGTAGCCGATGATGCCCAGCGCGGAACTGATCGTCATGTTGTCGGAGTCCTACCTTATGGGCTCAGGTTCCTGATTACCCGGCAACCACGGGAGGTGATCGGCGTGTCCTGGTTGGTGTCGTTGCCGGCCACGAACAGGTCGAACCGCAAATCAAAATTGGTGATGGTGAGAACGTACTCTCCGTCCTCGTTGGTTTGCGTCTCAACGATGACGTCTCCGGTCTGACTGCGCGCGAACACGGGAATCCCTGCCGGTGCGAGAGAGTTTCCGAATTTAACGGTTCCCGCGATGATACACGGCGGCCCGCTGGATTGCTCCGGTAGGGGGGTCGGCGTATGGGTGGGAACCGGCGTGTTGGTAGGAGCGGGAGTGGCCGTGGGCTCGGCCGGGACGGGAGTGGCCGTGGGTACGGGAGCGGGGACGGCCGTGGGCGGAGCAGCGGCCGCGATGGCGGCGGCGACGGTGGCGGCGATGTTGGGTGTCGGTTCCGGCGTCGGCTCAGGGGTATCGGTCGGTTCCGGCGTGGGAGTCTCCGTCGGGGTTGCAGCCTGGACCGCAGCGTCAATGGTGGCCTGGATGTCCGCAGTCGGTTCCGGCTCAGGCTCATCTCCACCACAAGCCGCTACAGCGCCCAACATCAAAACGATAGCCAAGCCTAGCACAACAAGTCGGATCATCGAACGTCTCATCTATGGGCTCCTCTTAATGGCAACGGTTCTTTGCAGTTCCAAACGATGCCAAAGTTTCGCCCGACGTGCTTCGTATCCAGCGTGCGGATTATGGCAATCTTGCGTTAGGCCGCTAATTGCGCGATGATTTCCTCAATGCGCTGTCTCTGTTCAGACAGGCTGTGCAGCCTATCGCGTTCTTTTTCCACTACCTCGGGACGAGCTTTCGACACGAAGTTGTCGTTGGAAAGTAACTGCTGCACTCGCGCCTCGTTGCGACGGGTTTCCTCCAGCTCTTTACTCAACCGTTCGGATTCAGCATCCAGATTCACGATGCCGGCCAGCGGGAGGCGTACCACCAGCGGGTTCACCACCAGGCTGACGCCGGCCGCGCTATCCGTTTCTGCGGCGCTGACGACATCGAGAGGTTCAACCCGCGCCAGCACGCTGATCGCTTCTCGTTCCTGTTCTACGACGGTTTGCATGCCGTTGGTTTCAATCGCGGCTTCCAGTTTTTGACCGGCGGGAATCCTGAACTGCGCCCGCATGTTGCGAACGGCCCGGATGGTCTGCATGACCACGTCCATTTCCGATTCGGCATCCGGAGCAGAGCGGACGGTATCGGCCTGGGGGTATTCGGAGATCATGATCGACGACGACAACCCATTCGCCGGAGCGGGCACGCGGGCCACCAGGTTCTGCCAGATTTCCTCCGTCACGAAAGGCATGAACGGATGCAGGAGCCGGAGCGACCTTTCTAGCACGTGGACCAGTGTCGCCGCCGCGGTGGCACCGCCCTCTCGCAGCCGGATTTTCGCCATCTCGATGTACCAGTCGCAGAAGTCATTCCAAACGAAATCGTAGAGTCGCTGTTGCGCTTCGCCCAGTTCGAACTCCGCGAGGCATTCGTTCACGGCCACGGTCAACGCGTCCATGCGCCCGATGATCCAACGGTCCTCCCGATGCGGGGGTGTAATCGCGTCGTGCCAGCCGGTCAGGTCATCCCGTCCTTCCACTGCCGAAATCACGAAGCGAGCGGCGTTCCAAATCTTGTTGGCGAAATTGCGGGCCGATTCCAGCTTGTCGCTGCTGAGGCGGAGGTTGTTGCCGGGCGCGGTACCTGTGGTCAGTGCGAAACGCAGAGCGTCGGTGCCGTACTGTTCCAGCAGGTCCAGTGGGTCCAGGGTATTGCCCCTGGTCTTGCTCATCTTCTGGCCCTCAGCATCCAGCACCATGCCGTGCAGGTACACCGAGCGGAACGGCACGTCCCCGGTGTTCTCGATGCCCAGCATGATCATCCGGGCCACCCAGAAGAACAGGATGTCGTAACCCGTTTCCAGGACGGAGTTGGGGTAGAAATGCGCCAGGTCGTCCGATTCCCCATCGGGCCAGCCCAGGGTGGAATGGGGCCACAACCCGCTGCTGAACCAGGTGTCCAGCACGTCGTTTTCCTGCTCGATGTTCGCGCTGCCGCAACTTGCGCACGCAGTGGGATCCTCGATGTGGGCCGCGTAGGCTCCACAGTCGCCGCAGTACCACACCGGAATTCGGTGCCCCCACCACAACTGCCGGCTGATGCACCAGTCCCGTATGTTCTCCAGCCAGTTGAGATACACGCGGGCGAACCGTTCCGGCACGATCTCGATGTCGCCGTTGACCACGGCGGCATGCGCCTTGCCGGCGATGCTGTTGGGGTCGGTGTGGCGGCCGACGTTCAGGAACCACTGCAGGCTGATGAGCGGTTCGACGACCTCGCTGCACCGTTGACACTGGCCCACCGAATGGTGATAGTCCTCCACTCGTTCCAGCAGCCCCAGTTGCTCCAACTCCTCAGCGACTGCGGTCCTCGCGGCGAACCGCTCCATCCCGGCATACTTTGGCCCGGCGTCGGCGGTCATGTTGCCGTCGAACCCGATCACGTTGACGATGGGCAGGCCGTGGCGTTCGCCGATCTCAAAGTCCACCACGTCGTGGCCGGGAGTAACTTTCAGAGCGCCGGTGCCGAACTCCATCTCGATAGCGGTGTCGCCGACCACGGGAATCTCCCTACCCACGATGGGCAGCACGACCATCCGACCGACCTTGCCTGAGTAACGCTCGTCGTCGGGGTGAACCGCCACGCCGGTGTCGCCCAGCATGGACTCCGGCCGCGTGGTGGCGACCGTAACGGAGTCGTCCGGGTCATTCGCCAACGGGTATCGAATGTAGTAGAGCTTCCCGTCCCGCTCCTCGTAGTCCACTTCCAGATCGGATAGAGCGGTGGCGCACCTGGGGCACCAGTTGATGATGCGCTCGTGGCGGTAGATCAGGCCCTTGTCGAACAGATTGACGAAGGTGGTGCGCACGGCCTTCGCCGGCCCGGGGTCCAGGGTGAACCTGAGTCGGGACCAGTCACAAGAAGCGCCGAGACGGCGGTGCTGAGCGTCGATGGTGTTGCCATACAGCTCGACCCATTGCCAGACCCGTTCCTCGAATGCCTCCCGCCCAAGGTCGTGGCGGTTGGTGCCCTCCTCCGCCAGGGAGCGCTCCACGACCCATTGGGTGGCGATGCCGGCGTGATCCTTGCCGGGCAGCCACAGCGTCGGGTCGCCGCGCATGCGATGCCAGCGCGTCAACGCGTCCTGCAAGCTGGCGGTGAGGGCGTGCCCCAAATGCAACTCGCCGGTCACGTTGGGCGGAGGCATTACGATGCAGAAAGGCTGCCGGTCATTACCAACCTTGGGTACGAAGTAACCAGAATCCCACCAGTTTTGATAGATGCGCTCTTCCACAGCGCCCGCGTCATACGCCCGGGGAATCGAATTGGCAGGTTGAATCATAGCTCCGTCCCAAAATCAACCACGGACTCTAAAGCCGTTCGGGATGTTGCCGTGGTTTGCGGTTGCTAAAAATCGTTCAAAAAAGGTTAGCATCGTCTCCGTTCAATTGTCCATAAGCGTCAACTGGCGCGATACGATCTCCGAACCCGTGAATCGCGGTTGCAATTTGAGACCGTTATAAGTATTATTAGGCAGGCGAATTGTAAGTTAAGCGACCTACGGTATAGTAGATAACTTTCCAGCGGCTGAAATCTTGCCGATTCGCCGGCAGTAAGATTAAGGAGCAACAGAACTGATGGTAGCCCAGGACCCGTACGCAGTCACCGATATGTCGGAACTCCCCGAATCGGCATTCTCGCCGAGGGAATACCGCAGAGGCGATTTGGTGACCGGGGAAATAGTGCGCATTGATGAGGAAGGTATGGTCATCAGCGCCGGCCTCAAAACCGAAGGGATCGTCCCCCCACAAGAAATGAGGACGTTGACCGACGAGAAGCGTGAGCAAATGCTTCCGGGTACGCGCGTGATGGTGATTCACGTCAACAACCGGGGCCCGGGCGGCATGGCAGTCTTTTCCTACGACCAGGCTCAGGAGAAGCAGGTCTGGGAAGACCTGATTGATCTGCACCAGAAAGACTCCGAATTAGAGGCCAAAGTGGTGCAGCACAACAAGGGTGGACTGGTGGTCGACTGGAACGGCGTGCGCGGATTCGTGCCTTTCTCGCAGATGGCGCCCGTGCCCAAGGAAGGACGGATCGAACACCTGGACGCTCGCATCGGAGAGGACGCCAGGTTCAACATCCTGGAACTGGACTCCCAGCGGGAAAAGCTGGTGCTGACCGAGCGTCGAATCTGGCGTCAGATTCGAAACGCCGCGAAGGAACGGCTCTTGGAAGAACTCCAGGAGGGCCAGATCGTTCAAGGAACCGTACGCTCCATGCGCGGATTCGGGGCCTTCGTTGATCTCGGCGACGCTGAGGGACTGGTTCCCATCTCTGAGCTTTCCTGGGCCATGGTCAAATCGCCAGAGGAAGTTGTCAGCATCGGCGACAACCTCACCCTGAAGGTCCTGCGGGTCGACCGGGAAAACAGCAAGATTTCGCTGAGCCTGAAGCGCACGCAGCCGGAACCGTGGGACTCGGTGCCCGAGCGCTACCACGTTGGCGACATAGTGGACGGCACGGTAACCCGCCTGATGGACTTCGGCGCCTTCGTCAAGCTGGAGGACTGGGTGGAGGGCTTGGTGCACATTTCCGAGCTTTCGGCGCGCCGCATGGAGCACCCCAAGGAAATCGTTTACCAGGGTCAGCTGATCAAGGTGCAGATCCTGAGCATCGACACCGAGCGCAAGCGCATGAGCCTCAGCTATCGGCGGGTTTACGGCCTCTAGGCTAGGGCTCGATAATCCACTGCGAAAGAAAGGGGCGACTGAAAAGTCGCCCCTGATGTTTTTATGACCGTGTTACGTCACGGTCGGCCCATCAACGCCAATGGCGGGTCGAAATCCGCGCCAGTGAAGGAACGGGTTCCATCGTCTTCACCCGCATCGTGGAGTTCACGTAGCCGTTCCAATCCGCGCCGGGTGTCGCTGGCAACTCGGGCGGGGTGCCATTTGCGGACACGGCGCTTGAAAAGCCAGTAGGTGAATTCCTGCCAAACGTTAAGCGGCATGGATTCCGGTGTGCTCTCTAACGCAGCGTCACTCGCGCGCAGGAATTCTGCGATCAGATTGGTTTGAGTATCGCCGTAAAGATGCCGGTAAGCATCCTCAATCACGTCATCGCTGTCCTGGTAACAGCGGGCCAGTCGGCTTTTGCGAATCGATTCCTCAGCAACCAGTTGCAGGGCCTCTTCCACCACGATCCCAAACCTGAAATTGAGCAACGCGGTGTAGCGATAGGGCCCGATCAACTGACGCAACCGCTCTGCGCTCATGCGCTCGGGCCACCGTCCGTGAAACAGCAGCGATTCTAGTTCAAACGGCGGAATTGCTTCGGGAATTTCAAGGCACAGGCGCTGCGCCAGGGTCAAGCCGTCCAACGCCTCGCCGCCGATGACGTAATGCCAGTCGCGCCCGGCGACGCTCTCGTGCGTCAGGCTCCATTGACCCATGGCCTGGAGCAGTGCGATGTGCCACGATTCACCCTTGCCGACCCAGTGGCGCAGCTCGGCGATGACACCGATATGAAACGAATCGAGGGATCCTGAGGCTACGGCGCCGTCATAGGGCAAGCCTTCCAGGTCATAGGCCGGAAACGAGATGTCCGTGATGGTCATGCCGCGGTTCCGGCTCGCCGACCAGCCACCATCGCATTGAACCGGGCGCTTCGTTCGTGCTTGGGTGCGCGCAGCCATCCCAGGAACTCGGACGCCGGGTAAGCGTTCAGCACGTGTTCGGGCCCGCACCAGGCGCGACGAGCCACCGCGACGCCGTAGCGCTGATTTTTCAGACTGTCGGTGTGGTGCGAATCGGTGTTGATGACCAGCGGCACGCCCAGTTCCCGGGCGCGGGCCGCGTGGGTGTCCTTGAGGTCCAGACGTTCTGGCGCCGCGTTGATTTCCATGGCGGTGCCGGTGTCCCGGGCGGTCTGCAACAGGGCCTCGATATCAAAGCCCACCGGGTCCCGTTGGCCCAGCAGACGCGCAGATGCGTGGCCGATGACGTTCACGTGGGGGTTCTCCATGGCGCGGGTGATGCGATTCGTCATTGTCACCCGGTCCTGGCTCATGGCGTTGTGCACCGAGGCAATCACCCAGTCCAGCATGCCCAGCACTTCGTCGGGGAAGTCCATAGCGCCGTCGGCTCGAATGTCCACTTCCGACCCGCAGAGGATGACCATGTCGTAGCGGTCCTGCAATGCCTTCAGTATTTCGACCTGGCGAGCCAGACGATCCGGTGTCAGGCCGTTGGCCACTCCCAATCCCTGCGAGTGGTCGGTCAGCGCCATGTATTCGTAGCCCATTCCTGCCACGGCCGCCACCATCTCTTCCAGCGGGAACTTGCCGTCGCTCCAGTCGCTGTGCAGGTGCAGGTCGCCCCGGAGGTCATCGACGGTGATCAGTTCGGGCAGACTGCCGGCCCGGGCCGCGTCCAGTTCGTCCGCGCCACGTCGCAGTTCCGGCGCGATCCACGGCAAGCCGAGGCGGGCGTAGAACGATTCCTCGTCGGGGAACTTCTCGGTAATTCCGCTTTCGACGACGGTGATGCCGTACTCGTTCAACGAGAGGCCCTGCCGGTTGGCGAAGTCGCGCAGCCGTATGTTGTGCTGCTGACTCCCCGTGAAATACTGGAGCATGGCCCCCAACGCGTCCGGTTCGCCGATCCTCAGGTCAATCTGAATGCCGGGATCCACCACCACCGACGTCTTCGCGTCGCCCTGCACCAGGGTTGTCCGCACCGAGGGCAAGGCGGCCAATGCGGGGCCGGTTTCGGCAGGGTTTTCGGAAACGGCGATCAGGTCCAGGTCGCCGATGGTCTCCTCCCAGCGGCGCAGAGACCCCGCAGGCGTGATGCTCACCAGGCCGGGGCAAGCCTCGAACAGTTGCTCCGTGATGGCCGCGCAGGTTTCCGCCGCGATGCCCAGGGGCGTCCGGTCAGAGCGCATACGCTGGGCGTGGATGTGACGCAGGATATTCTCGGCCGAACGCTTTCCCATGCGGGGCAGTTGCGCCAGCCGGCCGTCCAGGGCGGCCTGTTCCAACTCCGCGACGGACGAAATGCCCAACTCATCCACGGCTGCCTTGACGGTCTTCGGACCCATGCCCGGCACTTCCAGCAGCTCCAGCACGTTGGGCGGCAGTTCTTCTGCCAGACGGTCGTAGGCAGCGACCTGCCCGGTGGCGACGTATTCCTGTACCTTCTCGCTGATGGCTTTGCCAATGCCGGGGATTTTTCGCAGGTCCTCGCCGTTGGCGGCAGCGGTGGCCAACGACCAGGACAGTTGGTCGATGGTGTTGGCAGCCCGCTGGTAGGCGCGAATCTTGAAAACGGAGTCGCCCTTGATCTCCAACATGGCCGCCATGTTGGAGAACAGGGTAACGATGTCGTCGTTGCTGATCGGTGTAGTCATGGTAGTACACGATAACATCGGCCGCCAAACGCGGGCAAGCGCGCTTGCAACGCGGAATCGTCCGTATCGCGCACCGGGCGACGTGGACATCATTTTGGCGGTTGGTTTAGGATGTACCCACCATGCGTTATCGAATTTCTTCAGCGCCCGACTCTGCGTTGCCCCTGCCGGGCACCCTGGCTGACGTCGTAATTCCCGATGCGGGGAGAACGGCGGGCATATTCCGGGACATCGTGCTGATCATCGCGGGCAGCCTGTTGGTCGCGCTGTTCGCACAGATCAAAATCCCCCTGGGGTTCACGCCGGTGCCCATCACCGGACAGACTTTCGCCGTGCTGGTCGTGGGCGCTCTGCTGGGCGGATGGCGTGGCGGCCTGGCGTTGGCGCTGTACGCAATCGAGGGAGCCTTCCTGCCCTTCTTCGCGGGGGGCGCGTCGGGATGGTTCTGGCTGCTGCCCTCGGGCGGCTACATCGTCGGGTTCATTCCCGCCGCGGCGCTGGTCGGCTATCTCTGCCAGTGGGGCTGGAACCGGAGACCGTGGGTGCTGCTGGCCATGCTCCTGGGCAACGCAGTGCTCTACGTCCCGGGCCTCATCCAACTGAATTACTTCCTGCCCGCTGACGCTGCCAGCGCTTGGGGTTGCGCCGATGTGTGGCAGTGCGGCCTGCTCCCGTTCATCCCGGGCGATCTGGTCAAATTGATTGCCGCCAGCCTGGTGGTTCCGGCGGGATGGGTCCTGCTGGACTGGATGACCGGAGCGCCACGGGACCGCTGACGCCGCCAACGGCAAACAGGCGTAACTCTGACTATTCCCCGTCATGGATATCTACTGGCTCGGACATGCTTCCTTTCGTCTCCGGTCCACCACGACCGGGATGTCCATCGTCACCGACCCGTACGCCGCGAATGCGGGCTTGGGCATGCAGATTGATCCGCGCCAGATCGTTGACATAATCGCGGTAACGGTCAGCCACGATGACGTAATGCACAACAACCCGGCGGATCTCAGTGGAGACCCCCGCGTTTTCGACACGCCCGGCGAGTACGAGTTCCAGGGCATCACCATTCGCGCGGTGATGACGGCCCTGCCCGACGGCGCTCCCCGTAGCCGGCGCAACGTTGCGTACACCATCTCCATCGACGGCATCGGTATCTGTCACCTGGGCAACATCACCAAACCCCTGTCCGCCCAGCAGATCGACGTGATCGGACCCGCCGACGTGGTGTTGGCGCCGGCGGGTGGCGAGGAACACAACCTGTTGTCCCATCGCGCCATCAATCAGACGGCCCAACAACTGGATGCCCGCTGGCTGGTTCCCATGCATTACCGCGCTCCCGGCGAGTCATCGGAGATCCAACCGGCGGATCCAACTGCGTTCCTGCGCGAGCTGGGCGTCGCCGACGGCGCTTTGCAGCCCCAGGGACGCATGCAGGTCACCCGAAACAACCTGCCTCCATCCTTGCAGGTGGGACTGCTCACGCCGCAAATTCGGTCGCGGTGATCGTCCCGGACACGACCGCGTGGATCTACCCCTAATGACGCGACGGCCCGGACTCCGTTCGTCAGGCTCCTAGATGCCAGCCGCCAGGGACATCACCATCACCCCGATGCTGCCGGAGGACTGGCCGTCCGTGCAGCGCATCTACGCGGAGGGTATCGCCACGGGCAACGCCACTTTCGAGACGGACACTCCCGACTGGCAAACGTGGGACCGGAACCATCGCTCCGAATGCCGTTTGGTGGCACGGATTGGGGATTCCGTCGTCGCATTCGCCGCCCTCTCTCCCGTCTCAGCGCGAGCGTGCTATGCCGGCGTCGCGGAGCACAGCATCTACGTGGACGAATCGTACCGGGGCAAGGGCATCGGCAAACTGCTGCTGGCCGCGTTCGTGGCGGAGTCCGAGGCGTCCGGATTCTGGACGTTGCAGAGCAGCATATTCCCCGAAAACCTGTCGAGCATAGCCATCCATCTGGCCTGCGGTTTTCGCATCATTGGGCGGCGCAAACGCGTGGCGATGCTGCACGGTGTCTGGCGTGATACGGTGATTGTGGAGCGGCGCAGCGGGATGGTGGGCGTTTAGCCGTTAGGAGATATTCTGAATTTAGTGGGCAGCGTCTCGAAGTGTCGCGCGGCTCCAGTCGAGACTCGAACGCTGTGATATAGTTCGGTCGTTGTTACATCATGGAGGTAACGGGCCATGGCGTACGAACCGACCACCAGATCGGGGCTGTGGCTTCGCAGGACGGCCCCATTTCTCAGGCCCTCATCCTCACAGGGCCAGGATCGCGCCAATAACCTGCTCGCGGCGGGCTGTATGCTCGCGACCGCATTGGTTTGGTCTTTGGCTCCGGTTGGACTCGTCGTCTCTGATCTTGATATACCCGGAGTATCTGACCTCCTTGGCCTCAGCGGCGACTCCGGCGGAGCCAGCGACCGCGTTGGCTACAAGAATCCGTTCTCTTTCAATGCTGGATGGAGGATGGGTGGAGTAGTTGGATGTCTGCTGTTTTTGATCTTACGCTACCACCGGTTGATTGCGCATTTGTTCACGACCGGTGGCTCAGAAGCGCGTGGGCAGATCACTGCTTCAATAGG
The DNA here is from genome assembly GCA_034423115.1 of Dehalococcoidia bacterium. Taxonomy (GTDB): domain Bacteria; phylum Chloroflexota; class Dehalococcoidia; order Lucifugimonadales; family UBA3495; genus Bin87. The sequence continues at coordinate 42,251 of DAOUJD010000046.1, read as the reverse complement.
TCTGGGCTTGCGGGCTCATGACGGGAGCGGCCGCAATTTCGGGGGTTGGGCTGTTTTATATGGTGTCCTCGGTAAATTCGACTACGTGCTTCTCGCCTTTGCTGTAGGGTACGCAACGGTTATATCTCTGCCTATCGTAACCATCATATACACGGTGTGGCCAATTATATTCATCGTCACCATGGCTGTGATCTATAAGAGTGATGACGACTATAAGCGGGATAGCGGCTGGACCGCTTTGATGGTGCTGCTGTGTTTCGTTGGGTTTGCGTTCGCTGGTTGGCATTATATTCAAGCTGCCTATCTTCAATTTTATATTGGTATTGGGGTGGCTTTCCTGGCAGCCTTTTTAGTAGGTTCTCACCATGCCACGATGCACAAATGGGCCGATAGTTTAGGAAACAGACTGGAAAATACCGCTCTATCCGACCGTTTTTCGGATAAACAACTGGATATATTCGCAACCGTATCTGCCCTCTTGCTGACTCAACTCATTTGCGCAATTATCAGTTTCATGGTCGGCATGAGACTAGGCGAGAATTCCGAACTTCTGTTGCTTTGGTTTGTTGGAGGATTTTTGTCTGCCGGCGTGGGAGATATACTATTTCGCACCGCTAATGTCATCAGCAACAACTTGGGTGTGAACGCTATCATATATGTTATGCCCATTTTCGCATTGGCGTTGCTCGCTATATTCTTCCCGGACTTTGGGATTAAGCAGACGGATTATTTCATTGTTGGTGTGTTGATCATCATCGTGTCTAACCTTTTTATCAACTCCGAGGCGGAGCTCCATTGGGGTTTCCGCGGTTTGATTTTCACCTTGGGGATATGTGGGACTTTTGTATATTTCCGGGACGGTATCTTTTTGTTTATCGGACTGGACCAGTGGCACTGGGGGGTAGTTGAATACTTTGGCGTGGTTGGTATGGCTGCAACCGTTTTCACGTTGCTGCTGGCTTTTCGCATCGGGCGCATAGTTGCTCGGAGCGATGCCGAGGAAAACCGGCTTTTCGCCGCGTTCAGGAAGCTGCATTTCCTCTCCAGGCGTGGCGTGATCGACCCGGGCATCCTCGCTTGCGTCCTGAGAATCGACGAAACTAACGACGCCCGATCCCTCAAACAAGCCTATGAACAGGCGCGCACTTATATCAGGAGGGTGTATCAGGAGAAAAATCAGGTTGAGATGGCGGATGGGCCGTCGTTTATTGAAGCGCAACCCGACCCCCCATCTGCCCCGACGCCGGTTGAGGGTGGGGACTGGCAGATGCTCGTTGACGCCGAAGCTGACCTGGACGCTCTGGTTCGCTCCAGGCAGTCGGCCATCGTCCTGGGCGAACTCTTCTCCCTGATTATCTTCGGTGGTATTACCATATTCCTGGTACTGTTTTCACGTCCCCAGGAAACTGAGGGCTGGCCCAATTTCCTGATTGACCTTTTTGCCATGCTGATTGCCCCGGTCATCGTCTTCCTGATGGTCAACATCCGTGATTTGCACAACGAGCGCGGCCAGAAGTGGCTGGAACACATACAAGATGAGAACGAAGATTACGCAGTGCGCCTGCCACACGCTGAAGGCAGGAGGGCCGATCAGTGGCTGGCTGTAATCCTGGGCACGGGGATCGTTGTAACCTACATGGGCCTGTTGGGTAACAAGTGGCTGGGCTGGTTCAGCTGATTGGTTCGCCAAACCCAGAACTATCCTGCGCGCTAAATAGGAACCGGTTGCGAAACTCCGGTCCCGCCCTTTGTTCCCTGTATCAGAGAGGTCTGCCATTTTCATCCCTTAGTTGCAAAGCGATTGCTCATTGGCCAGCAACTCGCCGAGCGCACCGTTCCTTCCCGACGCTGCCCCGGTAATGCTCCATCACTTTGTGGATGGCTTTCCGGTCTCCCCGGTTGGCGGCGCATTTCCCGACTGGCGCCTTCCGCCGCAGCCTCAATAGTCTCAGCTTGCCGTCCGGTTGCGAGCCATGCCCATCGTGTTAGAATTGCGCATTCCCCGAGAACCTGTGACCAACCAAGGAGGCTCCCAATGGCCGCTCCGGCGCGTATGAAATTCGGTGTGTTCATGGCTCCGTTCCACCGGGTCGGCGAGAACCCGACCCTGGCGTTGGAACGCGACCTCGAACTGCTCCAATGGCTTGACCATCTCGGCTTCGACGAAGCCTGGATCGGCGAGCACCACAGCGCCGGCTGGGAGACCATCGCGTCCCCAGAGGTCTTCATGGCCACCGCCGCCGAGCGCACCCGCAATCTGCGCCTGGGCACCGGTGTGGTCAGCCTCCCCTACCACCATCCGTACATGGTCGCAAACCGCATGGTGCTCCTCGACCACCTCACCCGCGGCCGCGTGATGCTGGGCGTGGGTCCCGGCGCCCTGGCCTCCGACGCCTACATGTTCGGCATCGATCCGGCCCGCCAGCGCGAGATGATGGACGAGTCCCTGGGTGCCATCAAGCGCCTGATGGACAGTCCCGAGCCTTACACCTACACCTCGGACTGGTTCGAACTCCATGACGCCCACCTCCAGTTGCGGCCGTACCAGCAGCCGTTCCCGCTGGTCGTGGCGTCGGTGCAGTCGCCGGCCGGCGTTACCACCGCCGGCAAGTATGGCGCGGGCGTCATTTCGCTCAGTGTCCCGCGCGACATGGTGCGCTCCACCAGCCTCAAGGACCAGTGGGCCATCGCCGAGGAAACCGCCGCCGAGCACGGACAGACGGTCAAGCGATCCGAGTGGCGGCTGTCCGTCGGCGTCCACTTGGCCGAATCGAAGAAGGAAGCCCAGGAGGACATCCGGGAGGGTTCCGCCCGCGTCGTTACCGAGTATTTCGGCAACACTTTGGGCCACGAGGTTCCCGATGTGCCCCGCGATCAGATCGTGGACTTCATGACCGACAACAAGCAGTGGATCGTGGGCACGCCCGATGACTGCATCCAGCGGATTAACGAGCTGCAGGAACTTTCCGGCGGATTCGGCGGCATGCTGGTCCGCGTCGAGGACTGGGCCGCCCGCGACAAGCTCCATCGATCCTACGAACTGATGGCGCGCTACGTGATGCCCCAGTTCCAGGGCACCCTGACCGGCATCCAGGCCTCCCAGCAGTGGGCGTCGGATCTGCGCGATACGTTGCAAGTCAACCGCCGCGCTGGCTTGGAACGGGCCTCCCAGGCTTACGAGGAAAGCCGCCAGGGCCGCTGAGCGGAGCATCCAACCTGATCGGGGCGGGTCAAAAACCCGCCCTTTTGCATATCCCGATGTCGCTGTTGTGCGGCAGGATAATCGCTATAATGCGGTTGTAACACACAATATTGAGACTTGAAGCAGCGCTCGGACAGGGAGATCGGTCATGCGTAAGACTAAGATAATCGCCACCATTGGACCAGCCTCCCGGTCTCCGGAAACGCTGGATCGGCTGGTCGCCGCCGGTATGGACGTGGCCCGGCTCAACTTTTCCCATGGCACCCTTGAGGAGCATGCTGAAGTCATCGCCAACGTGCGCGCCGCCTCCGACCGGCACAACCGCCCGGTGGCTGTCCTGCAGGACCTGGGCGGCAACAAGTTCCGCCTGGGCCACATGGCGGAGGCCATCCAGCTCAACTTCGGCGACCGCATCTCCATAGTCAACGATTCCAGCTCCGAGGCCCCCGACCGACTGCCGTTCCCGGAGCCGTCGATCCTCGCCAACCTTCGGCCCGGCCACCTGGTGTACCTGTCCGACGGCACCGTATGCCTCGAAGTCCTGGAGGTTAGCGACGACCTGGAGATCAAGACCCAGGTGCGCAACGGCGGGAACCTCTCGTCCTTCAAGGGCGTCAACCTGCCCGACGTTCCCATCGACATGCCCGTCATCACCGAAAGCGACAAGATCGCGTTGCAGTTCGGCGTCGAGCAGGAAGTGGACTGGGTCGCGCTGTCGTTCGTCCGCTCCGGCGAGGACGTGCGCTACGCCCGCGCCTACCTCAATCAATTGAACAGCCAGGCTCCCGTGATGGCAAAGCTCGAACGACGCGAGTGCATCCAGAATCTGGAAGACATCCTGATCGAGGTTGACGGAATCATGGTGGCCCGCGGCGATCTCGGCGTCGAGATGCCGATGGAGGAGGTGCCGGTCATCCAGAAGGACATGGTCACGCGCGCCAACCGAGCCGGCCGCATCTCCTCGGTCGCCACCCAGATGCTCCGCTCCATGGTCAATTCGCCCACGCCCACCCGTGCGGAAGTTTCGGACATCGCCAACGCCGTGCTGGACGGCTGCGACTCCATCTTGCTTTCTGATGAGATCGCGGTGGGTGCCTACCCGGTGGAGGCCGTGCGTATCGCCGACGCCGCCATCGTCCAGGCCGAAACGATGTACGACTATTACACTGAGTTTCCTCAGTCCAACCAGACCCAGGCGGTTACCTGGGGCGCGAACCAACTGACCAAGTCGCTGAACGCCAAGCCCATCGTGATCACCAGCACGGGCCGGGCCGCGTTCGAGATGGCCCGCTTCCGCCCGGAGAACGACATCCTGGTCTTCTCCCACGATGCGGCCGTACAGCGCCGCGTCTGCATGGCGTGGGGCCTCAACCCCAAGGGCGTGATACCTGCCGAGCCCGATGTCGCCAAGCTGGTCACCATGCTGGTGGACGCCGCGATGGCCACGGGCATGGTGTCGGAAAGGGATGTGGTAACCCTGGTCCACGGCTTCATGACCGGCGTTACGGGCACCACCAACACCATCCAGGTGCTCAACATCCAGGAATACCTGAACCACATCGGGCGCAACGCCGTGGCCCACGCGGCCCCCGAGATTGTCTAGCCCAGTGACCGGTTCCCCATCGAATACGGCGCGCGCAGTTGTCTACCGCGCGCCGTATTGCTACAATAAATGACACGCACCGGCGTGGTGTAGTGGTAGCGCATCGGTCTCCAAAACCGAAGGTGTGGGTTCGATTCCTTCCGCCGGTGCCAGTATTTTGGCTTTTTGAGTAGTCAAACCGCCGTCATAGCACGGCGGTTACTACTTTTATTACTACCTCGCAATTTCAGCAGACGGCGGTCAGCGGCTAGACAACGTCGGCAATCGTTCTAGCTATCCGCCCACGATCCCCCAAACCGATACGCCGATAGTGCATCCGGCAACGATTACGGCAAACCAGTTTGACCGCAGCCATGTTAGGACCGGATTCGCCGTTTCCTTCCGGTAATAATCCATGCCTGCCAGTGTGATGCGGTGTCGGTCCGTTGTGTCGAAATAACCCGCTGCTATTAGCATCAGCCCTGCGGCATTTTCGGCAGCTGTGCGCCCTGCCCCAGTAATAGGCCACCTCAAAGTCGGGTTGCGGACCCGTTCACACAACAGACGCAAAACCTCTGATCTAACCTGTTTTTCCATCCGTTCGGTTTCATGTTCGGCCATCGTGAACACTCCGGCGTCAGTCTGATACCAGCAACCCGGCCAATGCAGCAGCCCGGTCAACTTCTATGCCGCCACCTACCATACTTTGAAAAGCACGCGCCCGGCCAGACAAATCAGACGCCCGCAGTTCATTCAGCTGAAAGAAACAGCGTCGTCTAGCTTGCGCCTCAGCTCGATTTCTACCAGACGGCCTAACGGGGCGATAGTGCCAGTCGCCACGCTTCACGGGCAGCAGCCGGGTTAGCATAGCCAAATAGGGCGGCACTCAGTTCGCACGCTACGTAGATTTCCTTGCTGGCAAGCTGAGCCAATTCGATCAATCCAGACGGCGGGTTAGCTCCGAAACGGCTTTGTACCCAATCACCGGCCGGCGCACGGCCCTCCCGCTGCCAGTCGTCAGCGGTACTTTCTATCGTCAGCATTTTGCCAGCCGCGCCCCGAATGTCAGATTTCAACTCCGTAATCGTGTCGTCGTCGCCATCTTTGGGCAGCGGCAAAAAGCTACCGCGTGGTACGCTGCTTTCGTCGGCCAGTGCCGCCCCGAGCTGAAGCTGTACAGCACACCATCCACTAATCGGCAGATGTCGGCATTGCGTTTGGTTTCGCGTGGCGATAGTACTGCTTATGCGTCAGCCTCCCTACACCGCATCCGGCCTTCTTAGCGGCAGCACCGCGATTATCGCCGCTGTGATCAGCGTCAGGACCCCCGCGTAGTAGTACACCGCCCCGTAGCCGCCGGTGTATTCGATCAACGCCGACGCCAGGAACGGCGACCCGATGCCAATCACGCCGTTGATACCGAACAGCAATCCTATGGATGTTGCTTCCCGACCCTGGCCCGCGTAGTCCAGCACCGTGGCCTGGATTATCTGGTGCAGCGCGAAGCTGAACAGCCCCAACCCCGCCATCACCGGGATCAGCAACCAGGTACCGCCCACGCTGACCACCGCCAGCGATAGCAGCGCCGCCACCAGGAAGCCGGGGGCCATCACCGCCTTCCGGCCGAATTTGTCCGACATCCAACCCAACACCGGCGCGGACACGATTCCCATTCCCGTCATCAGCGCGTAGTGGACGCCGGCCTCAAGGGTGCTCATTCCCAGCGTTTCCCGCAGGTAGAACGGCGTCCAGTTGAACAACGCGTTCAACCCGATGCCCCGCAACAGCGCCGCCAGGATCAGGCCCATCACCACGCGATGCTTCAGCATCCCTGCCGCGTACATGAACCGCGTCGCCAGGTCCCCGCCTTGCGTCGTCCCCTCTCCGCGCCCCAACCCGCGCAGCGACCACCACACCAGCATCGCCATGAAGATCGCCATCCCGGCGTAGATGAAGAACACGTGCCGCCAGGTGAGGAACCCCGCCGTGAGTAGCGCTCCAGCCACCACCGGCCCCGTGACGTTGCCCAGGTTCGAGCCGAACCCGCTCATGGATATCGCGAAGCCCCGGCGGTCCGGGAACCGCTGCGAGATCGCCGCCGTCGAGGGCAGGTGCCACAGCGAGCCGGGCACCGACACGAACAGCACGATCAACGCCACTACCACGAAGTTGGGCGAACCGCCCATGGCTGCGTAGGTGACCGCGTGGCCCAGCATGCACGCGGTGAGGATCAGCCCCCAGTACGACTTCAGCGCGTCGGTCAGCGGTCCCCCGCCCAGGCTGATCGCGCTCGATCCCGTCTGTCGCACCGCGAACAGCGTCGCCGTCATGAAGTTGGTCAACCCCATCGCCGCGGCGATTTCGGTGATCAGCAGGGGCAACCCCTGGTCGAACATGTGGGACAGGCCATGCCCTACCGAAAGGCTGCCCAGCACGAACGCCCGGTTGTTTTTCAATCCAGGCGCTTCGGGTGCGGCCGGCGTGGCGGCTTGCACTAGCGGTTGTCCTTCATTTGAGGGGAAAACACAGTGCGGTGATTGTAACCACGCGCCCCGGCATGGGCAAGCGAATGGAGACACTACGCACCCGTTGCAGAAGGGCTGGCTTTTCCAAAGTTGTGCGATTGAAGGCTATCCGCTCGTCCTGAACTGCCGTAGGTCCGCACGTGGCGGGTCGAAGGACGCGCTCGTGGTTCGACAGGCTCACCATGAGCGGTACGCGTGGCGACTTTGGAAAGGGCCTGCCGCTGCCGCCTGATGAATTGCAGGTGCATACCCCTGCCCCCGTCCTCCTGACACTGGCTGCTTGGCACAACGCAATATCGTCGCTCGCCGCGAGCCCGTGGTGCGTCTGACCATTCGCGTCGAGCGTATGATTAATGGCGGACATGGTGGGGTTTCGAAGCATCCCAAAGTGCGAATGGGCCAGGAGGCATGTTATGAGTGTCGTCCGCAAAACAATCGGTATAGGTGTTCACCTCCTGCTATTCCTGGCGGCGTTGGTGATCTTCTACTTCGGTCTCGGTGTAGGGTTGGCGTTCAACCCCACGTTGGGCACGCTCCTCTGGGTCGCAGCCTTTGCCGTGGCCGGCGTCAACATATTCTGGATCATTCGCAAACCGCTGTGGAAATAGATTGGATGCGCGGCACATTTGCCGAGCATGGTCGCCTGCGTTTGACACGCCCGGACGATTTGGCTACCGTTCTACCGCATAGTATGTAACCTGCGCTGCTAAGGAGTTCAACGCATATGGTCTCCCGAGGTTTCTTCGGACGGCGTCGCGAGGCGCCCCCACGCCCCATCCCACCCGGCCAGTACCTGGAGCGCAGGTTTCCAGTGCTCACCGCCGGCCCAACTCAGCGCGTCCCGCTGGACCAATGGACGTTCACCCTGGTCGGCGTGGATGGCGAACCCCTGGGCGAGTGGAATTGGGAGCAGTTCCGCGCTCTGCCGGAGACCGAAATCTTCACCGACATCCACTGCGTGACCAAGTGGAGCAAGCTGGACACCACCTGGAAAGGCGTGACCATCGACGACCTGCTCATCGCCGCCGGCGTCAGCGATCCCGCTCCTTACTTGATGGCCTTCTCCTACGGCGGCTACACCACCAACGTGCCCACCTGGGACGTCATCGAGGGTCGAGGCATGGTCGCCTTTGAGTTCGACGGCCAACCCATCGCGCCCGAGCACGGCGGGCCCGCCCGACTGGTGATCCCGCACCTGTACTTCTGGAAGTCGGCAAAGTGGCTGCGCGGTATCCGCTTCATGCCGCAGGATCAACCCGGCTTCTGGGAGCAATACGGCTACCACATGTACGGCGACCCCTGGAAAGAACAGCGCTACTGGGGCGACTAATCCCTCGCGTCATTCCGGCAAAAGTCGTAGATGCGCCTCTGGCGTGCCGGAATCCAGAAGCGGCGTTCCGAGATGCATCAAGATGCCATTCACACCGGGGCAGGTTTCACACCTGCCCCTGCTCTTACACCTTGGCAGACCGCCGTGGTCGAGCGCGTTACCGTGGAAACCTACCGCGCCCGGACGTTCACGCTCCGCCTCAACGAACCACGCCCATTCCTGGCCGGCCAGCACTACGACGTCCGACTCACCGCGCCCGATGGCTACCAGGCCCAGCGCTCCTACTCCATCGCCTCGGCACCGTCCGATCCGTTGGGAATGATCGACCTCACCGTCGAACTGATCCCCGACGGCGAGGTGTCGCCATACTTCCACGAGGTTGTTGAACCCGGCGATGCGCTGGAGGTGCGCGGGCCCATCGGCGGGCCGTTCACCTGGACACCCGAGATGGGCGGGCCGCTGCTGCTGGTCGCCGGCGGTTCGGGAATAGTGCCATTGCGCTCCATCTTGGCGCATCGAGAAACCGTCGCGCTTTCATTGCCAACGCTGCTCCTGTACTCCGCCCGCTCCCAGGAGGACATAATCTATCGGGGGTGGCTTGACTCGGCGTGCCAACGTGCATCGGCGACCGAGGTGCGATACACCCTCACCCGTCGCCAGCCGCCAGATTGGACCGGATACCAGCGGCGCGTCGATGCCTCCATGCTGTCGGATTGTCTCGCCACTCTACGGGACTCTCGGCAGGGTGGCGCTGCTGAGTATGGTCCATTGTGCTACGTCTGCGGCCCGACGGGATTCGTCGAATCTGTCGCCGACGCCCTGCTCTCAATCGGCGTTCCCGAACCCGTAATCAGGACGGAACGTTTCGGCTCCACGTCCTGAGACCGCTAGAATCCGGTGCCCAAGCCCGCCAGCCACTGCGCCGCCGGCAGCACCGTCGCCCACAATATCCCCGGGCGTAGCACAAAGTCGGCCGCTATCAGCGCCACCAGCAGGATTGGCGCGAACCGCTGGAACCTGCGGTGCGTTTCGCCCGCTCCCTCCGGCAGGAACACGGCCAGCACCCGATACCCAGACAGCGGCGACAGCGGCAGCAGTTGGAACACCGCATGCAGCAGGTTGTAGATGATCAGCAGGCCGACCACGTCGGATATGCCCGGCCGCAATCCGCCTGTCATCACCAGGGTCAGGCTGTCCGGCGATGGGAATGTCCACGACAGCCAGCCCGCTTTGACCGGCGCGGCCAGCAGGAACGCTACCGTGATGTTGCCCAGCGGTCCCGCTGCGGCAATTGCCACCGAAGGCCAGCGGCCCTGGCGTCCCGGTTCGCCCGGCAGCGGCCTTCCCCAACCCAGGCCGGACACCGTCGCGACCGCCAAACCCACCGGGTCCAGGTTTCGCAGCGGGTTGCCGCTCAGTCGGCCCTGCGCTCTGGGCGCCGGGTCTCCGAACACCGTGGCGACCACGGCCTGGAACCAGCCGCTCACCCACATCGCCACGCCTGCTGATATGAAGCACAGCACCGCCAGCCTCAGGAAAGCGGCAACGTCGTCGGGCAGCAGATTCGCGGACGAGATCAACATGGCGGCTGCATATTCTACGCCACCTTTCCAAAAAACAAGGGCGGGTTTCTATCCCGCCCAATAGCAATTTTGGAGTGTTTGTGAGGCGATGTGTTACCGCAACACTGTCGCCAGGTCCGGGTGCAGCGCGCCTTCCTGCTTGTCGATGCCGGTGTACTGCAAACGCCGAACATACTGGCGTATGTAGTCCGACCGCAACCGGTCCACCGCAACCTTGCCGTCAGCCATGCCTTGTAGGGAACCGCCGGCGATAATCGCCATCGCTTCCCAGAGCACCGGATCCTTCATTTCTCCGGCCATGTCCTTCTCTATGGAGCCCAGGATTCTCCTGAGAGACACGCCGAAGTCCACGCCTTTCACGGCCACGGTGAGTTTCAGCATTGCCAGCCCGTAGGCCATGTGCCGCGCCTTGTCCTGCAGGCACAGCCCGAATATCCGTCGGTCCACCGGGTTGGTCGCGAAGTGCGCGCCGAACCGGTACAACAGCATGGTCAGCGTGCCCCGTGCGATGTACAGGGAGACGGATACTTCCGGCCAGCCCGCCCGTGTCTCCACCATGCGGCGACTCATCATGCCCGGCGATTCGAGACCCAGCGCTCCGCCGTTGCACAGTGCCCGGTGCCGCATGACCTCGAAGTGCCGCGCCGAATCGAACTCCTGGGTCGCCAGGAACATCTTGGGTTCGATGTAGGCGTAGTTCATCCGGTGGAGCCACTGGCCGATGGTGTCAATCTCCGCCGTGGCATGCTGCCCCAATTCGGTACACAACTGACACCACGCCAGCTCCATCTCCTCCGGCAACTCTGGCAGGTCGTCCCATGCGATATCTTGCATGGCGTTCCAACGCCGCTGGATGGCCTCTTCATACAACGTCGCCGCGTTGTCCGACCATAGCTCGTCCTTGCGGTTCACCGAGTAGTTGTCGAGCCTTGGTATGCCGGGCGTCGCGTATGACCCTCGGGGCATCCTCGTCATCTCACGGCTCTCGTCAGGAATCTCGCCGTAAACGCCCGTGGCGATCGATTCAATCGTCAATCCGTGCGGCGTCAGTGGTGCCCGAACACCCCACTGCCGCGTGTCTTTCATCCACGGGAACTGCTCGACGGGCGACAGGACCACTTCGGGTTCGGGCTGGTCGTCAGCGCCAGGTTCGACCTGCGACTCGGCGTCGCCGCTATCCGCCACGTTCTGCTGCACCTGCTCCGCCGCCGATGAGCGGTAACGTCCCGTCGGGTCGCTGTCGTCCACCTGCGCCGGCTGGTCGGTGGGTTCGGGATTCTGCCCGTTGTTCGTTGTGGTCATGGTGCCTCACCGTATGCAAATGGCCCGCCGGATGCGACACGACGGGCCATCGATATTGCTGATCCCGCTGCTGATCTGGCTAAGCGGCCGCCTTGTAGGCTTCCAGCAGGGCCGGGTTGACCCGTCCGTTCTCGATGCGGTCGTCAAAACCACAGGACTTCAATCTCTGGAAGTATTCCTTGACCTGGCGTTGCCGGATGGCGGCGAGGATTTTCTTGCCCTCATCGGCCTTGTCAGCGCCGCCTCCCAGTAGGATCGCCAACGAGTCGGCGGTCAGGTTCGCGCTGCGGGCGGCCGGGTTCTCGCCGCCGTTGCCGGTGGCCTGCCGGTCTTCCGCCTCGTCCAGGTAGGCGTGAATTTCCTCGCGCCGCTCCGGCGTGCACTCGTTCATGTAGCGGGCGTGAAGAACCCCGAACGCAACGTGGCGCGCCTCGTCCTGCGCGGCCCGCCGGTAGATGGCCTTTTCAGCGTCGTTGTACGCCATCAATTCGCCCAGCCGGAACAGGGTCAGCACGTTGCCTTCGCCCACGATGTGCAGGCGGCTGGACATCTCGGTGAATTCGCGCGCGTTGTCGGTGCTGCCGCCGGTCACGTCGCTCACGGAGTCGATCATCCGCATCAGGCCGCCGCCGTTGGCCAGCGCCCTCTTGCGGAACACTTCCATGTGCCGCGACTCGTCCATCACCTGGGTCAGGAGGAACATGCGGACCTCGTGGTAGTCCGGCGACATCTGGGCGATGAAACGTCCCGGGACGTCGGCCGCCACGAACTCCACCTGGGCGAAGAACGTCGCCAACTGGCACTGCGCCGCCTCGATGTCATCGGGCAACGGCCGCAGGGTGTCCCACGGGATGTCGGTGGCCGATGACCACTGCCGGGATACCGCCTCCTGGTACAACTTGGTCAGGTTATATCCCCAAACTTCCTTCTTATCGCGGAACGTGTAGGCCGAATACTGGGGAACGCCCTCGCGGGGAATGGCTCCCCTGGTGCGCTGGGTCTGGTTGGGAGATTCGTTCAGCAGTTCCGGCGTGTGCTCGGCCAGAGTCGGGTCGTTCGCCAACTCATCCGCGGCGCCGGGAATCTGCTGCTTCAACTGCTGCAGCCACGAGAGGTCGAAACCATTCTGGACCGCCTCTTCCATCTCGGCGGTAGGGCGATCCTGCAGTATCGTCATATTCGTGCCTCCCTTTCCCGGACAATTGCAATAGTATTCGCACTCTACCCGATTGCCGTCGAAACCGTCAAGGAAACGGTTGGCTTCGACGGCTGGTAAATCGCGCTGCCCTACCAGATATCCATGATTCACCAGTTTGCGCGTATGCCTTGGATGCGCTATAAAAATTCGACCGACCTGTGTCGCCTGTATCTGGATCGTGGGCATGTTCCGGAGGAAATTGGGTATGAGAGACGTCGCTTTCTGTCTGGTGGAAAACGATAAGGGCGAAGTGCTTTTCGTCCAGCGGGGATACGGCAACAGGAAAGGGAAGTGGTCTCTTCCTGGCGGGCTGGTCGACCGGGGCGAAAGCAGTCGACACGCAGCCTACCGGGAGACCAGAGAGGAAACGGGCATCATCGTGAGAATCACCCACCGGTTGTACACGGGCAACGCCCGTCCCATCAAGGTGTTCGTCGGTCAACGAGTTGGAGGCAGGCTGCGATTTCAGCGCAGGGAATGCCTGGATGTCAGGTGGCGCAACCCCCATAGAATAAAGCCGGAGGAGTTGGCCTTCGGAGGCGATCGAAAGGCTTTGAAGATTTGGGCTGAGATCAAGGAAGGTCGCGGCAAACCGGAAAGAGATTACACGTGTCGAAGCTTAGGCAGTCGTTCACAGTCGTCGACGGAACGGAAGCGGCAACGAGCCACCGCCCTTGTGGTTAAGGACCGCAGGTATCTGGTGGTCCGAGACAAGGGTCACGATAGATATTCCCTCCCTGGCGGCGCGATGGAACGGGGAGAAGCCGCACTCACTGCGGCATGCCGCGAACTTACCGAAGAGTTGGGCATGAAGGCCTACCGCGCCGAGCGCCTGTTTGATTACACCAACGAGGGAAGCTTCAACGACCATAAAGTGGTGTTGGTGTTTGCCGGGGGTGAGCCCAGGATTAACGATCACGAGTTGGAATCCTTCCGGTGGTGGGACGGCAAAGAACGGTTGCCGCTGTACCCCCACGTGACAACCATAGTCCAGCGGTTTCAATCCAGTTGAAACCCTCATCGCAATCGGTCGGTAACCGATGGTGTGATTGCATACCGAGTGGCCGCATCCCACGGCAGGCATAACACAACGTTGGCTGTGAAGCCACCCCTTGACAAACCCGAACGCATGAGCCCATAATGGAAACACTCGAGTAAGAACATCCTATCCAGTCCTGCCCAGAGGTGAACCAGGTCGTACACGGCCAACCCGTCAGAAACCAAATCGCAAAACCGTCTCCGCCAGGATCAGCGCCGAACAATTCTTACCCGGCGTGGTTGCAACGGGGCCAGCGTCAATCCACACGCTGGGCGTACCGCGCACGCGCCTCTCTCCCCATTCTGGGAGAGGACCGGAGCGGAGGAAATTCCTCCGACCCACGCGCTGTCTGCCAAACCCACAGTGGTCAAAATACCTTGCGTAAACCCCCGGCCGTGGGGCTGACAACGACCGCCGTTCACCTCTGGCAGACACCCATCCCACCGACCCCTGATCAAAGGACCCGATAGCCCATCAGCAAGACCAATCAGCGAACTCGAAACAACAAACGAACTCGAAACAACAAAGATCAGATGCCCCTTGCATGTGATCCGCGACCTGGAGCGGCGCAGATCCGGTTTGGATTCGCTTGCCGGAGCACCGTCGCCGGCGAGCACGCGTGATCGCGCAGCGTCTGAACTGCTCCAGCCCACCTGTGTCTGAGTCCCAAAGAGGCTTGGTTGACAAAGAAACAGGATGTTGCTACCTTTGACCCGTTAACAATCGAATCTATCGGCTCCCGCAGGTGGCTCGCTCAGATCCGCGACTTCGCGGACGCGGCGAGCTGAAAAGGAAATCCGGTGTAAATCCGGTGCGGTCCCGCCACTGTAATTGGCGAGACGCCCTCCAAAGGGGATTGACACGCAATCCCCGGTTACTGCCACTGTCCGCGTAGATACGGATGGGAAGGCGGAGGAGCGTCGCTAGCAGCCATAAGCCAGGAGGCCTGCCAGCGGGTGTGTCCCAGCTGCACTTCGTGGAACGAGTGGGCGGACGTATCCCGGCACATACCGGGGTTTCCTCAAATACCGGCCCACCATCGTTACCCGACTGCAGACCAGCAGGCGGGTTTTTCTTTGTCGCGTCGATAACCCGCTATTGACTTTCTTCTTGCGCTGCTCCGGTGGGCCGGTTACCTCCTCCACCGATCCTCCGGGGCGCGCATTCCGAAAATTGCCCGACGGTAAAGATCGGGACGGTCGCCGCCCGTCGCCACTGTTATAATCGGCGCGTAGTTTGGACCCCAGCACTACCAATCTCGCCAATCAGGAGCGCCGCTCATGGCAGAACTTAACGTATCCACCCTGCAGAATATCCTCGAAGAGTGTCGCGACGGCGTTGATGGCGTCGGCTTCAACGAAGTCGTGGTCATGCTCGAAAGTACCGCAGCCTCCGCCGAGGTCTACATGGATTTCGACGACCTCCGGTTCACTCCTGACGGTCGCATTGTCACCCTCATGGTGCCGGGCGGGACCCACATGCACCTGGACATGTCCAAGATCCGCGAGGCCGAATTCGTCCACACCACCAACGACCAGGGCCTGCCCTCCTACCAACTCTGGATGCGCGATGGAGACGGCAACCCCGCCATGCGCATCTACCTGCGTAAATCGGACGAAGACGCTACCAACCCACCGCGCCACGAGTTTTTCATGGGGCTGTTGGGCAAATACCCCAGCAAAATCGCGCTGTCCGTCGACGAATTCGGTGGGGCCGGCGACCACCCATAGCCGAAGCTTCCTGACTGATCTCGGCCCTCAACGACAGGTGCCACGATGACCTCAGCCGTTGTCATAGCCGGCGTCCGTTCCGGAGTCGGCAAAACCACCATCGCCAGCGGGGTGATGGGCGCGTTGGCCCGACGGGGTCTGCGGGTGCAGCCATTCAAGGCCGGCCCCGATTACATCGATCCCACCTACCACACCATCGCCAGCGGCGTGCCGTCGCGGAACCTGGACACCTGGATGCTGCCCCATCCCGTGGTCGCCGAACTGTTCCATCGTGCGGCCGGCGCTGCGGACATCGCCGTGGTCGAAGGTGTCATGGGGGTCTTCGACGGCCATTCGTCCCTCGATGAGGATGGTTCGACCGCCGAGCTGGCCAAGTTGCTGGACGCCCCCGTTATTCTTATTGCCGACGCCGGCAAGGTCGCCCGCAGCGTGGCCGCCGAGATCCTGGGCTACCAACAGTTCGACCCCGACCTGCGCATCGCCGGCGTGATCCTGAACGGCGTGGGCAGCGAGCGGCACCTGGAGTTCTGCCAGCCGCAGATCGAGGCTACTACCGGATTGCCCGTAGTCGGCTGGCTGCCGCGCCGCGATGACCTCGTGCAGCCCGAGCGACACCTGGGCCTGATACCCACCGTGGAGGGCACGGTGCTCAGCGATTGGTACGACGCCCTCAACGCTCAAATCGAGCAGACCATTGACCTCGACGCGATCACTCGTATTGCGGAGGCCGCCGGCCGCCCTTCCGATTCTCGCTCAGGGTTGTTTCCCCATGAGCGCCAGCCCGCTCGAACCGCTATCGCCGTGGCCCGGGATCGTGCGTTTTCCTTCTATTACCAGGATTCGCTGGACCTGCTGTCGGCGTGGGGCGCGGAGGTGATCCCGTTTTCGCCGCTTGATGATTCGGCGCTGCCCGACGGCGTTGGCGGAGTCTACCTGGGCGGAGGGTTCCCCGAACTGTTCGCGGAGGATCTCTCCCGCAACCAAGGCATGCTGAACTCAATCCGGTCGGCGATTCAACGGGACGTTCCAGTTTACGGCGAGTGCGGGGGACTGATGTACCTCGGGCAAAGCCTGTCTGATCTGGACGGCCGCCAGTTTCCCATGGTCGGTGCAATTCCGGTAGTGTCGTCCATGGAAGGCAGGCGTCTGCACCTCGGCTACCGTGAGGTGGAAGCCTGCGCCGAGGGGCCGCTGCTCCGCTCTGGCGAGCAGGTGCGCGGCCACGAATTCCACTGGTCGGTGCTTCAGGACCCGCCGGGCGAAGAATCCGCTGCGTACCGCGTGGTGAACCAAGACGGTCGACCCGAAGGATTCCGAAAGGGCAGCGTCTGGGCCTCTTACATTCACGTCCACCTGGGCAGCCGCCCTGGCCTCGCCAAACGGTTCGTAGATACCTGCGCCGCCGCGAAAAGCGAGGCGTCGCGATGACTACTGCCCGCACTCAGAAGCCAACCGGATCAACCGGAACCTCCGATGACTTGGCTCCATCCGAGTGGTTCCGTGGGTACCTGCTGATACCACTGGCGGAGTTCGGCCAGTCCCTTGACGATCCCGACCTCGACTCTTGGCTTGAGGACTTTGCACAACGCAACGGGGAGACTCTCGGTGATTTCGAAGTCACCGCTAAGGGAGAACTGAAAATTATGGCTCCTACGGGATTGCCCGGCGACTGGTATGAAGCCGAGGTAGTGGTCGAAGTTGGGATTTGGGGTAGGGAGCATGGTGGCAAGTACGGTGGCTCCACCTCCTTGTTCGTACTCCCGGACGGGTCCCGCTTGGGTCCGGACGCTTGGTGGATGTCCGACGAGCGATGGAACATCCTGCCCGAAGAGGCGCGGACACCGCCATACGCAAGGGTTGTCCCCGATTTTGTTGTCGAGATCGTCTCGCCATCCAACCGGGGCCCACAACTGGCCGACAAAGTCCGTCGTTACTTGGATGGCGGCGCTCGCTTGGTCTGGGTCATACATCCCGTTGACCGCACCGTCTCCGTGTTCAGCCCCGGTGCGGAACCCGAAGTCATGGCCGATCCCGAAACCGTCGGCGGTGGCGACGTGTTGCCCGGTTTCGTGTTCGATGTTCGCCAGCGCATTTTCGACAATCTTCCGTGATGCCGGCAGCGGCACCACCTCTTGAAACGGTTAGGAGGAGTACGGCATTCATGACAACGCAAGAAACCCGCCACGGCCCCCAGTCCGTGCGCGGCCCTCGAATCAACAAAGGACTGGTCATCGTCAACACCGGCAACGGCAAGGGCAAAACCACGGCCGCGATGGGCGTGCTGATGCGTTCGTGGGGCCGCGAAATGAACGTGATCATGCTCCAGTTCATCAAGCACACCACCGCCAACTTCGGCGAGCAGCGGGCCGCCCAGAAGATGGGCATCACCGTCCGCGCGATGGGCGACGGCTTCACCTGGCGGTCCCAGGACCTGGACGCCAGCGCAGATCTGGCCCGCGCCCTCTGGGAGGATGCCAAGGAGGTCATCGCCGGCGGCGAATACGACCTCGTGATCCTGGACGAGTTCACCTACCCCATGCACTACGGCTGGTTGCCCGTCGAAGATGTGGTTGACGCTCTCAAGGCCCGCCCGGAGATGCAGCACGTCATCATCACTGGCCGCCATGCCCCCGAAGCGCTGGTCGAATACGCCGACTTGGTAACCGAGATGAACGTGGTCAAGCATCCGTATGACGCCGGCATCAAAGCGCAGCCGGGTATCGAGTTCTGAAAAATTGTCCCCTCTCCCTTGATGGGAGAGGTCTAGGGTGAAGGTGACACCGTGCCAATCTCATCGCTGGTTGACCAGACTATCGCCGCCATCAGCCCGCTGGATGCGGAAGCCGTCGCCGCAGCCGAGGCGCGACAGGGAGTGCTCACCAAGCCGCCCGGCAGCCTTGGCCGCTTGGAAGCTTTGTCCATCCAACTGGCCGGAATCTTCGCGGAGCCGATTCCCCAGATCACCGGCAAGGCGGTCATCGTGGTGGCCGGAGATCACGGTGTCGCGTCCGAGGGCGTCTCGGCTTACCCCGCGGAAGTAACGCCGCAGATGGTGTTCAATTTCCTTGCTGGCGGAGCGGCCATCAATGCCCTGGCTGGTCACGCCGGCGCCGACATCACGGTGATCGACGCGGGCGTAGCGGTCGACCTGGACCCACATCCCGGCCTCACTATTGCCAAGGTCGGGTACGGCGCCAGCAACATCGCCGCCGGTCCCGCCATGAGCCGTGACGACGCCATCCGCTGCCTGGAAATTGGAATCAACGCCGCCAACGCCAGCGCCGACGCCGGAGCCAACCTGATTGCCGGCGGCGACATGGGCATCGGCAACACGACTCCGTCTGCCGCCATCACCGCCGTCATCACCGGAGCGGATGTCGCCGCGGTAACGGGACGCGGCACGGGCGTCGATGACGCTGGCCTGGAGGGAAAAATCGCGACCATCCGGCGTGCCCTGGACGTCAACCAACCGGACGGCGAGGACGGCCTGGACGTGCTGACCAAAGTGGGCGGCTACGAAATCGGCGTGCTGGCTGGCGTCATGCTCGGAGCCGCGGCGCGCAACTGCGCCGTTATAGTGGACGGCTTCATCAGCGGCGCGGCCGCCCTGATCGCTTGGCGGCTATGCCCACAGATTGCCAAACGATACATCGCCGCCCACCGCTCCGTGGAGCCAGGCCACAATGTCGGCCTGCAGGCCATGGGATTGTCGCCTTTGCTGAACATGGACATGCGCCTTGGCGAGGGCACCGGCGCGGCCTTGGCGATGCACATTGTGGAGGCATCCGCGAAAGTCCTCTCTGAAATGGCAACCTTCGCCGAGGCCGGCGTCTCCGACCGCGATGACTAGTCGTCGATTTCGATAGTGTTTCGGGCCGCCTACGCGCCGCTGTTGGTGGCGCTCTCTTTCCTGACCATTCTTCCGGTCGGGCTGGCTTCCGCTACCGACATCGAAATCTCCCGGTCCCGCGGTTGGTACCCCATTGTGGGGCTGCTGTACGGTTTACTGCTGGTGGCTCTTGTATTGCTTTGGACCCTGGCGTTGGGAGTCCCGATGTTCACGCCGGTTCTGGCAGCGCTGTTGGTGATGGCGATGGCCGCGGCAAATCGATTTCTTCATCTGGACGGCCTAATGGACTTTTGTGACGCCATGTGGGGAGGCCACACGGTGGAACGGCGGCTGGAGATCATGCGTGATTCTCGCGTGGGCTCGTTCGCGGTAGCCGGATGCGTCAGCGTGTTGCTGGTCAAATACTCAGCGTTGCTTTCGCTGTTGACCATGGTGCCCGGCCTGAGCGGATTATTGTTTTTCCCAATCGTTTCGCGGTGGGCGATGACGCTGCTGCTGACCGTTTTCCCCTACGGCCGGCAGCAAGGGATCGGAAGCGCGTTTGCGACACATGGCCGGCCTTGGCTGGCGACCGGCTTTGCCCTGCTTACTGTGGCTGCCGTAGCATGGTTCTTGTTGGGGTTGGCGGGAATCTTGATTCTGGTCGTGGTCTCGGTGGTTTCGTTGCTGCTGGGCTGGTGGGCTTCTAGGCGCTTGGGAGGAGGGTTGACCGGTGATTGCTACGGCGCGGCAAACGAAATCATGGAGGTACTGGCCCTGGTTTTGCTCCTTATCCTGTTGTGGCGCGTGGAATTGGGCGGAATGGGGTTCACGATGGGCTACGGTGGAGGGATTCTGACCGATATGCGCTGGCCCATCGGTTTTGAGGCTGGCTGGTTCTCTTACTCGACCTACTGAAATGGACGAGTTGGCGCACACCTTGACCACTCTCCCCGTTCCGCTGGACGTGCTGGTCCTGCTGTTGGCGCTGCTATTGGACCTAACGCTGGGCGAACCGCCCAATCGGCTACATCCCACCGTCTGGATCGGCCAAACTGTCGCGTTGGCCGATCGCATCGCTCCTGGCCCGGATGCCTCACATTTAATGCAACTCGCGGCGGGCGTCGCGATGGCTCTGTTGGTTCCAGCCACCTGGGGCGCGGCAGCCTGGGCAGCGGCGTACGGGCTGATGCAACTCCATCCGCTTGCGTATCTTGTGGTCGTGGCGATGCTGCTCAAAACCACTTTCTCGATGCGGATGCTGCACCGCGTCGCCGCCGACATCGGGCGAATATTGTCGGCGGGCGACATCGGCGAGGCGCGTCGTCAAATGTCCGCGCTGGTGAGCCGCGACACGTCTCAGCTTTCCATCGGGCAGATGGCGGCCGGCGCGATTGAATCAGTGGCCGAAAACATCACCGACAGCGTGGTCGGGCCGCTGTTGGCGTTCGCACTGTTCGGCCTCCCCGGCGCGGTGGCCTACCGGGCCATCAACACTCTGGACAGCATGGTGGGCTACCACGGCCGATACGAATACCTGGGCAAGGCGTCGGCACGGCTCGATGATCTGATAAACCTTATGCCGGCCCGGTTGGCTGCTGGCCTGCTGTGGGTCTCCACCGCACTGCTCCCCGGCATGGGCGCAGGCCGAGCGTGGACCATCATGATCGCGCATCGGGGACGAACGGAATCGCCCAACGCCGGCTGGACCATGGCTGCCATGGCCGGCGGGCTGGGCGTTACGTTGGAGAAAGTCGGCCACTACAGCTTGGGTGATCCGGCGCCTGAACCCCTTCCAAGGCACATTGCCGCGGCGACGCGCGCGCTTTACGCCACCGCTGTTCTCGCTGCCGCCGTTGCCGTCGGTCTCATCTGGATTCGATGGGCCTTCTTGCCGTGGTGGTAGAATGACGATGCGGCAAGGGAGGCCAAGAGGTGTCCAGATGACTACAGTGCAACCCGGAACTAGGATGACGCTCTCCGAATATCGGGAACTGGATGAGGCGGAAGGTGGGGTGTGCGAACTGATCAACGGAGAGTTTTATCAAATGCCGCCAGCAACCGCTGAACATCAGTTGATCATCGATTATTTGGTTGGGATGATCAACGCGTTTGCGCGTTCTTTGAAACCCATGCCGGGCCTGGCATTCACCACCATCGGCCTTGCGCTCAGCGATCGGTATGCTCCCACACCGGACATTGTTTACCTGCGGACCCAGAACCTGCATTTGATACGGCGCGGGATGGTCGAAGGGCCGCCTGATCTGGTGGTTGAGACGCTTTCCAGCGACCGAAACCGCGATCTCGTTATGAAGCGTGCGATCTATGCTGAATCAGGAATTCCCGAGTATTGGCTGGTCGACCCCGTGAACGACACCATTACCGTCCTGGAACTGTCTGGCGCCGAATACGCAGAACGCTCCGTGCTGAGCCGAGGCGACACGTTGACGACGGCCACTATACCCGGCTTCGAGGTCGAGTTGGATCGGATCTTCGGCGACCCGGTGTTGGCAGTCATACGGGCCAACCGCTAACCCCTTGGTAATGGGAGCTAACGCAGTCAACCCGGGTCCACTATCCCGGCCCGTGCACGGCGGCATCAAGGAAGCCGAGCTAAGGGCGTTGGGCCTCCGCTTGGAGGACTGCCTCGATTTTTCCGCCAGCGTGAGCCCGCTGGGGCCGCCGGACGGAGTGTGGGATGCCATCGCCGGCGTAAATCTGGCAGCATATCCCGACCCCCACTGCCTTGAGCTTACCGAGACCGTTGCCGTCCATCACGCAGCGGATGGCGTGGCCGTTGAAAACGTCATCGTGGGCAACGGTTCGACCGAGATCATCCACCTGCTGACGCGAGCGTACATCCAGCAGCCAAGGGCGGGCTGCTCCAAATCGGCGCTGCTGCTCACTCCAACCTACGGTGAGTACGACGGTGCGGTCCGCATATCGGGCGGGCTAGTACATACTCTGGAGGCCGCGCGAGGAAATGGCGGGTTTTACTGGGACACCGAAACCGCCGTGAGCCTCATCTCCTCAGAAAAACCGACGTTGACGTTCATTTGCAACCCCAACAATCCGACCGGAGCGCTGATCAGCCGCGTCGAAATCGAAGCGATCGCGAAGGCGGTTGCGGACTTTGGGGGCTTGCTGGTGGTCGATGAGGCGTACATCAATCTCTCCGACCATTGGAAGGAAGGTAGCGTCGTTGAGTTGGCGGCGCGCTTGGACTCGGTGGTCGCGCTGCGCTCCATGACCAAGGATTACGCTCTCACCGCTTTGCGGCTGGGTTACGCGATTGCAGCGCCATCTGTGATTGCTCGATTGGCGGCGTTGCAGCCCGACTGGAGCGTGAACGGGTTGGCGCAGGTTGCGGGTATGGTCGCGCTTGCGGATGAAGTCTACCTGGAAAAGGCGAGGGAGGCGGTGGCGGCGTCCCGCGATTGCGTCATCGAACGACTGGAGTCGCTGGGCATCCGGTGTTACCCCACCGCAGCCAACTTCTTGGTGGCCCAGGTTGGCGATGCTGCCGCATTGCGAGATAGCTTGGCGCGTCGGGGCTTATTCGTTAGGGACTGCACCTCGTTCGGACTGCCCGACTGTATTCGCATCGGCCTGCGGCCAGTGGAAGACTGCATCCGATTGACTGATGCCATCGCCGAATTGATGGACCGCGAACAGAGCAACTGAGGATTTGGCATGGGAATCATCTACATCACGCGTCACGGCGAAACCGAATGGAATGTAGCTGGCCGGATTCAGGGGCACACCGACGTGTCCTTGTCCGAGCGGGGTCGCGAGCAGGCGCGCATGTTGGCCCGCCGCCTGGCGACCATACCCATCGACGCGGCCTATTCGTCGGACCTTTCTCGCGCCGCCGAAACCGCTAAGGTGGTGCTCGGTGAACGGGAGGTGCCGGTCACGTTCACGCAGGAACTGCGTGAGTACAACAAGGGCGTGTTCGAGGGCCTGACGGAGGACGAATACCGCGACAAGTACCCGGAGCTATACGAGCCATCCATGGCCAACGACCTGGATTTCGCTCCGCCCGGTGGGGAAACCATTCGCGAAACCAGCGTCCGTCTGGCCGGAATCGTTGAGCAGGTCAGGGACGCGCACATGGACCAAAGCGCGTTGATTGTGGGACACGGCGGGAGCCTTAGAGCGGGTATCGTATCGTTGTTGGGATTGCCGCTGGAAGCCAACTGGAAGTTCGCCATGTCCAACTGCTCGCTGACGGTGATCTACACGTACCCGGACAACGCCGTGATGCACCTGTACAACGACACGTCGCACATCAGCGGCGTCGTCCGTGCCTGGGAACGCTGACGGAACGAAAGCCCGTTCCGTTACGAGACCGACGATATCGCGTGATCCAGAATGTCGGCGGCCAGGTCCATCTGCTCCTCGGTGGTGGTGAACGGCGGTACGAAACGCAAGGCTGAGCCGCGCCGGCGTACGCTCATGATCAGGCCGTTTTCCAGGCAGGCGCGTCCGATCTGCTGTCCCTCGCTGTAAGCCGGCTCTTTCGTCTCCCGGTCCGTGACAAACTCAACACCCTGGAGAAGGCCGCGACCGCGCACATCGCCGATCAGTTCGTGCCGTCGTTGCAATTCCTCGAGATGCCCTCGCCAATACCGGCCGATGCGGGCGGCCACGTCGACAAGGTTCTCCTCCAGGATGATGTCCAAGCTGGCGATGGCGGCGTTGCAGGTCAACGGGTCATTGGAGTGGGAATGAGCGACCACCAATCCGGTCTCCACCGCTTTCTCCTCGATTTCGTCGGTAGTGATGGTCGCGCTGATGGCGATTCCACCGCCGAAGTGCTTGGAGATGGTGAAAATATCGGGAACCACGCCCTCTTGCTCGGATGCCCACATCGATCCCAGCTTAGCCAGCCCTGTCTGGGCCTCGTCCAGGATCAGCAGCATGCCGCGTCGTTCGCACCGTAGCTTGAGTTCCTGCAACCAGCCTGGGGGCGGTTCGATCACTCCGCCGGCGCTGAACAGGGGCTCGGTGATGACCGCCGCCATACGGCCGTCGGATTGCGCGTCCAGCAGTTCAAAACTGGTGTCCAGACACGCGTAGTCACACGCCGGCCGCTCCTGGCAGAAAGTGCAGCGGTAACGGTAGGGAGCCAGGATCGCGTAGTTGCCCGGTGCGAATGGTCCGTATCCGCCGTGCCACCCCGAGAACGTCACGGCGCGGGCGGCGTCGCTCATTCCGTGGAAGCTCACCACCGGGCTGGCAACCTCGTAGCCGCCCGTGTAGCGTTTGGCGATAGCCATGGCGGCCTCGTTAGAATCGCTGCCAGAGGTGAGGAACATGCTGCGGTTGAGTCCCGGCGGAGTGATTTCCGCCAGCCGGCTGGCGAGGATAATCTCCCGGTCGTTGAACATGGTCATGTGGCTATGGATCAGCGACTCGGAACTTTCCTGGAGGGCCTGCACGATCCGAGGGTGGTTGTGCCCCAGAGCGGCGCACATCTGGCCGGAGTTGAAGTCCAGGTATTCCTTGCCGTTGATGTCGCGGACCACCGAGCCGCGGCCCCACACGAATATCGGCCCGGTAACGCCGCTACGGTCCATACGGCTGCGGAAGCTATACCTGCGCGCCAGGTCAAGCAGCTCTTCTTCGGTGTAGTTGTCTGGCACGGTGGGCCTCCGGCAGTTCGGGTTGAGGTGATTGTATTGAGGTGGCACACCCTGTCAATGTTAGCGGTGCCGTCAGAGCACCTTGGTCAGTCTCAGCGCAGTGCGGCCAGACTTTTCGGTGTAGTAGGATTGGGCGGCGATTACCAACCAAGGAGCCTCACACGATGAGCACAAGCACGCCGGTTTACACCTACACCTATGACCACATTCACGTCCGCACCAAGGACCCGGAGGGCATGGCCAACTTCTTTGAGACCATGTTCAACGCCAAGGTATTGCGCCTCATCCAGAGCGACGGCGTGCCACGGGTTGATTTGGACGTCAACGGCCTAGCGATCTTCATCGCCTCAGCGCCGCCGGAAGAGCACATCGACTTGAGCCCTCGCGACCCTCACCTGGGGCTGGACCACTTCGGGTTCCGGGTGGACGACATCGACGGAGCGGTTGAGGATCTGCGGGACAAGGGCGCGGAGATTTACACCGAGCCTCGCACGATTCGCCCCGGCGTGCGCATTGCCTTCGTGCGCGGGCCGGACGACGTGCGAATCGAACTGCTGCAACGCGACGGATCCGGTTTGATGGAGGAGTAATCTTCCACGCGGGGGCGTTGGGTAGGCGACTGGCTATCGTTTCAGGATCACCTGCGACGTAGCCACGACCACAATGCCAGAGCGCACACAAGCACTCCGATCACCACCAGTAGCCAGCCCACGCCCTTGATCAGAAACACCGCCAAGGGAGTCAGCAGGAAAACCCCGAGGAAGAACAGGGCCAGGCCGCAGCCCAGCGTCCCAGTCGGCCCGGCGGCGCTGAAAATGAATGGGCCGCGTTCGCGCATGGCCTGCCTTATTCAGGCAAGGTGTAGGTGGCTTCCCGTTCGCTGACCCGGCCCTCCTCGCGGAGCTTTTCGAGGTGGGTGCGGACGTTCCGGCCGGCGGCGTCCCGCAGGGATTTCCGCAGATTTCTGGGGTAAACAGCACCGACGATTTCTCCCACGGTGGTAGCGCCGTCGCCCAGAGCCGCGAGCACCTGATCCTCACGCCCCTGCCGGTGGGCGATCTGCTGCTGGATCCTCTGCTCGCCGCGCATGATGGTGTTGCCATGCCCCGGGCAGACCACCGTCGGGCGCGTTCGGGCCATGCGGTTGAGTGAGGTCATGTACTGTTTGAGGTTGCGCACGCTGGACGAGGAATTCCCCAGTAGGTTGTCGCCGCTGAACAGCACCCGGTCCGGCCGCAGAAAATAGCAGACATGGTCTTCTTCGTGTCCCGGCGTAAACAGGGGACGCAGGTTCACGCCCCCACCGGTGTTGATGACCTCCCGCGCAGTGAGGGCGGAAACCGAGTTGCCACCCAGAATGTGCTGCAGCCTGGGCGCGAGCTTGGGATGGCACCGTACCGGGCAACCGAATGCCTCCTGCAGCCGGTCTAGTCCGCCGATGTGATCTCCGTGCCCGTGGGTGATCAGGATGGCGTCGATTTCGGGGTTTCCGAGTTCGTCCCAGTATTCCAGGATTTGATGCCGCCAATGCCGGTACGGTTCACCTGAGTCGATCATGACCATTCGGTCGGACGGGTCGCCCACGAAGTAGATCTGGGTACCTCCCGGGTGCATCGCGCCGTAGGCGTTGGGGTCCTCCGAGATGTGGGTGCTGTAGACGTGGTCGGTGATCTGCATGGGACAACTCGCTCGTGCGGGCAACGAATCGGGTGTTTCCTGGATTCTTTACCAGTCTTTGCCGTTGATGTAGCGGAAAGCGGCAATGGCCGCGGTCGCGCCGTCGCCGGCCGAAGCCACCAGTTGGGCGGCAGACTGCTGCCGGATGTCGCCGGCCGCGTACAGGCCTGGTTGCGGGGTGTCCATGGACAGGCCCACCGGAATGTGTCCGGCGTTGTCGAGCGGGACCAGATCGGCCACCGCTGCGGAGTTGGGATCGAGTCCAATGTAGATGAAAAGTCCGCTTACAGGTTCAACGGTCTCGCCGTCGGCGCCTCGGACCCTGACGCCCGTTACGGTGTCTTCGCCAACGATTTCCACCACTTCGGTTTGGTGGCGCACTTCTATCTTGGGATTGGACGCGATCCGGTCCTGTAATACCTGTTGTGCGCCCAAGGATTCGCCACGGACGAACAGAATGACGCGGTCCGTATATTCAGTGAGGGTAAGGGCTTCGTCAGCCGCGGAATCGCCGCCTCCGACTACGGCCACGGTCTGACCCATGTACAGAGGGCCGTCGCAGGTGGCGCAGTGGGAAACACCGCGCCCTTCGAATTCCGCCTCCCCGGGGATGCCCAGGGAGCGGAGGGAGGAGCCGGCCGCCATTATTACGGCTTTACCGCGATAGCTGCCGCCCATGTCGCCCGTTACGCGCAGGTAGTCGCCGTCAACAGAAATGTCGGTAGCGGTGTCCATCAACACCTCGACCCCCGCGTTCATCGCCTGCTCCTGCGTCGCGGGGCCAAGTTCGTAGCCGGCGATGCCCTGCGGGAAGCCGGGAAAGTTCTCAATCTTTTCCAGGTTGATGATCTGCGCGCCGGCCATCATCTGCTCGACGATGGCGGTGTGCAGGCCGTAGCGGGAAGCGTAGATGCCAGCGGTCAGGCCGGCCATGCCGCCGCCGATAATCAATACGTCGAATTCTTGGTCAGGCACCGGGAATACCTCTCTGTCTGGGGATCAGGTCATTTCATGGAGAAACGCCCGGTGATTGTACCATCGGTGGTGCTACGGGTCGGGATTTGGAACCTCGGCAGGCTGAGCCGTGGATTGCAGCATGGCTCTGACCTCGAGTGCCGATGGAATCTCAGAGGAGTCTGAAGTTTTCGCCAATTCCGACGCCACTGCATCCACCCGTTGCCGGGCCAATTCGCAATAGTCTCCCGACACGTCGATGCCGATGAACTGCCGTCCCTCCAACAGAGCGGCGACGGCGGTGGTGCCGCTGCCAATGAACGGATCCAGGACTATTTCGGCAGTGGTTGCCGCGATGGCGCGTCGAGCTAGATCCACCGGGAACGACGCGGGATGGGGGTTGCCGCGATCCTGGCGGATTCTCCACACGTCGCCAACGCCGCCGGCCTTGGGCGCGAGCCGGAAACCCGGCTTGGCGATGAGATAGACGACTTCGTAGGTGGGCAGAAAATATCCCGGGTTGTGGTTGAATCCGCCGGAACGCTGCCAGATGATGATCTGCCGCACCGGAAAGCCGTCGACAATATCGGTTCGGTCTTGGAGCAAGCCCTTTTGCACTCGCCACTTGTGGTTGTAGAAAATCGCGCCCTCCGGCGTGAGGACGCGCATCATTTCGCGCAGGCATTCGCGCTGCCAATCGACATAAACATCGTGGGGCATGGCGTCGGAATGGGTCGCGTACCCTTGCATCAAAGCGGCGCGGGACCATTTGCCGCCGTTGCCGTTTTTCATCCCGTTGCCGCTGCTGTTGAGCAGGTTGTAGGGTGGCGAAGTTACGACCAGATCCGCTGTCGCGTCGGGCATCCGGGCCAGCAGGGTCAGACAGTCGCCTTGGTGGATCTGGTTAATCCAGTGGTGCATCGATTGGTCGATTTTATAAAATTCACGCAATAATGTGGCTGTATTGAACCGTAAATGGGCCTTTGAACGCTTAGCGTTCCGACCGCGACTTTTGGCTAATCCGCCATTGCACGGCGCCCAACTGCCGCCTACAATGGCGGCGGCAACGCCCAATCCATTCCATCGTCCGAGCCATCGCTCCGGACTCCACCAGGAGGCGCAACCATGCCAATCGAGAAACTTTCCTCCGCCCTTGACGCGATAATCGACGCCGACGCACCCATCGAAGAACATGGTTCGGGATACGGTGGTGGGGAGGGCCCCGCCGAAGGCCCCCTGTGGTGGAGCGACGGCGGCTATCTGCTGTTCAGCGACATCCACAACAACCGGCGGATGCGATATACCCCAGGTTCGGGCGTCACCGTCGACGCCGAACCCGTCAACCGGCACAACGGGCTGACTCGCGACCAGCAAGGACGCCTCATCGCCGCCGAGCATGATGGGCGTCGCATCAGCAGGCTGGAGCACGATGGCTCGACGACGGTTCTGGCTAACCAGTTCCAGGGCCGGCAGCTGAACCGTCCCAACGACGTGGTGGTGAAGTCGGACGGCAGCATCTATTTCACCGACCCGTGGACCTTCCGGCGTCCCCGCGAGCAGTGGGAGCAGACCATTTCGGGAGTGTTCCGGCTGTCCGCCGACTTGGGCACGTTGACCCTGCTGGTGAGCGACTTTGTCGTGCCGAACGGGCTGGCGTTCTCTCCAGACGAGACAATTCTCTACGTGAACGACTCACGGAAGGGAATCATCCGCGCCTTCGACGTGCAGGATGACGGAACCGTGTCGCTGGCTACCCAGCGCGTTTTTGCGGAGATGCTGGGAGAGCGCGAGGGTGTGCCGGACGGTATGAAAGTGGATTCCGAGGGGAACGTTTACTGCGGTGGCTCTGGCGGTCTGCACATCATGAACGCGGGCGGCGAGACCCTGGGGATCGTGGTCCATGGTCAGCCGGCCACCACTAACCTGTGCTTCGGCGGCGATGATTGGAAGACTCTGTACTTTACCAGCCGCAACACGGTGGGCAGCGTTCCCATCAAGATCGCCGGCACTCCGGTACCGGTGAGTTAAACTCAACCAGCGTTACACGACAAGGAGGCTAGAAACATGCGCGTAGTTCGAATTGCCAACGTGGAACACGTACAGTTGGGACCCGCCGAGGCGGTGCCCGGATGGACCGGAGGAGAGGTGCATCGCACCCGCCAGCCGATCATTCCGGAGGGAGAGAGCGACTTCTTCAACGCCAGCGTGGTCAACTTCCAGACGGGAGCCCAGACGGGATGGCACCGCCACAGCAGTGATCAGATTCTCGTAATCACGGTCGGAAACGGCATCGTGGCGAACGAGGACGAGGAGCACCACGTCGGTGTCGGGGACGTTGTGCAGATCAAGGCCGGCGAGAATCACTGGCACGGCGCCACCACCGACGGGTACATGGGTCACATCACCATAACGATGAAGGACAGCACGGCGAGCCGATAGCCGGTCTAGTGTGCTAACGGGCCGGGGAGAATGGCATTCCTCCCCGGCCCGATGTTTTCTACAGAGGTGCGGAAATGGACTTGATCGATGAAATTCTCGATAACGTGCAAACCATCGCCGTGGTGGGGCTTTCGGACAACCCAGCGAGGGACAGCCACGGGGTCTCGGCTTACATGCAGTCCCAGGGCTACCGGATCATCCCCGTGAATCCGGCGTTGAACGGATCCAAGGTCTTGGGGGAACAATCCTATGCCGACCTGGCTTCAGCCTCGGCCGCAGCGCATGAGCAAGGGCTAGCGATAGACTTGGTGGACGTTTTCCGACGGAGCGAATTTGCGGGAGAGGTGTCCGACGACG
Source organism: Dehalococcoidia bacterium (assembly GCA_034423115.1). Taxonomy (GTDB): domain Bacteria; phylum Chloroflexota; class Dehalococcoidia; order Lucifugimonadales; family UBA3495; genus Bin87. Next base: position 11,856 of record DAOUJD010000046.1, on the reverse strand, counting down.
CGGTTGAGATTGGGGCGCGGTACGTGTGGATGCAGGACGGTGTTGTGGACGAGGCGGCTGCGGAGCGCGCCAGGGAGGCCGGCCTGGGCGTAATCATGGACGACTGCATCCTGAGGCAGCACAAGCGGCGACGGGGCTAACGGGCCCAAGTGCGCCCGAATGGGGACGCCACGAGGTCTGGGAGGTGTTGCGGCGGCTCTGGATGCCGCCATTGCGGACGTCGCCGCGGCGACGTTTGACCGCGTCACGCATGGTCTGAGCGACGGCGAAAAAGCCAGGCGCGTATCGCATGCTCTGGACTCGCTGCACGGATCGATTCGTCAGCTTGAAATGCCAGAGTATGACCAGGACTTGGTCGCCCTGTTTTACAGCGTTTGGTACCAGCCGTTCCAAATTAACTCCGCATATTCGTTGCTGTACCGGGCCATAGAGCAACGGCAAAGTAGATTGGCTCTAAAGCGCGGCTTTGATGTTGTTGATTTCGGCAGCGGAGCCCTGGCGATGGAGGTGGGTCTGGCGCTTGCTGTTCTCGACGCTACGGCACACGGATTGGCGGTTCCCGACGTCCGGATCTATCTCGTTGAACCGTCTGACGCCATGACGGGAATTGGTCTGGACATCTGGCAGCGTTTCCTAATTGCCACCGATCATGAAGTGTCGGTGGATCAGTGGTCATGGTCCGCCGCAGGGAGCTTGGGAGGGTCCTCCATCAGTGTGGAGCGTACCGATGATCCGTCCAATCTCGACATGAGTCCCGAATCCGACCGTTGGCTGGTCGCCATGCACGCGTACTACCGGGAACATAGAGACGCCATCAAACGCGACCTGATGCGAATCCATGAAGTGTTCCAGCCAGAGTTTGGCCTGTTTACGTGTCATCATGGCAACCTGGGCGGTATCGACTACGTTTCTCCCTTTGCTGGGACGGCTTCGCCGGAGCATATCCCCGCGTTGCGGATGTTCGGTGAATTGCCATGCGTCAACCGTTGGCGCCGTCGGCTCGCAGACGAGTTGGGACTCCGGGAAGATCCGCGTTTGACGCGACCCACCGAATGGGACCCCGAGCGCGGGTTGCGGGATAACCGGGCCGTCTTTTTTAATCGCCAGTCAGCGTGACGAATTCCGTCTGAAATCGGCCCCGTTGGTGCTGGCCGCGAACGGTAATTCCTTGACACTCCCGGTACCCGGCGAGTAGTATTCGAGCATCCGTCGGCGGTTGCCGTGCAACTATGCTTTGGCGTGGTGAATGTTACGGTATCCGCAATAAATCCCGCGGTTTTGGAACTGAAACCGTTACAAACTACTCAGGAGGTATCGGCAATGCCCACCAACCAGGAAATCGCCCAAATGGCGCACTTGATGCGTCGGGCCGGCTTCGGCGCCACCTACGCTGAATTGGAGGAGCGCGCCGCAAAAGGCTACGAAGCAACCGTCGAGGAACTGCTGGATCCGATCGCCCAGCCGGATCTGGAAATGGACATCCTTGAGCGCTATTTCGTCGATTGGAAAGAGATGAACGCCCTGGAAGTCAACCAGGCCTATCTCACCTACCGCATGATCAACACCAAGCGCCCGCTGCAGGAAAAGATGGCCCTGTTCTGGCATGGGATTCTCTGCACTGGCAACTCCAAGTGCGAACACGGGCGACAGATCCAACTCCAGTTGGACATGTTCCGAGAACTCGGCATGGGCAACTTTGACGGGATCCTGAAGGGCCTGTCCCGCGACCCGGCCATGGTGTTCTACCTGGACAACTGCATGAGCCACAAGGGCGCCATCAACGAGAACTGGGGTCGCGAGTTGTTGGAGCTGTTCTCGATGGGAGTGGGCATGGACGGCCACGCCAACTACTCCGAGGACGACATCAAGGAAGCGGCGCGGGCGTTCACCGGATGGACCATCACCAACGCCATCCCGCGCTACCCGTACGGGAGGTACGAGTCGGCGTTCATCTACAACCCGTACGACCATGACGAAGAGGACAAGACCTTCCTCGGCGAAACCGGCAACTTCAATGGCGACGACATCGTCGAAATCATCTGCCGCCAACAGTCGGCCGCCCGCTTCGTTTCGCGCCACCTCTACAACTTCTTCGTGGCGGACGAGGTGCAGGTGCCGGCTTGGCAGAACACCCCGCCGCGGGATCCTGAGGCCATTGCCCTCCTGGAGCAGACGTACTTCGACTCCGGGTATAACCTGACCGCGATGCTGCGGGTGATGTTCAACTCGGAGTTCTTCAAGAACGCCCGGTTCGAGAAGGTGAAGAGCCCGACCGAAGTGGTGATCGGCACGATGCGTCTGGTGCAGGACTTCACGTCACCCAAGTTGGGATTGCAGCCGCTGGCCAACACCATTCGCTACATGGGCCAAGACCTGATGAACCCGCCCACCGTGGAAGGCTGGCACACCGGCGCCGAGTGGATCGACTCCGGCACGTTGGTGGAGCGCATCAACTTCGCCGCCGACCAGGTCGGCAACACCACCCTACCGGGAGTCCAGGATATCGTCTCGCGCCTCGACAGCGAGCAGATTACCAGCCCGGACGCGATCGTTGACCGCTGCCTGGAGTTGGTGGGCGCCTACGAACTGGCCCCCGAGACCAGGGACCAGTTGATCGCTTACACCAGCAACAGCGGCAGCGTGACGCCGGGCACGGCGCAATACTCCGAGGCGGTCGCGCAGACGTTGCAACTCATCGTTAGCACGCAGGAGTACCAGTTCGCCTAGTCGGAAACTGGAAGATCAGACCAGGCTGGGGTGTCGTTTCGATCACCCCGGCGTCTCCAACGAAAGAGCAAGGAGATAAAAAATGACCGCAACCAAGAAAGACCCGGTGCTGGTCGTCCTCCAGCTTTCCGGCGGCAACGACGCCCTGAATACGCTGGTTCCCCACGGCGACCCCCTGTATTACGACAACCGGCCGGCGGTGCGTGTCCCTGAAGGCCAGGCCCTGGACCTGGACGGCTACGCGGGACTCAACCCGAACATGGGGCCGCTGAAGAGGCTCTACGATGAGGGCAAGGTCGCCGTCATCCAGGGTGTGGGCTATCCCAACCCGAACCGCAGCCACTTCCGCAGCATGGACATCTGGCACACCTGCGAGCCTGACAAGCAGGGCACGGAAGGTTGGCTGGGTCGCGCCATCCGCGAAATGGACCCCAACAAGGAAAACGTGCTGACCGGCGTGAACTTCGGCCGCGGATTGCCGCGCGCCCTCGCCGCTCCCGGTGTCCCGGTAGCATCGGTGGGCAACCTCGCCACCTACGGCGTGCTTACGGGCATCGAGGCTGACGAGCAGCGCATCGAGGCGCTGGACATCTTCTCGAAGATGTACTCGCCGACTATCGGGCGCAGCTCCGTTGTGGACTACCTCTCGCAGACCGGTATGGACGCCCTGAAGGGCGCGGACATCCTGAGCACTGCTCCCGAGATGTACAGCTCGACCGTGGAGTATGGCGACGACGTGGTCGCTCAGTACATGAAGAACATCGCCCAGGTGCACCTGGCCGGGTTCGGGACCCGCGTGCTCTACACGACGGCGCCGTACAACAGCTTCGACACCCACGCCGGCGAGTTGGCCGCGCACGCGAGCCTGTGGACCAACACGTCCAACGCCATCGCCGACTTCATGGACGACCTGCGCGAGCACGACGCCAGCGACGACGTGACCTTGCTGGTCTTTACGGAGTTCGGCCGCCGGGTGCACGACAACGGCTCCGGCACCGACCACGGAAGCGGCGGCGTGGCCTTCGTCGTCGGCGACAACGTCAAGGGCGGCATGTATGGTGAATACCCCTCCTTGGAGGAAGACAAGCTGCTGGAAGGCGACCTGCACTTCAACAACGACTTCCGGAGCATCTACACCGACCTGTTGGAAGGCTGGATGGGACTGGACGCGCAGCCGTTGGTGAACGGACAGTTCGAGAAGTTCAACCTGATCTAAACGTTGCCGAGGGGTGGAGCACATCCACCCCTACCAACAGTCGATCTTGTCATCCGTTCCAACGGAGGAAACTGTATGACCACTACTATTGAGCGCAACGCCATGCCGACCCTCGGTATTTCGTTGCAATACACCCACACCATCGGCAGAGCAGAGTTTTCGGGCCCGGGTTTCCGCAACCCGACGGCCATGGCTCGCGCCGAAGACGACATAATGTATGTCGCCAACCGTTCGTACGATTATCGTCCAGACGGCAAGCGGATCACGATGTGCACCGTTGGCGAGGAGTTCATCAGCGAATTTGCAAAAGGCGTGTTCGAGCAGGGCGACGGCGAAGCCGTATCGACGGACGGCGCCATCATCTGGCCCACCGCGATCACCGTCGGTCCGAACGGTAACGTTTACCTGGCCGATGAGTACCTGGACCGGATCAGCGTTTACTCGGCGGAAGGCGAGTATCTGACCAAGTGGGAACGGCCCGGCGACGGTGACGGCCAGTGGAACAAACCCAGCGGGCTGGTGTTCGGAAAGGACGACGTCCTTTACCTGGTGGACAGCAACAACCACCGGGTACAGATGCTCTCCGCTGACGGTGAATACATCGGTCAGTTCGGCGAGTTCGGCTCGGGCCCCGGGCAGTTCAACATGCCCTTCGGCGTTGACACCGACGACAATGGCAACGTTTACGTCGCCGACTGGCGGAACGACCGGATCCAGAAGTTCACCGCCGACGGCAAATTCTTGATGGAGTTCGGCGAAACTGGAGACGGCGAGGGCCAATTGAACCGGCCGACCGACGTGGCGGTGGACAATGAGGGCACCATCTACGTCGCCGACTGGAACAACGAGCGGTTGCAGATCTTCCACCCCAACGGTGGGTTCGCCGGCATGACGTACGGCGAAGCGACCATCTCGCAGTGGGGCGTCGGCAAACTGGACGCGAACCCCGAGATGTGGGAAGAGCGTAAGATCGCCCAGGGAATAGACCGGGAAAAATATTTCTGGGGCCCCATCGCCGTTGAGTGCGATGACCAAGGGAGGGTGTTCGTGGTGGAAACCGCCCGTTCACGGATCCAAGTGTTCCAGAAGCAGGACTCGGTCTTCTACGGCGTCAACGAGCGCGTCTCGGGCGGCGGTGGCCGACTCTAGACGTCTCGTCGTCAGATCGAATATCAAGGGGACGGGTACGAGACCCGTCCCCTTGTGCGATTAATGCCATTGGTCGGACATGATGCTTATCCATGGTTTCCGCGGGACGACTGCGGAAAATCTGCCCGCGATATTCGGGTGATGGCATAGATGTTATACTGCTTCACTATAATTCTTCCTCGATGGACGTAACGTTTTGACTACGCAGGAACATCTAGCAGCTCAACTCAAACCACTGGGGATCCGTTTGACGCCGCAACGCTTGGCTATCGCTGAGGTAGTGGTGAACTCGGCTGATCATCCCACGGTGCGGGAAATCTTTGAGCGCGTACGTGATTTCTTTCCCTATGTAACGTTGGCTACGGTTTACTCCACGCTGGGATTGCTGGAACAGGCGGGCATCGTTCGCGAATTGCCGTTTCAGAAGTTTTCCCGCTACGACGCCAATCTGTCGCCCCACGCCAACTTAGTGTGCCTCGGTTGCGGATCAGTAGTGGATGCGGACGTAGGGCACGAGCGTGTGGCAGAGCTAGAGCAATCCATCAACGACAATACCAATTTCCGGATCTCGTCGCAGCGGGTGGACTTCTACGGTTACTGCGCAGGTTGCGCCCGCGACTAACGAGGCGGCGGGCGTCGACGTTACCGGTCGCACTTGGCCCTCCTGAGCCGACTGAGCCTAACCAATTTTCGTAACTTCCGGCAGGTGGACGTAGAACTAGCTGCCGGCGTTTCGGTATTCCACGGCGCGAACGCCCAAGGAAAAACCGCGCTGCTGGAAGCCGCTTATACCCTTGCCGTTGGCCGGGCTTTTCGTGCTGAACGGGAGCGTGAGGTGGTAAACTTCGATGCCGCTCGGAACGGTGAGGCGGCGTATATAACCGGTATCGTGAGAGACGGGGATGTGCAGCCAAACCTGACGGTGGTTGTTGGATATCAACCAGCTGGCCCCGCGCCTGTCGAAGCCGATGAATCGGGCCGAATTCCGCCCGTGCGAACCGTAACCAAGCAGATTCGGGTAAATCGGCTGCCGTCCACCGCATCCGGCCTGTTGGGACGGCTCGGCGCGACGTTGTTCGTGGCGGATGATCTGGGACTGGCGCTCGGGCCGCCGGCGGGCAGACGCCGGTATCTCGATGTGTTGATCTCGCAGGCGCAACGGCCGTATCTGGAGTTGTTGCAGCGGTATCAGGCGGCGCTGCGCAACCGGAACGGGCTCTTGCGGCGGCAACGGGACGGCTCGGTGGAACCAGACGAAATGGAGTATTGGGACGCCCAATTGGTGGGTGCCGGGACGCAAATTGTGCTGAGCCGTGCCAATGCCCTCAACCATCTGTCGGAATTTGCCCATGAGCATCACGGGGAACTGGCGGAACCGGAACAAGTCCTGGCACTGGCATACCGGCCAAATGTACCCCCCCGCGAAACCTCTGAATCTACGGAAGGGGAATTTACGAGGCTGCTCCAGCAACGGGCGGCCAGAGAGATCGCCACGGCGGCAACCGCCACGGGCCCGCACCGGGATGATTTCGGAATATACGTCGACGGGAGAGACGCAGGGTCATTTGCATCCCGTGGCGAGGCGCGCACCATTGCTTTAGCGCTGCGGTTGGCGGAAGCGGACTATCTGGCTGATGTTCGTGGCGAGGACCCCATCATCCTGTTGGATGACGTGTTTTCAGAGATGGACGCCGGACGCCGGGAGCGAGTTTTGAGAAAGACTGCTGCATACCGGCAAACCCTCATGACCACCACGGACGTAGAGCCGGTGCGTGCTGTACTAGGCGACGAGGCGACTTACTTTCGAGTCTTCGACAATACGGTGCAGCGGGAGAGCTGAAGGACGTCCGCAGGTTCGCTCTAGGATATGAGTGGATGACTCTCACATCTGATGAATCGATGCGCGACGTAATCGACCGGGCCGCCGACGTGTTGATCGGCGCTGAGCATGCGATTGCCCTCACCGGGGCCGGTCTGTCGGTGGAGAGCGGCATTCCGTCGTTTCGAGGTCCGGGCGGTCTGTGGACTCGCTACGGCCAGCCGTCGAACTTGTCCTACCGGATCTTTTCGCGCGATCCACAAGCGTGGTGGGAGAGTCGATTGCGGGACGAGGTGGCCCCGGGGAACCCTACCTATGACCTCAAAGCGGCGGTTGATAATGCAAGGCCCAATGCCGGTCACATCGCCCTCGCGGACCTGGAATCGGCGGGTGTCTTGAAGTCCGTGATCACACAGAACGTTGACGGGCTGCACAATCGGGCCGGATCCAAAGCGGTGCTGGAGATACACGGGAACCGCAACTATCTCCGGTGCATTGGCTGTGGGCAACGACAACCGCGCGAAGGTTACCTGATCACCGATTTGCCGCCCACCTGCCGGGAATGTGGCGGCGTGATCAAGTTGGACACGGTGATGTTTGGCGAGCCCATTCCCCGGTCAACGTTGGACGCATGTATTGAGGAAGTCCACCGTTGCGATGCTATGCTATTGGTGGGTACTTCAGGAGCTGTCAATCCGGCAGCACAATTCCCGCTGGTAGCGCGCGAGCGGGGCGCCCAAATCATTGAAGTCAACCCGATGCCCACTGAATTGACCGGAGCGGCGCATGTGGTGATCACCGGAGCCGCGGGTGAAACCCTGCCGACCCTGGTTAAAGCTGTCGATAAGCGGATGAGCGAAGCGTACTGAAATGGGCGGATTCTTTTCGAAATGGTGGGATGGTGTCCTAGCGTGGGCGGCGGGCACGACCATCACGTGGTCGGACCTGACCGTGGCCGGGATCATACTCGGCGCGTCGATACTGTTTGCCTTTTTGTTCAGCCGTTTATTGTCGCGGTTGATGTTGCGGATGGCGCATTTTTCGGCCGGGGATTTGGACGACCGGATAATATCGGCCGCGCGGGGACCGGTCACCGCTCTCATCATCCTGATCGGAGCGTACATCGCTGCGACGTTCCCGCTCCACCTGGCCGACGCTGTTCAGGATGTGGTCAACAAGGTTGCCGCGGTCATTGCCATCGTCATCGGGGCGTTCCTGGTCACCGGAATCAGCGGGGCCGTCATCGCGTGGTTGGAGGAGTTGCTCGAGAGCAGCGACCCGGAAAGTGCGGGCAATTGGGCGCTTCCCCTGGCGAGGCGGGGAGTGATGATCGTGGTGGTGGCCATGGCCGGCATGGTGTCCTTGGACGTCCTCGGCATCAACATCAGCCCGCTGATCGCTGGATTGGGACTCGGTGGCCTGGCGGTGGCTTTGGCGCTGCAACCGACGTTAACCAATCTCTTCGCGGGTACCTATGTGATTACCGAGGGAGTGGTCAGCGCCGGCGATTACATCGAGATGGAAAACGGCGTAACCGGCTACGTGGTGGACGTGAACTGGAGAAGCACGCGCCTGCGGACCTGGACCAACAATCTGGTGATCATCCCTAACTCCAGATTTTCCGAGACCATCATCACCAACTACAGCAAACCCGACGAGCACGTCAACGTGTACCTCACCTGCGGCGTGGCCTATGAGAGCGACCTGCAAAGAGTGGAGGCGGTCAGTATGGAGGTGATGCAGAAGGTTGAACGAGAGCATCCCGGCGTGGTTCGGGATTACGGCGTGTATTTCGGCTACGATACCTTTGGCGAAAGTAACGTCGATTTTTGGCTGTTCATGCAGGCGGCGAACCGGCTCGCAAGTTTCGAGGTTCGGAGCGAACTCATCAAGCAATTGCATGCCCGCCTGGCCGCTGAGGACATCACCATCAACTACCCGGTGCGCAGCCTGCATTTCCCTGATGGTTGGACGCCGCAGGACGGTCAACCAATGCCGCCTCCAGCCGTCACGGGAAGACCGTCGCCGATGGTCAGTTCGAGGTCGCACGCGCCGACCGACATGCCCGGCGGTGGCGGTGATGGGCCGGATGTTTAGCTGCGCAGCAAAAGGGGCCATCAAATCGCGGCCCCTTTCCTTTGGTGATGGGATCGGTCCTGCCGCTATCGTGACAGGCCGTAGGCGGTGGCTTGCAGCCGGGCGTCTCCGGTGGCGTTCAAACGCTGGGTGATGCTGTCGATCAAAGCGCCGACGGCGGTTTCGCCCCAGAACCAACTGTGGATTTCGGTTTCGCTGTCGTTGGGCCGTTGCGCCATACGCGCCTCATAACAGAAGGCCTTGAGGTCGTCGGCGCAGTAACGCACGAATTGGGGCACGGAAACGTCGGCGGGCCGTTCGTCCATGTCGGCGTCGTCGCTGTCGGAGTAGGCTTCCAGGAACCGAATAATGCCTCGGAACCGTCGCTGCGGGATGCCGGTGATGCCGACAGCGGTACGCCCTCGTTGTTCCTGCCACCGCTCGTAGTATCCGCGTAGAGCGGTGATCTCGCCGGCCGGGTCGAGAGGCTGGGCATCGTTGTTGTTTGCGCCTGCTGCGACGTCGGACGCCTGCGGCATGCCGACCGGGCCAGCGTCCTCGGGGTAATCGGACAGTACCGGGCCGCTGGAGGCGTTTACCATATCCAGCGCTGCAGAGACGACCTGGCGCTGGAAAGCAGGTTCATCCGGCTTGCCCAGAGCGTATCCGAAATAGAACGGCACCCACAGGGCGCGTGGCGGTTTGACGCGCTCGGCATGTTCTCGCACCAACGCAATGGCGACGGTGGTCAAGCCGGCCGACTCGAAAACGCGGGCCAGCACGCTCACGGCGTGCGTGCACAGCGGTCAAGTAGGAGTGAGGAACACGAGATCGACGCCCTCATCCTTGAGGCGTTTCGCAACTTCGGGCCCCGTTTCCTCCGCGACGACGGTGCAGTCGCGCAACGCGCCCATGAAGGAGTAATTGTTAGGAGCCAATGCACCAATGGTGCTTTGGTCAACCAACTCACGCATCCGGTCGATGGGGTAGGTGACATTGATGTCCCGATAGATTGCCGTACGGTCAAATCCGATGCTGAAGTGGCTCTGTACGATGTCCGCGGTGTCGGAGTCGCTGGGCAGGACCCGATAGGTGGACTCGCCGCCGGGATGGTCGCGGTTAAACGGCTTGTCATCCCGAAGATGCAATCCGGCGGTGGTAACGATGGCAACCGTGCTCTCCGCCAGGGGTTTGCCCAATGGAGACCAGGGTACGTCGTCAGACTCCATGCAGGGGAAGAACTCCAGCATCCGGCGCTGGACTTCGGACAGGATTTCTAAACGGGGCATCGCGCAACTCCAAAACAGGGGTAAGGGTTCGGGTGACAGCAATCGGGGGCGGCTGGTGGGCCACCCCCTGCACATGCCGTGGGGTTAATCGAACATTATCGCGCCGCGGCCAATCTCACCACGGTCCAGATCATCATACGCTTCGTTGATCTGGTCCAGGGTGTAGTGGCGCACGACGAGGTCGTCCAGGTTAAGCTTGCCCGAATGGTACATGTCGACCATCACGGGCATGTCGGTTCGTGAACGGGCTGACCCGTAGTAGGACCCGCGCAGGGTTTTTTCGTTGCGCACCAGGTCAACGGCGTTGATGGCGGCTTCCTGACCCCACGGAGCGATTCCTACCACCGTAACTACCCCACGCTTTGCGGCCATGTCATAAGCGGCCTTGGTAGTATCTCCGCTGCCGAATACCTCGAAGGTGTAGTCGGCGCCGCGTCCGCCGGTGAGATCCTTGACCTGTCGTACTGGATCCTGGTCGGAGGCGTTAACGGTGTGCGTTGCCCCGAACCGCATGGCAAATTCCAACTGGGCCTCACGGATGTCGACGGCGATGATCTGCCGGGCGTTGGCCAGGGCCGCACCCATGATCACGTTCAGACCCACGCCGCCGCAGCCGATCACTGCGACGGTGCTGCCGGCTTTAATCTCCGCGCTGTAGAGGGCGGCGCCCACACCGGTGGTAACCGAGCAGCCGATCATGGCAGCCTTGTCCATGGGCAGCCCGTCCGACACGGGAACGACGCCGGTTTCGGGGAGCACGGCGTACTCGGCGAAGCAGGCTACCTTGCCCATGTGGTGGATGTCCTGGCCGTCGGCGTGTAGTCGAGTCGTACCGTCAAGGAGATTGGCACCGGTGGCGGCGTGGAGGTCGCACAGGTTGCTGTAACCCTCCAGGCAGGACCGGCATCGTCCGCAGGCGGGGACGAAGGAAAGGATCACCTGATCGCCTTCGTTGGCCAGGGTGACGCCCGGGCCGGTCTGGACGACGGTACCGGCCCCTTCATGGCCCAGGACCACCGGAATGGCGATAGGAGCGTCGCCGTGCATGAAATGGCGGTCGCTGCGGCAGATGCCCGCCGCGCCGACTTTGACCAAAACCTCGCCGGCTTTGGGCTCATCCAGATCAACCTCGCAGATATCCAGGGGTTGACCCACTTCCCATAAAACAGCAGCTTTTACCTTCAAAACATGTCCCTCCGGGTGGGTCTGCGCGACAATTCTCAACGGGTGGCAAACCTAAATTTAGTGTTCAATCATTGTAGATTACCCAGCAGAATCTCGCCATACCCCGCTCTCCGGTGGTGAACTTCGCATCACGGTGTAGCTAGGGAGCAGGCACGCGACATCGCACGGGCGAATCACATCGGCAGCCTCCACTTGTGCGCCACTCCTTCCGAAAGGAATCGAACAGCAGGGCCTTTCAATGATCGGCGTAAACCGGGTTGAGGGCACGGCTAGCGCGCGGGGGCGGGAAGGTCCCAGCGGAGGAATTTGTGGTAGCGGTCGCCGTCAATCCAGGGAAGGAGGTTGATGACGATGTCTTCAGGGTGAGGGACGTCCCCCTGGCGTCGGGCACGGTC
>DAOUJD010000045.1:0-57904 GCA_034423115.1 Dehalococcoidia bacterium | reverse complement strand
GACGCGGCGGCTTGGGGTCTTTCGTTTTGGTCATCGTGCCAGTCTAACGACAGCCCCAGATGGTTCGCCTTTACTGGCCCGACAACTTTCGATCAGTTATTAGGATAGGCTCTAAGAGGGTTGTAGTCGGCGTTGTGGCGATGCGTTTGCATCCCGGCAAATACAGCGGCGAAATTGCTGACTTCCGGCACAGGGTTCTTTTGTCGGTATGATGCCAGCTTGTCTTTGGCCTCTCGGTGGTCCAAGGTCCGGTAGATGTCCAGCCACAACTCAATATCCGGACCTGCGGGTGTTGCACTGACAAGCACGTCAGCATTGCTTTTACTGAGAGCGTGGAACATACCGTAGTAGGCGGTACTCACCGCCCGCTTGAGCATGACTTGCCGTGGCCTCCCGGGTCCTGCCGGAGCATCATCCGCTAAACCGGCCATTACCCTGGCAGCTTCAAAAAGCTGCTGCCAGTTCAATCTTGGTCCTCAAGCCAAGGTGTGGGCTGGCGATTTAATCTTTCCCATTCGGGATATTCTCCCTTGGGGATGTACGATTCGGCCGGTACATTGAGAAAGCCCAGTTCATAGAGCGCATCGCCCAATTTCGACGATATCGTGTTGAGTTGGTCCGGATCCAACTGCTTGCAATCCCCATCATAGACCACGACGATTTCGAGGTTGTCGTCGCCATAGTGGTCAGTGGTAGGCTCGGCGGTGACGGAACTGAAGACTATCCTACCACGGAAGGTTTCGTCGAGAAGTTCTTTCATACGGTTTTCGGCCGCTCGAACCGTCGACTCTTCGATGGGCATCGTCCTGTACCTCCAAGCGAGCTTCGGGAGGGATCCGAGCTTAGCTGCCTCAGTTCCGCTGATCGGCATTTTGCAGGGGCTGCGCGACCATGGTTCCCTCACCGACGATACTATATGTAGCGTAGCGGTATCGTTGCCTGTTAGTCAATCTACGGGAGTGCAACCCAAAAGAGCGCCTTATCATTAAGTTTCAGTCAGTTTAGGCATCGTCTGGCGCCGCCCCCACAATTGACCTCCGGGCCTGCCTGCGGTATGGTATTTTCCGATTTACCCCACCGTTTTCGGAGTGCCTCGCTATGGCCGCACAAGACCTCCCCCTGTTCAATTACGACGACGTCCAGATCGGCGAGGAACTCGGCTCCTACGAGTACACGTTGACCCAGGAAATGATCGACATGTACCGCAAGGCCGTGGACGATCCCGACGCCGTGTTCCCCACCATCGCCGTCAAGCACGACGCCACCTCTCTGGCCATGGCCTACGACGACCAGACCGGCAGCATCAACGCGGGCAACGAGATCGACCTGCACAACCCGCCGGTCCCCGGCAAGAAAATCCGCGTCACCGGCCGGATCCACGACAAGTTCGTCCGCCGAGAGAAGCCTTACCTGGTGATCGAGGCCACCGCCACCGACGAGGACGGCCGCCTCATCGAACGAATGCGCACCTACCAGATCAAAAAACCCGAGGAGTTGGGCAAGAAATGGCATCCGCAAGGCTAGACAGCGAAACGCTGCCCGTTATCACCAAGCACATCACCCAGGACGTCATCAACCAGTTCGAGGCCTGCGGCATCCTGAACCGCGCCAACATCCACAACGATCCGGAGTTGGCATCCAAGCGGCTGGGCACCACCTACGCCATCGCTTCCGGTCGCATGAGCATCGCCTTCTGCACCGAGGCCATGCGCAAGTTCATCGGCGGCGATGACTTCCACCGCAGCGGCAACGTCAACCTCAAGTTCCTGCGCCCGGTCAAGCACGGCGACACCGTCAGCGTCCACGGGCAGGTCAACAGCCGCCAGCCCCAGGACGACGGCACCACCATGGTCGTGGTGGACGTGTACTGCGAAAACCAGAACGGCGACAAGACCGCCGTCGGCCAGGCCAGCGCCGTGGTGAAGGGCTAATCGAGGACGATACCCCTCACCCAACCCTCTCCCGCAAGGGGAGAGGGACGTAACCCATGCGCAAGCGCATCCCCCTGCTGAACACCCGAATAGGAGAATCGACACGAATGACTATGACAAGGTCAGAATTCGGCAAAGTTGAAGTGGACATCGTTTACTGCGTGCCTTGAGGCTACCACGGCCTCGCCACGTGGCTGGCGACCGAATTCTGGCGTTCCCAAAACGCCGGCGATATCGCAATCAAGATGACCCCCGCCGACAAGGGCCGCCTGGAAATCTACCTGGACGGCGAGAAGATCTTCGACCGCTTTGACGAGGACACCGAGGAGTATCCGGGCTACAGCACGGTCAACCAACTCAAGATGGTTGTCGCCGAGCGCGTCTTCGACGTCGAGGACGAGATGGCAGCGGCGCGCGGCTGATGGCTAACTCCGAACACGTCGAGATCGTGCGCGCCGGCAGGGACGCCCTGGCGGCGTGGCGCGCCGACAATCCCGACCAGCGACTCGACCTCCGCGTCGCCGACTTTCGCGGCATTGACCTTGCCGGCATTGACCTGCGCGGTTCCGATCTGCGCGGCGCGAACCTCAGCGACGCCCGGCTCACCAGGGCCAACTTCTCCCGCTGCGACCTGCGCGCCGCCGACCTCACCGGCGCCGACCTCTACGGGGCGACCCTGTCCCAGGCGCAGATGGCCACGACCATCCTGCGCAACGTCAATCTCTTCTGGGCCGACCTGAAGCAGTCGGATATGTCCGAAAGCATACTGCAGTGGTCCCGCCTCAACCGCGCCTCGTTCCTCAACACCAACCTCACCGCCGCCGACTGCAGCCAGACCACCGCCATCGAGGTGGATCTGCGTTCCGCCAACCTCACCAACTCCGACTGGCAGGGGGCGAACATGAACGGGGCCGACGTCAGCCGCGCGGTGATGCAGGGCGCCAACTTCACCAACGCCAAGATCCGAGACTCCATGTGGATCATGACCGACATGCGGGGTGCAAACTTCGACCGCGCCAGCCTCCACCGTTGCGACATGACCATGGGCAAGTGGGACGACACCACCAACTTCCCGCCCGGTTTCGATCCCACGCACATTGAAAACCGCGTCGACGACTACTGACAGGTGCCGAACCTCGTGCCGTAGGCATCCCGATGATCAGCATCAATCCCGACATTCTTGCGGTGATAATCAGCTTCGTCACCCTGCTTGCACTCATTGGTGGCGGGTTTTTTTGGCTTGGGAAGCTCAGCAACCGGGTTGACCAACTTGACATGAAAGTTGATCGTCTTGCCGACGATATGCGGGATCTGCGAGAAGGGCTGGACCATCAACGCACGGAGCTACTCGAAGAGATGCGCCGTGGCAACCAGCAATTGTTGATTGCCCTGGTCAATCACGGTCACGACGACGGCGGACAACCCGTATTCCGTGTGCCGGTGGGCGCAGAGTAACGCCCCGCGTTAGCTGTATGTCCGTCTTCCTGGTAGCATCCCAAGGCCCCGGCGCCGGGAAAACCTCGATTGCCGCTGGTCTCGCCAGGTTGATGGAGCGCAGCGGCGCCCGCGTTTCCGTCTGCAAGCCCCTGTCGCCCGCCGGACGCTCCGACCCCGACGCGGTCTACTTCGCCCAGCGTTTCCGTGGCGGCGTGGCCGTCGCCTCCAGCGATGACTCCTCATCCCTTGACGCAGCGGCCAGCGCGGTACGGTCCCTCGCCGGCATCAGCGAGCACACGCTGGTCGAGGTGGCGAATCCAGTCAGCGGCTCCGGAATCTCATCCCCGATCACCACGGGCCTCGTCGAAAGGCTGTCCGCGCGTGTCGTCGCCGTGTTCGGATATGACGCCACCCTTACTACGGTGGCTGCATCCAGCGCCGTGGCGCCACTCGGCAGTTCCCTGGCCGGCGTGATGGTCAACCACACCCCGCGTTACCGCTCCGCCGCGACCAACGGGCTGCTCGCCGAACTTACCAACATTGGAATCCCCGTCGTCGCCTCCCTGCCCGAGGACCGCCCCATGCTCTCGCTGACCATGAACCAGTTGAAGCAACAATTGGGCGGACACTGGGAACTTGCGCCGGCAGACGGCGACGAATGGGTCGACCGCTTCCTGATTGGCGGCAACATCATGGACTCCGGCGCTGGCTACTTTGGCCGCTACGCCCACCAGGCCGTCATCACCCGCGCCGAACGCCCCGACATCCAGATGGCTTCGCTGATGCAGGACACCCGCTGCCTGGTGCTCACCGGCGGCGCTCGCCCCACCGAGTACATCCGCGTGGAAGCCGCCAAACGCGACGTCCCCGTGCTGCTCGTCGATTCGGGTACGGTAGCCACCGCCGACGCCGTCGGAGACCTACTCGGCGCGGTCGTCCCCTACCACGCTCACAAAGCCGACCGCATGGCCGACCTGCTGGCCGAGCGAATCAACGTAGCCGATCTGTTGGCGTAGGGGCGGGTTTCAAACCCGACCGTTTTGATTCCGGTCAGCGGCCGGGTCAGTCCTGCATCTCGAACCGCTCGGACTCCGGCGGCTGAGACCATAGCTCTTCGGCGCCGGCCATCGCCACGGCCCGCTCGGGGCTGGCGCGCCACGCGTCGTAGATCTCGTTGCTCTCCCACGTCACCAGCGTCGAGATCTTCGTCGGGTCTTCCAGCGAGATAAACGTCTGCCGCGCCCCGAATCCCGGGGCTTTGCTCTGCGCCAGTCCGTTGCCTTCCAGCAGCGCCTTCGCTTCCGTGATCTTGTCCTCTTTGGCCCAGTGGTGCGTCAACACGCCAATCATTGCCATCCTCCTGATCTCCTTGCGATACCCCTGCTTCCTGACAACCAAACCTTGTGAGCCGTGGTCAGCCTCGACTCCACGGGAGTTGCAGGCGAAACGTGAGTCCTTCTTGCCGAACGTGCAGCACCTTGCCCAGCACCCATGCCACCAGCGCCGCCACGATGCTGAACACCGCGCCCATCTTGCCCGGCTCCTGGAACGGTGAGTCTCCTGGGAACGCCTTGCCGGCCACGAACAGCGCCACCGTGAGGCCCAACCCCGCGATCACGCCGGTGACCACCAGGTGCCGCACTCCCATCCCATCCGGCAGCGGGAACCCTGCCCGCTCTGCCAGCCACGAGAACAGCGCGACGCCGATGCCTTTGCCCACGATCAGGGACACCAGCACCATCATCGTAACCAGCCCGATGTTGGAGAAAGCCACGCCGGCGTTGGCGAACGCGAAGAAGAACAGCCCGAAGTCCACGAACATCTTCAGTTGGTGCTCGAACTGCTCAAGCACACTGTTCCCGCCGTGTCCGCCGTGTGCGGCCTCCGTCGCGCGCGGATGCGGCGCCGACATCGATCCGTGCCCGTGCTCCGCCTCTGCCTCGTTGTTGTGGTTGCCGCTGGGCATGAAGGGCACGATGGGCGCCAGCGCCAACGCCGGTTCTACTCCCGCGCCGGCTAGGCCAACCCACGAAAGCGACCCCCCGGTCAGGATGTACACCGGCCACCAGCGGACTCGCAGCCTGCGCAAAACGTAGACCACCGCCATGCCGCCCACCGTCGCCAGCAGCCAGATCGGTTCCACTGGATGGTGCGGGTCCGGGTAAAACACCGCGATGATCACCAGCCCGATTGCGTCGTCCACCACCGCCAACAGGAGCAGGAAGTTCACCGCCGGATGCAGCGGCCCGAACACCACCCGCGCCACCAGCCACGCCAGCGCGATGTCCGTCGCCGTGGGAATCGCCCAGCCGTTGGCCACCGCGCCGAATACCTCGCTGCCCCCGTAGAAAATCCAGGCCAGCAGGAAGTACAGGCCAACCGGCCCGAATACCCCGCCCAGCGTTCCGATCAGCGGGTTGATCGCCCTGCGCAACGGGTTCAGCACCCCTCCGGGCAGCGTGGATTCGGTGATTTCCTTGGCGGCGATGCCAAAGAAAAGGCACATGAACATCCCGTTGATGATGAAATGCAGCGTCAGTGCGTGCCCGAACACGTAAACACCGTGACCAAGGGGATGAAAGTCCACCACCACCTCGTACCAGTGTTGATTGACGTTCGCCGCGACCAGCCCCAGGACCACGCCGGCAATCAGCGGCAGTGAGAACTCCTGAAGGAAATTTATCGCCTGGATTATCGGGTTGACGCGTGGTGCTGGATGGGCGTGCATGTGTCAGACACTCGCGAGAGATGGACCGCAAAATATACCGGCGGCAATGTTACCACCATTCGCCGCCCGGGGAACCAATCAGACGGCGGCAGAAATGTAGGATCTGCCGGTGTGCCGGACTTTGCGACGCCCTGCTCAGACGCTCTGCTGCCAGCAGTCGAACGCCACCGACACCGGCCCGTCGTACACTGACCGCGCCTCCGCGGCCAGCGTCGCGGTATCCAGGTGGTAGGCATTGTGGATGTGGGTGAGGGTCAACGCATGCACGCCGGCCATCTGCGCGATACGTGCGGCTTCGGCTGCGGTCGAGTGCGCCGTCTCGTCAGCCCGGTACCGATCGGCCTCTACGCACAGGGCTTCGTGGATCAGCAGGGTCGCCCCGTCGGCCAACTCCGCCAGCGACGGACACCAACGGGTGTCGCCGGAGAACACCACGGCGTGCCCGCCTGACTCGATCCGCCACGCAATCGCGCCGCCGATGTGTTCCACCGGCGCGCATCTGGCCCGCAACGTGGGCGTGAGCTGCACCCACTGGCCCGGATCCGTCTGCCGGAAGTCGAAGACCTGCCGCCCGTCCCGTCGTTGCGCTCCGTCGGCGTCCACGGTCAACCCGCGCGTCGGATACGACAGCAGCGTGCCGATGTCGGCCAGCGCCTCGCGCGACCCGTACACCTGCATCGGCTGCTCGGCGGGATTGCGGCGGCTGCGCTGCATCTCGATGTGCGGCAGCCCCTCGCAGTGGTCGGCATGGCTGTGGCTCAACAGGCAGTGGTCGAACTCCGTGGGCGACATCCCAAGCTGCTCCGCGTGCCGCAGCACCGTGTTCCCCGATGCCGCGTCCAGCAGGATGCGCTCTCCCGTGGGACAGTCCAGCACCATCGCCGTGTGGTTCCGCATTGTGGAGCCCCCCGCGCCCGTGCCCAGATAACTCACCGTAAATCCTGCCGCAGTCAATCCATCCCCTCCGCTAGTCATTGCGACGCCCTCCGTTTGTCATTGCGAGCGTAGCGTGGCAATCTCGTTTGAGGCAAGTGCGCAGTCACGATAGTGGGAATGCCGCGTCGCTGCACTCCTCGCAATTACACTGCTATCCTCACTCCAGCGCAACCCGTGAGTGCGGCAGCACCCCCGGATTCACCAGGAACTCCGGCATCCTGCCCTGCAGCACGTCTACCGTCGCCTTGGCGGTCCGCACCTCCAGCTCCAGCACCGACTGCTGAGACAGGAACGCTACGTGCGGCGTTACAATCACGTTGTCCAGAGCGAACATCGGGTGGTCCGCCGGCGGGGACGCCGATTCCATCACGTCCAGGCCTGCGCCGGCGATGCTGCCGTCCCTCAGCGCGGCGTACAGCGCAGGTTCGTCCACGATGGGCCCGCGCGCACAGTTGATCAGGTACGCCGACGGACGCATCAACCCGAATTCCCGCTCGCCCACCAGCCCCCGCGTCTCCTCGTTCAGCGGCGTATGCACCGTAACGTAGTCGGACGCCGCCAGTAACTCGTCCAGCGATGCCGCGCTCACTCCGTCGGGCAGGTCAGCATCCGACGCTAGGTAAGGATCGAACGCCAATACGGATAGCCCGAACGCCCGCGCCTTGTCTGCCACCGCCCGGCCGATGCGTCCGAATCCCAGGATGCCGATGGTCTGACCGCGCAACCGCGTCAGAGGATGCGGCGACGGCGTGCCTTCCCAGCGTCCCGCCTTGGCGACCCCATCGTAGAAACTCACCTGTCGGTTCCACGTCAGCAGCAGCGCCATCACGTGGTCGCTGACCTCATCCACGCAGTAGTCGGGCACGTACGTCACGGGGATGCCTAGGTCAGTAGCCACGTCCATCGCGATGTTGTCCACGCCCACGCCGTACCGGCTGATGCACCGGCACCGCTCGGCGGCCCGCACCACCGCCGGCGTGACCTGCGCAAAGCACGTCATGATCGCGTCGCAGTCAACGGCCAGCGACGCCAACGTCTCCTCCGACCCGTCCGGCGCCTCCACCACCTCAACCCCGTCTCCCAACCCGTCAACCAAAACCTCCCGCTCCGGAGCGGTAGAAGGCCAAACAAAATCCGTGATGAGAATGCGGGTGGGCATAGCGTAGTACGGGGCCGGCTGTCAGGCCGCAGAGAGTATAGCCGATAGCGCAACGCCGTGAAAACGACCAATGACACCCGCCAGGGCCTTTTCAAAGTTGTGCGATTGAAGTCTATCCGCTCGTCCTGAGCCCGTCGAAGGACGCGCTCGTGGTTAGACAGGCTCCCGCCGGAGGCGGACGTGCCGCACCATGAGCGGGACGTGTGGAGACTTTGCAAAGGCCCTGGACACCAGCCCCTTGACCTTCCCGAAACTCATGTTCCATAATAACCATGTGCACAACAAACCCCGGTCAATAGCCAGTCAGAGGTGAAACCAGCCAACCGTCCGGTCGTTCACGGCCAACCCTGTCAGACCCAAATCGCAACCGGCCCAGGTGGCCAACGCCGCTCAAAGACCTGACTCCTCACCGGCGCGTGCCCCACTGGTGTCCCCGGGACTATCCGAGCCCGCGCGCAAGCGCGCCCTTACCGGCGCGCCGAGTACACGAAAAAGTAGGTCAAATAGTTGCGTGCCCATCCCGGCCGTATGCTGACAACGACCAAAACCCTGGCAACCATCACCTCTGGCAGACCGGAAAACCCCAGCAAACCCTATCAACACCCCGCTCATGGTGAGCCTCTCGAACCACTACCTCAAAGGAGCAATCGCCCGTGAACTTGCCCACCGGATCACCGACGCCCGTATATCCAACTCGCCCAAGCCGCGATTCCCCCAATTCGCCATCGTGAGTTATGGCCCAAGGCAGCAAAATCGAGTGGACCGACGCCACCTGGAATCCCGTCACCGGCTGCAACAAGATCAGCCCGGGGTGCAAGCATTGCTATGCCGAGCGGCTGTCCAAGCGCCTGAAGGCGACGGGCATGGCTAAATACAGCAATGGCTTCGAGGTGACGCTGCATCCCGACACGCTGGAGATCCCCCTGCGCTGGCGTAAACCCCGCTCCATCTTCGTCAACTCCATGAGCGACCTGTTCCACGTCGATGTGCCGGAACTTTTCATCCGCGATGTGTTCGACGTTATGGAGCGAGCCGACTGGCATCGTTACCAGGTCTTGACCAAACGACCGGAGCGTGTGGCCGAGTTGAACCAAGCGTTACCCTGGCCGTCGCAGATATGGATGGGTGTGAGCGTGGAATCTCAAGCCTATGCACACCGAATCGACCTGCTCAGGGAAACGGACGCCCATGTAAAGTTCCTGTCGCTGGAGCCGCTGTTGGGGCCATTGCCAGCATTGAATTTAGACGGTATAGACTGGGTCATTGTAGGAGGCGAGTCCGGTCCCGGCGCACGGCCCATGCAGCCTGATTGGGTGCGCGACATCCGCGACCAGTGCATCGATGCCGGCGTTGCCTTCCACTTCAAACAGTGGGGCGGCGTCTTCAAAAAACGTAATGGCCGCGAGCTCGACGGCCGCACCTGGGACGAAATGCCTGCTCTCCTTATACCCAACGCGGAAGCAGCGTGATTCCCCGACGTCGCGCAGTTGACAAGCCTCAAACACGGGTCATGACGTAAACAGCGCGATGTCAACTGTGTCTATCGATTTACAAGGACAATCAGCTTGGTAGGTGTTCGATGTCAACCCTCATCACCGTGAGTTTGCCGGATGATCAGGTTGTAGTGCTGGACGCGGCGGCTGCCGCGCTCAACCTCACCCGAGCCGAGATAGTTCACTTGGCTGTGGAGCAATATCTGGAGGACTTCGACGATCTGACGGTGGCGGTTGAGCGACTGAACGACTCATCGGATCCGGTTCTGGATTGGAATAAGACCCGAAGTGTTCTGCTCGGAATGGAGACCGGGCAATTCGACTAGGAAACAGGCGCGTCTCCCGTAACTCCACTCCGCCTCCACCAAAGGAACAGCCTAATGTCCACCCGCTACGCCGTCAGCCTGCTCACCGATCCCGACTTCACCGCCCGCGCTTACCGGGCGCGCCAGTTGATCTGCGGCCAGTACGCCTGTTGGGCCGCCGAGATGCACATGCTCCACATGCCCATGTCCGACTACTTCCCGCTGGCGACCGACGACGCGGGCACTGTGGAGGCGCAATTGGCCGGCGAGGTTGAACGCCTCGCGGACCGCTACCGCCGCGTGTCGCCGCGCTTCCCGCTGTTCAACCGGGGCATCACCACGACGCGAGAGACTGAAACCGACGGCAACATCTGGCTGGACTTCTCGCCCGAGGTGGTCAACGAGTCCCTGTATCGGCTGCAGTCCATGGTCGCCGACCTGCTGGAGCGCAACCCCGACGTGGGCGGCGAGCGGCGCGTCTATGGCCCCGACTTCCCGCCGCAAATCCCGCTGATGTCCCACGCCAACCTGCCCGACTCGGTGTTCGACAGCGCCTTGGATTTCGCCCGTTCCGTCACCGACGAGCTCAAGGTCTCCCAGATTACCCGCTCGTGGCGCCTCGCCCTCACGCGATTTGAGTCCAACGCCGCTGGCGACGACTGGTCCAACGGACGCTGGGCGCCAGACCTCTCGTGGCGCGCCATCGGCAGCTACAGCCTCTGACTGCCATCATTGCGCTATAATGGCCACGTCATCCGTTGGGAACGCGCCATGGACATACTCCCAATAATCGCAGCCGTCGCCGGCCTCGTTACGTCGCTTTTTGTCATAGGCGGCGGTTTCTACTGGTCAGGCCGCATGTCCAACCGTGTTGATCGCCTCTCCGATGATTTGGAGTCTGTTCGCGACAACCAACAATCGCAGCAGGAGGACATCAAGGCCTTACAAATCGACGTGAAGGCTCTCCAAACCGACGTGAAGGGTCTACAGGCTGACATGAAAGCCGTGCAGTCGGATGTCAAGGACCTCCAATCTGACGTCAAGACCATACAGGTCCATATGCAGGTGGTTCAGGACGACGTCAAGTCTCTGCGCGATGATGTGCGCGACATGCGAGATGAACTGCTCGGTCAAATGCAGCGCAGCGAGACCCGTATATTGACCGCTTTGGTCAATCACTACCACGTCGCTCCCGAAGCCGGGCGTCCCGTATTCTGGTTCCCGCCCGGGTTCGATCCCCCTGGGATGGACCCGCCCTTGGCCGGTCAATCGGGTGAAGCGCCGGCGGAAGCCTGACCGGCGCACGCCCTCACACCGAAAACGCCCGGTTCAACCGCTGCCGCTGCTCGGCGGTCAGGTGCCAGCCCGACGCTGCGCAGTTCTCCTCCGTCCGCGCCACGCTGTTGGACTTGGGAATCGCGATCACCCCGTCCTGGTCGGCCACCCAGTTCAACGCCACCTGCGCCGCCGTCTTCCCTGTTTCGTCCGCGATCTCGGCCAATACCTGTTGGTCCCCGCCCAATCCCAGCGCGCGCCGCAGCCTCCCGCCGCCGCTGCCCACCAACGCGCCCTCGTGCAGCGGCGAATACGCCATGACCATGATGTCGTGCTCCAGGCAGTAGGGAATGACGTCCCGCTCCGCCCGACGCCGGCGCAGGTTGTAGAGAATCTGGTTGGACACGATGGGGTTGTTCTGCATCGCCGACTGGGCGTCCATCATGTCCTCCACCGAGAAATTGCTGACGCCGATGTAGTCCACCAGGCCGTCGGCAACCAGACGCTCCATGGCCCGCATCGTCTCGGCGATGGGCACGCTGGGGTTGGGCCAGTGGATCTGATACAGGTCGATCTTGTCCACGCCCAGCAGGCGCAGGCTCTGGTCCGCCGCCCGCAGCACCGCGTCGTATCGCAGGTTGCTCCCCAACACCTTGGTCGCGACGAACACCCGGTCCCTGATGTCGGCGATGGCCTCGCCCACCTGGTCCTCCGTGCGGTACATCTCCGCCGTGTCGATCAGGTTGGCGCCCAGCTCAATCCCGCGCCGCAAGGGTTCCGACCCACCGCGGTACCGCCAGGTCCCCAGCCCGATCTCCGGCACCATCACGCCCGATGCTCCCAACCGTTTCAGTTCCATGTCAGCCGCTCCCTGTTGCTCCCGTGGCGCCTGTTTTCTGCGCTCGCGGACATTCTACCCCCGCTCATAGTGAACCGAACTCCGCCCATTGCGATCCACACCCGCTCATCCTGTCACACGCCGCTCATCCTGAACCACCCTCCGCTCATCCTGAGCCTGTCGAAGGATGAGCCGACTCCTCCCGCTCCCGCGCGCTCTCCCGCATCAGCAGTGCCGGAACCAACGCCACCAGCGCAATGATTCCCGCCACCCGGTAGAAGGTATGGAACAGGCTCAGGCTGGCCGTCTGCAAAGTCTCGCGGTATTCCGCGATCGCTTGTGCCCGCGCCGCCGCGTCCAGCCCGGTCATGGTCAGCGGCGACGGCGTTTCGGCCAGGATCGCCAGGAACTCGTTCACCCCCCACGCCGAAAGCGCTGCCATCCCCAGCGTCATCCCCAGCATCCGCGCCACCACCACCGTTGATGCCGACACTGCCCGGTATTCAAACGGCGCGGCCGCGATGGCCCGGTGCATCAGCGGCGCGATTACCAGACCGAATCCTACGCCGGCCGCTACCATGTCCACCGTCAAACGAGGCTCGGCGATCTCCACGGGCCACCCGCTGAGGCGGAACATCCCCGCTGCAATCAACGCCAGACCGACCACTGCCACCCACCTGGCATCCACCCAACGTAGCAGCCATCCGCCCAGTATGGCGAAAACCGGAATCGTCGCGGTCATGCGGAGCAGCCACAGGGCCGCGGTGGTCGCGTCCACCGGACGCTGGGGCGTGTTCATCACCGTATTGGCCATGATCACCGTCGTCGCCATGGCGATGATCAGGGCAACACCCACCAGCAGTTGGCACGCGTTGGCGGACACGAACGCCCAGACTCGGAACAACGCTCCCGACAGTATCGGCTCCACGGCCCGCCGCTGCGCCCACATCAGCATCCCAACGCACAGCGCACATGCCGCGAGCAATCCGAAAGGGACCCACGACGTCGCTCGGAACAGCCCCTCGTGGGCAAACGCCAGCGACACCAGCACCAGCGCCACCGTCAGAATCACCGCGCCCCGGTAGTCCATCCGCGCGCCGGCGGCGGCCTGCTTGGGCACCAAGAACAGCGCCGCCGCGATCGCCGCCGCCTGCGGCACGTTCAGCCAGAAGATCGCGCGCCAGCCCCAGATCTCGATCACCGCGCCGCCGTAGGCCGGCCCCAGCATGCTGCCGGCCTCCGCCGCGCCGGCCACGATGCCCAGCGCCAGCCCGCGATGCTCCGGAGCCGTCAACGCCGCCGCGATTGCCAGGCTGATGGGCACCGCGCCGCCGCCGCCAATGGCCTGGATCACCCGCGCCACGACGATCTGGTCCAACGGCTCCAACAGCCCGTTCAGCCCCTCGAACTCGCCGGACACAGCCACCAGCGTCGTCCCCACGCCGAACACTACCAGCGACGCCCAATAGATGCGAACGTAGCCGTGCACGTCGGCCAACCGTCCCAGCAGCGGCATCGCCACCGTGTACCCCAGCAAGTAGGCCGTCACCACCCAGATGACCGATTCCAGCCTGATGATGGGTACTTTCAGGTCGGCCATCACCGCCGGCAGCGCGGTGACCACCACCGTCTGGTCCAGCGCGGTGATGAACGCGCCGCACGCCACCACGCTCACCAGCGCCCATTGACGCCGGGACGGGTTGGCCGCGCTGACCTCGCGATCGCCGGGCATTTTACCCGCCGGTCAGGTCGGTAAATTCGGTGGGCGGATCTATCGAAACCGGGCCGTTGATGTTGGACAGATGGATTTCGCGCACAGTGTCTGCCTGGTCAAACATGCCGACCGGCCCGATGACGCGCAGTTTCCGCAGCATTCGTCGTTCGGTATCGGTCCAGACCTCGATGCGCACGGTTTGGCCAGGCTCAGCCGACAGCGGCAGCCAGTTCAACACCGACGCCGGAGCATCGCCGGAAATCCTGTACGTGCGTAAGCCGTCGACCTCCTCCGCTCCGTCGAGAACCGGGCCGTCGATCATGTCCACCAGGTCGGCCATCAGGCGGTTCAACTCGGTCACCGGTATCGGGACGAAGGATTGCGGCTGTTTCAGCCACGCGCCCGAGAACGGGTCCGTACCGTAGTATGCGTCCGGGGTGATCACCGATTGCATTCCCAGGTAGATGCCCGATTCCGGCTCGGTCTGCGCGTCGGCTACCAGGTACGCATCCACATGCAGTTCGGCTCCCTGCTGCGCGTCCCAGGCTCCGCGCGCCTCGGTCAGCTTGGCGCTGAATGCGGGCAGGAAAACGGCCCCGGTCTCATGCCGCAGCACAAACTCCGCAGAGCGCAGATCCCGCAGGTTGTCTGACGTTTCCTTGAGTATCGCCGCGGGATCCGGCACGGGGGTGGGTGTCGGCGGGATCGGCGTGGCGGCAGGCGCGTCCGGCCCGGCACACGCCACGACCAGCATGCCCAGGACCAGCGCGATCGCGCCGAGCAATACCGCCCACCGCGCCGTCAACGTCGGCAGCATCAACTCACTGCGGCGACCACACGGCGATCCCGCCGGCGGCTATGTCGTGCAAGCCACCCTGCTCACCCAACTCGGTCACATACACGTGCGGCCCCGCCGCTCCACTCCCGTTGCGGCGCTGGGAAAGGTACTGCTGGTTCCCCGATACCACCAGCGCGGACCCGTCGGGTGCCCACGGCGAGTGGCTGCGGGCGTACTGGTCGAAAAACGCCAGCATCAGGAACGTTTCACCGCTCGGCGAAAAACGCAACCCGCCCACGGGATTATCCGAGCCGGCGGCCGCCTCGGTCTCCGTTGCCGCTCCGTCCTCAATCCGCCACTCCATAGTCCGCTCTTCGCTGTTCAGGGCTACCCACGCCAGCCGCGTCCCCTGCGGTTCCCAGAAGAAGCCCAGCACCCAATCGTCCTCCCGCACCGTGCGCACACCGCTGCCGTCCGCCGCCACCAGCCGCAGCCGTCGATAAGCCGGCGATCCTTCTTCCTGCCGGTCGGCCACCGCAATCATCCGACCGTCGGACGACCACAGGAACGAGCAGGCTCCCTCAACCTCTGCCAACCGCATGGGCGGGTAGTCCGTCTCGTCCGGCTTTCCCAGCCAGACCGCTTCGCTGTCGCCCCCGGGCGCGGACCAGGCCAGCGTCGTCCCATCCGGAGACCACGCCGGGGTGCGGAATGAGCGCGACCTGCTGATGGGCTGTGCCGTGAACCCCGTGGCATCATCGTTCAGCCGCAGCACCGACAGTTCTTCGCCGCTGTGCACCGCCAAAGATCGGCTATCCGGTGACCAGTCGAAATACAACGGCGCGCCACGCACCACCGGCACCGCCGCGGCGGGTGTCGCCTCACCATCCACCGGATTGGCATCCACCACGAAAAGCGTCAAGCCCTCCGGAGTGGCGGCCGTAACCCCCAGGCGTTGGCTGTCGGGCGACCATTGGACGTAGTGCGGCGTGCCGTCCGCTATAGTCAGCGGCGCGGAGTTCACGAACACGGGCCCGCCGACCCCGTTGGATGACTCCAGCGATTGCACGCTCATCTCCGCTTCCGATGGCCTGCGTCCGCTGATCAGCGAAACCGCTATTCGACTTCCGTCCGGCGACCAGACCGGCCACCCGTAAAGGCGTGTCTCGCTGGTCGGCTGGGCCATCACGCCGCCCATGCGATCCAACGATTCTGCCACCTCCCCGGCGGTGAGCGTGCTCCGGTCGCTGCCGTCGGGATTGACCGTCACCAACTGCCCGTTCGAGTCTATGTACGCAATTCGATTGATGGTCATGGAATCATTCGGGGCAGGTGCGTTGCCAGGAGCGCAGGCCAGCGCAGTCAACGCAATCAGAATCGCTATAGCAACCGCCGCCGGCCAGCAGGTGTTACGGGAAGGCATCCGGGCTACGGTATCACCCGCCAGTCTCCTTTGGCAATTCGAGGCGACGTCGTGTCAGGGCAATCGCATTTCGACCTTTGGCTCTTTGGTCTGGCACTCCCGGTCACCGTCATACCGGCGCAAGCCGGTATCCAGTGCCTGCAATCGGCTGTTTTCCAACTATTGTCTTCATCCTGCGGCCTCTGGACTCCGGCTTTCGCAGGAGTGACGAGTCTGTAAATTCCAAATGCGATTGCCCTGGACGTCGTGTTTACTTGGACATCAACCTTCTTGTGAGCCTCGGCTCTGGTGGGGTAGTAACGGTTGTACGGCTGTCAAAACGGCCGCAGCCACAGCATCAATCGTGTGGTTGGCGTCAATAAGTTTCCAAGTTTCAGTGTTGCGTTCTCTCTCGCTTAGAAAACCGCGTCGCACCCGGTCATGGAATGCCATCGTCTCTTCCTCAAAACGGTCAGGTGCGTCCCCAATAGGCAATGCCAGTTGGAACAAGCGGTTATTGACTCGTTCCAAACCAATCGCCGGATCGATATCGAGGAGGATAGTCAGATCAGGATAAAGCCCGCCGGTAGCCAAGTTATTCAACAGCCGAATCTTCTTTGAATCCATCTCGCGCCCATGTCCTTGGTACGCGATAGTGGAACCAGCGAACCGGTCACAAACGACGACCGCGCCGGCCTCTAACTCCGGCCGGATACGTTCGGATATCAACTCTGCCCTGGAAGCTTCAAACAGCAATAGTTCCGCGGTGTCCGAAATAGGCAAGTCTCCGATCAGGTAATTTCTGAGGTAGTCCCCTAGATGCGTTGAACCGGGCTCGTGCAGTGACACGACGCGGTAATCTTGCTTCAGCAGCGTATCAGCCAAAATACTGGCCTGCGTCGATTTGCCGGCACCGTCCCCGCCCTCAAAGGCTATGAAAAGACCGGACATGGACGCCAACCTATCCTTTACGGTAGTGGCGGCCCAATGGCACAAACCGGCACGCCAATCCTCGCAGTTATCTACCGGAGATTCACGGCCGGTAGATGAGCACGGCGCGCTGCGGATCACGCCCCCGGCTGGTGGACGCCAGGTTGAATTCCTCGGCCAGCATGTGCTGCAACCGCCGTATGTACGGCCGCTGGGGTTCCAGTTGCACGCTGAACTCTCCGGACAGCACCCTCTGCGCCGCTTCTTCAGCCTCAGCCCGGGCGGCGGCTTCCGCCTCGGCGTCCGTCTCCTCCTTGAAACGGCCCGACGGTGGCGGCAGGTCTATCCCTTGGTCCCGCGCGATGGATGTCAGGAACTCGCTCACCTGGGGCACGGTGTTTTTGCGCAGCACATACACCGGCACGCTGTTGGTTTCCGCGATGCGCACCAACTGGCTGCCCCGCCGGTAGTGGTTCTTGGTGGTCAGCAGCACATTCGCCCGCCGCAGTTCGCTGACGATCTCCGCCGTCGCGCCCCGTTCGGCCAGCGCCGCCTCCACCTTGTCCCGGCTCACGCCGAACAGGAAGATGCGCACGTCCAGCCGAGGCCCGACTGCGCCGCCGGCGTCCGGTGCATCCTGGAACCGCTCAGGCGGGTACTGCTCGTAGGCGTCCCGGCTGCGTCCGTTCCGGTTCCGGCCCCGGCGGTTGCGGATCTCGTTGGCGGCCCACGGTGTCGGCGCCGCCTCGTTCTGCCGGGTCGCGGCGGTCTTCGAGATGTTGCCGTCCTCGTTCATGTGGCGGACTTCCGGCTCGACGGGATATCCGCGCAGCCACTGGTCGACCACTTGCGACACGTCGTCGTGTACCGCCACCTCATTCCAGTCCTGGATCTCCACCACCACGTCGAAGGTGGGCGGAGCTTTCCGCTCCAGCACCGTCTTCTGCGTGCCCCGGAACCGCGCTTCCTGGTCGCCCAAGGTGACGGTCTGCACGCCGCCGATCAGGTCCGACAGGGTCGGGTTCATGATCAGGTTGTCCAGCGTGTTGCCGTGGGCCGTGGCCACCAATTGCACGCCGCGCTCCGCGATGGTGCGCGCCGCTGACGCTTCTAGCGTTGTGCCCATCTCGTCGATGATGATGACTTGGGGCATGTGGTTCTCCACGGCCTCGATCATTACGTCGTGCTGCACCGTCGGCGTCGGCACCTGCATCCGCCGGGCGTGTCCGATGGCCGGATGAGGAATGTCTCCGTCGCCGGCGATTTCGTTGGACGTGTCGACGATGATCACCCGCTTGCGGGCCTCGTCGGCCAGCACCCGGGCCACCTCGCGCAGCATCGTGGTCTTGCCCACGCCGGGGCGTCCCAGCAGCAGGATATTCTTGCCGCCGTAGGCCAGGTCTTCGATTATCTTGATGGTGCCGAAGACGGCGCGCCCCACGCGGCACGTGATTCCCACCACGCTGCCGTTGCGGTTGCGTATGGCCGAGATGCGGTGCAGCGTGCGCTCCATCCCTGCCCGGTTGTCGCCGCCGAAATCCCCCACGCCCGATACGACGTGCTCCAGGTCTTCCCGTCCCACCGGCTCGTCATCCAGAATCACGTCGCCGAACGAGAACCGCGCTTCCGGCGGACGTCCGAGATCGAGGACGATTTCCAGCAGGTCCTCCAACTCGTCCTGCGCCTGTATGCCGGCCAGAACTCTTGGCGGCAACACCTCCAGGAGTTGCTGCAATTCATCGTGGGCCAGTTGCTCGACCGTAACCAACTATGCCCTCCTTGTCGCCAATGGGGAGGTTACAAATGAATGGTATGTTGCGTTGGTGGCTATTATTCTTGAGCCAGCCGACCCCGCACCCGGGGAGTCTCGATCTGTGGTGCGCTTTCGTCGAACGTGGGCCCGCCGGCCATCTCGACGAAGTACCGGTGAATGCGCGCGTCCGCGGTGAGTTCGGGATGAAAAGCGGTCGCCAGCAGATTACCCTCTCGCACCGCCACCGGACGCCCGTCGGGCAACGCCGACAGTATGTCCACGTCCTTGCCGACCCGGATGATCACCGGCGCCCTGATGAAGATGGCGTGATACGGGTCCGAGCCCAGCCCCTTGATCTTCAGGTCCTGCTCGAACGAATCTACCTGGCGGCCGAAGGCGTTGCGCTGCACGCCCACGTCCATCACCGCCAACGGTATGGGGTCCTCTTCCGTGATCTCTGCGGCCAGCATGATCATGCCGGCGCAGGTCCCCCAAACCGCCTTTCCCGATGATGCCATCTGGGCCACCGGCTCCCGCAGGTTGTACAGGGACATCAGGCGGCTGAGCGTGGTGCTCTCACCGCCTGGGATGATCAAGCCGTCCAGACCCTGGAGATGTTCGGGCAATCGCACTTCCGTAGCGTTAGCGCCTATGCTGCGGAGCACATGGCAATGTTCCGCAAAATCTCCTTGTACTGCCAAAACGCCGATGTTCAACTACGTGTCCAGCTGATAATGTCCCGTTCCGTCCGTATGTCGCGGTGTCCTTGCGTCGCCGGGTGCGCAACCCAACGACCTGTCCGGCTATACGCTGCGCGGCGCCAGCAACTCGCTTTCGGCCAACTCGCGAACGCTCCTGCCGACCATTGGCTCGCCCAGGTCCTTGGAGACCTCCGCCAGAATGTGCGGGTCGTTGTAGTGCGTGACCGACTGTACGATGGCATGGCCCCGCTCGGCCGGGTTGCCGGACTTGAATATACCGGAGCCCACGAACACTCCGTCCGCGCCCAATTGCATCATCAGCGCGGCGTCCGCAGGAGTGGCCACGCCGCCGGCCGCGAAGTTCACCACCGGGAGCCGTCCCTCTTCGCGGGTCTGCTGCAGCAGGTCCAGGCTGACCCGCAGGTCCCGCGCTTCCACAACCAACTCGTCGTCGGGCATGGTCTTCAGCTTGCGGATGGCGTCCTGCACGGCGCGCATGTGCCGCACCGCTTCCACCACGTCGCCGGTGCCGGCTTCGCCCTTGGTGCGAATCATGGCCGCGCCTTCCGAAATACGGCGGAGCGCTTCGCCCAGGTCGCGGCACCCGCACACGAACGGCACGGTAAAGTCGTGCTTCCAAACGTGGTGCATTTCGTCGGCCGGCGTCAGCACTTCCGACTCGTCCACGTAGTCCACGCCCATGGCCTGCAGTATCTGGGCTTCAACGAAGTGCCCGATCCGGCACTTTGCCATGACGGGAATCGACACGGAGTCGATGATCTCGGCGATCATTGAGGGGTCGCTCATACGGGCAACGCCGCCGTCCGCCCGGATGTCGGCTGGGACGCGCTCCAATGCCATCACCGCGACGGCGCCCGCTTCCTGGGCAATCCGTGCTTGCTCAGGGTTGACCACGTCCATGATCACGCCGCCCTTCAGCATCTGGGCGTGGCCGGATTTGACGGTGAAAGTGCCGGTTAGAATTTCAGCAACCATTGAAGGAGCCTCCTCTATTTTGCTAGGGATGCCAGTGGTTCATTATAGCCCCCACTGCCGGCGTTATCAATCAAAACCCACGCGCCAAACGCCGGCAGGCAGCGCATAGGCTTCCCACCCCACGATTGCAGAACGCAAACCCAGTCCCCGGTTTCTACGGTTGGTAAATCACCGTGATGGTTGTCTCTTCCGCAGTCCCCTCGCGCATGGCCCGTACCGCGATGACGTTCTCACCTGGCTGAAGCACGATATCGGCTTGCCACTGCCCAGATGAGTCGGGCGCTGCCGGGATGATCTCATTCACCACCACCTGCGCCCCGGGCAGCGTCTCGCCGGAGACCGTCAGCACCCGTTCGGCCACGGTCGCCCCGTCCTCCGGACCGGTAACGTCCACGAACAGCATCAAAGGCGTGCTGTCGTAGGTAAGTTGCAGCAGTTGGTGTTTCGGGTCGGGCGACGCGCTGTTGTTGCTGATCACCTCGACGACGTTAAACCCCTCCGCTAGCGGGATGGTCGCGATGAAGTTGCCCTCGCTGTCGGCCCTCAGGATTATGCTCTGTTTTGGGCCTTGCCTATTGTCGTACGTCACCTCCAGGATCGACCCGGGCAGCGTCGTACCGAACAGGTCGATCTCGAAATGTCCGCGTATCACGTCAAGGTTGATGGGATGGTGCACCACCAGGAAATGCGGAGGCGGTGTCGGCGTCGGTGGGGCCGGTGTCGGTGTTGGCGTGGGCGTTGGAGTTGGGGCCGGTGTCGGCGTGGGCATCGGGGTCGGAGTTGGAGTCGGAGTAGGGGTTGGCGCCGCCACCGTGGGAACCGGTGTCGGGGTGGGCGTGGGCGGCGCAGCGGTCGGCAGAATCGGCTCCGGCGTTGGCGTGGGGCGCACATTCGTCATCGACGGCGCTTGCGGCAGGCCCGGCAGGGCGAACACCCAAACTGCCATGAACACGGCAATCACGCCAAATGCCAGGACCGCTGCTGTGACCCTCTGTCGCACGGGTGGGCCGGTGGGAAATAACGAGAGGCTTCCTCCGACGATCGGGCCGTTGGCCCTCGACGGATTAAGCCTCGGTCGAACCTATCGGCAGCGAGAGCGTGAACATGGTGTGATGATCGGGCTTCGGCGCCGCCACGGACTCTACCGAAAGATCTCCACCGTAGCGACGGGCCAGCGTGCGGCTGATGTACAGGCCCAGGCCCGACGAGGTCTTTTCTTCGCTGCGCCCCATCTCCGGCGTCCAGCCCCTGGTGAACAGGTGCGGACGGTAGTGGTCCGGAATGCCGGGCCCATTGTCGCTCACGCAAATCCGGAAATTCGCCTCGTCCCGCGACGCTGAAATTTCGATGTAATCGCCCCCGTAGCGCAGCGCGTTGTCCACCAGATTAGCGATGATGTGTTCCAAGGCGGCGGCCTCCGAATACACCAGACCAAATTCTTCGGGTTCAGACCACCAGGCGATGTCCTTGCCCTGTTCGGCGGCCTGGCCGGTGTATCGCTCCACGATACGGCTGACTACGGCGGTCGGTTCTACCGGGTAGCGCTCAATGGGAGCATCCGGCGTTTCCAGGTTGATCATGACCTGCATGTTTCCCATCATCAGCCTGAACGATGGCGCCTGCTCCTCGATCTCATCCAGCAGTTCGTGGACCACTATCGAAACGTCCTCGCCGGTCGCCGCCAGCACGCCGCGCACCTCGCGGCACTTGCCCAGGATTCGGCGCATGGGCCGGCCCAGGTCATGCTGGAACGTCTCAAATTGCTGCTCCGTAAGCCGGCTCCAGTCGTCCAGTCCGTTTGTGCCCTTGCCGTTGCCGTTTCGGCCACCGTCCGCTATGTAGCTTCCCACCGCAACCGCCAGTCCTACCACCACGCCGGCTATCCCGAAGTATGCCAGCGGTTCCACCGGCAACGGTTCGGGATATATCCAGGTGAACGGAACGAACAGCGATGCCACCATCGCGGCCAGGCCAAACACCGCCAGGAATATCCCAGCGTAGGCCAGCAGGGGATGTCCGCCGGTCCGTCGGGAAGGCAACGTCGCCATGCGTCCCCCTAGTCCCGCGGCGGCAGCAGGCGATAGCCTCGGTCCCGGACGCTGACTATGAAGTCGTTAGCGCCCAAGGGCCGGCCCAGGGCGCGCCCCATCGACACCTTGATCTCCCGAATCCTGACCCTCAGCGACGCCCGCGTATCGTCGCCCTCGAGGTAACGCTCCAGCCGGTCGAACGGCACCACGTTGCCGGGGCTGCGATACCAGGCCTGGGCCAGGTCGCGCAGGATGTCGAAACGTCGTCCCGTTACGTCGGCCACCGCGGTGCGAGTTCCGTCGTCGTCCACCACCATGACCGCAGCGGCGTCGTTGTCCAGCAAAATGCGGTTTCCAATGGCGATTGTCCCGGGCTCCGCGCCGACCAGTCTCCGCATTCGCAATGCCACCTCTTCCGGCGACGCCAGTTTGTCTATGAACTCCACCGGCGCTTCCACCTGCAACGCGCTGCGCGCGACCGTCTCGCGTTCCACGCCCTGGCTGTACTGCGTAAACATCAACACCGGCAGCCGCGGGCGGTCCTCTACAATTCTCTTGAGCAGGTCCAGCCCCTTGAACTGGTCATCCCGATATTCGCCGAGCCGCACGTCCAGGATTACCCCGTCCGGCATGCTGTCCTCGATCGCTTCCAGCGCCGCCCACAGCATGTCGTCGCCCGAGCCGTGCGCCTCCTTGCTCACCACCTTGGTGGTCCATCCTTCGTCTTCGAGACGCCGGCGCACCGCCCGCACGATGGCCGAAGTCGCCTCGTCATCGACGATCAGGATATTTCCGGAACGCGGCGCCACTGAAATCTACTCTCGCGCCGGTCGCGCGCGGCCGCGGTGGCGGAACACGTTACTCAACGGTATTTCCAGCCCGGGCAACAGCGGCGTGGTTAGCGTATCTTCCGCCGCCAAATTGCCCCGCTCAACATAAACGCCGTTGCGCAACTCCAGTGGAGCCACCGTCTCGTCCCGTTCATCGACGATCCAGTATTCCGGGATGCCCGCTTCGGCGTACGCCCGTCGCTTGCGCACCAAATCGCGATTGCGGTCAGAAGACAATATCTCCACCACGAGATCGGGCGCGCCTTCTATCATGCGCTCACTAACCACAGCGTCGTTGCCGCGTAGAATCACGGCCAAATCGGGAGCAAACAATCGTGGCAGTTCTGATGGGAGAGCAACTATGACATCGGCGTGTGTATCGCAGGGCGGTTCATCGAATCCATCCTGGTAGTTGAAGAAGTACTGAATCAGCCTGCCCTGCGTTCGTTGATGTGCGATCCTCGGTCTCGGCATGATGTACAGCTTCCCGTCGTCCAGTTCCATCTTGAGCTTGTCGTCCGGTTCCGGAAGTTCCAGCTCAAGGAACTCGGCGATGGAAACCCGCATCCCGCTCCGTGGTTTCGTCGGCGTCGTCATGGTCAATGGCTCCATAACCTGACGCCATTATAAGGCCAACGGGACGCCCGCGTCGTGGCACGCGCATGCCGCTATTATGCAAGAGGGCGACCCGAGGGCCGCCCCACGCGCTTACCCACGCCAGGCTTGCCTAGGTTTCCTTGGTAAGGTTGGTCAGGAACTCGGAGTTCGTGCGAGTGCGCGCCAGCCGTTCCAGGACCCGCTTGGTGGCGTCGCCCATGTTGGCCTGGTCGCCGCCCGACGCTAGCGTCACCATCCGGCGCAGCAGCCAGATCTGCGGTACCGCCTCTGCGTCGTACAGCAATTCTTCCCTGCGCGTACCGCTCCGCACCACGTCGATGGCGGGGAAGTAGCGCTGGTCCGCCAGTCGGCGGTCCAGGTGCAACTCCATGTTGCCGGTGCCCTTGAACTCTTCGTAGATCACCTCGTCCATCCGGCTGCCCGTGTCCAACAGGCACGTCGCGATGATGGTCAGCGATCCGCCTTCCTCCAGGTTCCGGGCCGCGCCGATGAACCGCTTGGCCGGATATAACGCCGCCGGATCAATACCGCCCGAAAGCGTCCGACCCGAGGTCGGCAACGCCAGGTTGTAGGCGCGCGTCAGTCGGGTGATGCTGTCCAGCAGGATCACCACGTCGCAACCCGTTTCGGTCATCCGCTTGGCGCGCTCCACCGCCAGTTCCGCCACCCGGCACTGCTCCTCCACCGACTCGTCGAACGTCGATGCGAACACGTCGCCCTTGACGGCCCGGCGCATCTCCGTCACTTCCTCAGGCCGCTCGCCGATGAGCACCACCATGAGGATGACGTCCGGGCGGTTTTCGGTAATGGCCGCGGCGATCTGGCGCAGCACCGTGGTCTTGCCCGCTTTGGGCGGCGATACCACCAATCCGCGTTGCCCCAGCCCGATCGGCGCGAACAGGTCAATCATCCGCGAGGGCAACCCGCCTTGGGGATGCTCCAGCACAATATGGTCGTTGGGGAAAATGGGCGTCAGGGACTCGAAAATCCGCCGGTTCGCCGGCGTCTGCTGCTCCGGTTCCAGCAGGTTGATGTTGGTGACCCGCGTCAGGCCGTAGTGACGCTCCCCGTCCTTCGGCGGACGCACCGTTCCCGACACCGTGTCCCCGGTCTTCAGGTTGGATCGCCGGATCTGCGACTGACCCACGAAAACGTCGCCAGCAACCGGAGGATAGTGCATCGACCGCAACAGCCCATGCCCGGCGTCCATCACCTCGAGGACGCCCGACGCCACCAGTTGGTTCCTGCCGGAGGCGGCTTGCCGCACCCGGTGGAATAGGGCGTCCCGTCCCAACTCGGCGAGATTGCCGTCGTCGCGCAAACCAACCTCAGGGGCCAGTTGCAATAGGCCCTCCTGCGACAGCGTCGCCAGGTCGGCAATGTCGACTGGATCTCCGAGGTGGGCGCCGTTTGCGTGCGCTGCTAAATCACCATCCGCGTCGTCCCCTCGCCCTCGGTCCATGACGATATTCGCGTCGTCATCAATGGACTGTGGTGGACGGCGGCGGCGGCGGGGGGCCGTTGTGGTCCCGGTGCGGGCGCGAACCATATCGTCAGCCTCCGGATGCTTGTTGCCAGTCCTGCAGGAATCGCGACAGGCCGGCGTCGGTCAGTGGGTGTTTGATCATCTGCGTCAATACGTTGTAGGGCACGGTGGAAATGTCCGCGCCGGCGGCCGCGGCCGTCGTACAGTGCCGCGCGCCGCGAATGCTGGCCGCCATCACCATGGTATCCAGGTCCTGTTCTCGGTACACAGCCACTATGTCGCGCACCAGTTCCATGCCGTCTTGTCCGATGTCATCCAGACGGCCCACGAACGGGCTCACCACGGTGCTGCCGGCGTTGGCTCCCAACAGGGCCTGGTTTACGGTGAACACCAGCGTCTGGTTGACCTGGATGCCATCGCGCGCCAGCACGCTGATTGCTTTGAACCCTTCCTCCGTGCTCGGTATCTTCACCCACGGCTCGGGGATCCACTCGGCAATGTCCCTGCCCTCGGCGATCATGCCCGCCGCGTCGGTGCTCACGACCTCCACCGATATCGGGCCCTCGATGA
Source organism: Dehalococcoidia bacterium (assembly GCA_034423115.1). GTDB lineage: Bacteria > Chloroflexota > Dehalococcoidia > Lucifugimonadales > UBA3495 > Bin87. The sequence continues at coordinate 31,994 of DAOUJD010000045.1, read as the reverse complement.
TGTCGGCTATTTCCTGTACGGCTGCGCGGTAGCCCGCCGCGCCGCCAATGCCCTCTTTGGCCGCCAGCGATGGGTTGGTGGTTACGCCCGATATGACGCCCAACTCTGCGCCGGCTCGAATTTCGTCGATGTTTGCGGTGTCCAAAAACAGTTTCACTGCTTATCCTCCCGGTCCATGTATCCCGAAATTATCGCTGTCAACCGTCGCATACCGTGCCCGATCCATCGGCTCAGTGGGCCGGATCGTCGCCCCGGAACGTGTGGTAACCGGATTAGAGAATGATTGCCGCGAACGCCGCGGCGGGGGTGCGATTGAAAAATCTTCTCTGTCTGCTCTACTGCGTCGAAAATGACCACCAACCCGGCCGGCTGAATGGCAACTGCTTCCCTTCCCGCACCGTGTTCCTGGCCTCGCCCATCAGGGCGCTGAACAGCGGATGCGGTCGGTTGGGGCGCGATTGAAACTCGGGGTGAAACTGCACGCCCACCATGAATGGATGGTCTGGTACCTCCGCCGCCTCTACCAACTCGCCGTCCGGCGAAAGCCCGCTCATCACCATCCCGGATGCTTCCAAAGATTCCCGGTACTTGTTGTTGACCTCGTAGCGGTGCCGATGTCGCTCCAATACCTCGTTGCGGTCGTCGCCGTACGCTTGCGCCATTCGGGAATTGCTCTGCGGGCGGCAGGGATACTGCCCCAGCCGCATCGTCCCGCCCAGGTCTGTGATTCCCCTCTGCCCGTGCATGATGTCGATTACCGGATGCTCGCAGTCCGGGTCCAGCTCCGACGAGTTCGCCCAGCGCAAGCCCGCCACCTCTCTCGCCCAGTCGATCACCATCACCTGCATGCCGAGACACAGGCCCAGGTAGGGGACTTCCTTGTCCCTGGCGTAACGACTGGTTTCGACCATCCCCTGCACGCCCCGCGGTCCGAAACCTCCCGGCACCACGATGCCACACACGTCCTTCAGATGTTCCTCCGGCCCGTCCCGTTCCACCGCCTCGGAATGTACCCAGCGCACCTCCGCCCGCAGCCCGCACGATGACGCCGCGTGTCGCAACGCCTCCCGAACCGACATGTAGGAGTCGGGATATTCCACATACTTCCCCACGATGGCGATGGGCACCGCCCGCTCGGCGGCGTTCATCCTGTCCACCAGGTCGTACCACTCGCCTAGTTTCCGCTCGCCGTCGAGGCTCAACGATTGCGAGAGGAACCGGCCCAACCCGAAATCCTCCATGATCAGGGGAACTTCGTACACGTTGTTCACGGTGGGCATCGGGAAAACCGCTTCGGTCTCCACGTCGCAGAACAGCGAAAGTTTCTCCTGGATGCTGCGCGTGATCTCCGTGTCGCTGCGGCAGATCAGCGCGTCCGGTTGGATGCCTATGCTTCGCAGTTCCTTTACGCTGTGCTGCGTCGGCTTGGTTTTCAACTCCTCCGATGCCGAGATATACGGCAGCAGCGTCAGGTGCATGTAGAAAACGTTCCGCCGACCCACCGTGTTTCGCATCTGGCGTATCGCTTCCAGGAACGGCAGGCCCTCAATGTCCCCAACGGTGCCGCCGACCTCAACCAGCACCACGTCCGCATTCGACCTCTCCGCCAGGTTGATCAACCGGTCTTTGATCTCGTTGGTGAGATGCGGCACCGTCTGGATCGTCCCGCCCAGGAAATCTCCCCGACGCTCGCGGGTGATCAGTTCCAGGTACGCCTGTCCGGCGGTAACGTTGCTGTCCCGTGTCAGTTCAACGTCGATGAACCGCTCGTAGTGGCCCAGGTCCAGGTCGGTCTCGCCCCCGTCCTTGGTCACGAATACCTCGCCATGCTGGTAGGGGGACATCGTCCCCGGATCCACGTTCAGGTAGGGATCGAGCTTCACGACTGTCACGGAGAGCCCTTGACTTTTCAGGATGCGACCGATGGACGCAACGCAGATACCCTTTCCGATGGAGCTAACCACGCCCCCGGTTACGAAAATGTACTTAGTGGGCATACATGCTTGGTAGGGTCGATACCCTTTTATCCAACAAAGAGACGCCCATAATGCCATTCATGCGTGGCCACCAACGGGGCAACGGAGCGTTTCTTGCCGGAAAGGAGTTGACCTTCCGGATGGTTTCGTTCCGGTCGGATCAAACATATGGGAGGCACACACTGGAAATAAACGGGACGTGTGCCGCCTCGATCACCCACATACTACAACGCTCAACTTGGCTAGTCAAGAAACATCTTCGCTTTGAAACGCAACTCCGACAAGCATTGCCCCCGCGCCGCCTCATTGACAAATCAGCGTGCGCGGAATAACCTTAAATCATAAACACCAATAAATAACATCACATCATACGATGTAACGGTCGATAACGATTCTCTGCACCTAGTCGATGGCCCATGCCCCCTGACCATAACTGGAACCATTGGAGGATACCAACATGCTCAAGATACAAAGCAGTTTCATGGATTGGAGACTCGGAAGGATAGGTAGATCAGGCGCCATAGCGCTTTTGTCCCTGTTTACGATCATCGGGTTCGCCGTCGTGGTCGCCCAGTTGGAGACACCGCGCGGCGAAGCGTCCGCGGCTCCCATGCGTGACGGCAGCGAGCCGAGGCTGGAGATCAACCGCCAGGAAAACAAGGTCGAGGAGGGCGACGAGTTCCGGCTCATCGTCAACGAGAAGTTTGACGAAGAGTGACCCCACAAGACCATGCGGGTGTTCTGGTACACCGATCCCGGCGCCGCAGACGAGTCTGACTACGAGCGACTCTACGCCGAGCGCCAGTCCAGCAACGGCTCCCAGTCCAAGCATGGCCGTATGCGACGCGACTTCCACACTCGGTAAGACGATTACCCTGAAGCCGACGAGACCTTCACGGTCCGGTTCGACAACTCCGAAGACCATGGCCACGACGGCAAGTGAAAGATCGCCCTCACCGACAATGACGGTGTCGGCATCTACGACCTCGAAATCACCTCTAGCCCGCAACCCGTTCCCAAATCCTGGGGCGACCAGCCCAAAGTTGGCTACCTCGCCGGCGACACCATCGAGATTACCGCGTACTTCACCGGCGACGTCACCACCGTCAACCACGACATGGGCGAACAGGCCGACTACGCCGGCATATACCTGCTGGTCGAGGATGCCGCTCCGATGAGCCATGGATAGGAGGGGCCGAGAGAGTCACCGACTCCACGCGAGTCGGTACCGGGCAATGGGGGCGGCATCGCAAACGGCGGTGCCGTCCCCTATTTCCTGGCGCATCCCTCGTAGGCGCTCCGGCAGCCCGCCGATTTGCCACCATCGCTGCGCCAATCTACAATTCCCGGCACCAAATCGGAGGGAAACGATTATGAAACTATTGGTAATCTCGGGTGGACGCCACCCCTACGAAGAATCAACGCCCATCCTGGAGTCGTTCCTCAAAAACGCCGGCCACGACGTCACGGTCACCGAGGACGCGTCTGTGTTGGCCGACGGCTCCGCCATGAGCGGATACGACGTGCTGGTCTTCAACACCCGCCGCGAAAACGTCCCCGACTTCGGCGACTGGACCCTCACCGCCGACCAGATGGACGGCCTCAAGGACTTCGTCAGCGGCGGCAAGGGCTTCGTCTGCATCCACATCGCCACCTGCGTCGCGGCGGCGTGGCCCGAGTACCACGACATCACCGGCGGCGGCTGGATCTCCGGCACCAGCTACCACCCGCCCTACGGCAACTTCACGGTCAACGTCAGCGACGCCGGCCATCCCGGCGCCAGCGGCATCGCCGACTTTGCCACCGAAGACGAGCTCTACATGAACCTCGCCATCAAGGACGGCAACACCGTATTCCTGACCGGCGCCTCGGAAGGCGGCACCTGGCCATGGGGTCCGGATCGCAATCCGACCCACATGCCAGGCGGCACCTACCCCCTGGGCTGGACCCGACAGTACGGCGACGGCAACGTCTTCACCCTGCTCCTCGGACACGATGGCCGCAGCTTCGAGACGCCTGAGTTCCAGCAAATCGTCCTCAACGGCGTCGAATGGTCCGCCGCCAAAGTGGCGGCCTGATCCAGGATTGTCGCCGCATCCGTAGGGGCGAGGCATGCCTCGCCCCTACACGAACCGGCAATCTCGCCCGGATGATTTCACCCGCGCACGTGGGGACGGGGCAACACGCACTCCGCCGTCATCACGTTGTCTCCGCGCACGTGGGGGCGGGTTTCAAACCCGCCCCTACCTAGCCTCCTACCATCATCCTTCGATGGCGTAACCTACCCTATCCCACACGCTCGGCGTGCCTCTGCCGCGCCCGGTCGATGGCCCGTACGCGACCGCTGACCAGGTCGTCCTGCCGTTCCTTGGCCCACTGGTTGGACGCCGCCGTGCTGAGCACGCTGCCCTGGAAGTGGGGCATCACGTAGCGCGCCATCAGCTCGTAGCTCTTCAGCATCTTCTCCCGCGGCGCCCAGTCGATGGTCTGCACCAGGAACGCGCCGAACCCGCCGCTCTGCTCGCCCAGCCGCTCAATCGCCTCGATGCAGTCGTCGGGCGTGCCGATGATCCAACTGCCGGTGTCGGCCATGTTGTCGATCACCTTGTCCAGCGGGCCGTCGAACACCGGCTTGCGGCCGTTGGTGCCCTCGCTGTACTCCCGCAGGTAGCGACCCGCGCCCATGCGGGCGTCGTTCAGGGCTTCTTCCTTTGATTCGGCCAGGTGGCAGGGCAGCACCAGCCGCCAGTCGTCCCGGTTCATGGTGTTCCCGTGCTCGGCGGCGGACTCTTCCGCGATGCTCCACAGACCCTTGAGATCCGATGGGCCGGCCGACGGGTCGCGCGGCACCGTGATGGTTAGCACCGAGCAGCCGTGCTTGCCCGCCAGCGTAACGCCCGCCGGCGACTGCACCGACGCCACGGAGGTGTGCATATAGGGACGTTGGTAGGGTCGCAACTGCAGCAGCCCTTCCCTTAGCTCGAACCAGTCGCTTTTGTAGGTGATCGGCTCCGTTTCGGTGAAGAGGCGCAGGATGATGCCCAGTGATTCATCCATTCGCTCCCGTTGCAGCTCGTGGGGAATGCCCATCATGTACGCGTCGCCCGGCAGCGCGCCCGGCCCGACCCCGAACAGCACCCGTCCGTAGGTCATGTGGTCCAGCTGAACCATCCGGTTCGCCACCATCAGCGGGTGGTGATACGGCAGGCTGACCACGCCGGTGCCCAGGTTGATCCGCTTGGTGCGCTGCGCCGCCGCCGCGATGAACACCTCCGGCGACGAGATGATCTCCCACCCCGCGCTGTGGTGCTCGCCGACCCAGGCCTCGTCGAACCCCAGCTTGTCCAGCCACTCGATCAGTTCCAGATCGCGCTCCATGGCCAGCGTGGGGTTTTCGCCAACGCGGTGGAACGGACCCAGGAAGATTCCAAACTTCATTCGCTCGGGAAACGCCATATCAGGACCTCCTCCAGTAAGGGAATGCAACGGAGCGCAATCCCGCCCGAATCGCAACGGACCCGTCGGATGGCCGCCCCCAGATTGCGGTAATTCTGCGCCCGCCCGTATGTCCTGTCAATCAACCGAGTCAACTCACGCGCACCCGCTTGTAATCGCGTGGTGAAAGGACGGAAAGGTCGATTTCCCGCTTATTTCCTCTCATTTCCGCTAATTCAAGCAGGGCATGGGGTGGGTCGTGGGGCTGAATGGGGGCCGAAGGAAGGGTTTTGGCGGCGGTTTGAGCGGTATTGGCGGGCAGATGAGCGGGTTTGGGGAGGGAGGTTCTCGGTGTTGGGAAGCGGTCATTGGGACGGGTCCCGTGGGCCCGGGTGGCGGATTGGATTTGGGACGCTGGGTAATATGGTACGGATGGGGGAAGGGTTGGAGCAAGGCGGAAGTGTCGCCGGGGCGGGGCATTTCCGAAGTTGTGCGATTAAGGTCTATCCGCTCGTCCTGAGCCTGTAGAAGGACGCGCTCGTGGTTCGACAGGCTCACCATGAGCGGGACGCGTGGCGACTTTGGAAAGGCCGTGGTCACCGGGGCAGGGGGTGTCTGAACTGGGGGTTTTGGGGGGAATTGGGTGATTATGGGGAGCGATGGTAGGTCTTTTTTCCACAAAAGGCAGGTGATTCACAAAAAGTTGGCAGTTTTGGCGCCGACAGGAACGACTGTGCCACCTGAATTGGTGCGGCGTGGGCGTGCACAGTGACGGGTTGCGCAAAGTATCCGTGTTGGATGTCAAGGATTTATCACGCTGCTTGGGGGGCGGCAGGGACCCAGGGGGTGCCCCGCGCGGACATCGGTTTGGTGGCAGGCGCGCGCTGTTAGCCCTGCGGGTGTACGCCACTCCGCGCCAGGATGCACACGGCTTCCCGTACGCGAGTCCCAATGGATCACTGGGTAACCGCAGGGCAATCGCATTTCGATCTTTGGCTCTTTGGTCCGGCGCTCCCGGCTACCGTCATACCGGCGAAAGTCGCAGATGCGCCTCTGGCGTGCCGGTATCCAGTGCCTCTGAAGTCGGCTGTTTCTCAACCGTTGTCTTCATCCTGCGGCCTCTGGACTCCGGCATCCGCCTATGGAGGACATCTTCGACTTGCGCCGGAGTGACGAGTCTGTACATTCCAAATGCGATTGCCCTACCGGGAAGCCCCGTTCAACACATCGCGTGCCCGATCTCTAAATCCGTATCGGCCCCGAGCGCGTAAGGAATCCAACGTATCGGAAACGGGACAATACTGGTGTTGAACGTGAATCGGAATATCAAGACTTTGTGATACGTTTCACGATCATCAATCGCAATAATACAACGTATCAGGTTGTACAATACGGCAATCGTTGCTATAGTGCCGCCACCATATGACAGCCCCTTAAATACGATATTCGTATCAAGAGCACTGTTCTTGATGATGTAGCGGAATGAGGTGCGATTGTGCAGCGTTTTATCGTAGTCCGAGTCTTTCATTCCCTGATCGCCCTGGTCGCCATCAGCATAATTGTCTTCGGATTGGCGAGAATTACCGGCAACCCTCTGGATGTATTGCTTCCAATTGAGGCGACCCAGGAAGATTTCGACCGGGTAGAAAAGGCTTGGGGACTCGATAAGCCTCTGCCCCTCCAGTACTTCAAATACGTCAGCAACGTCCTGCAGGGAGACTTCGGCGATTCCTTCAAGTGGCAGGACAAGACCGCCCGCGAGTTGGTGGTGAGCCGCTTCCCGGCCACCCTGCAACTCGCCTCCCTCGCGCTCATCATGAGCATCATCCTGGCGTTGCCAATCGGGGTGATCGTCGCCGTCAAAAAGGACACGGGCATCGACTACCTTGGCAAGATAGTGGCCCTTTTGGGCCAATCGTTACCATCCTTCTGGCTGGGCATCGTCCTCATGTGGATCTTCGCCGTCCAACTTGACCTCCTGCCCACGTCGGGCAAAGGCGGCATCAAGCATATGATCCTTCCCGCCGTTGCGCTGGGCTGGTTCCAGGTGGCCGCTATCATGCGCCTCACCCGCTCCTCCCTGCTGGAGGTGCTGGACACCGAGTACGTCAAGCTGGCCCGCATCAAGGGCCTGTCGGAGCGCACGGTGATCTGGAAACACTGCCTCCGCAACGCCCTCATCACGCCGCTGACCTACTTCGGGCTGATCCTGGGCAGTTTCCTCACCGGTTCGGTGGTAACCGAGACCGTGTTCGCCTGGCCCGGCGTCGGCCTCCTGGCCATTGACGCCGTACGCGCCCGCGACTTCCAGGTCGTCCAGACCGTGGTGCTCTTCTTCGCCACCATCTACATCCTCGCCAACCTGCTGGTTGACATCATGTACGCCTACCTCGATCCCCGCATCCGCTACGACTGATGTTGGCAGTTGACCCTTTCCCGACGCTGCTAGAAAAGGAGAAGCATGGCTAATATCGCACTGCCCAATCAACTGCCCACCCCATCAATTTCGCAAACCTGGCGGGTCGCCTCACAGGTTCGGCAATACCCGATCTTCCCCGTCGCGATTTTGCTCATCGTGCTGATCATACCCGCCATCTTTGCCGGCTTGATCGCGCCTCAAGATCCCCTCAAGGGCAGCCTGCGCAACCGCCTGCAGCCCCCGGCCTGGACCCCCGCCGAAACCGTCAACGGCGTCGAGGTCAAGCCGGGCGGTACCTGGCGCCACGTATTGGGCACCGACAAGCAGGGCCGCGATATGCTCAGCCGCATCATCTACGGCGCTCGCGTTTCCCTGACCGTCTCGCTGATTGCTGTGTTCATCGCCGGCGTCATCGGTACTGCCCTGGGACTGGCCGCCGGCTACTTCGGCGGCAGCCTCGACCACTTGGTGATGCGCATCGTCGATATTGGCTTATCGATTCCGGCAATTCTGTTAGCCCTGGTGCTGGTGTCCGCCATCGGCGCCAGTTTTGGAACGGTGATTGCGGTGATCGCCGGAATATTCTGGTCTCGCTACGCCCGCATGGTGCGTGGCGACACCTTGAGCATCAAGGCCCAGGACTTCGTGGCCCGCGCCCGGGTGGCCGGCGCTTCCAACTTCCGGATCATGGTGCGGCACATCTTCCCCAACGTCGTCAACACCGTGATCGTGCTCGGCACGCTGGAAATCGGCCAGGTCATCCTGCTGGAAGCCACCCTGAGCTTCCTGGGCGCCGGCATCCCCAAGCCAACCCCCGCATGGGGTCTCATGGTGTCCGACGGCAGGGAACTCATCGTCGACGCCTGGTGGGTCGCCATGTTCCCGGGCGTCGCCATCCTGTTGACCGTGATGTCCCTGAATCTGTTCGGCGACTGGGTGCGCGACAAGCTCGACCCGAAACTGCGCAACGTGTAATCGCTGCGCCCAGGTAGATTGCACACAGGAGGTAAGTATATGAGGTTCAGGCTCGTTCATCCCAGGGTGTTTTTGCTGTTGCCGGTATTATCGCTGCTGGCCGTCATCGTCGCTTGTGGCGGTGCGGCCACCGAACCCGCCGCCGCGCCGCAACAGGAATCCGCCGCCGCCCCCGCTGCTACCGCGGCTCCCCAGGCCGCGCAACAGCAGCCCCAGCCCGAGGCCACCACGCCGGCTCAGGCGCAGGCCGCTACCGCCATGCCCGAGGCCACTGCGATGGTTCCGCAGGCCATGGGCGGCGAGGCGAAGATCGACCGCCTGAGGATCGCCTTCACCATCCCGCCCAAGGAGACCAACCTGCCCTGGACGGGCCCGCGCAGCCTGCTCACCCAGCTCAGCCCCATGGTGGAAACGCTGCTCGACATCGATCCCGACTCCGGCGCGTACGTTCCCATGCTGGCATCCGAGTGGGAAATGGCTCCCGACGGCAAGGCCTGGACCGTTCACCTCAGGGAGGACGTCATCTTCCACCAGGACTTTGGCGGTTTTGACGCCAAGGACGTGGTGCACATGCGGCAGATGATGGGGCCCCGCGAGGATAACCTGAACAGCTTCCGCAACACCTGGGCCACTACCGTGGCAGACGTTGAGGTGGTAGACGACTACACGGTAGTCTTCCGCCTTGAGAAGCCCGACCCCGGGTTGGATTTCTTCTTCTCCCTCAGTGGCGACCTGGTGATGATGAGCAAGGACCACTGGGACGCGGAAGGCGAGGAGGGCGTTGAGCAGCGGGTCATCGGCACCGGCCCTTACCGGTATCTCGAGCGTCAGGTGGGACAATCCATTGCTTACGAAAGCGTGCCCTACGAACACTGGCGCATTCCGCAACCCGACTTCAAGGAGTTGGAACAGGTCTGGGCGCCTGAGTCCGCCACTCGCCTTGCCATGCTCCTGACCGGCGAGGCTCAGATGGCCGAACTGCCCCGCGATGTGCTGGCCCAGGCGGCAGCCGAGGGCATGGAGATCTCCCAGAGCGGCTTGGGCGCCATCCTGACGTGGATCAAACTGGGCGGCCAGTATTACACCACCGGCGACGAAGCCTATGTGTCCGCCAACGCCACGCCGTGGGAAATGCCGGGCGACAACGGACGCCTGGTGCGCCAGGCGCTGAACAAAGCGGTCAATCGGGACGACATCAACGAGTTCATCTTCAAGGGCGGCGGTGAGCCCATGCTGTTGCACGGCTATCATCCCACCCTCCCCGGCTGGAACACCGAATGGGAGGATCGCTGGGAAGCGGAATACGGTTATGACCCAGAGGCCGCCAGGGAGTTGCTGGCCCAGGCCGGATATCCCGACGGGTTCAAAATGAAGATGTACGGTTCCCACACGCTGCCCGGCGTGCCGGAACTCCCGGATATCGCCGAGGCCATCAGCATCTTCTGGACCGAAATTGGCATCGATGTCGAGATCGTCAGCTTGGAATTCTCCGCGGTTCGACCTCAGTATCGGACCAAGCAGTTCCACGGTTTCGCGGCGCCCTTCCGCACCGTGCGCCGACCGTTGCAGGAACAGATTCGCCTGTTCAACCTGCCCGACGGCGTGGTCCACCAGTATGAAACCGACTCCATCGTCCAGACGTGGGAGGAACTGTCGCTCACCCTGGACCCCAGCGAGCGCGACCGGTTGATCCGGGAAATCGGCAACGAAAAGTATGACAACTTTGCCATCGTCCCGTTGCTCTGGATTTTCTTCCAGGTGGCCATCGACCCCGACATCATTGCCGAGTACAAGTTCCCCGGCACCGCCGCCAGCAACTTCAGCCACCTGGAGACCATTAAAGCAGTACCCAAGTAATCCATTCAACCCACCGGTTGTTTGGGACGTCAGAAACCCCCGCCACCGCGGCGGGGGTTTGAAAATATCCGTGCTTGTCACACCCAGCCTGCGCTCAGTCCGAGGATACTGGTCTCGGCTACGGGTCGCGCAGGTGGGAGAAATTTATCACGCTGTCCGGATTCGACGTAGCGGCGGCAAGATACAGGCCGAAATCTACCGTGACGATCGGAGTATCCTCAGTAGCCACTTGCAAGAGCGCGGCATCGGTCAGCCCCAGCCGTGTGAACGATCTATTTTGTGATGCCACGGCGCTGGCAATAACAATCTCCTCGGTATCCTCGATAAGGAACCGGAGTTGCTCAAAAAATTGGGACCGTTCCGGTTCGCCGTGTTGTCCCAGGAGATTCGAGGTTTCCGTCAGTGTGTTGGGCGTCACCAATACCCGCTGAACCTGGCTGATCAGATCAATCAGCATGTAATAATCGTCCTGCGTAAATTCTTGGAGCCTACGGTGTCTGGCAATTGCCGCTGGGTTGGCATTGCCCACCACCAGGAGCAAAAGCAGGTTCGCGTCAATGAAGTAACCATTCGCGGGCATCTAGTCGGGTCTTTCAGCCAGGAGGCGGTCCGTGAGAGAAATGACACGACCGTCGATGTCTTTGATGCGCACCACCTTATAAGAACGCTCCCTTGGATTAAGACGCCTGATGAGGGCCGGCGCGTTCGTCGTATCGGTTTGGTTCCAGCGGCGCGCAAAGCCGACCGTTACTTTCCAGTCGCCCGACAACTCATCGAACACGACCTCTTCAAGACCGACATTCGTTATCGCTTCGTCTGCGAAGACGTCAGCCACGTAATTCTTGGCCATGCCTACTGCTTCTTTCACGTCCATGAGACCACTCGTCCGCTCGGCTGCGCAGTGCTTCTAACGCATTTAGTCTATCAGGAAAGCCCTGCCGGCGGATGCGGAGCAATTCCATCCAACCCGCTTCGGTACCCGCCGCCGCCGACTGGCAGGAGACGCCAGACCTACAGCACCTGGAAATGCGCCTCCGTCGGCACGCAATCGACCCCGTTGATCGGCACCACATCCTGCGGACACGCCGAGAACGCCATCACGCAGTCCATCTCCGCCCGCAGCGTCACATAGTCCCCCGCCTCGGACACCGGCGGCTCGAAGCTCACTTCGCCGTCCGCTCCCACCGGTATGTTCATGAACAGGTTCCACGGGCTAGGCGTCTCCGGTGGCGTCAGGCCCAGCTCGGCCAACGCTGCCGCCAGGTTGTCGGTGCAGTTGTCGTGGTATTCCTCGCACCCCAGCAGCTCGTACCGGTACCGGTCGCACGCCGCCAGCAGCGTGTCGTGTATCCCGCCCGACGTATCCTCCACCAGTGTCAGGATCGGCCGCCGCCGGTTCGACACCATGGCCTGCCCCACCGTCGGCATGATCCGCTCCAGCGCCGTGCGCGAATGCTCCATCGACATGAACTCGGTGAGGTCTTCCCGGCTGAACGCCCACGTGTCCACCACCTGCTGCCCATGTGTGTTGACGACCCTCACCGTCTGCCCTGCGGACACGAACGCCGCCTTGCCCCGCCGCGCCGGAATGGTGATCAGCGATTCTGCGGTCATATCTCCCCCCTGTGGACTGGCACACAAGCGACGATATTGAGCGTGCATCGTCGCTCAGTCTCCAACTAGCCCATCATATCCCAGAGTCTCGCGGTTTTGCGAAATGGTTCCCTCTCCCTTGATGGTCGGAACGTACGCCCCTGGCGGGAGAGGGTTATGGCCTGCCCCGAACCTGATACCGGGGTGCCGGTGGAAACCTCTGCAAGGCGACTCTACGACCCCGCGACCTCCATCAGCGCCGCCTCCAACTCCGACAGCGTGGCAAACCCCTCGAATCGCTGCCGGACCACTCCGTCGCCATCCAGCACGAACACCCACGATTCGTTGGTCCAATCCGGGATCCGCGTGAACCCCCATTCATCGGCAGCCGGCACCAATTCCGCCCGGCTCAGGTCGCCCTGTATCTCGTCCGGGTTGTCGTAAAGCTCAACGTGGATGTAGTTGGCCGCGTCGGGATGCTCCGCCCGCAGTTCCGCCACCGTGTCCACCTGCGGCCCGCACGTCGGGCTGGTGCAGAACGCCGGCGTCGCGAACACGATCACGCTGGGTTTCCCGGATCCCATGGCGTCCGCCACCGATACTTCGTAAAGGCCGGCATCCGGTTGGTACGCCGTCGTCACGTCCACCAGTTCCAATCCGTCTCCCAGCGTCTTGGTCTGGCTGGACGGCGGAGTGTCCCCCACCGACGGCACCGGAGCGTCCGGCAGAACCGTCACCGGTATGTGCGCCTCTCCCTGGACGTCGCCGCCGACGGGCGTCACCGTCAGCAGGTATTCGCCCGCCTCCGTAAACTCGATTGGCGTGCTGTACGACCCGCGGACTCCATACGGCCACTCGTTGTAGTCCGCCGTGATCTCCGAAAGCGGTTCCGAGCCTTGCGGACGCGTCACCACGATCCGGGACTGCGGCGCCTTCACCAGCGCCTTGTTCGTGGACAGGAGGAACGCCACCCGTTGCGTTCCCACCTCCAGAACCTTGGTCGCCAGATACGACTTGATGGCGTCGTCGCTGTAGTCAACCGTGGGTACGTGCACCACCGGCACAGCCGTCGGCGCTGCCGTATCGGACGACTCCGTCGCGTCGGAGGATACCGGCGCACTGGTCGACGGCGGCGACTCGGCAGCCGAACCCGCGCAGCCCAGGACGGCCAACAGGCCAACGGCGGCCACTATGGGCAGAACCCAGCGCAGCATCACGGTCCCTCCGCGTAAACGCCGAACGTGAAGGCGAACAGGCCGAAGTCGTCGGAGTTCGATCCCATGATCAGGACCGATTCGGGCAGGTACTGCGGGTTGTTCACCAGCCCGTACATCCGCGGTTCGTCAACCAGGACGAACGAGGTGCCGTTTTCGTCCCACTGCACGTCCTCTCCGGCGTTTTCCGGCGTCATCATTGCCCCGTCAACCGTGAGATACACACGGTATGGCGCGCCGGAATCGGAGGTCAGAACGGCGTTGACGCTCTTGGCCGAGTACTTGAGGGCCAGGTAGTCCTCTAGGTTCTCCGTGACACGGGCGTGGCGGATCCGTTCCGGTTCCACCGACCATTCGCCCTGGAAGTACATGGCGTGGGGGTGGATGTCTTCGGGCATGCTGAAGTCCGGAGCGGAAACATTGATCACTGCGGTGGCGTGGTCTCCCTGGTCGGTGGAGTTCAGGATCGCCTCAAAATATTCCTGCTGCGCTACGTAGGGAGGCCGTCCGGCCCGGGCGGTGAGGAAGTTGCGATGCCAGCCGGCGTACAGCTCGGGGGTCACCGCCGCCCGGCCGCCGGCCTCGGTGAACGTCGGGTCCCTCGCCTGGTCCTGGGGCAGGATCAGTAGGTCGTCCGACAGGTCGGCGCCGGCCTCGACCAGGGCGTTGCGGATCCGCTCTTCCGTCTCGGCGTAGGCGCCCTCACCGAAGTGGGAGTACACCATCTCGCCGCGGGTGTTGAAAAGGTACTTGGCCGGCCAGTAGCGGTTCTCAAAGTTGCGCCACGTCACCATCCGGTTGTCCTGCGCCACCGGCCAGCCCACGCTGTGGGTCTCGATGGCGTCGGCCACGTTCTGGTAGTCCTTTTCGAACTCGAACTCCGGCGTGTGAATCCCCAGGATCACCAGTCCGTCGTCCTCGTACTGCGCCCACCAGTCCCGCAGGAACGGCAGCGTCCGTATGCAGTTGATGCACGTGTACGTCCAGAAGTCCACCAGCACCACCTTGCCCTCGGCGGCCAGTTCGCCAATCTGGAGTTCCATCTCCGTGTTCAGCCACGCGTCGATCCCCTCGATGTTTGGAATGTCCGTGGACACCGGTACCGAGGCCGCCGCCGGACGTACGGGCGCTGACGTCGCCGTCGGATCAGCCGCCGCCTGGCTTTCCGGAGCGGCAGTCGGTTGTTCGCTGGTTGTTGCACTGGACTCGCTGGTCTTGGTGTCGGTAGATGGTTCCGTCGCGGCCGGTTGCTCAGCCGCTCGCGCCTCAGACGTGGCCGCCGAAGCTGCCGAGGCCGCCAGCGGCGCCTGTGCCGGAGTGGTGGGTTCGGTGGAGTCGGTTGCGGCGCTCTGTTCGGCGCTGGGGCCGCAGGCGATGGCTAGGATGAGCAGCAACGCCGTCAGAAAGACGACGCCCGGCATGATGCGGCGCATTCGGAATTTCATAAAATTACTCACAGTGAATGGATGTATCAAACTAAAATACGCCCACAGCGCAAATTCGGATTGACTCCCCACGGCAAGACAGTATAACCACTGCCGGTAACTCTCACCGTTGGGCATCCGGCGGCTTTGTGCTACTATACGTCGAAACGTGTCCGCCTCCGGCGGAAGATGGAGGAAATTTCAATGGCAACAATGATTGACGGCGAGTCCTATCTGGGCAAAGTGATGGTCAGGCCCCTCAGCAAGCAGGGCGACGTTACGATGTACCTGTGGCCCCTGCGCTGCCTCAAGGCCAAGTTCGGCGGCCCCACCTTCGGCGTGGACGTCCAGGGCGTTGAGATCATCCGGTTCGACCCCCACGGAGCCCGCGGCCACTGGCACAAGGGTGGCTACGACAAGCTGGGCGCCGGCGGATCCCACGTGGACTACCCAGAGGACGTCAAGGAGAGCCAGGCGCAGCTCGACTGGTCGCTGGACATCCTGCGTGAGCAGACGGGCGCCTACCTGACTGAGGCCGGATACCCCGAGGCCGCCGCCAACCTGGATCCGGAAATGGTGAACGCCGCCGCCGAGGCCATCAAGGCCCACCTAGCCGAGCAGGGCGATCTGATCCCCGACGCCATCGCCAAGGATCTCATCGCAGCCTAACGCGTGGACGTATCCGTTAATGGCAGGGGCGGGTTTCAAACCCGCCCCTCATGTCGTTAATGCCACCGAACTCGGTATAATGGTGCAATGACCACGGTCAATGACATAGCCGACATCGTTCGTATCATCCGCGAACAGCCGGAGTGGGCCGACACCATTCGGAGCGTTCTGCTGAGCCGCGAACTGCTGGAGCTACCACAGCGCTTCGCAGAATACGCCGAAGCAACGAACCGACGCTTGGAGCGGCTTGAGACTATCCTGGCGGATTTCATGGAATCGACCGACCGACGCCTTGAAGCGCTGGAAACCGGCCAGACTGCCTTGCAGGAAGGGCAGGCCAAACTGGAAGCAGGGCAGGCCAAACTGGAAGCGGGCCAAGCGGAAATGAGGGCCGATATAGCGGAAATAAAGGATGATATAGTTGAAATCCGCACCGATATTTCCGCCATCCGGGAAGACCTACGCCCGATCAAAGGTACCCATGCGCGCAGCGGAGCGGAACGCGACACCAGGCGTATCGCACGAACCATGAACTGCTTCCAGATCAACTTGCTCAACAGCGACGATCTTTACCGATTGCTCGCTGCAATCGACTCGGACGACATTTCACAGAGCGACCGCGATAGTTTTGAGAGTGCTGATATCGTCATCGTCGGCGAACACCGGGAAACCGGCGAAACTCACTACATAGCCGTTGAAGCCTCGTTCACCGCTCATGAGGACGATACTCGCCGCGCCATTCGAAACGCCGATTACTTGGCGCGATCCACTGGCCAGTCAGCCCACGCCGTCGTTGCTTCGCGTTTGGTAGATCCCAACATTGAGCGGATATTTGCCAGCGGACGGGTTCACTGGTACGAGATTCCCCTCAGGGACCTGGAATCCGATTGATCGGATAACTACATTTCCTGAAGGCGTTAAGCATAAGGGCGGGTGCTAAACCCGCCCTCAATTCGTCGATTGATGGAGTGCCTCCTCACGGCGTTATCCGCGTCCCGATTGCCCTCCCGTTCAAGCAGTCCATCAACGCCCCCGGTTCCCGCCCGTCGATGATGTGCGCGCTGGGAACCGCCCGGTCCGCGATGGCATCCAGGCACGCCGCCAGCTTGGGCAGCATCCCGCCCCGCGCCACGCCAGACTCACGCAACGCCTCCGCGGTCCTGGCGGTCAACCGGGGAATCACCCGCCCGCCGTTGTCCATCACGCCCGCAACGTCCGTCAGGAACACCACGCTCTGCGCGCCCATCGCATGCGCTAGCGCGCCGGCGGCGGTGTCCCCGTTGATGTTCAACGGCTGACCCGCGTGATCGCTCCCCTCGCTCACGTCCACGGCGATGGGAGAAATCATCGGAATGAACCCCGACTCCAGGATGGCGTTCACCGGCGTAGGATCCACCTTCACGATTTCTCCCACGTAGCCAAGGTCGGGGTTGGCAATCCTCGCCTGCAGCAGGCATCCGTCCATCCCGCTGATGCCGATGGTCGGCCCGCCCAACTGCTGCATCAGCGCGGTCAGTTCCTTGTTCACCAACCCGCCCAGCACGGCCACCACGATCTCCAGCGACGGCGCGTCCGTGACCCGCAACCCGTTCACGAAGTTGGGCGCCAAGTTCTGCCGCTGCATCCACTCGCTGATGACGTTGCCGCCGCCATGCACGATGACGATGGGCTTCCCGTCGCGGTGCAGCGCGACCAAATCCTGAAGCGACGTGTCGTTGCCGCCAAGTGTGCTGCCGCCGATTTTGACGACAATAGGCGGTTCGGTCAGGGATTGGGGCATGGTGTTAGCGCAGGGGTAGGAAAATGTGGGCCGATTTCATGCCTTGACCTGCTCCCTGGCAGCGCGCCAACGGGCCAGAGAGGTCGCGCTCTCATCGGACCGTCGACCATCCACCAGACCGGGAACACTGATGTCTTCGTCTATCGACTCCCAATGTATCCCCCGTCCGTCGTCCATTAGCATCCAGTCTTTGCGTTCCTCCGGAGTGGCATGAAAAAGCCTCGGAAACCAATCAAAAGGCACGTGCACTGCGGTGCCGTCGCTGCATTCCACGACAAATTCAACATCTTGGATGACGATGTTCACAGCCCTGCAATCGGGTGCTTTAGACGCTGAAGAACTCATTCCAACGCTCCAGGAAAAACGCTTGGTGGTCTTCCGCGATCACTCGGATGCGGTTGATTTCATGTTGGGGCAAGCCACCGGTACGGTCCAATCTCAATGGGTTCAACCAGAATTTCGCAACTTGTCGGTCTCGTCTGACGTGCACGTGCGGCGGCTCGTTCCCTTCGTTTGCGTAAAACAAAAAGCGATACGGTCCCTCACGCAGGACTTCTGGCATTGTGTCCTCGTCCGTGCGGGTTTCAGTTGGGGACGGATGCTGATTACGTCGTATACGCGCTGTTGATGATCACGTAGTCCTCGGTCAGGTCGCAGCCGTAGGCCGTCGCCGCGCCGTCGGCCAGGTTCAGGCTTACGCGAAAGTCCACGTGCTCTCCCGACATCAGCGCGACCACCGCGTCCCGGTGGAACGGAATCGGCGTCCCCGCCTCCATGATGCACACGCCGTTCACGAACAGGTCAACCTTCTCCTCGGTCGCCTCGGCTCCGCTGCGGCCCAGCGCCATCATCAGCCGGCCCCAGTTCGGATCCGCTCCATACACCGCCGACTTGACCAGATTGCTGCCCGCGATGGTCTTGGCGGCCAACCGTGCGTCGGCGGCATGGCGCGCCCCGTCCACCTGTACCGTGATCAATCGCGTTGCGCCCTCGCCGTCCCGGGCCAGCATCGTAGTGAGGTTGGCGGCTACCTGGTGCAATGCGGCTCGCAGGTTGTCGGCGTCCGGTGACCGCTCGTCAATCACCGGATTGCCCGCCTGCCCGTTGGCGAACGCCAGGTACGTGTCGTTGGTGCTGCTATCGCCGTCCACGGTCAGCATGTTGAACGTCTCGTCCGCCACCGCCTTCACCGTCTGCTGCAGGAACCCGGGGTCAACCGCCGCATCGGTGGCGGCAAACGTCAGCATCGTCGCCATGTTGGGATGGATCATGCCCGAACCCTTGGCCACGCCGCCTACGGTGATGGTCTGCCCGGTGGACGCCACAAAGGACACCGCCGTTTCCTTGGGATGAGTGTCCGTGGTCATCATGGCCCGCGCCATTTCGGCCCCGCCGTCCGCTTTGAGTTCGATCTCGGTTACGCCGGAACGGATCAGCGACATCGGCAGTTCGACGCCGATCACGCCGGTGCTGCACACCAGCACGTCCTCGGCGGTCAGGTCCAGCTTTTCGGCAGCCAGCCGCGTCATCTCCTCGGCGTCCTTGTACCCCTGCGCGCCCACGCACGTGTTGGCGATCCCCGCGTTCACTATCAAAGCGCGACCCCGACCCGTGGCGACCCTTTCCCGGTCCAGGTCAACCGTGGCGGATCGTATCGCCGACGTCGTAAAGACTCCGCCAATCGAGCACTCGGAGTCCGAAACCAGCATCGCCAGGTCCAGCTTGTCCTCGCCTCGCGTCTTCAGGCCGATGAACACCCCGCCGGCCGAAAAGCCCTGGGCCGACGTAACGGTGCCGTTGGGAATGGGAGTGATCTCTGCGCTGGCGGCCATGTCAAAAGCGCTCCTGCTAACCAAGAATAGGTATCAAAATGCCGCATAAATATACCACAGCGACGCCGCCGAGCATCATGCGACGCACAGATCATTGCGCCGTAGCAAGTCGCGGTGAGTCCGAGTTACGTCCTGCCGGACACGAGTGGTGTAGATCACTCCCCGAGGATCGTTGACAATGTTCCGGTTTTTGAAGTCGTTTTGAAGATCCAAGTCATTCGTGAACAGCAGGCGGGCGCCGCTCACTCGTGCCAAGGCAACCACATGTTCATCATCGGAACGGCAAACTCGCTGATCGCGTATTGCTTGGGTTTCAAAATCGACCTCGTTGTCATCGATCGCCAGCGCGATATTTCGCGTCAAGGCGGTTCTCAACCAACGATTGAAGTCCCCGTAACCACGCAACTCTCGGAGAAGCTCGCCGCCCACTACCAGTTTTCCCCGCCCTGCGCTTAACCACTCCAAAAAGAACTTACCCGCGGGAGAATCGCTGTCCTCTCCGAAAACCTGATCACGCACGTTGTTGTCAACTATTGCGCACATTAGGCTTGACCAGACCGATTGATCGGTTGATCTCATCCATAAAGAATTTCCCGTACGACGGCGGCGCGTCGAGTACGTTACCCATCTTATCCATCCGTATCGAATGAATCTTCACCGCCACATCACCCGGCTCAAAGTACAGAATCGAAACGTCCTCAGGCTTCAACCCCGTCGTCCCGTCCCGCACGTCCATCCGCACTCGGTCGATGATGTAGTCGCTGTGCGTCTCGATCACTAACTGACGGCCGCCCGCCGCCACCTGGCAGAACAGCGTCCCCAGCGCCGCCTGCGCCTGCGGGTGCAGGTGAACCTCCGGCTGCTGCAGCAAAAACATCGTCGGCCCATCCGGCCGCAGCAACTCCGTCAGTACCGGCAGCGCCTGGCTCACCCCATACCCCACGTCAATCAGATTGCGCCACGGCCCCTTGCGCCGCCGAGACTTGGGCCCGCTGTGCTTCCGCACCTGTATCTGAAACGGGTCGCCATCGGACTTCCCAAACGACCTGACCTGAATCTCATCGAACAACTCCGATGATTTGCCAAAGTCCTCAAGGCCGGCTTTGAGCAATTGCCAGTTGTCTGCATCCCTGCGCGACAGGTTCGCCAAGTAGCTGGGAATGTAATCACCTTCAGCATCGTATGCCAACAGTGATGGGTTGTAAGTACGACGCGGGTGAGAGTGTACCGGGGCACTTGCAAAAGGGCGCTGTGCAGGTGGCCATTGGGGGCCAACTAAATCGCGCAAGGCAAGAAGATCAGAAATTGCCATTTCATCGCCGGCCCCGATAACTACGGATCGGAATGGCAAAATATCTTCTTGACGGGGAGACGGGGTCTCTACCTCGTATTCTTCAGGCTCCTCACGTTGCAGGATGCGAATATGCGCAGTTTGGCGCGTCTCTTCACAGGAGGATATGGTAATCATCATCTCGTTTTTTGCGATGGACCGATACAACGGATAAGGAGCCGTCTTGCGGTTCGCAAAGATAGATAGGAATTGACCACTATCGTTGCTCCTACGAGTATTGGGAATACCAAACCCCGCCGCAAATCTCTCTGTCAGTTTGGCGCGCCCACCGGGGTTATAAACAATATCGTCCCACGACCCCAGGTCGTAAGGCTCTTCCTTAAAATTCGGGACCACCTCCCGAAACGCCACGTCCCACAGCACCCGTATCAGCGCCAAAAACGACGTCTTCCCCGTGCTGTTGGGGCCGACCAGCAGCGTCAGCGGAGCCAGCCGCGCCGACTGCTCTTCGCTGCCGAAACAACGGTAGTTTTTGAGGCTGATCCGGTCCATGGGGCTAGTGTAGCACTAACCCAAATCTAACCCCGGTTCCGTCGCTCCTCGAACGACGCCGTGATGGTTAGCTCCGCCCGCTTGCTGTGGATGGCGATGAACTGCTCCAGCCGCTTGATTTCAGCGGCGGTCTCGCCGGACATCGGTTGCCGTCCCGCCTGCTGCTTCAGCCGCGCCAATGCCTTCCGCGCCTCGTCCACCTGCTGCACCGATTCCAAAGCGGCCAGTTCGTCCTCCGCCGCCTGCTTGATGGTAAGCAACCGCCTTCGGTTGTCCTCGGCGTCCGTCAGCCGCTCCTCCACCTCGCCCATCGCCGATAACGCCATGTCCAGCGGCGCCCTTCCGTAGATGGTCTGGCGCGGCAGTCGCCGCAACTGTGTGCGGAACTGCGCGATCGTCGCGTCCAGTTGCTCTTCCTTGTGGCGAATCTCCGCCAGCGACAACCGTAATGTCGCCATCGCCTGTTGCAATTGTGATACTGATGACATGGCCGTATATATGCGTAGGGGCGAATCATCATTCGCCCCTATCGTTTTGGATTTTCGGTATTTTATCCCTTGAAGCCGACTTTGGGTAGCACCCGTCCCAGCGCTTCCAGCACCTCGGCGATGTCTGCCTTGCTGACCCAGCCCAGATGCCCGATCCGGAAGCAGTGCCCGGTCAGCTTGCCCTGGCCGCCGGCCAGTACCACGCCCTCCTCCTCGCGCATCATCGCCATGAACCGGCCGCCGTCGATCTCCTCGGGCATCTTGATCGCCGTGACGGTGTTGGATGCGCGGGCCTCGTCATTCGCCAGCAGCGTGAGACCCAACGCCTTGACCCCGGCCCGCGTGTACTCGCCGATCTCGGCGTGCCGGTCGTACACCGACTCCAGGCCTTCGCCCAGTATCCGGTCCAGCCCCAGCCGTAGCCCGTACAGCAGCGCCACGTTGGGCGTCCAGGGAGTCTGCCCGCGAACCAGCGAACGCTCCGCCGCCATGAGGTCGAAGTAGAACCGGGGCATCTTGGCTTCTTTGTAGGCGTCCCACCCGCGCGCGCTGATGCTGATGAACGCCAGCCCCGGCGGGATCATGAAGCCCTTCTGCGATCCGGTGGCTACCAGGTCGCAGTTCCAGCCATCCACCGGCAGCGGCAGGCAGCCCAGGCTGCTCACCGCGTCCACCAGCAGCAGCTTGTCGAACTCGCCCTTCACCACCCGTGCAATCGACTCCAGATCATGCGTGACGCCCGTGGACGTCTCGTTGTGCGTAACCAGCACCGCCTTGATCGACGGGTCCTTCTGCAGTTCGGCGCGAATTGCCTCGGGATCGACGGCGTCGCCCCACTCAAAATCCATCCGCAGCACGTCGGCCCCGTAGGTCTCGGCGATCTGCACGAACCGGTCGCCGAACGCTCCGGCGGTACACGCGATCACCCGGTCGCCCGGCGAAAGGGTGTTCACCACCGCCGCCTCCAGCGCGCCGGTCCCGCTGGCCGTGAGGATGTACAGGTCGTCGGTGGTCATGAAGACCTGCTTCAGCCCCTCGGTCGTGGCCTCGATCAGCTCCTTGAACTCAGGCCCCCGGTGGTTGATCATGGGCAGCGACATCTCTTCGACTATGTCGTCGGGGATGGGCGTCGGTCCGGGGGTTCGCAGGTTTTGCGGGGCAATCTTGGTCAACGTCATATGGAAATCTCCTGGGCCCATCTCGTGGGCGGTTTCAAACGATTACGCGGCGCATGGCAAGCTTCTACATCAGAAACGGCGTCGGATAGCAACGCCGCAAAGCACACACGCGACGGTTATTATACCAGCAATTACGAAATCAGACACGCCGCCCCTATCGTCTCGCCGGCCACTGCCTTTCGATTCGTGCTCGGGACCATGGCAGTCCGCTCATCCTGAGCCTGTCGAAGGACGGCGGACGGTGATTGAGGAAACGTTTTGGCGTCGTTCGCTGGGCTGTCGTGGGGATAACCGATCTCCCTGCCATGGCGGCAATGCCAAACCCAAAGCAGTTTGCCGGGCCGCTCAAGCTTGGCGGTCTCGTGTTGAGTCTGTCCGGGTGCCCCACAAAGATATCCTGTCCATCTCGGCAAAAACGCTCGCACGAGGTCGAACGCCGGGCACACCCGAAAACGGTTGTAGTACATTACCATCCAACCAACCCGCCGAACCCAACCCTACGCACACCCAACCGGGAGCCACACCATGACTACCGCAAAGCCTCTCCCACGCGGCGAAATCATCCAACAGATGGACGGCACTTACGAATTGTTTCCCATACCCACCGATCAGGACACCCTGTACGGCATCCTCAACGACTGCCTCGCCGAGTGGGAGCACGTCCGCATCGGCATGCTGATCCCCGGCGCAGTCTGGGAGATCAAGCCGCCGCGCCAACCACGCATCGGCTTCCTCGACGGCTACCTAACCGTCGATTTCCAGGAGTGGCATCTCCACATCTGCATCGGCGAGCACAAGTCGGCTGCGCCCGACGTCGCCCGTTTGAGGCGCACCGCCCGCGCCGAACTCTACCGCCGCCTCAACCCAGACCAGCAGCCCACCTCGTGGGGACTCCGACTCTTCAACGGCGGCGATCAGCAGCAGATCACCGTCCTGCTGCCCAACCCCCACCTCGACGAAAACCAACACTACGAAGCAGAACCCCAATGGCAACGCCTATACCTCTGGGACCAACTCCGCCAAAAATACTTGTCGCAAGGCGAGGACCCCACCGATCGCTCAGCCCCCGCCTTCTATCACGGCTGAACAAATCCCCTCTCCCTCGATGGAAGACGGTTAGGATGATGGCGACCCCCGCCCGAGCAGGCTACCCCGGGCTACTGTTGTCCGAACCCCACTTGTCCCATGATCAACTGGCACCGGGCGGTTCATGGTGACG
This sequence comes from Dehalococcoidia bacterium, assembly GCA_034423115.1. Lineage (GTDB taxonomy): Bacteria > Chloroflexota > Dehalococcoidia > Lucifugimonadales > UBA3495 > Bin87. The sequence continues at coordinate 8,092 of DAOUJD010000045.1, read as the reverse complement.
GTGCTCCGGTTGATTGCCATCTATACCCAGCCATATCATCTAAACTCCACCGCATAGGCGGGAGGTTGGAAACATGAACGCCAATCCTGAAACGCTTGACAAGATCGCCACCATCATCAGGGCTGAACTTCCCAAGTATCTGTCCCCCGATTTCAATATCAACGATGTGAAGGCGGAGAACCGGCCAGGCCCCGACGACGAGGACTATGTCCATGTCTTCGTCATCCTAGAGGACGACCACCCAACCCTCGACCCACAAAAGACGCTGGATTTCAGGCGCGACATCCGCACCCTTTTCGACCGGGTCGGAATCGACCCGGACCCCAATATCTCCTACGCTAACCGCAGTGAACTCAGCCAATGACCACGCCCGGAACCCCGCTGCCGACTCCAGTTGACTGGAGAAGCCTCATCCAAGCGGGACGGGACCTCCTCAACCCGCAACTGGTGGGACGTATTCCTACTGATGGACACGTCCGCAGAGCGATCAGCAACGCCTATTATGCCCTGTTCCACGCACTCGCCGACAGCAATGCCTCCGCGCTCATCGGATCCCCCAACGATGCGGTGGCCGCCGCCGCTTGGTCGCGGGCATACCGCGGCCTTGACCATTCCATGGCTCGCCGGGAACTCCACAGGAACCGTGGAGATTTCTCGCCGCAGGCCCAGGATTTCGCTGACACGTTCAGCGACATGCAACGACTGCGCCACTCGGCGGACTACGACCACAACGCCGTTATTCCTATAAACCAGGCCATCGTGCGACTTGACCAGGCCGAAAGGGCGATCCTAAATTACTCTCAGGTCGAAATGAGCGAAAAGTTGTACATCGCCACGTTGACGCTCATCAGACCACGCTAAACGACATCCCCCATTGAGGTAGACCGCCGTTGCGGCGGGGAAACGAACGTTGTCCGAAGCCATCAATACTCAATCCCATATACCCGCGCCGCGTTGTCGTGGAACATCGCCGCCCGCTCCGACGCCGAATACCCCGCCGTCATCCGCTTGAACGCGTTGTACATCACGTTGTACGAGTACGACACCTTGTCCGGAGGGAAGTTGCTCTCGAACAGACACCGGTCCGGCCCGAACTGCTCGATGCAGTAGTTCATCAGCGGCGCCATCGCCTCCGCCAACTCCTCCGACCCGATGGGCCGGTCCCGCAGGTGCCAGTCGAACCCGTACCGCGGCTGACCCACGCCGCCCAGCTTCATCACCACGTTGGGACACTCGGCCAGCTTGGCGATCCCGTCCCGCCACGTTGGCATCACCTCGTCGTCCCGGCCTGCGTACGGCCCAATCCGCATCAACCCGCCGATGTGGTTGGACACGATGGTCAGGTCCGGCACCGCCCGCGCGAAATCCGCCAACTCGCCCAGTTGAGGGAAGTACACCACGTTGTCGTAGGCCAGTCCCCGGCTCGCCAGCACCTGCGCGCCGGCCCTGAAATCGGCGGACTGCAACTGCCCGTCGAAACTGCGGCTCTCCACCTCCGGATGCGGGTCCCAGCCTGTGTTGTGCCGGATGCCCCGGAACCGGTTGGGACTCGCCGCCTGCAATGCGTCCAGCACCCGCGCCACGTCGGCGCCCAGGTTCAGGTCGGCGTGCCCGACGATGGCCGCCGCCGCCTTGCCCGGGCCGTAAAGCCCGGTGTCGCTGGCCGCCGCCAAGCCCTGCACGAACTCCACCTCGCCCACTGGACGCAGCTCCTCCGGCCCGCCGGGGCGATACATCGACCGCGCCTCCAGGAACACCGTCGAGCGCACGTTGTGCCCGCTGTTGATGTCCGCCGCCAGCTCGTGCAGCAAATACCGTTGATACGGCACCCGCTCCGACCGAAAATCCCAGAAGTGGTGGTGCGCGTCGCAGATGGGCAACTCCGGTTCCAGCGTCTCCTCGGTGGTCAGGGCCAGCCAGTCATTGTCTCCGTACGGCATAACAGCGCCTCCATACCCGTTTAATTCTGCCCAATCCTAGCACACACCGCACCCCGCCAACCCTCAGCGCCTTTCTTCACCCGCCCAATCAAGGCACGCCAAACCGTCTGCTCGCCCCGAGCGGATCGAAGGATCCCTTACACCGACATGCGCACCAACGTTGTACTGCCCCAGTCAAACCCGGCACGGGTATAATCCGGTCCATAGTCCACCGCGTTGCCAACCGTTCAAGCGTTTGTTATGGAGAGATTCAGGATGACCACCGCCAAATCGCCGAAATCTCCATCTTCCTTCCAGCTCCCGGACCCTCCCTCAGCCCCGGATCAGAAAATGACAGCCGCCAAACACCTGGGCTCCACCGGTAACGCCCACCATATTGCACTGTACCTTGGATCGCCCCAAACCACGATCGTAGGCCTCGAAAGGTATCTGACCCTTATCCCGACCTCTGAGAGAGCAGACATGACTGGCGTCCTCTACCCCGACCTATTGGTGGCTTTCAACGTCGATCCGATCACCTACGAGGACCACAACGCGTACGTGATTTCCGAACAGGGCAAACCTCCGGACTTCGTGTTGGAAATCGCCTCTCGCTCCACTGGGCGAACCGACACCACCGAAAAGCGAGCCGCCTACGCGGAACTCGGCGTCGCCGAATACTGGCGATTCGACGAAACGGGCCAATTCCATGGCGCCCGTCTGGCCGGTGACCTGCTGGTGGATCGGCGATACGAACCCATCGAGATCACCGAACTGCCGGATGGCAACCTCAAAGGGCGCAGCGCCGTTCTCGGATTGGAACTCCGCTGGACCGACGGCTACCTGGGTTGGCATGACCCCGACACCGGCGACCACATCGCCACGTTTGCAACCGAGCGCGAGGGTCGCCTCGCGGAGCGTGAGGGTCGTCTCGCGGAACGTGAGGGTCGCCTTGCGGAGCGCCAAGCTCGCGTCCAAGCTGAAGCAAGGGTTAGAGAGCTTGAGGCGGAACTGCAGCGACTCCGTGGCGACTGATACCTCCTTAACGCCCGCGACCCGAAAAACGCTGTGGGCATAGAGATTACGCCCCTCAAGCTGGCCAACAACGGGCGTGGCGACGAGAGCAAACGACTCAGTAAATCTCTGAGGTCCTTCCACCGTCCGCCCGCTCCAGGCACGCCGAGCCACCCTTCAACCCAACAACCGCGTGCGGTGTAGGGGGCGAATGTTGATTCGCCCCGATGATCCGCATACGTAAGACTGGCAGGGGCAGGCTATCGCCATCCTGTCAATCCTGTGCATCCATGACAATTCCCCGCGGTCGCCTGTGCTACGATGCCCCAAATCCACCGCAGGAGCATCATCATGGCCGACAAGATTCGCCTGGGCATCATCGGTGCCAACATCCATCGTGGCTGGGCCGTCCGCTCACACCTGCCTGCCGTCGTCGCCAGCCCCGAGTTCGAGCTGACCGCCGTCTGCACCACCCGCATGGAGAGCGCCGAGGAGTCCCGGCAGATGTTCGGCGCCCGCCTCGCCTTCGACGACTACCACAAGATGCTGGCCCACCCCGACATCGACGCCGTGGCCGTCAGCCTCCGCGTGCCCAACCACTACGAGCCCACCGTCGCCGCCATCAACGCCGGCAAGCACGTCTATACCGAGTGGCCCCTGGGTCGCACCACCGCCGAGGCCCAGGAGATGGCCGATCTCGCCCAGGCCGCCGGCGTCCGCAACATGGTCGGCCTCCAGGCCCGCGCCAACCCCGCCTTGCTGTACCTCAGGGATCTGGTCGCCGATGGCTACGTCGGTGAGGTCATGTCCTGCCACGTCCGCCGTATCTCCGGCGGGTCGCTCCAGCGCCAGTCCGACCGTACCTGGCAGCGCGACCGCGAACTTGGCGCACACACCCTCACCATCACCTTCGGCCACACCATCGACGTCCTCCGCATGGTCGTCGGCGATTTCAGCCACGTCTCCACTGTTGTCAGCACCCAGGCCACCCAGTGGTTCGAGACCGACACCAATCAGATGGTCGACGTAACCTCCCCCGACAACATCCTGGTCAGCGGCCGTCTCGAAAACGGCGCCGTCGCCTCCGCCCACGTCGCCAGTAACCCGTGGGTCGACAGCGGCTATCTCATGGAAATCCACGGACGCGAGGGCACGTTGGTCGCCACTTCCGACGACACGCCCAACCACGAGGGCGTCAGCCTGCGGGGAGCCCAGGGCAGCAACCGGCTAGATGACCTCGAAGTTCCTGTCCGATACACCTACGTGTTGGAGGGCATGCCCCGCGGCGCGCCCTACTGCGTCGGCCAGATGTATTACCAGTTCGGCGAATCCATCCGTGCCGGCGCCGACTGCCAGCCCGACTTCGCCGAGGCCGTACGTCTCCACCGTTTCATCGACGCCATCCAAACCGCCTCCGACCAGGGCCGTGAAGTAGGCGTGGAGTAGGGCGAGCAACCGCCACAATCCATGCCCATCGGCCCAAGTTCGCCAACTCCCTGTCACGGTGGAGTCCCGAGAATCCCTGGTATCGTGAGCCGGATGCGTGACGAGGCGATCTCGCTGTTTAGCCGGAGACCACAGAACGGGCATTGCTTCACCGGTCCCCCTGCTGTTGACACCAAGCCAACCGAGTCACGACAATGGCGCAACTACAGACTCCCACGGGAGGAAGCCCATGACCAGCCGCCATACCACCAAGACGGCTCCGCAAAACCCGACGGACTACCGCCTGCCCGACATTCCAGAGAAGCATCCCGACGACATGACCAGCTTCAAGCACTTGGCCGAAAATGGCAATGTTGGCCGTCTCAAATACCACCTGGCCAATCCGGAGACCACCATCGTATCCGGCGAACGCTACATCTCCGCCGCGCCCGGTGGTCCCATACGCTACCCCGACCTGCTGGTGGCCTTCCGGGCCGACCCGGACCTGTACGAGGCCAACAACGGCTATATCGTGTCCCTTCAGGGCAAGCCACCGGAACTGGTGCTGGAGATAGCGTCCCGCCACACCTGGCGCACTGACATCGAGGTCAAACCCGACTTCTACGCCAGGCTGGGAACCGGGGAATACTGGCGCTTTGACGAGACCGGCGAATTTCACGGCGCCCGACTGGCCGGCGACCGCCTGGTGGACGGCCGGTATCGCCCAATCATGGTGGACGAATTCCCCGATGGAGAACTGCGGGGATACAGCGAAACCCTGGGCCTGTACATCTGCTGGCGGCAGGGACGGCTGGACTGGTACGACCCTGCAACGGAGAACTACATACCAAGTCTGGAGTCCCAGCGTCAGAGCCTGGAGTCCCAACGGCAGAGCCTGGAGTCCGAGCGCCAGCTGCGCCGGCAGGCGGAAGAAAGAGTGCGCCAGCTGGAAGCGGAACTGCGTCAGCGCGGATGATAGGCCGCCAGGACGCATTCACGCATTCCAAAACGGGAAAGGCGTGACGACGGGATGCATCGCGAATTTAACGCCCCTGCCACCGCCCAAAAAGACCGCGCAGCGAAATCACCACGGATGCGTGCACTTTGAGATGTACAGAATCCGCTGCACACGGGAAACTGGTACCGTGGCGGCCAACTGCTAGACCCACAAACAATCTCTGGTAACGAAAAATCGTGGGAAAAGAAATGGGAACGGTCACCGTGACCATCGGTGTTGAAGACCCGCAAGGGCATCGGTTTGAGGATGTGGAGGTCACGGTGGACACCGGATCAACCTTCACATCGGTGCCACGCGAGTTACTGCACCGGTTGGGCGTACCGATCGAGCGTTCGGCGCAGTCCGAGTTGGCCGACGGCAGCGTAGCGCCCGTGGATGTGGGCAGGACGACCATAAGGTTGGAGGGCAGGGAATTCCCTACGCCCGTGATATTCGCGGAACCGGGCGAACCCAGCCTGCTCGGGGTAATAGCCCTGGAAGACGCACTCCTGGCGGTTGACCCAGAATCCGGTCGCCTGATACCGGTCAACGTGCTGCGTCTTTAGCCGGCCATCAGGAAGCTGGATCTTGATGAAACAACGGCCTCCGGCCTGAGTCAGAACCTCCCAGGAACCCACCTGCCGCCGTGCTAAGCCACCGCCCATCATTGCTGCGATAGTTGATGATGTCCGCCATAGGCGGATGCAGGACCCAGCGACACGATGCAGAGCCACTGTCCGTGCCCCTGATTCCTTCTCCCCAACCCCCACATACGCATCGCGAACCTCTGATTTGGCACAAGTGCTCGGCAAGAATCTTCCCATTCGGACAGCAGGGTCGCCTGGACACCAGTCCCCGTCATGCGCGTGACAAGGGGCCCGTCAGACGTGATCAGTTGAACGTTTTCACGGACGGCAAGGGCGCAAAATAGCGAGTCGTACACTGTGATGCCGTTGTCGGCGGCAAATGCCAGCGCGTCTTCCAGTAGTTCCACATCGGGTACCAAACGAACGCCGAGCTCTCTGAGGGTGCGAAATGACTCCATTGCCTCTTCCGGCAGGATGTTGCGGCGTACCAGGTGTTTCCAGAGCACGTTTGCAGATTCGACGAGCAGATATTCTGGTGCCAGCAGAGTGACCGTCCCGGCACGATGAAACGTGACAAGTTTTTCGGCCACTGATGAGTCCTGTTCAGGCAGGACGTATTTAACCAGCGCGCTGGTGTCTATGACCAGCGACGTCAACGTGCCCTATCCTCTCTGATTAATTCGACAGAGTTGAGCAGGTTTCCACTCAAGCGCGTGGCTATTTTCTCCCTCAGCGACCTGGCTTGCCGGATGCTCGCGAACTCGGGGTCTGATGCGATCCTGCTTTCGAGGTCTCGGGCCGATATCGGATCTGTATTGAACTCAGTCATGGCAATCTCAAGTTCCACCACAACACGTTGCCCATCCGGTAATTCTGGATCGGCCTCAAGTTCAATTGTTGTGCCTCTGACAACGCCGTGCAGTTTCATCACTGACCTCGTTCGTTCCTACGGGACCATCGTCCCCCAGCGTAGAAAGGCCGGGGCGCTCGGTGGTTATACCGTTGGCGACTCACTAAGGGCTGCGATGTCCATGGTGAGGTAGCGACGGTGATTTGTCCACAGCGTTTAGTTTTCCGCACTTGAACCATCACCGCCCCCTGCCCCGCCATACTGCACCACAAACCGTCGTATCGCCTCGAAGTACTGCCGCAGCCCCACAAACATCAGGTCGTTGTGCCCCGCGCCGGGGATCACCAGCAGATGCTTGTCTGGGGTCTGCATGTTGTCGTGCATCGCCACCGCGTCCTGCACCGGCGCTAACTCGTCCTGCTCCCCGTGAATCACCAGCGCGGGTATGCTGATGGAGTACGCCTTGGCGTGGTAGGCCTCATCCATCGCCCGAGCTTCTTCCTCATTCAGCCCGATGGTGAACCGCGCCAGATTGGGCCGCCCGCTCTCAATGATCACCCCGTCGATCCGATCCGCCGCCTCCACCGCCAACTCAAACGCCGAGTGCCGCCCCATCGAGCGGCCCATCACGTACAGCGGCCCGGTGAAATCAGACCCCGCCAGCATATCCCGCAGCGAGTCCAGCACCTTGACCGCGTCCGCCAGCATCACCGAAAACGCCGGCGACCCGCCCGATGCTCCGTACCCCCGGTAATCAACCACAAAAAAGTTCACGCCGATCTGGTTGTAGAGCGGCGCGATGTTGTCGTAGCCGGCCGCCGTTTCCCCGTTCCCGTAGAAGAAAAGCACTGTCGGGTTGGCCAGGCCAACCGGAAAGAACCGCGCGGACAACTGCACCCCGTCGTCCACGGTGATCCCGCAGTCAACCGCTCCCTCCGGCGTCTGGGTCCAGTGTCGTTGCGGGTAAAACGACATCCCCGACGCCCGGGGGTCGTCCAGCGCGGAATAGTCAACGGCAGCCATCAGAACTCCCTTCTGTCCGACCACCAGCCGGGGCCGGTTTCATCTGTAGCAACTGTATTGGGTGTCAAGGTGAGGTTTGAGGAGTGTGCTGCCAGGGTTGGCGGTCCCGGGCGATGGCGTTGAGCATGGTAAGGAGTTTACGCATACACGCGGTGAGGGCGACTTTGCCGGGTTTACCGGCGTCGCGGAGACGTCGGTAGAAGGTCTTGATGGCGGGGTTGAATCGGGTGGCGACCACGGTGGCCATGTAGAGTGCCGAACGCACTGCGGCACGGCC
>DAOUJD010000044.1:0-189661 GCA_034423115.1 Dehalococcoidia bacterium | reverse complement strand
CACCGCCTGTATGCGCAAACTCCTTACCATGCTCAACGCCATCGCCCGGGACCGCCAACCCTGGCAGCACACTCCTCAAACCTCACCTTGACACCCAATACAGTTGCTACGATTCGGGTCAAGGCGCCGAGGGTCTCAACGGCCGGAGCGGATGTAGTCGGCTATTTTTTCGCCGATCATGATGGTGGTGGCGTTGGTGTTGGCGCGTATGCAGTCGGGCATGATTGACGCGTCAGCGATCCGGATGTTTTCGAGGCCGTGGACCCTGCCCTGCTGGTCGACGACGGCCAACTCGTCGCTGGCGGGGCCCATCTTGCAGGTGCCGGAAACGTGGTGGGACGTGCCGGTGTTGCTCATGAGCCATGCATCGAGGGTGGCGTCTGAGACGAGATCGGAATCGACCGGGTTGACCCGCTCAAGCAGGACTTCGCGGTACGACGGGTGCTCGCCGATTTCGATGCAGGTGCGGATGGCTTTACGCATGCGTTCCAAGTCGAAGGGTTCCTGGTAATAGTTGTAGTCCAGGTAGGGGTATTCCAAGGGGTCGTTGGACTTGAGCCGAAGCTCGCCCTTACCCAAGGCCAACTGGAGGCCGGCGCTGATACCGATGTAGTTCTCGTCGTCGTCGATGACGACCTGGGCCGGCCGGTGTTCGGAGGTCATGAGCAGCGGGGTGATCTGCATATCGTTGCGGAGGTAGGAATCTTCCACGGTGTAGCGGAGGCCCACCTGAATGGCGGCGGCCTGGACGTCGGGGCGGTCGCCGGCGGCGCGGAACAGGACGCAGGCGGAGGGATGGTCACGGAGGTTCTGGCCGACACCCGGGAGGTCGTGAACGACGGGGATACCGACCTCGCGCAGATGGTCGGCGGGTCCGACGCCGGAGAGCAGCAGGAGTTGGGGCGAGGCGATGGCGCCGCTGCTGACGATGATCTGATTGCCCTCAGCGACGAAACGCTCGCCGCCGCTTTCCACCTCGACACCCACCGCGCGGTTGCCGTCGAATACGACACGGCAGGCGTGGACGTTGGCGCGGAGGGTGAAGTTCAGCCGGTGGCGGGCCAAGTTCAGGTAGGCCAGGGCAGTGCTGATGCGCACGCCATCGAGGGTGTTGCGGGCCCGGGGCGAGACGCCGGTTGACTCGGGATGGTTCTGGTCGGCGTCGTCGTTGAATCCGAGAGAAACGCACGCATCCTTGAACGCTATGGAATGGGGCAGCCACTCGTCCGGGCGGTAGCGGCGGACGGGTATTGGGCCGTCGGTGCCGTGCCAATCGTCCTGGAAATCGTGGTCGTTCTCCATGCGGCGGAAGAAAGGCAGGACATTGGTGTAGCCCCACTCATCGTTGCCCCATTCGGACCAGCGGTCGTAGTCCTCCGGGATGCCTCGATAGAGGACCTGGCCGTTGATGGCGGAGGAGCCGCCGGTGGCCTTGCCGCGCGGGATGACCAGGTCGGTTTGTTGGGCGGTCACGCGGGCGCTGTAGGCCCAGCTGTGGGGGCCGTAAGCCGAAAAGAAGACGTTGTTGCCCAGTTTCAGGTCATCAGGGAGATGATCGAAATCGGGATAATCTGGCCCGGCCTCGAGCAGCAGGACGCTCTTGTCCGTGTCCTCGGACAGACGGGTTGCGACGGTGGCGCCGGCCGAACCAGCCCCAACCACGATATAGTCGTACCGCATCGTAACCTCCGTGTGTTGCAGGGGTGGAGATGGTGGTAATACTAGCCGACCACGCATAGCCGGGCAAGGCGGAGATTCGCCTGGCAGCGATCCACCGAATGGATGTTATTGGGGTTTGAGGACGATGCCCAAGCCAGGGTTATGCCATTGGCGGGCGCGGATACATGCGCATGCCTGGTCCCGGGCTACGCTCGCGACAGACCTCTCCGACCGGTAGCAAGTACGCCCGGTGGCAAGCAAGCGCGAGGCCGACCTAGATGGCGGGCTCCTGGAGGGCGAGTTTGGAACGTGGCCTTTCAAGCGGTTTTTGGGAAAGTTGGTTGTTTCGATTAGCTAAGGTTTTTTGACCACTCAAATTGGCAGACAGCGCGTGGGTCGGGAAAAATCCCCCTCACCCTAGCCCTCTCCCGCCAGGGGAGAGGGGACTGCGCGGTACGCCCAGCGTGTGGATTGACGCTGGCCCCGTTGCAACCACGCCGGGTAAGAATTGTTCGGTACTGGTCCTGGCGGAGACGGTTTTGCGATTTGAATTCTGACGGGTTGGCCGTGTACGACCGGGTTCACCTCTGGGCAGGGCTGGATAGGATGTTCTTACTCGAGTGATTTCATTATGGGGTCATGTGTTCGTATTTGTCAAGCGGCAGGTTTGCCATCTCAGGGCCTTTCCGAAGTTGTGCGATTGAAGTCCACCCGCTCGTCCTGAGCTTGTCGAAGGACGCGCTCGTGGTTCGACAGGCTCCCGCCGGAGGCGGCCGTTCCGCACCATGAGGGGGACGTGTGGCGACTTTGAAAAGGCCGTGTTGCCATCGGTAGGGTTCCGTTTTTGGGTGGTTTGATTTCGGTAAACGCCGCAGTTGGTGCGGGTAGGGGCGAATAATTATTCGCCCCTACAGGGAGAAACCACCTAAATTGCAACGCTACAGTTTGACACCGACGGTCGGGATGAACGGGATTTTGGATCTGGGTATTGAAGGATGTGCGGCATTGAGGGGCGTTCGGTTTTGGTGGGCTCACTTTGCAATGGGCTCGGGATGAGCGGGCCAGGGAGATGGGCCGGGCAGTTGAGGTCAGCACGGAATTGGTGACATTTGCGCGTTGTTTGGAAAATTTGCGCTGTGATAGAATCCCCGCCGTGATTACGAGCGCCACATTTTCTTTGGGATGCTGGATAGCGTTGAGCCAGACGCCGGGTCTGGGCGCCGCGCGATTCCGGTTGTTGGAAACGCATTTCGACGGCGACCTGGGATCGGCGTGGAAGGCCTCTCAACGGGAACTGCGCGCGGCGGGCATCGGTGGGGGTGTCGTCAAAGCCATAGTGGAAGGTCGCGAGAAAATCGACCCTGAACGGGAAGTAGAGCGGTTGGCGAGGTGTGGGGTTACAGCATTGACGTGGCACGACGAGGAGTATCCGCGCCGTTTGAAGGAGATCGCGGACGCTCCGCCCGTGTTGTACTGCCGGGGCACGCTCCATCCTGATGACGAAACATCGGTGGCAGTGGTAGGCACACGCAGGCCTACGGAGTACGGATACCGGGTGACCGCAGAGTTGTGTGGTGAGTTGGCAGCGCGGGGCGTGACCGTGGTCAGCGGGCTGGCACTGGGTATCGACGCGCGGGCGCACAAGGCGACGCTGGACGCGGGGGGCCGGACGATAGCGGTGCTGGGGAACGGGTTGGATACCGTTTATCCCAGGGAAAACCGTCGACTGGCGGAGCGGATCGTGGGCGAGGGCGGAGCGTTGGTCAGCGAATTCGCGTTGGGCACAAGACCGGAGGCGTCGAACTTTCCCAGGCGCAACCGGATCATCAGCGGAATGACGCTGGGGACGTTGATCACAGAGGCCAGCGAGACGAGCGGGACCCGGTGGACGGTTTATCATGCGTTGGAGCAGAACCGTGAGATTTTCTGTGTACCGGGCAGCGTGTACTCCGATGCCAGCAAATTGACCAACAGATTGATCAGGGAAGGCGCCAAGCTAGTATGTGGCGTTAGTGATATATTAGAGGAGATCGGGCTGGACACGGCGGTGCGCCAGATTCCTCTGTCGCTGGATGATCCCGACGCGGCACGGCCCAGCCCCGGCGATACGGTCAGCAACGAGGTCGGCGAACGAGCATACGTTGACCACGGCCTAAAGGCCGCAGGGGTTACACCATCTCCGACTACGGATGACCCCGACGAGTTGAATCTGTTGCAGCATATCACCAGCGAACCGGCGCATATCGACGACTTAGCCAGGTTGGCAGACCGTCCAATTACGGAAATCAGCGGTCTTTTGACAATGCTGGAAATAAAGGGACTAGTTGTGCAGGCTGGTATGATGCATTACCAACTGGCCTGAGCCAAAAACGAAACAAACTGGAGAAAGACCCACCCGATGCCGCCCAAGACCGGTACAAGCAAAAAGACCACCGGAAAAACGTCCGCCAGATCCAAGGGCGCCAAAGCGGCCGCCCGGTCCGGCAGCAAAGCAAAGACGGGAGCAACGCGAGCCAAGTCCGGCGTGCCATCGGCCGCGGGCAAGCGGTTGGTGATTGTCGAATCCCCGGCGAAAGCCAGGACGGTGGGCCAGATCCTGGGCAACAAGTACGTGGTGGCCGCATCGATGGGGCACGTGCGAGATCTGCCCAAATCGACCATCGGAGTGAACACAGAGGAAGAGTTCGCGCCGAAGTACCTGACGATGAAGGACAAGCGCGACTTGGTGAAAGGTCTCAAAGAGGCGGGGGCCAAAGCGTCCGAGATATTCCTGGCAACCGACCCGGACCGGGAGGGTGAAGCCATATCATGGCACCTCCAAGCGGCGGCGGGATGGGACAAGAACGCGAAACTGCCGAAGCGCGTGGTGTTCCACGAGATCACCAAGCAGGCGGTGGAAGAAGCGTTTGAGCATCCCCGCGAGATCGACATGGAGTTGGTGAACGCGCAGCAGGCCCGGCGCATACTGGACCGGCTGGTGGGGTATGAGATAAGCCCGCTGCTGTGGTTGAAGGTGCAACTGGGATTGTCGGCGGGGCGAGTGCAATCAGTCGCGTTGCGGATGATAGTGGAGCGGGAGCGGGAGATCGCTGCGTTCGTGCCGGAGGAGTGGTGGTCGCTGGAGGCGGACCTGTTCAAGGACACCGATCCGCCGGCGAATGCCAACATCTTCACGGCCACGCTGCACTCACGGAAGGGCGCGCGGCGGAAGATGTCGATTCCCAATGAGGAGTCGGCGCGGAGCCTGGAATCGGAGTTGAAGGACGCGTCCTACGCCGTGGACAAGGTGGAGAAAAAGCCGAGGCGGCAGCGTCCGTCGCCTCCGTTCATCACCAGCACGTTGCAGCAGGAGGCGGGCCGCAAGCTGCGGTTCACGGCGCAGCGGACGATGGCGTTGGCGCAACAGTTGTACGAAGGGCTCAACGTTGGAACCGAAGGATCCATGGGCCTGATCACCTACATGCGCACCGACAGCGTGAACGTGGCCGAGACGGCGGTGCGGGAGACCCGGGACTACGTGCGACAGCGGTTCGGCAAGGAGTATGTGCCGGACAAGCCGCGCAGCTACCGGACGCGAAGCAAGAACGCGCAGGAAGCGCACGAAGCGATACGTCCCACATCCATCGGACGGACGCCGCAGGCAATGGCGGCGCACCTGGACCGCGACCAGTTGCGACTGTACACGCTGATCTGGGAACGGATGGTGGCGAGCCAGATGGCGGACGCGCTGCTGGAAGCGACTACTGTGGAGATCGACGCGAATTGCGCGGCACCGTCGGACAGCGTGTTCCGGTTCCGGGCGACGGGATCGGTGCTGAAGTTCCCGGGGTTCCGCGCGGTGTACATGGAGGGCAGGGACGATTCCGGCGATGGCGAGGAGGGCGCGCTGCCAGAGTTGGCAGCCGGCGACGGTCTGGTCAACCAGGAACTGAAAGCGAACCAGCATTTCACGCAGCCACCGCCGAGGTTCACCGAAGCCACCCTGATCAAGGAGATGGAAGACAAGGGCATCGGGCGGCCCAGCACCTACGCGCCGACCATCGCGACATTGGTGGAGCGAGAATACGTGGAGCGGGAGCAGCGGAGGCTGTTACCCACGGAGTTGGGTTGTACGGTCACGGACCTGTTGAAGGAACACTTCTCCGACGTGATGGACATGAACTTCACGGCGCGGATGGAGGAGGACCTGGACAGCGTGGCGCAGGGCGATCTTGATTGGGTGCCCATGCTGCGGGAATTCTACGGGCCGTTCCACCAAGCCGTTACGGAGGCTGAAAAGGCATTCTCTCCGTCGTGCGAGAAGTGCGGCGCGCCGATGACCATGATGATGGGCCGTTTCGGGCGGTTCCTGGCTTGCACGGCATATCCGGCATGTCAGAACACGCGGAACATGCGGAACAACGCGGACCGGCCCGCGGACGAGGAGACGGACGAGATCTGCGAGAAATGCGAACGGCCCATGGTGATCAAGACGGGTCGCTACGGGCGGTTCCTCGCTTGCACGGGCTACAACGCCGAGGACAACCCGTGCGACAACCGGCGGAACATCGTGAAGAGCAGCGGGGTGCCCTGTCCCAAGTGTGGCGGCGACCTGGTGGAACGACGCTCTCGAAAATCGGGGCGGCCGTTCTGGGGATGCGCCAACTATCCGAAATGCGATTTCCTGGTGAACACGCAACCCTTGCCGACGCCGTGTCCGCAATGCAACGGGATGTTGGTTGCGGCGGCGCGGGGCAAGGTGACGTGTTCGGTTTGCAAGTGGAAGGGCGACCCTCCCACGGTGGAATCGGAGTCGACGTCGAACTCGCCGGAACCGGAGCTGGCGACCGTTGGCGACTAGCGGGACGATCACGGCGGCGGTCGGTTCAGAGCGTGAATGTAAGCCGGCGACGCCGGATCTGCTGGAGCGGTACGGGCGTTATCTGACAGGGCAAAGATCGCTGTCGGACAACACCCGGCGAATTTACCTGGACGATCTGCACACTTTCCTCGGGTACTGCCGGCCCAAGGGCCTGGGATTGTCGGACATGAACCGGCAGATGCTGCGCGGCTACGTGGCATACCTAGCGACGGAGGGGCGGACGGATGGCGAGCGGCCCAAGGGGTATGCGCGCGTCAGCATAGTGCGCAAGTTGACGGCGCTGCGGACCTTCTACAACTTTCTGGTTCAGGAAGGATGGTTCAAGTCCACGCCGGTGCCGTCGGCGCGGTCTTTTCCGGTGAAGGTGGAGAAACCGCTGCCTAGCTTCCTGGGTAAGAAGGAGGCGACGCGATTGTTGGACGCGCCGGACGATGACACGCCGACCGGGTTGCGGGATCGCGCGATTCTGGAAGTGCTGTACGCGTGCGGAGTGCGGCTGGCTGAGATCGAGGGGATGAACATTGGAGACGTTTACCGGGAGCGGCGGGAGATCCTGGTGCGCGGCAAGGGAAACAAGGAACGGTGGACGCTTTTCGGTGAGCCGGCGGAGGCGGCGCTGGACAACTACCTGAGCGACGGCCGGCCGCATCTGGTTGCCGGCGTGGAGAATGACGAGCCGCTTTTCGTCAACCGGTATGGGGGCAGATTATCGCGTCGCAGCATCGAGAAAATTGTGAGCAACTACGCGGCGCGGGCGGGCCTGAAAGAGGGGATCCACCCGCATACGCTGCGGCACAGCTTTGCAAGCCACATGCTGGAGGGCGACGCCGATCTGCGGGTGATCCAAGACCTGCTGGGGCACAGCAGCGTATCCACTACGCAGATGTACACGCACATCACCAAGCAGGAAGCGCGGCGGGCGTACCTGAATTTCCACCCGATGGCGGCGCAGGACGGCGAGAATCCCGAAAGCGAGACGGCGGCAGATGGTCACGATCCTGGTACTGCACGGTCCTAACCTGAACGCGCTGGGACGGCGAGATCGCCATCACTATGGGACGCTGACGCTGGACGAGATCAACCGTCGCATCGGAGAGCGCGCAGCATCGCTGGGCGTTGAGGTGGAATCCTTCCAGTCCAACCACGAGGGGGCGTTGATCGATCGTCTACAAGAGCAGGCGGGCCGAATTGACGGCGTGGTGATCAATGCGGGGGCGCTGACGCACTACGGGCTGTCGTTGAAGGACGCATTGACGGATACCGGTGTTCCGGTAGTGGAGGTGCACCTGAGCAACATCCACGCACGGGAATCCTGGCGGCGACATTCGGTGCTGGCTGATACCGTGCGCGGCCAAATTGCCGGGTTGGGATGGAGGGGCTATACTGCTGCATTGGAAACGTTGGCCGGCATCATCAGCGACGAGGCGGCGGAACGAGAGACGTAAAAGGGGATACCCAGGATGAGCATAAACTTTGGCGACCTCAACAAGGGCATGGTGATCGAGCTGGAAAACCAGCCCTGGCAGGTGATGGACTACGAGCGGCACAAGATGCAGCAGCGGGCTCCGGTGACGCGGATCAAGATGCGCAACCTGATCAGCGGCTCGGTGGTGGAGCGTACCTTCCAGCGTTACGACACGGGTTTCAGCCTGGCCGAAGTGGACAACCGGGAAACGCAATACCTGTACACCGACGGGTCGCACTACTTCTTCATGGACCAGGAAACCTATGACCAGCATGAGTTGACGGGGGAGCAACTGGGAGACACGCTGGACTACCTGAAAGAGAACATGATGGTCGAGGTGGTGTTCTACAAGGGTTCGCCGATCAACGTCAACCTGCCAATCCACGTGGAGCTTGAGGTAGTGGACACGCCGCCGGCATTCAAGGGCAACACCGCGCAAGGCGGAAACAAGCCGGCCACGCTGGAAACCGGCCTACAGATCACCGTTCCTATGTTCATCACGCCGGGGACGGTGGTGAAGGTGGACACGCGGAACGCGACGTATTCGGAACGGGTGTCGTAGGGAGACCCCTAAGCAGCATGATGTATGGCAACGGCGGATCGGCAGGATTGAGCTGATTCCGCAGAAAGAGCCGCACCACTACAATCATGTTGAGCCAAAAGCTGCCGCACGCATGCTGCCCTATGATCTCCGCCCGGTGAAGCCGCGCTTGCCGTTACCGTTCGGGTGGCGGTGAGAACGCCGTTGGGCCGGGAACGCGAACCGCTGTGGGCTCATCTGCGCCGCGCTCTGGTCAGGCTGCTGCCACCGGCCACGCCGCAACTGGAGACTCGCGAGTCGGTGTGGAGCGTCAGCCAACGCGACGCTTCGACATTCTTCCGGTTACTCAGCCTGTTGTGGCTGGTTGGGCTGGCTTACGTGGCATACCGGACGCCTTATGCTCCCACAGCCACCTTGACGCCTTTATGGAAAAGGGCTGGCGACTACATCATTGCCGTACTGGCCGAATTTGGCCTGGTAGCCGTTGGAATCGCTATAATAGCCTTACTGATAACTCGTCCCCTCAACCTCATAGGAGAATTGCTGATGTCCCTGTATCAGGCGATGGTGAACCGCTACGTGACGCCGGTGATTGAACGACACCGGGCTGAGGGCCGGGCCGAGGGTAGGGCCGAGGGCATGGCGGAAGGCCGGGCCGAGGGTAGGGAGGAAAGGGACATCCAGTGGCAGGGCTGGCTGCAACGACGCGCCGATGCAGAATCGGAGGGCCGGCCATTTGACGAACCACCACCCGGCGCGGCTCCGTCGGATTCCGAATGAGCAGCAAAGTCGGACGTAACACTTACCGTACAGTGAACGCGAGCGGGCCATGACGATGGTAATAGCTACACGAAAGGCGCAAACCGGCGCATAGGTAACGTCCTGACATGCTTTCGCCAGTAGTGTATTCGGTTGGGCAGGTAGCCAACTATCTTAAGGAAAAGCTCGAGTCGGACGGGTTGCTGTCGCGGCTGACGGTACAGGGCGAGGTTGCAAACCTGCGCACAGTGGCGTCGGGTCACTCATACTTCAGCCTGCGGGAAGACGGCAGCACGATTCGCTGCGTGATGTTCCGTGGGCGGTCCGGGCAGGAGTACCTGGAAGAAGGGCAGGAGGTTCTGGCCGGCGGAAACTTCACGTTCTACCCTCCGTACGGCGAAGCCAACATGCAGGTGGCCGCAGTGCTGCCCGTGGGCGAGGGCGCCATGGCGCTGGAACTGGCGCGGCTGCGGCAACAATTGGCGGCGGAGGGGTTGTTCGAGGCGTCTCGCAAGCGGCCGTTGCCGTTGTTTCCCAAGGTAATCGGAGTGGTGACGTCGCCCAGCGGAGCGGTCTGGCAGGATATTCAGAACGTGGTGCGGCGGCGGTATCCGCTAGTGGAATTGTGCTTGTCGCCCACTGCGGTGCAGGGAGACACCGCAGGCGGACAAATCGCCGATGCCATCAGGCAACTGAACGAAGAGGCTCGGGCAGACGTGATAATTGTGGCGCGGGGTGGCGGGTCACTGGAAGACCTGTGGTGCTTCAACGCGGAGGAGGTGGCGCGGGCCATATTCGGGAGCGGCATCCCGGTGGTGTCGGGGGTTGGACACGAGACCGACCACACCATCGCGGACGACGTGGCGGACCAACGCGCGCCCACACCGTCGGCGGCGGCGGAGTTGGTGACACCGGACCGACGGCAACTGCTGGCCAATGTTTTCGCGGTGGGACAGCAACTGACCGCAGTGATGCTGGGGCATATAGACCGGAGGCGAAGCGAACTGGAGCTGCAACGTCAGCGATTGCAACGGCGCGGGCCGGACGTGGGCGTGATGAAGCGGCAGGTTGACGGGTTGACTGAGCGCGCGACGGCGGCGATGACCCGGCGCAAGGAGCGGTTGCAGCGCGGTTTGGAGGCGCAACAGGCCAAACTGTCAGCGCTGGATCCGGCGGCCACCCTGCGGAGAGGCTACGCCGTCGTGACTCTGGCGCAAGGTTCCAGCGTGGTTACGGAACCAGGGCAAGCGCGCGATGGCGATTTGCTAGACATCACGCTGAGCGGCGGGCAGATGCAGGCCGTGGCGGGTTCCGACGGCGGTGGAGCAAGCACTCCAACCGATGATCCGGGAGCGGTCTCCAATGCCGATGGCAAAGCCGAACAGCCCAAACCGGGGACACGGGCATCACGACGACGTCGCACTGCGTCAGACGTCCAGACGGCGATGCGGCCGTTGCTGTAACCGACGGTACTGGACGCACAACCATGACCGAACCGACGGAGGGTTGGAGAGAGGAACTGGCCGAGCTTTCGTTTGAGGATGCATACCGGAGACTGGAAGAGACGGTTGATCAACTGGAGCGCGGCGAATTGCCTTTGACAGAGGCTGAGTCGCTGTACCGTCAGGGGATGGAGCTAGCGAACCGCTGCCAGCAATTGCTGACCGAGGCTGAACTGCGCATCACTCAGATTGGCGAAAACCGGGGCATGCCCGTTCCTGCGGCTGACGATGCCAACGATAGCGATGACGAATGGGACCTTCCGCCACCGCTGGAACCGGATGACCCATCGCTCTTTGAAGACGATGCACCGTTCTGATGAGGCGGAGTACGGTTTTTGCATGGATGCACAGGATTGGCAGGATTCAGGGCTGGATGGTGGTTTGACGGGTTCATGGTGACCGGCTCCCGCCATAGGTGGACGTTCCGCACCATGAGCAGGGCTCCGGATTGGTGAAATTCGGGGCTTGGGATCAGCGAAATAAAGTGGAACAGCTGGGTTCATGCTGCGGATAGGATGGTTCTCTACGGGCCGGGGGGAAGGGTCTCGGGGGCTGCTGCAGTTCGTGGCCGAGGCGATTGAGGCGGGGAAACTCGACGCCACGATCGAGTTTGTGTTCAGCAATCGGGAACCGGGGGAAGCGGAGGGATCGGACGCGTTCTTCGAGTTGGTGAGGTCGTATAGTTTGCCGCTGGTGACACTGTCGTCAGCGCGGTACAGGCGGGAACATGGCGGCGGTCCGATGTCGCGGCACCGGGACGGCTTTGACCGGGAGGCGATGGCCCTGCTGGAAGGCTACCAACCGGACGTGTGCGCGTTGGCCGGCTACATGCTCATTTGCAGCGGCGAGATGTGCCGGCGATACCCGCTGTTGAACCTGCACGGAGCCCTGCCGGATGGCCCGACCGGGACTTGGCAGTCAGTGATCTGGGAATTGATCGAAACCGGCGCCACGCGGACCGGCGCGATGATCCACATGGCGACGGAAGAGGTCGATCGCGGGCCGGTACTATCCCACTGTGAGTTGCCCATCGTCGGCGGCCCTTTCGACGAGGCGCGTTCAGCGTTGAGCGGGCGATCCATAGAACGAGTCCGGAGTGAAGAGGGTGAGGAAAACGGGCTGTTCAAGCTAATCCGTGCTGAAGGGTACCCACGGGAGCCGTACCTGCTGTTGGCGACGCTGGGCGCCGTGGCGGACGGTCGGGTGAGAGTACGGCCCGGTGAGGCGCTGGACGCGAACGGGGAACAACTGGCTGATACGCATCCTGCGGGTTTTTCGTTGACCGAGGAGATTGAGGCGGCGATAGCGTCCGGATGAACGTGAGATGTTGGTTAGATGGACTGGGTGTATGGCGTTTAAGCACGCGTTGGTCGTGGTTGAATTTCTGCAAACGGGACGCAGAGGCCGACAAAAATAGGGCGAATGATGATTCGCCCCTACGTGTTGGTGTGGTTGCCGGTCAGGCGGTTTTTCTGCGCGACGCGTGGTCCGATCTGGCGAGGGCAGACTTCAGAGTGAGGTAGCGGCCGCCGCTGCGCCGGTAGAGGCGGGGCGACGCGTCTCCGTTGATGGCGTCGCCGTGGACAACACAGCGTCCTATGTCTTCAAGGGAGGGGAGCTCGTACATGACGTCTAGCAACGCGTCCTCGACGATGTGCCGCAGCACGCGAGCGCCCGTTTGGTAGGCCAGGGCGCGTTCCGCGGCGGCGGCCAGGGCGTCGTCCGTGAACTCCAGCCTAACGTCGTCGAGGGCAAACAACTGCTGGTACTGCTTGACGATGGCGTTTTTGGGCTCGATCAACACGCGGATCAGGGCTTCCCGATCCAGAGGTTGGAGGGCGGATACGATGGGCAGGCGACCGACGAGCTCGGGGATGAAACCGAACTGAAGCAAATCCTCGGGGGTCACGTGATCCAAGGGGTTGTCGTCGCCGGGGTTGCGGTCGGTGCGATCTGGCCCGGTGGCTAAAAATCCCATCGACGAGCCGACTGACAACCGCTTGGTGATCATCTCCTCCAGACCGTCGAACGCGCCGCCGCAAATAAAGAGGATGTTGCGGGTGTTGATCTGCAACATCTCCTGGTGCGGGTGTTTCCGGCCACCCTGCGGCGGTACGTTGGCGACACAGCCTTCGATGATTTTGAGGAGTTCCTGCTGCACGCCCTCGCCGGCAACGTCGCGAGTGATGGAACGGTTGACGCCTTCCTTGCGGGCGATCTTGTCCAGCTCGTCGATGTAGATGATGCCCTGCTCGGCGCGCGGAATTTCCCATTCAGCCGCCTGGATGAGCCGGAGCAGGATGTTTTCCACGTCCTCGCCGACGTAGCCCGATTCGGTGAGTGAGGTCGCGTCGCAGATGGCGAACGGAACATCAAGGGTTCGCGCAAGGGTTTCCGCGAGCAGAGTTTTTCCGGAACCCGTGGGTCCGATCAGCAGGATGTTGGACTTCTGAACTTCAATGTCGGACGAAGTCGCGCCGCTCCGGATGCGCTTGAAGTGGTTGTAAACCGCCACCGCCAGGGTTTTCTTGGCTTTTTCCTGTCCGATCACGTAGGCGTCGAGGCTGGCGTAAATTTCGCGGGGAACCAACGTGGGAGACGGACTCGACGACTCCGCTAACGCTTTCTCCGTGAGCTCAACCCGGTCGGAACTTCGTTGCGAGTGCCGACCAGACTCATCGGAGCGCCGCTTGCCACCTCGATCAGCGACGTAAGCGGCCAACTCGCGTATGCAATCGAAACAGATGCCGCCTCGACTCTGGCCGGGCGGCCGCATGAGGCGACCCTGGGGGAACAGGCTACCGCAAAAAGAACACCGATAGGAATTTCGGTTGGAGTTGCTGTTGCGGTTTCTGGTGGTCATAGCTGGCCGCCTCGCGTGAGGGAGGGTTGGGGAACGATCAGGCGGCTTCGGCGGTGGCTTCCTCGGCTGGCGCGCCAAGTATCTCATCCACGATGCCGTACTCGATGGCTTCTTCAGCAGTCAAGAAGAAATCACGATCGGTATCGTCGGAGATTTTTTCGATGGACTGACCAGTGGCTTCGGACAGGATCTTGGAGAGTCGTTCCTTCAAACGAACGATCTCCCTGGCCTGAATCTCAATGTCCGCGGCCTGGCCCTGGAAACTGCCCACGTTGGGCTGGTGCATGTGTACGGTGGAATTGGCCAGGCAATAACGCTTGCCCTTTTCCCCATTGGCGAGCAACACGGTGGCCATGCTGGCAGCAGTTCCGACGCAGATGGTGGAGACCTGGGAATTGATCAGCTTGATAGTGTCGAGGATGGCAAGGCCCGACGCTATATAGCCGCCCGGGCTGTTGATGTAGAGGCTGATGTCGCGGTCGCGGTCCTCGCGCTCGAGGTAGAGGAGTTGCGCGATGATGACGTTAGCAACCTGATCCGTGATGGGAGTCCCCAGGTAGATGATGCGCTCTCTGAGGAGCAGGGAGTAAATATCGAAAGCGCGCTCGCCCCGGGGGCTGGTCTCAATGACCATGGGGACGATGTTGGTCGGCTGGAGCAGCGGGGAGTCTTCAAAAGGAAGGGTCATCGGGGTCTCCTGGCAATTGACTGGAATCCGGGGAGAGTGGCTTTGGCAACGCGTTTTTGGATTCCCGCTTTCGCGGGAATGACGATCACTGGCTAAGGAATCGGGGTATTGGCAGCGAGCCATCAGGCGATCGCGCGGGTCATTACGTCGGGGAGTTGGTCCAAGACATGGTCGACGATACCGTAAGCGACGGCGGTTTCAGCATCCATCCAGTAGTCGCGGTCAGAGTCGCGGGATATTTTGTCGAAGGGCTGGTCGCAGTTTTCGGAGAGGATGGTGTTCAGCCGTTCGCGGAGCCTAAGAATTTCCTGAGCGGTAATTTCGATGTCGGACGCTGAACCCTGGATACCGCCCATCACCTGGTGGATCAGCACGGTGGAGTTGCGGGTGCAGTAGCGTTTACCCTTGGTCCCGCCGGACAGCAGGACCGCGCCCATGCTGGCGGCCTTGCCCAGGCATACGGTGGCGACGTCGGGCTTGATGAGCTGCATGGTGTCGTAGATGGCCATGCCATCGAGCACGGAACCGCCGGGTGAGTTTATGTAAAGGTAAATGTCCTCGTCGGGGTTTTCCCAGCCCAAGTAGAGCAGTTGGGATACCACGGCGTTGGATACATCGTCATCCACCGGGGTGCCCAGGTAGATGATGCGAGCCTGCAACAGCAGGGAGTAGGGATTGAAGGCGCGTTCGCCCTCGGTGGTGGGTCGGATGATCCCGGGAAGGACGTTGCTGGGGAGCACACGTTCCTGGGGATTGGGCAATTGCAGCATCGTTAGGGGCTCCTGGAATCGTTGGGTTCGGACTAGGCCGAGGTCCGGTTTTCGTCGGAGGCCTCGGGCGCGGGTTCGGTGGCCGTTTCATCCTCCGCCGGTTCATCGTCGGCAGGTTCGAGGGATGTTTCCTCTTCAGGCTCTTCGTCCGTTTCGTCGAGTTTGCCCTGCGTGATGTCGGTCAGGCGCTCGAGGACGCGGCGGCTGTGGAGCGAGGAGCGGATGTTATCGCGGGTGGACTGTGAGGCGAGGAATTGGCGGAGATTGTCGAGACTTTCCTGTTCGGCTTCCTCGCCGGTGGACATTTCAAACAGACGATCGGTCTCTGACTGGATATCTTCGTCGGAAATCTCGATCTCCTCCACTTCGGCGAGTTTGCGCATGACCAAACCACCGACCAACCTGCGCTCGGCGCTGGGCCGCATTTCTTCCAGAAACTCCTCATTGGACTTGCCCATGAAACGCAGGTAGGTGGGCAGGTCAAGGCCCTGTTGCCGCAGCATGCGTTCGCGGTCGGCCTGCATCGCCTCCAACTCCCGTTCGTAGAGGATGGGAGAGGCATTGACGATGGCCGCATCGCACAGCGCTTCCAGGCTTTTCTGCTCCAACTCGTTGCGGGCAGTGGCTTCGGCCTGGTTGGTGAGGGATTCACGGATGTTGGAACGAAGGGCTTCTATGTCATCGAAACCATCTCCCACGGACTTGGCGAATTCGTCGTCGAGTTCCGGCACGTTCTTTTCCTTCACGGAAAGGACGGACACTTTGAACTGGACTTCCTTGCCGGCATACTGCTCACGGGGATAGTCCTCTGGGATGGTAATGACGAATTCGCTCTCATCGTCCTCGGACAACCCGACGAGGTTGGGGGCGAAGCCGGGGAACGGCAGCACGTTGTCTTCGTTGGGGACGTATTCCACATCCTGGTCGTCCACGACGAGTTCGCCGTCTATCTCACCGTTGACATCGAGGTTGAGGCGGTCGCCGTATGCTGCGGCGCGTTCGACGGGTTCCCAGACGGCCTGTTCCTCCTGGATACGGGAGATGACGTCATCGACCTGCTCCTCGCCGATCTCCACCGGTTCGTGTTCGACACGGATAGAAAGGTAGTCACCGAGATCGATGGTGGGCTCGAGAGGGACGGTGGCGGTAAACGAAACGGGCTCCAGATCAGTGACTTCGATGTTGGGTTCCCCGAAGGCTGAGACGTCCTCGTCGGTGAGGACTTTGTCCAGCGTTTCTGGGACCATGAAGTCCAGCGCTTCCTGCAAGAGGGTGGCGCGCCCGACCATGCTCTCCACGATGTGGCGAGGAGCTTTGCCGCGGCGGAAACCAGGGATGTTGATGCGGGAAACGGTGCGACGATAGGACCGTTCGAGGAAAGGGTTTTCGTCCTCGGGTTCGAATTCTACCGTAAGCGTAATCTCGATGGGTGTTGAGTTGTCCCTGGTGACCCTCACGGCCGGTACACTCCTGTGGGAGAAGATTAGCAAAAAGCGACGGGCAGAGCGGTATCCGCCGACCTACCCGGTATGGGACGCAGTATAGCACAACGGGTTGGCGGACGAAAACAGAACCGAACGTCGATACGCCTTGTGGTACGACCCAAGTCGAACGAGTAGGCACCCCAGCGGGAGCGTCAATTATGGTGAATTGGCGAGTTTAGTTCAGCGATTATCGGGGCTCCAAACCGCTGGCGAGGCGGCGCCCTATGCGAATGGGATTCGACCAGGAATCGCTTTACCAACAGGAGCAGCACCGTCCTGCATTTTGGAGTTTTCAAAAAATCGGAAAATCGTGCAATGCACATAACGGGCGCGAATCGCCGAGGGTTTGTTACATTTCGCATTACACGCGTCGGGCACGTATTGCCGGAGCCGCGGGTGCATAAGTGTATTGACTGGGTCAGTGTGAAATCGTGACGGTACCGGTGGCGGCGACTTGGGTGAGGTCCAATGCTAATTGGACCAATTTCCTAGCGTTGCAGTCATCCATCCATAAATTTGAAGTGACGCCAGATAATCATATCGAGCCGGAGCATAACCCGGTATTGCTGGCGGAATCGTTGCAGTTCCTGGCGGTTGCCCCAGGTGGCACGTACGTGGACGGGACGGTGGGTGAAGGCGGGCACTCTGAGGGAATCCTAGAGGCGTCCGGACCGGACGGCGTGGTGCTGGGGATTGACCGCGACCCGCGGTCGTTGGCCGTGGCGCAGCGACGCCTGGACCGGTATGGCGCTCGAGCCATGCTGGTACACGGCAACTACGCCGAAATGCAGCGTATCGCTCTGGAGCACGGGATCCCTGCGGTTGATGGAATCCTGCTGGACTTGGGATTTTCGTCCCGCCAGGTCAACACGGCGGGGTACGGGTTCTCATTCCAAACGGACGAGCCGCTGGACATGCGGTACGACCGGGAGGGAGAGACGGCGGCGGACATAGTCAACTCGGAGAATGAGGGCGACTTGGCCGACCTGATTTTCCAGTACGGCGAGGAAAGGCGGAGTCGCGCCATCGCGCGGGCGATTGTACGCGGCAGGCCCATCCTGACCACGGGACAACTGGCGAGAGTGGTAGCGCAGGCGGTTGGAGGCCGGAGAGGCGGACGACATCCCGCGACACGGACCTTCCAGGCGTTGCGGATCGCGGTGAACCGGGAGTTGGAACAAGTTGAGGCCGGACTGGCCGCTGTCGGCAGTCTGTTGAAGCAGGGAGGACGGTTGGCGGTGATCAGCTACCACAGCCTGGAGGATCGCCGGGTCAAGGAATGGATAGACCGCGAGACCGCAACGTGCGTCTGCCCGCCGGATTTCCCGGTGTGCGTGTGTGAGCAGGAACCAAGGTTCAGAGCGGTGCGCCGCAGGATCGTCCGGCCTTCCCGTCAGGAAATATTGGATAACCCGCGCAGCAGAAGCGCCAGACTGAGAATCGCGGAACGGATTTAGGCAACCGGCGGCCCAAGAGAACGTTTCACCGCGGACACGAAACCCAGAGAAAGGATACCTCGAGCATGGCAAGGGAACCGATATACGCTGTCATCGACATTGGTACGAGCAAGATAGTATCCGTAGTAGCCCGATTGGGCCCGGAAGGTGATTTGAAACCACTTGGCATGGGCTCGGCGCCGTCGTTGGGCGTGCAGCAGGGGATCATCGATGATTTCACGGAGGTCACCGAGGGAGTGCAGGCGAGCCTGGACGAGTGTCTGAGGTACATGGGCCGCAACCCCTTGGGCAACGTGTACGCCGTGGTCAATGGCGAGCATCTCGTAGGTGCCAATTCGTCGGAAGGATTGCAGCATAGCGCGGAATCGGTGACGGTTACTGAACAGCATCTCCGGTCGTTGATCAGCGGAGCGGCCGGTTCCTGGCAAGACCAGACCGACCGCAAGACCCAGCAGACGCTGCACATCATCCCCATGCGTTACCGGCTGGACGGTGTCGACGGCGTAAGGAACCCCACCGGGCTGCACACCAACGAACTGCAGATGGAAGCCCACGTGGTGAGAGGATCATCGATACCGTTGGGCAACACCATCAGGGCGCTTCAGGCCTGCAAGGTACAGGTGGAGGGCCTGGTGTCCCATCCGTTGGCGTCGGCTGAAGGCGTGCTGACGGCCGACGAGCGGGAAATGGGCGTGGCGTGCGTGGACATGGGAGCGGGTACGATCAAGCTGTCGGTGTATCGCGGCGGCACTCCCACCTACTCGTCGGTGGTTGCCATGGGGAGCAACCAACTGACCAGGGACCTGGCGGTTTCCCTACGGGTACCCTACCAGATGGCTGAGGAGCTGAAGATCGAGCATGGCCACGCGTTGCCTGACGACTTGCCGCCATCGGAGGACGTGGTGCTGCCGGCGACTCAGATGCAGCCGCGACGGACGATGCAGCGGAAGGAACTCTGCGAACCCCTTTGCCTGCGCAGCCTGCAAATGTTGAAACTGATTCATGCCGAGTTGTGCAAGGCCGAACTTACGGAACTGCCCGGCGGCATAGTGCTGACGGGCGGCGGAGCCAAGATGCCCGGGTTCGCCGAGATGGCATCCCGGGGACTCCGGACCCAGGTGAGGTTGGGGGCGCCGTTGTGGTATGCGGGCCTGCCCGAGTCGCTGCGGCAGCCTGAGTACGCGGCGGCTTTGGGAACGTTGCAATGGGCGGTGAAACACCGGCATCTAACGGATCGCAGCCGGGTGAAGGAGGACAGCGGAAAGGGTTGGTCGCCGGCCTCACTGTTCCGTCGTCCATTTGCGAGGGCAGGCGCGAGCGAATCCCCCAACGAATGAAGGATGCAATTTGCGTGATGCCGCGACGCCAAGGCCAGGGCCCGGACCCTTCCGAAACGGAGCAGCATTACCCATCTTCCAATCGGCATAACAAAAACAGAAATGGCGTTAACTGGCGCCAACATCAGGAGGAACCACGAAAATGATTTTCCCCGACAATTCCGCATCATGGGAACCCGCTGGCGATTTTGAGGAGGGCGACGGCATGATTCCCGAAATCGGTCGCGGCGTGCCGCTCATCAAGGTGATGGGCGTTGGCGGCGGGGGATCGAACGCGGTCAGCCGGATGTACAAAGACAAGTTGCCGGTGGTGGAGTACTACGCCCTGAACACCGACGCTCAGCACCTGTCCCGGTGCGACGTTCACTATCGAATCGCGCTGGGGCGGAACCTGACGCGGGGACTGGGCGCCGGAGCGCAACCGGAACTGGGTCGGCAAGCAGCCGAGGAGTCCCGTTCGGATATCGAGCAGGCGATGCGCGGCGCTGATATGGTCTTCGTAGCGGTGGGCATGGGCGGCGGCACGGGCACCGGAGCGGCTCCCATAGTGGCCCAGATCGCCAAGGAGAGCGGAGCCCTGACGATTGCAGTGGTGAGCCGGCCATTCGGATTTGAAGCCCAAACCCGCCGGCGGAACGCCGAGGAAGGTCTGGAACGGCTACGGGATCAAGTTGACACCATGATCGTCATCCCCAACGACCGTTTGCTGGCGCTGAACGAAGAGCAGCCCGACTCCTACTCCTGGGAGGACGCGCTAAAGCTCGCCGATTCGGTATTGCACCAGGGCATCAGCGCCATCGCGGAGGTGGTCACCGTACCCGGCGAAATCAACGTGGACTTCGCCGACGTGAAGACCATCTTGACGGGAGCCGGCCAAGCCTGGCTGTCCATCGGACGGGGCCGGGGACAGGAACGCGCCCGGGACGCCGCGCGGCAATGCACCGAAAGCCCCCTGCTGGACATTTCCCTGGACGGAGCCCGGCGGATCCTGTTCGTTTTGACCGGCGGCAACAACATGTCGCTGCAGGAGGTACAGGAAGCTGCGGCGGTGGTGGAAGACCTGGCGGATCCCAATGCCAACATCATCTTCGGGATCAACAAGGACGCCCGGTTGGATGACGAGGTGAAGATGACGATGGTAGCGGCGGATTTCCCGGCGATAACGCAGGAGCCGGAGGATGAAATCGCCAAGCTGCTGGGCGAGATGGAGGTTCCGGAACGAAGCGACTACGACCTCCCAACGTTCCTGCAAGGCAGGCAAAACCGGCGAGGCTTTTTCCGTTAAATCGCCGAGCGCTCAGACCTTCAAGATCCCCGGCTGCCTTTGAGCGCCGGGGATTTTTTTGGCTCGTTAACCGGGCCATTTGGACAGAATATTCCCGTCGCTACGGCGATCCAGTATAGGCGGAAGCCTGCGATCGAGAAAATCCGCGAATATTGCCCAAAAGTGCCGTGCCGGGTTAATTGACAGTCGAAAGAGGTGCTAGTCTATAATCCGGAATACAAGAAATTGTGGTTGTTGTGTCCCGAAGCACAACATATGCCGTTTACAAAAATTATTTGAAAAATAGACCAAAAGGCAATCGACATTATGAAATGCCCCTATTGCGAAGAGAGCCAGAGCAAGGTCACGGACTCGCGAGACGCCGAGAACGGTATCCGACGCCGACGGGAATGCCTGTCGTGCGGCCGGCGTTTCACCACCCACGAACAGGTACGATTGCCCACTTTGCTCGTGGAAAAAAGAGATGGTCGCCGGCAGGAATTTGACCGCGACAAATTGCAAACGGGAGTCGATATCGCGTGCACCCGTAGGCCGATACCCCGGCGCGATGTGGACCGACTGGTCGATGACATCGAGACGGATTTGCAACGTTTGGGCAGCGGCCTAGTCAAGTCCCGGGATCTGGGTTTGATGGTGCTGGAGCGCCTGCGACCCATAGATGAGGTCGCGTACATGCGATACGCCTCGGTCTATTACGACTTCCAGAACGCGAGCGACTTTGAGGAACGGGCCCGGACCCTGCGGGAAGGGCAACCGGAACCTTTGGTGAGCGTAGCCGCCATCGCCTCGCGACGCACCCGGCAGCGGCGTACCACCCGCCGGGGCGGATCCAACGCCTAGCCGCACCCGCAGCGCGTGCCACCGTCGCTGCGCGGAATTATTGGCAATGAATCCAAAAACAACCAAATTCAAGACTATTTGGCGGCCCGGCATCGCCACCAACGCCGACCGCCACAGGTCATGCCACAACGGCAAAAATGCTAACTGCTCGCCAACCACTACCTTTCAGGGAGGTGTTTTACACCATCATGAGCAGCAGCGTTCAGTACTCCGCCTTTACCAGGCTATTAACCCACAACAACCGGGTTCACGATATGGAGGAGATGCTGCGGAAGATGTGGGTCCCATCGAGCTGGCAAAACAGCGATGAGGACGATGGCGAATCGTGGATACCGAACCCATTTGCGGAATTGCAGGATGACATGGACCGTGAGTCCCGCGCCTGCCTGGTGAGCTGCTGGGCAGCGTTGCCAGTGCAGAGAGAGGAGGATGACCTCTTTGCATAAGCGGGGCCCGGGATCGCGCGAGGGTGGACGCAGTGCCGCTGAAATCCACCGCGCAGCGATTCCAGCGACCATGCAACAGATGATTACAACGCGGCGCGCAGAACCGGCCGCTTGACGGTTCGCGCGCCATCAGGGGCCATTCGCCCCGGAGCTTGGACTGATGCAACAAATCGTTCAGTACAACGTGGAGATTAACTGCGGCCCATGCCCTAAAGGGTATGTGTCGCGGATCGCCAGACAAATGCAAACCGCGTTTCCGGTGACCAATTGTCAAACCACCACAACCGGGTTGGCAATGCGCATGATTTCGGGACACCGATTCGCCGATGGGGCGTTGAAGGATTTCGCCGACATGGTGGGCGAAACGCTCACCAAGTTCGGGATCGCCATGACCATGGGCGTGGTGCGCATGGTAACCCGGCAGTCGTCCTACCATACGGGGGTCATGCAGCGGGTGCAGGACTTCGCCGCGACGGTGACGGGCATAGACTGGAGGCCGGTTCGCGAGATCCCGGTGTTCTACTTCTACAAGGGATTGCGGTTCGACCTGGACCTGTCGGCGCGCCTGAGGGCGATGAACCAGATAGAACAGGCCAACGCTGCCTAGTGAGGTTATGTCACATCGCATCGGGTTGCTATTTCAACCCGTGCGGTGTGACGAGCATGAATTGATACGGCAATTTGGACCGATCGGTGGATTGCCGCGGACGTAGGAAACAAGGCTCATTTTGTGAGCGGACAGGAAAGAAATCCAGGGAGGACATCGTGGAGGCCAGGGCAACCAGCATGACGGAGAAAGTGGATCGTGATACTGCGGTATCGATAAGGCGGCGCATCCGGGATGCAATGGTGGCGGCCGGCATCGCCGAGTCCTATAACGAACGGACCGGCGAGCTGACCGACAACGCCCGGGTGGTGCTGCAACGGCGCTACCTATCCAAAGACCGGGAAGGTAACGTGCTGGAAGACCCGGAGGGCATGTTCCGGCGGGTCGCGCACAACCTCTCCCAGTCGGACCTGGAGTACGGCGCGACGGAAGAGGAAAGGCAGGCCACCGAGGACGCCTTTTACCAGGTGATGCGTCGGCTGGAGTTCCTGCCCAACTCGCCGACCCTGATGAACGCGGGGCGGGAGTTGCAGCAGTTGTCCGCCTGCTTTGTCCTACCGGTCGAAGACTCACTGGACTCGATTTTCACCAAGGTCAAGCAGACCGCGCTGATCCACAAGAGCGGCGGCGGCACCGGCTTCGCGTTTTCCAGGCTGCGCCCGGAAGGGGACGTGGTCGGGTCCACGGGCGGCGTGGCCTCCGGGCCGGTTAGCTTCATCAACGCGTTTGACGCCGCGACGGACGTCGTGAAGCAGGGCGGGACGCGCCGGGGCGCCAACATGGGCATCCTGCACGTTACGCACCCGGACATCCTGTCGTTCATCACGTCCAAGGAAGACGGCCTGCACCTGAGCAACTTCAACATCTCGGTGGCGGTGAACGAGGATTTCATGCGCCGGGTGGAGCACGACCAGACGTATGACCTGGTGAACCCGCGCACCGGTCAGATCACCGGACAGCTCAACGCCAGGGAGGTGTTCGAGAGGATGACCGAGTTGGCCTGGCGCACGGGCGATCCCGGGATCGTATTCCTGGACCGGATCAACCGGGACAACCCCAACCCGCAGTTGGGGGATATTGAGAGTACGAATCCTTGCGTGACGGCAGACACCTGGGTACAGACGTCGGGCGGGCCCCGGCAGGTTGCGGAATTGATCGGCGTGCACTTTAGCGCGATGGTGGACGGACGAGCCTACGGCACCGACGGTAGAGGGTTCTTCCGAACGGGTCGCAAACCTGTCCTGTTGCTCAGCACCAAAGAGGGCAACACACTGCGCGTTACGGCCGACCATCCGGTCAGGAAGGTAACGGTTAAGACCCGTTACCGCACGGAGCACGTTTGGACCGAAGCCGGTGAGTTGAAAGCAGGCGACGAGATTCAACTGCATGATCACCGGGGCTGGCACCATTGGCCCGGAGCATACACGGAATCCGACGGCTACCTGATGGGTCTGCTGGTCGGTGACGGAACTCTGAAACAGGACAAGGCTGTGCTCAGCGCGTGGCCCGGCGAACGAACGACGAACGGTGAACCACAACGTCCGGGCCCACTGGGAGTGATGACGGAAGCGCTGTCAGCAACGCAAACTCTACCGCAGGGGAGCGACTTCAGCGGATGGACCGCAGTGGCGAGACGGGGAGAATACCGCATGAGCCTGGCGGCTGTTCAGACGCTGGCTTTCGAGCTGGGGATGGCTCCCGGCGAGAAAGTAATAACGCCGGCGATGGAACGAGCATCGAGTGAGTTTTACATCGGTTTCCTGCGCGGGTTCTTTGACGCCGACGGCACGGTCGCAGGCAGCCAACAGAAAGGCGTCAGCATCCGACTGGCGCAGAGCGACGTCGACCGACTGGAGTCCGCGCAACGGATGCTGCTCCGGCTGGGCATCGCGTCGCGCATCTACCGGGAACGGCGGCCATTCGGCCACCGGATGCTGCCGGACGGGCACGGCGGTCGGAGAGAATATGCCACGAAGAGCCAGCACGAACTGGTGATATCCGGCGAGAACATCGCGCGGTTTGACACATTGATCGGCTTTGCCGACAGCGAGAAGCGAGCCAAGCTTACGGAACTTCTAAGCGATTACAAACGTGGACTCAACCGGGAGCGTTTCACGGCCACCGTCACCGATGTAATCCCAGATGGGCACAAGGATGTGTTCGACGTAGCGGTTCCTGGCGTAAACGCGTTCGATGCAAACGGATTTTATGTCCACAATTGTGGTGAGCAGCCGTTGTTGCCCTACGAGTCGTGCAACCTGGGGTCCTTGAACCTGGCGCGGATGGTGGAATACGACGGCAACGACGTCGCGATCAACTGGGAGCGGATGTCGGAGGTGATCAAGACGGCAGTCCACATGCTGGACAGCGTCATTGACATGAACGACTATCCCATCGACGAGATAGCCGACATGAGCCGCAGGACGCGGCGTATTGGCCTGGGCGTGATGGGTTGGTCCGACCTGCTGATCCAGATGGGCGTCCGCTACGACAGCGACGAGGCGCTGGAACTGGCGGAACGGGTGATGGAGTTCATCCAACGCGAGACCTACCGAGCGTCGGAGGAGCTTTGCGAGAATCGCGGCACGTTCCCGGAATGGGAGCGGAGCGCATACAACCGCGGGCCCAACCCGCAGCGGATGCGGAACTCGGCGCCGGTGACCATTGCGCCGACGGGGACCATCAGCATCATTGCGGGTGCATCCAGCGGGATCGAGCCGCTGTTTGCGCTGTCGTTCGTGCGGAACGTGATGGACCGCACGAGGCTGGTGGAAGGGAACAGCTACTTTGAGGCGGTGGCCCGGAACGAGGGGTTCTACTCCGAAGAGTTGATGGAACAGTTGGCCGCCGTGGGTTCGTTGGAAGACCTGGACGTGCCGGGTTGGGTCAAAAACGTCTTTCGGGTTTCGCACGACATTGATCCGCGATGGCACGTCAAGATGCAGGGCGCGTTCCAAAGGTACACGGACAACGCGGTGTCCAAGACCATCAACTTCCCTCACGACGCGACAGTGGATGACGTCGCCGAGGCGTACCAGTCGGCGTATGCGCTGGGCTGCAAGGGAATCACGGTTTACCGCGACGGCAGCAAGGCCGAACAGGTTCTCAGCACCGGCACGACCGGGGAAACGTCGGAGTCCGGCGGCACGCCGTCGGTAGTTGAGATCGAGGTGCCCGGGCCCCGGGTCCCCAGGGACCGGCCCCGGAGGACGCACGGGATCACGGAACGGGTGCGCACGGGCCACGGAAACATGTACGTGACGGTGAACCTGGACGACGCCGGCAAGCCGTTTGAGGTATTCGGGACAATGGGCAAGGCCGGAGGCTGCGACGCGGCGTTGCTGGAAGCGGTATCCCGGTTGGTGTCGCTGGCGTTGCGCGCCGGGATCGACACCAGCGAGGTGACACGTCAATTGAGCGGCATCACCTGCTGTCCGGCGTGGGACGACGGAACGTTGGTGCGTTCAGGTCCCGACGCCGTGGCCATCGTGTTGGACAGATTGACTGACGGCGCTGGAGGCGAGTCCACTGCGCCGGACGGGGTTCAACTAACGTTGCCCACCGGGTTCCCCGGCTATGGGGGCGACGGAGTCGACATGCGCAGCAGTTTTCTGCCTCCCGGGACGATTGTGGGAGCATCTGGGAGCGCGTCGTCCGAAGCTGGAAATGGGAACGGGAATGGTAACGGATACCCCCCGCCACGAGCGGCCGAGTTGACCTACGCGCAGCGGTGTCCGGAATGCAACGGCGGGGTGGTGAACCAGGAGGGATGCCTAGCCTGCTACTCGTGCGGCTGGAATAAGTGCGAGTAGGCGCGGAGGGGGCGACCATCATCGCCCCCTCAAGCGTTGATGGTTGGTGATGGTAGAGGCCGATTGGAGGCTGAAAGATGCAGCGGGCCGGCGGCGGTGGCGTTTATCAAGTTTTGGAACGAGCGAGTTTTGATGCCGATTGGCGGCGCGGAGTCGAGGAAGGTTGGATCAACCCGATGGCTGATCATGTGACGCTGCAAGCGATCAAGGATCTGTTGTCGCGGACGCCAAGAACAACAGACACCATCTCTGGTTGGCCTGAAAACATACGGGCCATCAGATTCCCGCGATCGATCGTGTCTCAACAAGACCCCATCGACATTTATTACGTGATCCTCGAAAACGACCGAACGGTCTGGCTGGAAAGGATGCTGCCTATTTTCGAATGATGGGCGGTCCGGCTTGAATTTCCCTGGCACTGAGCCGGGGAGAAATCACACCAGCCAGCGCATATGGGATTGGTTCTCCGTCCTCGGTTGAGCGCCATCCGAGTTCCTGGTGAGAGTATTGCACTATGCCGGCCTCATTGAACCCGGAGAACCGTTCGACCTGTGCTTCGAGCGTCTTTCTATCGTTGGGGGTGAGCAATTCAAGGTTCGAGGCGCGCTGCGGCAATACGCGGTATTCCTGATACCCGGCAACCGCAGATTCGTACAGAATTTCAGCGTCGCCACATTGCTCCATCTGTTGGCGCACTCGATGCCAGTTCTCAGGATGAGGGCCGTGGGGAAAATGCAGGTAAGTTGTACCCGTGATCGGTTCGCCATATGCCAGGTAGGA
Source organism: Dehalococcoidia bacterium (assembly GCA_034423115.1). Lineage (GTDB taxonomy): Bacteria > Chloroflexota > Dehalococcoidia > Lucifugimonadales > UBA3495 > Bin87. Next base: position 162,505 of record DAOUJD010000044.1, on the reverse strand, counting down.
ATCGAAGTCCGCGTAATAGAGGAGCTTGGTGAGTTTTGACACCCCAAACTCCGGGTCATCGGCGGACAGTTCGCATAGATAGATAGCCGCTTCGATCAGTTTGTCGACGTCCTGTTCAAACGTGATAGGAGCAGTCATAACCGCCTCCCTGACGGACACTTACCGTTTCCCGGTTATGGGCGTGATTGTATGGGTTCTACCGGTTGCCAGCAACGTACATCGTTTCCAAAGTCTATCATTGGTGGGCTCCGTGATATAATCCGCTACCATCAAAATGGAGTCCGCTCCCACGGTATTTGAGGCGCATCATGGCAGAAGCAAACGGCACTACTATCGACCGTCCGGCCATTGCGATTACGATGGGCGACCCGTGTGGAATCGGGCCGGAAGTGGTGGTCAAGGCGCTGGCGGACCCGCGGATTTACGCGGCCTGTCGTCCGGTAGTGATCGGCAACGTTTACGCCATGGAGCAAGCGGCCAGGATGACTGGTCTGCCCATGGGCATTAACCACACTGACGATCCGACGTCGGCAGGCGACAATCCCACGGCGATCGACGTGGTGGACATTGGCAACCTCAACGTCGAAGACATCACCGTGGGCGAGATCAGCGTCCCGTGCGGTAAGGCAGCGATGGAGTGGGTGAGCAAGGCAGGGCAGTTGGCGATGGCCGGCGTGGTGGACGGGCTGGCTACGGCTCCGTTGAACAAGGAAGCGGCGGCGATGGCGGGATACGAAGCCATCGGCCACATGGAACTGCTGCAGGAATTGTCGGGCGCGAAGACCGTGGCGACGATGCTGATGGCGAAAAACCTGCGCGTCGTGCACCTTACCACCCACCGCTCCCTCAAGATCGCGTGCGACTACGTAAAAAAAGACCGGATACTTGATTACCTGCGGCTCACCGACCGCAGTTTCAAGCAGTGGGGCTTCGCCAACCCGCGCATCGGCGTGGCGGCGCTGAACCCGCACGGGAGCGACGGCGGTCTGTTGGGCAACGAAGAGGCAGAGGAGATCGCGCCGGCGGTGCAGGAAGCGCAGTCTGAGGGGATCAACGCCATTGGCCCCGTGCCGGCGGACATCATTTTCCACCAGGCGATCCAGGATCGGTACGACGTGACCCTGTGCATGTACCACGACCAGGGGCACATACCGGTCAAGGTGTATGGGTTTGAGGAGAGCATCACGGCGAACCTGGGGCTGCCATTCATCCGCACGTCCGTGGACCACGGGACTGCGTTCGACATCGCCGGAAAGAATCTGGCCGACCACACGTCGATGGTGGAATCGATTCGCATGGCGGTGGCGTTCGCGCGGGGTGACGGGTTGACGGACGGCTGGGGCGAGGCATAGGGCGATGACTGTCGCACCGGATTTGCCGGCCCACGGGACGCAAAGCGTCGCCGACCGTCTCCAGATCAGCCGGATAATGATCATCCAGGCCCGCGAGGAACTGATCGACGGCAGCCGTTTGCAGGCCGGGGAAAAGGCTTGGGGCGCCGTGGTCCAGCCGATGAAAGCCATCGCACAGCAACGCGGCTGGAAGCACGAATCGCATCAAGACATTCACTCTGTGATGAGCCAGATTGCACTGGAATACGGCTTCGACGGTGAGCAGATGTGGGCCCTTTCACTGGCTTATTTCGTCGGCCACGAAAACTTTTACGAAAATTTCCGCAGCCCTGAAGAATTGTCGGAGATGATGGACCGGGTTGAGGAGATACTACCGTCGTTGATTGACGTAACGGCCATGCCGCCGCGCCCGTTCACCATCACCAGCAATACCCAAATGCGGCGGCTTCGGCGACTCACCGGCAACGATGATCTGGAGATTGGAGACACATCCGAAGTAGGATTTTCCCTGAGGTGCGGCTTGACCGACGGGGGCGAGGGATAGCGGGATGAATATTGGCTTTATCGGTGGCGGGACGATGGCCGAGGCCATCCTTGGCGGCATGCTGGACGGCGGGGTCGCCACCGCCGGAGACGTGATGATCGGCGAACCGGTACCCGCTCGACGCGACTACCTGGCCGAGCGGTACGGGGTAAGCGTGTCCGACACCAACAGCCCGGTGGTGAGCGTCTCTGAGTTGTTGGTGATGGCCGTTAAGCCGCAGGACCTGCCCAAGGTTTATGCCGACATAGGCGGCGGTCTCGGCGATAGTCAATCCGTCATGTCAATCGTGGCAGGGGCCAAGATGAAATCGCTGGCCGATGGGATGCGGCACGACGGCATCATACGGGTCATGCCAAACACACCGGCGCAGATTGGCGAGGGGATGACAATGTGGACGTGCGCGTCCTCGGTGAGTTCGGCGCACCGGGAGACGACCTCGGCGATCCTGTCCACCATCGGCGATGAGATCTACGTCGATGACGAAAAGTACTTGGACATGGCGACGGCTTTGAGCGCCAGCGGACCGGCCTACGTTTTCATGATCCTGGAGGCCATGATCGACGCGGGGGTGTACGTCGGACTGCCCAGGGATGTGGCGCGGCGAATGGCCCTGCAAACCGTCAAGGGCAGCACCGAGTTGGTGGCGCAGACGGGCCGGCATCCGGCGGAACTGAAAGACATGGTGACGTCGCCGGGCGGGACGACTGCCGAGGGGCTACAAGCGCTGGAGCGCGCCGGTGTGCCCGCAGCCGTGGTGGACGCCGTGAACGCCGCCTACCTGAAATCGATCAGGCTGGGGCAGGACTAACGACTCGTCGGGTCCCGCGGAGCGCTCATGCTGCAACTCCTCAGCCTCATCATCACGCTGTGCTATCTGCTGTTGCTGGCCCGGATCATTCTGGGGTTCGTGGTGCAGTACATGACCATGCAGGGCAACACCGTACCCGATGCCTTGCTCAGGATTTACGAAGTGGTGTTCGGCATCACCGAACCGGTGCTAGGTCCGATACGGCGGATGCTGCCCCAGACCGGTATGATCGACTTCAGCCCGTTGGTGGTCATGGTGATCCTGGTGGTTATCCAGTACGCGCTCAGGGCGTTGTTATAACGCCACCGCCAAACGCACCCGACCCGGTGGGCGCAATTGTCCGACGAGATGCCACGGCCGCGCAGAAAGTTCTGGACGGCCGGCGGTCTGCGTCCACGGGACCTGTCTTTCCTGAGATCGATTTATGCAGACTGCTTGCCGGCGCGCGTCGAGTCGCCCAGCCTGGTTGTTTTGTGTGGGTTGCCGGGCACGGGGAAATCGCATTTTGCCGGGGAACTGGCATCGCGAGCGCCGTTCGTCTGGTTGAGCAGCGACCGCACCCGCAAATTGTTGGTGGCACGTCCCATTTACAGCCGCCGAGAGCATCGCCGGGTGTTCGCGGCGATGCACGTGCTGACGCGCGGATATTTGCGGGACGGGCACTCGGTGGTTTTCGACGCCACCAACCTCAACGAGGGGGTGCGGGCGCCGCTCTACGCGGTGGCGGAGGATGTTGGGGTTGACCCGCTGATCATACGATTCACCGCCCATCCGGATGTGGTGCGGGAGCGTATGACCGAACGCGAGGCCGGCGTTGGAGACGCTTACCAAAGCGACGCTGGCTGGGAGGTATATACGCGGATGGTGGTAGCGGACCAACCCGTGCCACGACCGCACATCCTGGTGCGCGGGCCGGAGGATGCGGAGGGCGCCATAGGCGAGGTGTTGAGGCGGACGGGCTTGAATTCAGTCGTATCGGGATAGTCGCGGCAGCATAATCTGACATCAACCAGGAAAAACCGTACGCAGCCCATAAGAGGAGAAGCATGTCAACCACCGTGAAAGTTGTTGCCGGGGACGTTACCGATTTCGCCACGCCGGCGTTGGTGGTCAACCTGTTTGAGGGAGTGACGCAACCGGGCGGCGCGACGGGCGCCGTGGACCGGGCCCTGGACGGAGCGATCACGGCCCTGATTGCCGACGGTGAGATCAAGGGCAGGCTCGGTGAGTTGACGCTGGTCCACACGCTGGGCCGCATACCCGCGACGCGAGTGGTGGTGGCCGGACTGGGCAAATCCGGCGATTTCGATGCCGGGAGCGTACGGCGGGTCAGCGGGGACGTGGCTCGGTTCCTCAGGCGCACGCGCATCACGGAATTCGCAACCATCGCCCACGGAGCGGGAATAGGCGGTCTGGGTGCCCGCGAAAGCGCACAGGCGATCACCGAGGGTACGCTCCTTGGGTTGTACCGATTCGACACGTACCGGAGCAACGGGAACGGTGAGGATGAGGGCGAAACGGGCAACGGAATTGATGCGGTTACCATCGTTGAGCGCGACGCCGGGAGCGTGGACGCCCTGGCGGCGGGAGCATCGGTCGGAACGACGCTGGCGGAGTCCACCATGCTGGCGCGAGACCTGGTGAACCATCCGGCCAACGTGATGACGCCGACCAGGATGGCGGACACGGCCGGCCAAGTTGCAGCGGAGGTTGGGCTGGAACTGGACGTGATGGACCGGGATCGGATGGCGGAACACGGCATGGGCTCGTTCCTGGGCGTAGCGCAGGGCAGCGAGGAGCCGCCGAAATTGATCGTCATGACGTATCGCGGCGATCCCGACAATCCGGGCAACAACCTGGGCCTGGTGGGCAAGGGCATCACGTTTGACACGGGCGGCATTTCGCTGAAACCGGCGGCGAACATGGAGGCGATGAAGGGCGACATGGCCGGCGGGGCGTCGGTGATCGCGGCAATGCGGGCGATTGGAACGCTGAAGCCCAAGATCAACGTGACCGGATTCATCGCCGCCACCGAGAATATGCCCGGCGGTCGGGCGCAGAGACCGGGCGACGTGGTTACGGCGATGAACGGCAAGACGATCGAGGTGATCAATACCGACGCCGAGGGTCGGCTGGTGCTGGCGGATGCCATGTGCTACGCGCGCAGCCTTGGCATCACAAGGATGGTGGACGTTGCGACGCTCACCGGGGCGATGGTGGTGACGCTGGGCAAAGCGTGCACGGGCATGATGGGGAACTCGTCGGAGTTGGCGAAGCAGGTGAGCAAGGCCGGAGACGCCAGCGGCGAGCGTTTCTGGGAACTGCCGATGCTGGAGGACTACCGGGAGTTGATCCGGTCGGACGTGGCGGACATGAAGAACTCCGGCGGCAGACAGGCCGGTTCCATCACCGCGGCGATGTTGCTGCGCGAGTTCGCCGAGGATGCCGACTGGGTCCACCTTGACATCGCGGGCACATCCACGGCGTCGAGCGCCAAGGGGCACCTGGTGAAAGGCGCTACGGGGGTGCCGACGCGGACGCTGGCGCAGCTTGCGATGAACCTGGCGAACCGGGGGTGATGCGCGGCTGCATCGCTTTTTCGAACACCAAGCGTAAATTTCGACTGAAACGTTGCCTTACGGATGGTCCGCTCATGGTTCGACAGGCTCACCATGAGCGGGCCGTGCGGTCGCCCGGTGGGGCCCCCCAAGCACCGAACCTGACCGGCCTCTATTGAGATCATCGGCCACTGCGCCTGAAGTGGCGCCGCTAGACGAAGCCTCGCAACTGCACCACGTTTGCGACCCGCTGCACTCCGATCTCGAAAGCAGCTTCGCGGTAGGTGATGCCGTCAGAGAACGCTTTCTGTCGCACCGTGTCGTATGCGGTGACCATGACCTTGCGGAGTTCCTTGTTGACGCGAGCCTCATCCCAGTGGAACTCCTGGAGGTTCTGCGCCCATTCGAAATATGAAACGGTAACGCCGCCCCCGTTGACCAGGATGTCGGGCAACACCGGGATCCGACGATCGTTGAGGATGGCATCAGCCTCGATGGTGATGGGATGGTTCGCGGCTTCAAGGATGACCTTGGCCCGAATGGCGGGGGCATTGTCCGCGTGGATCACGTTGTCGATGGCGGCGGGAACCAAGACGTCACAGGGCAGTTCGAGCAGTTCCTCGTTGGAAACGCAATCACCCTCGGAGCAATCGGCGACGGTCCCATTGCGGTCGCGATATTTCACCAACCGGGCAACGTTCAGACCGTCGGGGTTGTAGACGCCGCCGTGGACATCGCTGACGGCGATGATTTTGGCGCCCATCTCATCCAAGCAGTGGGCGGCCCAGGACCCGACGTTGCCGAACCCCTGGATGACTATTCCGGCGAATTCGGGATCCATTCCCAGCTCCTCAGCGGCCTCTTTCAATATGATGGACACGCCGCGACCGGTGGCGGATTCGCGACCCACCGAGCCGCCGAGTTCCACCGGCTTGCCGGTGACGATGGCCGGCGAATGGCCGTGGATCTGCCCGTAGGCGTCCATCATCCAGGCCATCACCTGCGCGTTCGTGCCGAGGTCGGGAGCGGGGATGTCCCGGTTGGGGGACAGCAGGTGTTCGATGTTTGCGGTGTAGCGACGGGTGAGGCGGTTGAGTTCGCCCTGGCTGAGTTGGGTGGGATCGCACTGGACGCCTCCCTTGGCGCCGCCGAACGGAAGGTTCAGCAGGGCGTTTTTCCACGTCATCAGGGAGGCGAGGGAGCGGACTTCGTCGAGATCGGCAAGGGGATGGTAGCGGACGCCGCCCTTGTAGGGTCCCCGGGCTCCGTTGTGTTGGACCCGGTAACCGCTGAAAACCTGGATTGCGCCGTCATCCATGCGGACGGGCACCTGGACTCCCAGTTCGCGCCAGGTGCGGCGGAGCATCTCCCGCAACCCGTCGGCCAGGTTAAGGCGATCGGCGGCCCGGTCAACAAAGTAATTGACCTCTTCAAAGGGAGATAGGGGTCGGCTGGCTATGGTGGCCATGGTTGTATCCTCCTGTATCCGAATAATTATTATGCGATCTATGATATGGTACTTCCATTATAAACCGAACTCTGCGGGGCTCATGCGCGCAAGTTCACGCGCAGGACTCGCGATTCGGCGACGAGGTGGATCATGGCTACCGTAGGCAGTGGGGATTTCACTTATGAGGTGATCGACAACTGGGCCAAAACGCCGGACGGGTGGACCATCGGGCAGGCGGAACCGGCGTGCGACTCGCAGGACCGGGTGTACGTATTCAATCGCAGCGACCACCCTCTGATGCTGTTCGACCGGGAGGGCAACTTCCTGAGCGAGTGGGGGAAAGAGTACCTGACGGACGCGCACGGGATTTACATCAGCGGAGAGGACCACATCTATCTGCCGGTGCGGGAATCGCACGCCATCGTAAAGTGCACGCTGGACGGCAAGCCGCTGATGACGATGGGAGTTTGGGACGCGCCGTCGGATACCGGGGGAGCGAGGCCAGACGGTACGATGTGGAAAGCGGCCGGGCCGTTCAACCGATGCACGGATATTGCGCTGGCGCCCAACGGCGATCTGTTCGTGTCGGACGGCTACGCCAACAGCCGGGTGCACAAGTTCTCGCCGGACGGTCGGCTGCTGCACTCATGGGGACGGCCGGGCAAGCGCGGGCCGGGGGAGTTTCACATCCCCCATGGCATCTGGGTGCACTGGGACGGCACGGTGATGGTGTGCGACCGGGAGAACAACCGCATCCAACTGTTCACCGGGAACGGCGAGTACCTGGGGATGTGGACCGATCTGGCGCGGCCCTGCGACATCTACGTCGATTCGGATGGCATCGTGTATGTGGTGGAGCTGGACGCCTTCATGACCATCCTGAACATGTACGGCGAGGTGCTGGCGAAGGTGGACATCGGCGACGCCGGCGGGCATGCTGTTTGGGCAGACTCCCACGGCGACCTATACATCGGCCACAACCAGGAGGGCCGGCGGTTGGTGAAGCTGGTGCGGCAATAGGCCGCTACTGCGGAGGATCGTATTCGGGCGGGCGGGTAGCGACTACCTGCCCGTCTTTCGTCACTTGTTGTGAGAATAGATGGCGGGCGATGCGTCCGCGAGTTATGACGATGTTGTGGCGCAGGTCTCTGGCGCGCGAGAACCGCCCTGGCGGCGCGACCATCAGCAACCGTTTGCCATCAATTGCCCGAATCTTTGCTGCGGCCGGTCGAAGATCACTATCCGCAGTGATCACGACGGCCATGTCAAACCTGTCCTCGAGAGCGTCAGAAACAATATCGACCGCCATTCTCACGTCGGTTTGTTTTTCCTCGTGGGTGTCCCACGTGGCTCCGCACTGGAAGCAACTACGCGAGCGCGTCATAAAATCGCTCATGTGAATAGACACACCTGAGGCCACAAGGGCGGCCGTGAACTGCCGGTGGCGTGCAAACTCACGTGGACGCCAAGTCGCGTAAGCGGAGTAGTAATTTACTGCGACAAGCTCTTGCTCATCCCGCAAAAAGGACGCTACCAAAGATTTGAGGTCAACCCATTTCAAATGGGGTTGATTGAGAGTGTCTATGGCGTGGTAGAGGTTGAACCCATCGATGTATGCAATTGTCCGGACGGTTTCCATTGCGACAAAAAGAAACAGCCCCGCTAGCGGGGCTGCTATCCACCGGGATATACCCGGTGGGTGGATCGCCATAAAGCTAACATCCGTACCTGCGTCTGTCAAACATCCTCATATATTCGCGGTTGACAACGCAGCGGCAGGGAGGTCGCGGAGGTCTGGGCCGTCGAGCTTGCGGCCCTGTACACCCATGAGGCGCAGCGGCCGTCCGCGCTTGGTGATGCGGATGCGGTCGAGAGCGTCCTGCCACGGCGCGAGGTAGTCGCAGGTGCCGTCGCCATTGGGATCGTCGCCGCCCTCGAGGCTTTCGCCGGCGGGCAACTGGACGGCGACGACGGATGCGGGTTCGGCAGCGGGGGCGAGCATCATCACCGGCAGGTCAGATTCGGAGAGGCCGGTTTCGTCCAGGAGGCTGCGCACGGTGGATGAGACTCCGTGCATGCCGAAGATCACGAGGTGGGCGAAGCTGGCGTCGCGCTGCTCGAACTCGGTGCGAAACCGGCGAAAGATTTCGTGGGAGCCGGTCGCCTGTGGCTTGACCAGGAACAGAGCCATCGCTGGAAATTCGCCGTCAATGATGGCATTGGCCTGCAAATCGTCGCGCCAGCGGAGGAGCTTGTCGTGGTCGTGGTCGTCGTAGTGATGGGACATGATCAACTAACCTCCCTGGTGCGCTTTCTGGAGTTTTTGCATATCCAGCTTTTTCATGGGCAGCATCACCTCCATTACCCGGTTGGCGTTGGGGCCGTTCATCAGCCAGCCAGGGAGATGGGCGGGTATGATCTGCCAGGTAACGCCGTACCGATCCTTGAGCCAGCCGCACTGGATCTCGGTTCCTCCATCGGTGAGATTGTCCCACAGGTGGTCGATCTCATCTTGAGAATCGCAAGAAACCATGAAGGAGATGGCTTCGGTGAACTCGATGGCGGGAATGCCATCGAAGGCGACGAACTGTATGCCGCCAAGCTCGAAGGCCACAGTGGAACTGCCGGCAGCCGGCCCGTCAGCGTAGGTTTCGCTGGAGACGATCCTGGATCTGTCGAATATGGACACGTAGAAGTCGGCAGCTTCACGGGCGGTGCCATCGAGCCAGAGGAATGGGGTGATTTTCTGAATCGTTGGCAACGACAGTCCTCCTTACACCTCTTTAGTCTATCCGGCGTCAAACTGGACGAGGATGCCGTCGGGGTCGTACACGTAAAAGCTGCCGACCCGGCCCTCGGCGTTGGTCCACACGTCCATGGGCGCGGCCAGCGGGACGCCCTGGGCGGACAGGTTTTCGGCCAGAGCCTTCGGGTCCGGCACGCTGAATGAGATGTGGCTAATGCCAACCTGGTCGAGCTTGATCGGGGTGCCGTCAGGGTCCTCGCCGGGGTGGCTGGTCATGGTGAGGGTGGGCTTTGCGCCGTCAGCATAGGCCAGGCGAACTTGGCGGCGTGTGGCGCGGTTGTGAGCGTACACGTGGGGCAGGCCGCCCGTGGTGGTGTCCTGGATGACGTCGCTGACGATGGACATGCCGAGGGTGTCGCAGTAGAACTTGAGGGACACATCGAGGTCCCTGACGCAGATGGCGATGTGGGAAACACCGGAACTGTTCATGGGCATGGTGAGGCTCCTTTATGGTTGGCAGCCGACCGGAGTCTAATCGGGGGATTCGGAATCGCTGGTGAGAGGCTGGGGAGGGTTTCCCTCTTTGCCATCGATGTAGCCTTCCTCATAGCCCTCAACGCGGCCTTGTTCACGACCGATCTGAATGCCTTCCTGGCGGCCTTCCTGACGACCCTCCAGGCGGCCTTGCTCGATAAGTCGCTGCCGTCTTTTCTCAGTGGCTTCCCTGATCCAGTCTGCGATCGCCATTGCCATCTCCTTCAGCTGTAACAATCCCCAGGCAACGAATCCCGATGCAACGAAACCGGCCCCGATGCCCAACAGGAGGTTGAGTAGGATTCCATCGGCGGTATCGGACGGGGAGCGATATCGGAAATGCAGGACTCCGAAAACGATGGATGTAATCGTACCACCGACCAAGGTAAGGGCTTGAAACCACCGCCGATCCCTGCGGTCAATGCCCCAGATTGACTCCCTGCCGCCATCGTAATCCACGCAGTTGATTGTACTACGTTACCGCGATGATCCGGATTGCAGGGTGCCAAGCATGGCACCGATGCGCAGTGGCGGCGCGCATCAACCGCCGCCGGAGTCGAACTGGACGAGGATGCCGTCGGGGTCGTAAACAAAGATGCTGGAGACCTCGCCGTTGGCGTCGGTGAAGCCATCCATGGGGCCGGCCAATTCCACGCCGGCAGCGATCAGTTCATCGGCCAGAGCTTTCACGTCGGACACGGTAAAGGAGATGTGGCTGATGCCCACCTGGTCGAGCTTGATCGGCCCGCCATCGGCGTCGTCGCCCGGGTGGCTGGTCATCACCAAGGTGGGAACGGCACCTTCACCATAGGACAGGATGGCCTGGCGACGGGTGGAACGGTTGTGGGCGTAAACGTGGGGCAGGCCACCCGTTGACGTGTCTTGAACTCGGTCAACCGTCACGTTCATTCCCAGAATGTCCCGATAGAATTTCAGGGATTCGTCGAGGTCGCGGACACATACGGCGATGTGTGACACGCCAGAAGAGTTCATAGCCATGGTGTTCCCTCCGTTGGTACATCGTGGCGTGGTTATTGAGATTGGCCCATGCTACTGCCCGCCCTCAGCGGTGTCAAAGTCGCCCATCCTGCGGTTGAAGTCTGCTTCGCCCCATCTATCCACCCTGCGCCACACCAGCACCAGCGCGCCGAACCCCAGAAACATCGCGCTGACGTCGGTTACCGGGAAGGACCACCAAACTCCCCAAACGCCTACGAGTTCGGATAAGACAAACACCCATATCAGCAGCATAGCCACGCGCTGGGTAACGGTGAGGACCACGGACGGCCACGCTTTGCCCAATGCCTGGAACGCCACGGAACCCACGAACTCTACCCCCACGACGGGCAGGGCAACTAACGCCACGCGCAACGCGCCTGTGGCTTCCGGCGGGAGCGCGTTGGCCTCTGCGAACAACGAGATGATGTGCCCTGAAATTGGCAGCAACACGGCGGTAATCAGTACGCCAGCGATGGTCGCGCCCAGGCAACTCTGCCAGATGGCTTGCCGGATACGGTCGTAGTTCCGCGCGCCGTAGTTGTATGCAGCGAGCGGTAGATATGCCAACGCGATGCCAATGAACGGAGCCAACGCAAACTCCAGGACCGAATTGATTACGCCGAACAGGGCGATGTAGCCGTCGCCCCCCTGGTACTGGCTCAGGATGTTGTTGATGGCTACGACGACTACGGAACGGGCACCCTCGATGATGAAAATGGGCATACCCAACGCGACGATTTCGCGAATCAGACCGAGCCGGGGCATCAACGCATCCGGGGTGATGCTGAGAGCGCTGCGCCCCGAGAGGTAGAACCACGCGATGTAGATAACAGCCAATCCCTGGGCGAGGACGGTGGCGGCGGCCGCTCCCGTGATTCCCCAGCGGAACACCAGGATGAACAGAGCGTCGAGAATCACGTTGGCGATGGCCCCGCCGGCCAGTACTATGGTCGCCGCGCCGGGCCGACCCTCAGCCATAAACAGGTTATTTGCCGCGATCGCTACCATGGTGAACAAACCGCCCGGCAGGATGATCACCAGGTATTCACGTGCGTACGGCGCGGTGTTGGGGGATGCGCCCATGAACGAAGTCAATTCGTCCAGGTGCAGCATTCCTGCGACGGTCAGCGCGAGGTAGATTGAAGCCAAGACCGCGAGCGACGAGCCAATCACACGGGAGGCATGCCGAGTGTCACCGGCGCCGAGGGCGCGAGACACGACGGACATCCCGCCGAGGCCGGGCAGCAGGCCCACGGCGACGGCTGCGATCTGAGCGGGGAATGCCGCCGACAAACCGCTGAGCGCGTCCACCCCGATGACGTTGCCCACGAATGCACGGTCAACTATGCTGTACAACGCCATGACAATGATCGCCATCATGGGCGGTAACGACATTTGCAACAGCAAAAACCACATGGGCGCAGTGCCCATGGTTTCGGCGCGGAGGGTTCTGGGACGAGGCTCGGTCATGATTTGGGTGGCATCAAGTGGATCATCGTTGCTGACAAGCCGGGCATAGATTATCCGCCCAACGAGGTTTGAATGCGCTGATCCCGTGTGCTCGTTTGCGGGAGGGTTTGCGAGGACGGAAGTGCAAACCATCGGAGTACGCGCGTATCGCAGGGATCAAGGTCACACCGAGCTAGTGCGGTGCAATTCGCGTTGACTGGGCGGGCAGTGTAGGGCAAAATGGACGGCGCAATGAAATTGCACGAGTATCAAGCAAAGCAAATTTTCTCCGCCTACGGTATTCCGATTCCCAATGGGACGGTGGCGCGTACTCCGACCGAGGCGGCCGCCGTCGTTACGTCGTACGGGGGACGCGGGGTAATCAAAGCCCAGGTTCACGCCGGCGGCAGGGGCTTGGCCGGCGGCGTCAAGGTGGTCAACTCTCCCCAGGATGGGGAGGAATATGCGGGGGCTCTGCTGGGTTCGCATTTGGTGACTCACCAAACCGACGCCAACGGCGTGCCGGTGGACCAGGTGCTAGTGGAAGAACTGGCTGATATCGCCACCGAGATGTACGTGGCGATCACCATGGATCGCAACCACCGCGGCCCGGTGCTGGTCGCCAGCGCGGCGGGCGGAATGTCCATCGAGGAGGTGGCCGCCACCAACCCCGACGCCATCATCACCGAGGCGGTGGAGCCAGGCTTGGGTTTGATGCCGTACCAGTGCCGGAGGATGGCGGCCCGGCTGGGCATGTCCGGGACCACGGCGCGACAGGGAGCAGAGATATTAGCGTCGCTGTACCGGATTTTCTCGGACAACGACTGCACCCTGGTGGAGGTGAACCCATTGATCATCACCGGCGACGGCTCGGTGGTGGCACTAGACGCCAAGATGGACGTGGAAGACGACGCGCTCTTTCGCCATTCCGACCTGCGCGAGTTGCGGGACCGGAGCCAAGAAGACCAACTGGAGGCCCGGGCCGCCGATGACGACATCGCGTACGTGAGCCTGGACGGAACCGTGGGCTGCCTGGTGAATGGAGCAGGGTTGGCCATGGCGACGCTGGACGTTGCCAACGCGGCGGGCGCATCTCCGGCCAACTTCCTGGACGTTGGCGGCGGCGCGACCGAAGAAAAAGTAGCCACCGCGGTGGGGATAATCCTTTCGGACCCCAAGGTGAGCCAGGTGTTAGTGAACATATTCGGCGGCATTTTGAGGTGCGACGTGGCTGCGCGAGGCATCGTCATGGCGTACGAAGAGCGCCAGGCTACACAGCCCCTGGTGGTCCGGATGCTGGGCACAAACCTGGAGGATGGCAAGCAGATCCTCGCTGATTCGGGCCTCAACGTAACCTTCACCGACACCCTGATGGAAGCGGCGGCAGCCCTGTCGACCGGTTCAGGCGCACGGGGCTAGAGACGGATGGGCATACTGCTAAACGAACAGTCCCGTATCCTCGTGCAGGGCATCACGGGTCGAGAGGGGAGTTTCCATGCCCGGGCGTGCAAGGCGTACGGGACGGAGGTGGTGGCCGGCGTAACACCGGGACGCGGCGGACAGATGTTTGACGACGTGATCCCGGTTTTTAACTCGGTTGGGGAGGCGGTGGAAGAGACACAAGCCAACGTAGCGTTGATTTTCGTGCCGCCTCCGTTCGCGGCCGACGCCATCGCCGAATCGGTGGACGCGGGGGTGCCGCTGATAGCGTGCATCACCGAGGGCATACCGGTGCAGGACATGGTTGGCGTTTACCGGTACGTGATTGCCAACGAGGTGCGACTGATCGGGCCGAACTGCCCCGGGATGATCAACCCCGGAGCGCGCTGCAAGGTTGGCATCATGCCGGGCAACATTCACCTGTCGGGCCGGGTGGGCGTGGTCTCCCGCAGCGGGACGCTGACCTACGAAGCCGTCGGGCAACTGACGGACCTGGGGATCGGGCAGTCGTCGTGCGTGGGCATCGGCGGCGACCCTATCATCGGGACCAGTTTCGTAGATATCCTGCGGCTCTACAACGACGACCCGGACACCGATATGGTGGTGTTCATCGGCGAGATCGGCGGCACCATGGAGCAAGAGGCAGCCGAGTACATTGGGTCCTCGGAGTTCAACAAGCCGATCTGCACCCTGATAGTGGGTGCCACGGCACCGTCGGGTAAGCGGATGGGACACGCCGGCGCGATAATCACGGGCGAGAGCGCGACCGCGGAGTCGAAAACCCGTGCCCTGGCAGCAGCGGGAGCCAACATCATCCCCACGCCGGCGGATATAGGAATCACCGCCCAACAAACGCTGCGGGAAGCCGGATTGGCCGGATAGAGCCGTCCACCGCTTGAAACCACCAGCTCCCGAGCAAACCGGTCCATAGTTGGAGCCGGTTTTTGTTTCTCTACTGACTTCGGTTCGGCGGGCCGGAGCCTCCCGGTTGGCCGTTCGGCCGTTCAGCCGGAGCCCCGTCCGGCCTCCCTTGCGACCCGGAGCCAGGTTGCCTGTCGCGCCTCGCTGGAGAGGAACCGGCATCTCCCACGATGACGTTGGTTGTCACCAGCCCGGGATTGGGAGGGACTTGGACGTCTTCAGGGACGGTGACGCTGAAATCGACCGGAAAACTGATCACCCCGCGTTCAGTGCGGGCATCCTGACTGACTAACTCCACCGTCGCGTCGAATGTCACCCCCGGCAACGCTGCCACGGTGATTTTCGCTGCGGTGCCCACGGTGATCCGCTCGATATAGTTGGTCTCCACCAGTCCGCGAACCATCACGTCGGTAGGGTCGACCAGTTGGATCACGCGCGCATCAACCCTGATGGCGTCTCCGGGTTCGATGGTGACCAGCCGCACCAGGCCATCGAACGGCGCCTGTATGATGGTATCGCTCAAGTCGCCCTGAACGTCTGCGTAGTCGACGAGGGCATCGGCGACGTTGGCCTGGGCCAGGGCGATGTCGGCCGGATCAGGCCCGGCCGCCAGGTCATCTCGAGTTTCGCGGGCCGTGGTCACCGCCTGGTTGAGCGCGGCTACAGTGGCTATGTCTGGGCCTTCCTCCAACCGGGCCAGCCGTATCAGCGCCGATTCCAACGAGACGCGGGCGCTTTCGACCGCGGTTTCAAGACGCGCCAGTTCGATCTGATCGACGCCCTGCTCGACCTCGGCCAGGTCGCGCTCCGCGGTGTTGAGGCGTTCCTGCGCGACGAGCACGTTGGCTTCCAGTCGGGTCAGTTCCTCCGGATCGGGTCCGCCCGCCGCATCAGCGAGCCGCCGGTTGAGATTGCTGAGGGTGGCCTGGAGCTGTCCGATTTGGGTTTCGATGGCGGTACGGTCGAGTTCTTTGGGGCCGGCGCTGAGCTCCGCGATTTCACTCCGCCAGGTTTCGACGGACCGTTGAGCAGTGTCCACAGCGGCCTGGAGGGCGTTGAGCTGGACCACATCGAAATTCTGCCCGTCGGTGAGTTCGTGGAATTCTTCATTGACGATTTTCACGAAGAAATCGTCGAGCCTGTCCTGGGCGTTGTCGCGGCGAGTCTCCGACTGCGCCAGGTTTTGCCGCGCTTCGGATAGCCGGTCCTCGTGGTTCTTATCGAAATCGCGCAGAGCCTCCTGGGAATTGTCGATGGCGATTTGCGTTTTGGTAATGTCGTTGTGCAGCTTGCTGAGCGATTCATAGTGCAGCGGGACGAAATCCTCGACGGCGTCCTGCGCGGCGTCGAGAGAGGTGCGCGCCTGGGCTCGCGCTGCCAGCGCGTTAGCAAACTGCTCGCCGTGCGCCTCCGCAAAATCCCGAACCGCATCTTCCGCACGATCCAGGGCGGCCTCGGAATCCGCCACGCGTTGAATGGCGGTGCTCAACGCGACGTCGTGCTCGAGTTGATAGTCCTCCAGCGCATCCTCTGCTTTTTCCAGAGCGACTTCGGCTTGGGCAAGGGCGTTTTCGGCTCGCGCCCGGATCAACGGGTCATCAGATTGCAGGCCCAAAACCCGAGCCAATTCGTCCTCGGTTTGCTCGACTTTGAACTCGGCCAGAGCTTCGGCGTGCTGCAGGTTGGTGGAGGTTTCGGTGTCCAGTGTGGCGAGCACGTCGCCGGCAGAGACGTAGTCGCCCACCGCCACATTGACCGACCCAACCTCCCCGCCGAGTTGGAAGGACAAATCAGCCCGTTTGTTGAATACCAACTCGCTGCGGACCCGGAACTCGCTGGGGACGGCGTTGGTTTGCGCTCCCCCTCCAGCAGCCACAGCCGGGGCTTCGGACGTGTCGGCGCTGGCGCCACAGCCAACCAGAATTGCCGCGGACAGAATCACCAGGGCCAGCGGAATAGCGATGCGAGAGAGCGCCGATGGCGAACAGGCGGGGACGAGCTTGAATTTCGACATAGGCACTCCGAGGTCTGGGTTAGAGTCCGTTGGTCATCCGACCATCAGGACACTGCGTCCGCCTCCGGTCTGGGCTGACGCGCGACCATCCGGCGTACGCGCGCAGCAAGATCCGGAACGGATTGGTGAAGTAGCAAATAGGTAACCGGCACGGCAACCAGGGTCAGGAAGGTGGAACTGATTAGCCCACCGATCACAACGGTTGCCAACTCCGAGCCTACGAGTCCGCTGGCTTGGCTAAACGCCAGGGGGAACAGCGCCAAGATGGTGGTGAACGCGGTCATCAGGATCGGGCGAAGGCGGGTGCGGCCCGCGAGCATGATGGCGTCCAACACGCTCAACCCCTGGGAGCGCAACTGCTCGACGAAGATGATGAGCACGATGGCATTGGTGACAACGATACCGATGAGGAACAGGAAACCCATCATGGATGGAAGGCTCAGGGCTCGTCCGGTTAGGGTGAGCGCTATCAGCGCGCCCACGACCGCCAAGGGCATACTGAGCACCACGATGAAAGGATCCCGCAGGGAACCAAGGGTTGCCACCATCACCAGATAGACCAACGCCAGGCCAATCGCCATGGCGATGTAGACGTTTTGAAACTGCTCCTCGATGTCGCTGGCGAATCCGCCCTGGCGGACCGTCACCCCCGGCGGCAACCCAGCGTCGGCGATCAGACCGTTAATTCGCGCGCTGACTGCCTGCGGGTCCCGGGATTCGATTTCGCCGGTGATAGTGACGGAGCGGTCACCGTCGTAGTGAGTTACCACTGACGGGCCCACGGTGGTTTTTACGTCGCTGATGGAACCGAGGGGAACGGCGCCGAAGGCCCCGGCGATGGGGAGCGCCTGGAGCTCCACGATTTCGTCCACCTGATCGCTCTTGCCGCGAACCACGACATCGTAGGTATCGCCGGACAGGTTGAGGTCGGCGGCATCGTGTCCGTAGGCCCAGGTGCGAATCTGACTGGCGACCGCCATGGAATTGAGGCCGTACCGGCCAGCTTCTTTGGTATCGACCTCAAAGGTCACTTCTTCCTTGCTGTCGCTGACGTTGGTCTTGAGGTTGACAACCCCATCCAACGGCGCGATACGTTCGAGAAGGGTAGTAGCGGCCGATTGCACCCGGTTGAAGTTGCCGCCCGTGACCGCAATCTCTATGCCGGATTGCGGTGGGCCGGCTTCGTCTACGAAGACCTGGATATCCACGTTTTCCTTATCGGGCAGCGCTTCACGAAGTTCGTCCGCAAATCCCTGAGGCACATCGTCGGACAACGCCAGGAAAAAGCCGGCAACGTCGAACCCAGATTCGCCGATACCGGGACCGAAATCCTGGCTCGTGGACCCCATGGTGCCCTGATAGGCCGTGATATAACCCGCGTTCACGTACCCATCCAGCACCTGCTCTACCGAGCGCACCTCTCGGAACATGGCGGCCGGCCCGGTGTTTTCGGGCATGGTCACGTCGATTCTCATCGATTCGGCCTCGCCCGATGAGAATAGGGTGATGGGAAGAATGATGAGCAGCGGAAGGCTGGCCGCGACGGCGGCGATACAACCCAAGACGGTCAGCAACGGGTGATTGAGCGCCCACCGCAGAATCGGGGTGTAAATCTTCTGGAGCCAGGTGTCCTCCACGACCGTGTCGTCCTCGTCGGCCATGTCGCCCTGGCGCAGCAGCATGGACGCCAGAACCGGCACCACCGTGAGTGCGATAAGGGTGGAGGCCAAGAGAGAGACACAAACCGTTTGGGCAAAGGGCAGGAAGAATTCGCCCACGATGCCCGGTATGAACCCCAAGGGCAGGAACACCGCTACGGTGGTAAGGGTTGACGCGAGGATAGCCGGACCAACCTCCCTGGTGCCGCGTATGGCAGCGGCCAGACGTGGGTTGTCGCCCAAGGGAGCCAACCGGTAGGCTACGGTTTCGGTGCCGCTGGTGGGCAATCGTTGCGAACCGACTTGGATGTGTCGATAGATGTTTTCCAGGACCACGATGCTGTCGTCTACGATCCGACCGACGGCGATTGCCAAACCGGCCAGACTCATGAAATTCAGCGACCAGTCGAACACGGCCATGACCAAAACCGTGATCATCACGCTCAACGGTATCGAGATGGCGGTGATCAGGGTGGGACGCAACGTATTCAGGATGCCTCGAATCACGGTGGGACGGATCTGCAGGAGGAAAAGGAAAATAGCCGACACCGCGATGATGAACCCCAGTCCGCCCTGTCCCACGACGTTGGCTAGCTGTTCCTCCAGCGCGGGGCCGTCGTTATACAGGACGTCGACCTGCACACCGGACGGGAGGTCGAGATCATCGATGACGGCAAGGAGCTCCTGAGCGAGCTCGATGGTATTGCCCTCCGGCAATCGCAACACCTCCAATGACAGGCTCGGCTGGCCGTTGGTGCGCGACACCGTTTCGGATTCGGGGGTGTCAATGGTTACGGTGGCAACGTCGGAGAGCAGGACCGGAGTGGCCGTAGAACCGGGAGCGGCCGGGTTGACCGATTCCCGCGTGTATCCCACCGGCAAATCCCGGATGGAATCCAGGTTGCCGTACCCCTGGTATGCGCGCAGGCCTATGGAGCGTTCGTCGTTGTTGAGGGTCCCCGCATTGAGGTCGATAGCATTGCCGGACACGGCATTGACTACGTCCTGGATAGTCAGATTATGTTCGTTAGTGCGGGCCGGATCGACGATCACGGAGACGCGCTCCGGCACTCCGCCTTCTACCCTGACCTCATAGACACCGTTCACGGCTTCAAGACGCGGGATGATCTCATCGTCCGTGATGCGACGCAACGACGGTATGTCCTGGTTCCCGCTGACGGTGAGGAGCATGACGGGGAAGATATCCGAGGAGAGCCGAAGTACGAAGGGATCGCTTGCGTTGTCGGGAAGAGTAAGACCGTTCACCCTGCTTCTGATCTCTTCCTCGGCGTCGTCAACATCCGCGCCGGGTATGAAATTCGCCGTCACCAGCGATAGATTGCCGGTGGAAATGGAAGTGGTTTTTTCCAGGTCCGACATCCCTATGATGAGATCCTCAACTTTCGAGGTCACATCGTTGGCGACAGTGGACGGATCGCCCTGTTGGTACGTGGTGACGACGTACACGATGGAGAAGCTGATTTCGGGGAAAAGCTCCTGACGCAGTTGGTTATACGAAAAAACCCCCGCCACCAGCAACAGGACCATCGCCATCACAGTCACCGACTTGCGGCGCAAGGCTAGTTCAGTCAGGAAGGTCAAAGTTATTCCTTTGAGTGATTACAATACCGACCGGCGTGGGGTTTTCGAGCCGGCGTATACCGCGAAATCGGCAGAAATTAATGATAACAGACCGCTTTCCGACTACAGCGTTACGTGCACAATCAACGCGCAGTGATTTCGGGGGAGGATGACTCGCGACCAGTTGACCCCAGTTAGACACAGGGAGTTCCAAGGTCTCCGCCGGTTGGCAGATTCCCGGAACCGTATCCGCCGCGCGTTAAGCAATTGTGAAGACCGGGTCGGCGCGTGAAGTTTGAAAACGCCGTTCGCTGGTGTGTAAACTCCCCCGTCACATGCAAACGAGGAGCGCAGAATGGATTTTGCCCTGTTTTCCCATATCCCGTGGCCGGAGGAATATACGCCCAAAGGTCTCTATTCGGATTTGACCGAGCAGGCGACCGCGGGCGAAGAGCTTGGGTTCAAGGCGATTTGGCTCGCCGAGCACCATTTCACCCGGTACGGTCTCGGCGCGTCATCGCTCATCATCGCCAGCAACATCGCGGCGCGGACGGAACGCATCCGACTGGGTACGGCGGTGCTGATTCCGCCGCTGCATCATCCGGTGCGGCTGGCGGAGGACACGGCGACGCTGGACGTGCTGAGCGACGGACGGCTGGACGTGGGATTTGGCCGGGGCGCAGCATCCTCGGAGTACGTGAATTTCGGCATCGACCACGGGGAGAGCCAGGCCCGGTACCGGGAAACCATCGAGATGGTGGAAGCGCTGTGGACCCACCGCGACTACACATTCGAGGGCGAGTTTCACACCATCAAAAATGTGAACCTCGTGCCGACACCTTTGCAGGACCCTCACCCTCCGGTGTTCGTGGCCGCCACGCGCAGCCTGGAGTCCCTGGACTTCGTGGCCTCGACGGGCCGCCGCCTGATTGTCGGCGTGGTGTTGAACACGGTCGATGCGGTGGACCTGCTGAAACGGTTTTTGCAACTGTCGAAACAGGCGGGACACCACGTGAGCGCGTCGGACGTACCGTTTTTCCGCTATTTCTACGTGGCGGAAACCGACGAGCAGGCGCACCGGGAGGCTCGCGAGGCGCTGAACTGGACGCTGGATATCAATACCTGGCGTCGAGAGTTCTCGGTGGGCAGCGAGGTTTACGAGTCTATGGCGGAATATCTCAACCGCCGAACCGAGCTGCCGCCGAGTTACGAGTACCTGGCGGAAAACCGGGCCTTTATTGGATCGCCGGACCAATGCGCGGCCAAGATCCAGGAGTTGCACGACGCGGGCGTACGCTACTTCGGCTGCAACTTCGCGTTCGGAGGATTGAAACAGGAGAAGCAGCTCAAATCGATGGAGTTGTTTGCCAAGGAAGTCATGCCGCGCTTTGCGTGAACGCGCACGGGCTAATCGTTGCCGTTGCCGCTGGCCGACGGTGAGGGCTCCGGCTGCTGGATGGGAGCTGCCGGTTGGCTTGGGCGCCGGGACGTAAGGGCGCGGTATATGGATATGGCGACACCGGTGCCCACCGCGCAGCCCATCGCCAGGTAGGCCCAACGCAGTCCAGCCACAAATGCCGTGGCGACGCTGGGGTCGACGGCCTCCAGTTTGGGTTCCACGCCGTAGGTTGCCATGGTGGACACGACGATGGTGGTGGACACGGCCACGCTGACGACGTTGGCGGAATTGCGGATCAACTGGGTCAGGGCGGACACCACGCCGTACCGGCTGCGGTCCACGACGCTGATGATGCTGCTGCTGTTGGGAGAGTTGAACACCGCGTTCCCTGAACTCTGCATCATCATGGTGGCGATGACAAACCACACGGCGGAGCGTTCCTGGAGGGCGAATGCCAACAACAGCGCGCCAGCAGCACTCATGGAGAGGCCAACCACGGTGAAAGCCTGCCAACCGAACCGGTCGGACAGCCGACCGCTGGGAGGTCCCAGGATGACCATGCACAGGGCAGCGGGAATCATCATCAGGCCCACCTGCTCCGGCGCGTAGCCCAGGACCCGCTGCAGGTAAAACGGCATCAGGAAGCGCACCGCGGATGTACCGAAGAAGGATAGCCACGCCGACGCCGCGCCGATACCAAATACGCGGTTGGCAAACAGCCGCAAGTCCAGCATGGGCGAGGCAGTTTTCAATTCCCACCAGACGAAGACCGCCATCAGCACCGCGACCACAGCGGCTCCCACGATGACAGGAGCGGACACCCAACCCAGGCTGTTGCCGTTGCCCACCACCAGCAGCAGGACCAGCAGGATCACGCCGGACACGGCGGCGCCGGCCCAATCGAACGTCGCGCTACGCGGACGTTGACTGCCTCCGACAGCAGGGCCACGCTCCAACAGGACCCAGGACAAGGCAAGGACGACGCAACCAGCGGGCACGTTAACGAAGAAGACGGACTGCCAACCCAGCCAAGCGACCAGGAACCCGCCCATGGCCGGCCCGGCGATGGCCCCCAATCCGACCACGCTCAGGTGAGTGCCCAGGGCCTTGCCGCGTTCGTCGTCGGTGAATGCGGCCAGCATCATGCCCATGCCGCAGCCCTGGACCATGCCGGCGCCGACGCCCTTGAGCACGCGCATGGCGATCAACACTCCCAATGAAGGGGCGAACGTCGCGCCAAGAGAGGCGATGACGAAAATTGCCGTGCCGATCATGTAAACCCGGCGTCGTCCGACGACGTCCCCGAGTCGGCCCATGGGCAGCAGCAGGACGCTGATGACCAGGGCGTAGGCAACGACGACCCACTGGACTGACTCCAGCGTGGCGTCGAAATGCGACTCGATGCCGGGCAGCGCGATCAGTACGCTGCCGTGGTCAACGACGGAAAAGAAAGTGCCGGCGGCGATGGTCCAGAAGTTCCACCATTTATAGGCACTGCTGGTCGTGATACGTTGGATCAAAGCGGCTGGGGTGGACGATAGTAGCGGCGATAATTTGAGCGGCGGTTTACTATCATACTCCTTTATTCCTCATCGTGATCGGGGAGCACCGATTCGACCAGGGCAATCGCATTTGGAATTTACAGACTTGTCACTCCTGCTTTCGCAGGAGTCCAGAGGCCGCAGGATGAAGACAACGGTTGCGAAGCAGCCGACTTCAGGCACTGGATACCGGCATCCGCCTATGGCGGACATCTGCGACTTTCGCCGGTATGACGGTAGGTGGGAGTGCCGGAACAAAGAGCCAAAGGTCGAAATGCGATTGCCCTGCCGATCCGACGACGCTCAAACGCTCAGGGCAGGCGTCGCACGCGTCCCAGGGTGGAGCAGCAGACCAGCGACAGGATGAGCCCCACAACGCCCACGATCGCAATGGCGGCCACCGGCGACGTCTGGTCGGACAGCGTGCCCACGCCCAGGCTGGCAACGACCAGGAAGCCACGGTCGAAACTTTGCAGGCTGGTGAGGCGTCCCCTGAGACGGTCCGGCGCCAGCATCTGGATCAAAGTGCCGCGACTGGTGCGGAAGACCGCCTGGCTGAAAGCCATGGCCGCGATCACCAGGAAAGCCAAAGCCATCCAGTGCGAGAAAGCAAACAGCAGGCAGGTAACTGAACTGACGACCGCCGCTCCCAGTACCACCTTGCCCTTGTCGAACACGAAGCCGAATGACGCCATGAACAGCGCGGCCAGGAATCCCCCGACACCCGTGACCGAGAGCAGATAGCCGCCGACGTCGGCGTCGCGCATCAACACGTCGGTAGTGAAAACCGGCAGCAGGAACCAGGTAGGATGGAGGATGATGTTGGGGATGATGGACAGGAGCATCATCTGGAAAATGGCCCGCTCTCCGCTCCAGATGTAGCGTATGCCCTCCACCATGTTGGCGATGGCAGAGCCGCGGGCGCGGGCGTCGCCCTGTTGGTAGTACGGTGTCCGCATGGGCAACAGCATCATCACGTTGGCCAGGTAGAGGCAGGCCTCGATCGTGAAGTTCCAGAAAAAGCCCAGGGTGAAGATGAGGATGCCGCCGACGAAGGGTCCGAATATGCGGGTCCCGGTGATGGTCATGACGTTGGCGGCGAGGGCGTTGCCCAGCATGTTGCGGGGCACCGTGGCCGCGATCAGGGACTGACGCATGGGTTGCGCCATGGAGTGGCACACGCCGGCCAGAATCACATACAGATACGCGTGCCAGATGGTGACCCGGTCCGACAGCACCAGCAGCGCGAAGCTGAAAGCCAGGCCGCACATGATCAACTGGAACGTGATGACCAGGCGTCGTCGGTCGAAACGGTCGCTCAGCACACCGCCCCATGGACCCACGATCAGGCCGGGCAGCGTGTTGATGCCGCCCACCGTAACGACCAGCAAACCGGCCACGGCCGAACCCTCGGATAGTTCTCGGACCAGCCAGCCGACGCTGAGCAACTGGAGCCACTGGGCGCTGTTGGCAAAGAAGTTGCCGCACCACAGCAGGCGATAATTGCGGTAGCCCACCCACGCGTCCAGGGTTTGCAGGCGTGGGAAGCGCGCTATTCGGAAAATCTCAGCGCCTCGGTATCGCGTTTCGCGATGAAAGTATGAAGGGATTATACGATGTTTTGCGGAGTGGGGCCGATTGGTCGGTTATCAGCCCCATCCGTCGCGCATGAGTCAGCGCAGACCGTGGACGCGGCGGAGAGTGAGCAAGCAGGCCAAGGTAGAGCTCAGGCCGAGGGCCCCGATAGCGAGGATAGCCATCGCCGCGTCGGTGAAATCGGCAAGCATACCCACTACGATGCTCACGCCGATGAGTGAAGAACGCTCGTAGGCCAGCAGGGCCATGGTGCGCGCCCGGTACTGGTCGGGGACGATGGTGAGCACCAGGGTTCCCGCGGTGGTGCGGAAATAGGCTTGGAAGAAAGACTGGACCGCCAACACCGTGAATGCGGCCCAGAGCCACGAGCTTTGTGAAAACAGCATGGTGCTGATGGAGCCCAGAATGCACGTGGCGAACAGTATCTTGCCCCGCCGGATGGGAAACCCCCAGGTTGCGATGCAGAGCGTGGAGATCAGACCTCCCACGCCCGTGATAGCCAACAGGTAGCCGCCCATTTCGGCGTGGGCCTGCAGGACTTCCACCGTGAACAGGGGCAAGAGGAACCACAGGGGATGGAGGATGGTGTTGGGGATTATCGAGATAACGGCGATCTCGAGAACCTCCCGTTGTTCGCGCCAGAGATGGCGCAGGCCGTCCCGGATGTCGGCGATGGGAGTGATGCGTTGGCGTGGGCCGGCGGACTCGTTGGAAACGTAGGGCGTGCGCATGGGAATGAGCATCAGCACTACCCCGAGGTACAGGGCCGCTTCCATCGCAAAATTCCAGAAGAAGCCGATGCTGGCGATGAGTATGCCGCCGACGAAGGGGCCGAAGATGCGGGTACCCGTGACTGTCAGGGTGTTGATGGCGTAGGCGTTGGTGAGGGCTCCCCGGGGCACGGTGTTGGAGATCATCACCTGCTGGATCGGCTGGGTGATGGCGAGGCAGCAACCCGATATCAGGACGTATGCGTAGGCATGCCAGGGCCGGATATAAGAGGTGTCGACCAGGAAGGCGAAGCCCAACGCCAGGGCGGCGGCGATGGACTGCACCACGATGGCGAGTTTTCGCCGGTCAAGCCGGTCGCCCAGCACACCTGTCAGCGGGTTGACCACCAACCCGGGCAGGGTATTGAGGGCGCTGGCGGACAGGACCAGCAGGCCGCCCACGCCGGAACCCGTGGACAGTTCCTTGACCAGCCATCCGATGCTCAGCAACTGGAGCCATTGGCCGGTGAAAGCGCAGAAGTTGGCAAACCACAGCAGGCGGTAATCGCGGTACGCCAGCCACGAGTCCATCGTGTGCAGGCGGGGGAATCGTATTCCGAAAATGAAGGTACCTCGAACCCGCCGCGCGGCCGGAAGTGTGCCCGTTGAGTCGCCGTACGCGACGAGCAGGGCCGCCACATAGTGCGCCGGCAGTTACGGGTTGTCAACGACGTTGATCGCCTCACGAGTACCCACTTGTAATTGCGTGGTGAGGTGAAAGGACGGAAAGGTCGATTTCCCGCTCATTTCCTCTCATTTCCGCTAATTGCAGTAGGGCATTGGGCGGGTCGTGGGGCTGAATGGGGGCCGAGGGCAGGGTTTTGGCGGAGGTTTTACTGGTTTTGGCGGGCAGGTGGGCGGATTTGGGGGAGGGAGGTTCGCGGTGTTGGGAAGTGGGCATTGGTTCGGATATCGCGGGCCCAGGTGGCGGGTTGGAATTGGGCACTGAGTAACATGGTACGGACGGGGGAAGGGTTAGAGCAAGGCGGAAGTGTCGCACGGCGGGGCCTTTTCAAAGTTGTGGAATTGAAATCTATCCGCTCGTCCTGCGGAACGTCCGCCTCTGGCGGGAGCCTGTCGAAGGACGCGCTCGTGGTTCGACAGGCTCACCATGAGCGGGATGTGCCGCACCATGAGCGGGACGTGTGGCGACTTTGGAAAGGCCCTGGTCGCTGGGCGGGGGTGTCTGAACTCGGGGTTTTGGGGGGATTGAGTGACGATGGGGGCGATGGCACGTCTTTTTGCCACAAAAGGCAGGTAATTCACAAAAAGTTGGGCGTTTTGGCGCCGACAGGAATGACTGTGCTACCTGAATTGAGGCGGCTGGGGCGCTCGCAGTGACAGGTTGCGCAAAGTGGGTACGGGTGAGCGTTGAACGCGACAGGATACGTTGGAACGGGCGGCTGAGAACAATGAACCGATGGCGCTTTTCACAGGGCCACGCTGAGCGCTGTGGTATGATTTCCAAAAATGCGCCGCAGCTTCCGAGCGGCGGCGGCGCGGATGATGAACATTCGAGGCAGTTCTGATGACTATGGTTACCGGCAGCTCCGATAAGAACGTTGTACAGAGTACCGACCGGGCCTTGATCGCTCATCTGATGCGTCGGGCCGGCTTCGGCGCAACACCCGCGGAACTGGACAAGTACTGCTCGTGGGGATACGACGCCACGGCGGAATGGCTGCTGCACCCCGAGGCGCAGCCTGGCCTGGATGAGGACATCATCGAGCGCTACTACATCGACTGGAAGGAAAGCCGGAATATCGAAGGGGCGCTCACCGAAACGGTGTACCGGATGAATGGCAACGCGTCGACGAGGCCCTTGCAGGAGAAAGTCGCCCTGTTCTGGCACGGCGTTTTTGCCACGGGGTTGGCGAAAGTGCTGCACGAAAAGACGATGCTGAACCAGATCGATCTGTTTCGGGAGCATGGCCTGGACAGTTTCCAGACGCTGCTGGAGCGATTGGCCCGCGACCCCGCCATGATTTTCTGGCTGGACAACAACTTCAACCACAAGGACGCGATCAACGAGAACTGGGGGCGGGAGTTGCTGGAGCTGTTCTCCATGGGCGTCGGGATGGACGGCAAAGAGAACTACACCGAGGATGACGTTCAGGAGGCCGCGCGGGCGTTCACCGGCTGGACCATCGACGATGACAATGTCGCCAGCATCCCCTACGGCAAAACCCCATGGCTGTTCCACTACGATCCTGATGACCACGACGACGGCGTCAAGACATTCCTGGGAGAGACCGGCAATTTCAACGGCGACGACATCATAGAGATAATCTGCCGGCAGCCATCGACGGCGCGCTTCATCAGCCGGCACATGTACAACTTCTTCGTGGCGGACGACGTGCAGGTCCCCGCCTGGCAGAGCACGCCGCCGGCGGATCCGGAGGCCATCGCCATCCTGGAGGCTGAGTATTTCCAGTCGGGTTATGATATCCGGGCGATGTTGCGAACGATGTTCACCTCGGACTTTTTCAAGTCCGAAACGGCGCGGTTCGCTCGCGTGAAGAGTCCGGCTGAGGTGGTGGTGGGCACGCTCCATCTGGTGGGCGACCTGAAATTCCCGCGCACCGGCGTGATGGACACCGCCCTGGAATGCCGGTACATGAACCAGGACCTGCTGAACCCGCCGTCCGTTGAGGGCTGGCACACTGGCAAGGAATGGATCGACAGCGGAAGCATGGTCGAACGCATCAACTTCGTGGCCGACGAACTGGGCAATCCGGCGCATACCGGCGTCCGCAACATCGTTGACGCGTTGGTCAGCAGGGAGCCTGGTATTGACGCCGGCAGCATCGTGGATGGCTGCCTGGAACTGCTGGGCCACGTGGTTCTGCGCGACGACAACCGGTCGTCCCTGGTATCTCAAGCCGCCGAAATGTTGGAAAACGGCGCTGGCCGAGAGTCGGTAATTCTCAACGCGCTGCGCATGATCGGTTCCACCAGGGAATACCAGTTCGCGTAGAGCGAGGTGGCGCACATGGGCGTTAGTGGTGTCTCCGTGAAGTCGGCTACCGACCTGGATACCTTGGCCTATTACCGCCGGATGGTAGATCGGAGCCTGCGCCGCGGGGATTACATGTACGCGGCGGAATATTCTTGGATGGCTTACGCCCAAGCTATCAACGTGGTTTATTCAGACGGCGGGATAGAGGGAATAGCCTCAAACGACACCATCAAAATGGCCCAACAGGTGAACGAAGTAGTCTTCAGTGCCAATGCGGAGTTGGGTGCTCAACTGCGTATCGGTTTCCACGCGGCC
This sequence comes from Dehalococcoidia bacterium, assembly GCA_034423115.1. GTDB lineage: Bacteria > Chloroflexota > Dehalococcoidia > Lucifugimonadales > UBA3495 > Bin87. The sequence continues at coordinate 133,871 of DAOUJD010000044.1, read as the reverse complement.
AGAAGCCTGCGCCAGCATTTTTGCGAGGCTGATTTACCGGACAGCGAGGTTGAACGGTCGGTGCGTGAAGTGATGGGTGCCATTGATTTGCTACGAACGCTGTTTTGCTAAGAGACAAACGATGTCTGAGGTTAATTTTGCTCCACAACAAATTGAAAGCGCCATCCGCAACGGGATGCGCGGCGACCGTCGTCGTTACGAATTCGGGCCCAGTGACGCCGAACAAAAGAACGTCACCTACGAGGCCAACCTTGCCCATTACCGTAACGTGGCGCAAAAATGCCTAGACGAGGGCGACTATCGGCAAGCCGCCGAAAAGTCTTGGGGCGCTTATGCCCAGGCCATTAAGGCGACTTGTGCGGCATATGGGATCCGGGTATCTACGCACGCCAACATACTCAGCGTCGCTCAATCACTGACTATGCTTGCCAGCAATGCTGACTCTGTTAAGGGAGACCGACTACTCAATGCACTGCACACTTCCAGAAGCCTGCACCAGCATTTTTATTATGAGGACGAACTGGCCGACACCGTGGTGGAGCGGGCCGTAGGTGAAGTCATGGATGCTATCGATTTGCTGCAAACGCTGTTTGACAGGGAGGTGTAACGATGCAAGATCGTTTTACTGGGGACTTCGGCGATTTCGTCAAATACGCGCTGCTACGTAAGCTAATCGAGGGCGAGGACAAGCGCTTGGGAATTGCCTGGTATCTTCGTCCCGACGATGAAGGCCGCAGGAGAAAGGGCGGCAGCGAAATTCGGTACCTCGCTCAACCAGAGAAATGGGCTGAGCTGGATGCGCCTTTGTTTTATGGCCTGCGCCAAATTATCATCATGTGGATGCAAGGCCAAGGGACACGTGCAGTCAACGAAATAGACAAGCGAAGCTTATTGGGGAAAGGAACCGACTTCGCCTACAAACTGCTCGATCCATCACTCAGCAAGCGTGAAGAGCGCAAACAATGGCGGGTTGATTGGTTCAACAGCGTCAAGCACAAGTTGGCTACTTGCGACATTGTGTTCGCGGACCCGGATAAAGGCCTCTGTGACAATGACAAAGTCGACCCGGAACATTTGCCGCTCGGTGAGGCATTACACCTGGCTCGTAAGCCGGACGGTCAGAAACGAACAGCCATTTTTTATCACAACGACACCCGTTCCAAACCTGACGTCGAGTTTAAACGCTGGGCAGATCAACTGTCGAATGCGTTGCCGTTTTACACGTATGCGTTTTACTGCCCACTGTTCACCAAGCGGACGTTCTTCGTAGTTAACCCCACCGAGCCAATGGTCAACCGTCTGAAAGAATTCGAGAGGGCATGGCAATCGGCGGGGAGACGTGCGGGGAGTCAAGCGACTTTCCCCAGCAAACTCTTCGGACCAAGATAGCCGTCTCCACCATGAGCATCAAACTGGAACCGATACCGTCGGCAGCCGCCCGCGTCTTGAGCGATGAATCCATAGCGCTGATCGCGACGGCGGACCGGCTGGCGAAGGAGCGGTTTGCCGGGCGGGCGGCGGGCTACGATGCGGCGGCGGAGTTTCCAGCGGAGAACTACGTTGATCTGCGGGAAGCCGGGCTGCTGGGCCTGCGGGTTCCGGCGAAATACGGCGGGCTGGACGTGGACCCGCTGACGTTCGCCATGTGCATCCTGTCGGTGGCGCGCGGTTGCGCATCCACGGGGCTCACCCTGACGATGCACACCAACGTGTTGGGATCGTTTGTGGGCGGGCTGGGAACGCCCGAGCAAAAGAATTGGTACTTCCGTGAGGCTGTGGACGACGGCCGGCTTTTCGCGTCGATAACCAGCGAACCCGGGGCGTCGGCGCGGGACCGGTTCGTGCTGTCGACCACCTTCTCACCCGTGGATGACGGTGGGTACCGGGTGTCGGGCACCAAGCATTTTTGCTCATTGGCCGACGCGGCGGACTACTTCTTCGTGTCTGGGATCGTGGCAGGCAGCGGAGGCGGGCCGGACAACATTCTCTCGGCGATGATTCGCAGCGACATGAGCGGCGTTGAGGTTACGGAACAGTGGGACGCGGTGGGCATGCGGGCGACATCCAGTCACACGGTGTCCTACAATACGGTGGCGCCGGCCCACGCTGTGTTCGGACCGCCAGGCCGCATCCTGAGCGCAGATTGGGGCAGCTTTTCGCTGGGGTATGGGGCAGTTTATCTTGGAATCGCGGAGGCGGCGTACCAGTACATCACCGACTACGTGAACGAGAAAACCTGGACCCCAGAGGGCGAGACCATCATCAATCACCCGGGCACGCAGAAGGCGATCGGCGAGATGTCCGTCGCCATTCAGTCGGGCCGGCTGTTGCTGGTGGACGCCGCGCTGACCGACCGGCACGCAGACCCCACTGGAGCGGTGCTGGCGGTGAACCGGGCCAAGCAGTACTGCGCAGAGGTGGGCGTGTCGGTAACCGATGCTGCCATGCGCCTGGCCGGCGGTGGAGGATTGCTCAAATCATCGCCGCTGGAACGGCTGCGACGCGACGCCCTGTCGGGTCCGGTGATGCCTCCGGCCAACGACCGGTGCCTGGAAACCATCGGCAAGCTGGAATGTGGGCTGCCGGCGGTTACGATTGAGTTAACGTAGGGGGACGCCCCTCACCCCAGCCCTCTCCCACGGTGGGGAGAGGGGTAAATCTACGAGGTTACAATGACCACAGTTGTCGAATATCCCGTGTCGGTTGCGGGGTTGTACCAGTACCACAACGTGATCGGATTGCTTTCGGCCAGCGGACCGGGTTTCAGCGGGCCGGTTTCCCTGGCGTTGGGCCCGGACGGGTTGCTGTACGTGGCGAGCCGGGCAAATCCCAACCAACCCGAGGGAGTGCGGGTGACTCGATGCACCTACGACGGAGACTATGTGGGCGAGTTCAATGGTTGGGGAGAGGGTCCGGGTCAATTCATCTGGATCACCGAAATCCGCTTCGGGCCGGACGGCAATCTGTACCTCTCGGACGAAAACACACATCGCATCAGCGTGTTCACGCCAGAAGGGGAGTTCTTGCGCTGCTGGGGCGAGTTCGGCTCGGGCGCCGGGCAGTTGAACCGGCCGTCCGGTACGGCGTTTGCGCCGGACGGAACTCTGCTGGTGGTGGACTCGCTGAACAACCGAGTGCAACGGTACGCGGCCGACGGGGAGTATTTGAGCGGTTGGGGACAGGAAGGCGAAGGTCCGGGACAATTCCGGATGCCGTGGGGCGTGGCCGTAGATTCACTGGGAGATGTGTACGTCACCGACTGGCGCAACGACCGGGTGCAGAAATTCGACGCCGATGGCGGTTTCATCGCCGAGTTCGACGGGCGGGACGGCAGCGACGGCTTGGCGCGTCCCAACGGTTTGACAGTGGACGGCGAGGGTCGACTCTATGTGTGCGACTGGCAGAACGATCGGGTGCAGGTGCTGAACCCGGATGGGCGCGTGATTGACACCCTGATCGGACATTCTGGAACATCCAAGTGGGCGCGCACATTCCTGAATGCCAACCCGGACATCGAGGAGAAGCTGAACGCCGCAACGCAGAACATCGAGCTGAAGCGCCGATTCTACCGGCCAAGGGCGGTTACGGTGAGCGAAGACGGGCTGGTGTTCGTGGCCGACTGCTACCGCCACCGGGTGCAGATATACCGACGGCTGGGGTAGGGCGTAGCCAGTTCTTTGATACGTAAGGAGGAGACATGGGATGGCGAGACATGACCGCCGAGGAAGCTGAGGAGATAGGCAGGCAGGTTTATCAAGGCAAGGTTCGGCCAACGCTGAAAGGAACCGAGGAACCGATCGGCTATTTTCTGGCAGTTGACCACGACAGCATGGATTGGGAATTGGACGAGGCGCTGCACAAAGCAGCGCGGCGACTGCGAGAACGACGGCCCGATGCGGACGTATATGGATTCAGGGTTGGTTTCCCTGCTGCGTTCGAGTCGTTGAGCCCGTGAGGACTCGGCGAGTAATGCGGGGCGCCGTTAACCTGTGGCGACGGCCAGCCATCCATGTCGAAATAATTGGTGCCGAAGGCGAGCGCCGAACGATCGAAGCTCAAATTGACACCGGATTTACCGGCGACTTGACCCTCCCAAGTTTCGCAATTGAACAACTGGGTTTTCCGTTCGTCGCTGTCACCAGTTTCCGAACGGGCGAGGGCTCGTTGGTCGAGTTCGAAACGTATGAGGGAGCAGTTTTGTGGAACGGCCATCAATTGGTGGTGAACGTGTTGGAGTCTGAGGTTTTCCCGCTGATCGGCGTCGGATTGCTTTGGGGAAACAACCTGTCGGTCGACTTCAGGCACGGCGGAGGCGTTACTCTCACGGAACTAGAAGAAGATCAGGCGTAAAAGGAGTTGATTATGACCAGCGTGAATGGAAGCAAGGTGAGCGATCAAAAGGTTGGCACCACGGTATTGGTGGTGATGATGGAGGTGGATCCGGCGGACGACGCGGTGTTCAACAAGTGGTACAACGAGGAACACCTGCCGGAGCGCATGTCGATCCCCGGTTACATCAGCGCTCGGCGTTTCGTCCTGGATCCCGAGGACGGACAGGCCAACAACGTGATGCGCTACCTGTGCATCTGGGAGATGGAGGACGACAGCCCGCTGCAATCCCAGTTCTACAAGGACCAGAACGCCAAGCCCACGCCTACCAAGGACGCAGCCGGCGCAGTGGTCAAGAACCGGGCGCGGGGACTGTACCGGCAGATATTCCCCGAGGCCGGCGGGTACAGCGACCGAGTGGGTTATACCTATCCGGACGGGACTCGCATCGGGGCATGATGCCCCCTCACCCCAGCCCTCTCCCACCAGGGGAGAGGGAGTTTCAGATGTTGGCTAGATACGGGTGAGGCGCAGCAGGGCGCTGATGTCTTCCTCTTCCTCCAGAAGCCAGAAGCGGGCGAGCAGTTCCTCGGTCTGATCGGGGGTTAGCAGGTCTTCGCAGAGTCCGCGGAACTTGGCTTCCACCTCGGCGTCCGTCATGGGGTTGAGGTGGTGGCCGCGGAACTGGGCGACCTCTGCGCTGTAAGTCTGGCCGTTGTTCATCCGCAGGTCCAGGTTGCAGAGCATCGCTTCGGGGAAGCGATTGTTGGCCTCCTCTGTAGCTTCTATGCGGGTGTTGCCGATGAGCGTGGCGATGGCGGGATCGTTGATGTGCTCGTCGGAGAAGTGGCTTTGGTTCAGGGTGTTGTGCTTCAGGGCGATGGCCGTGGCGTAGGGCATGCTGTGATCGGCTGACTCGCGGGTGCGAGGGTTGTACTTCTCCTCGTCGCCGGCCATGATGTCGATGGCCTTCTGGAGCGTACGGATATGGACGTCCTCCACGTTGGCTTCGTTGAAATCGGGCACCTGCCGGCGGGCGGACAGAACGGCCTCGACGACGGTCTGCGAGTACAGGCCCAGGGCAAATTGCTTGATGTTGCACTCATGGACCTTGAAAGGCTGTCCCTGGTCTCCACCAAAGGGTTCCAGCTCGTAGGGTCCCTTGGTTACGGCCGCGAAGAAGCCAAGTTCGCCCTCGAAGATCGGCCCAGGCCCGGTGAGTCCGCGCTCCGCCAGCAGGGCGGCGAACACCGCGTTGCGGCTGGAGTTTGCGTAGGCGCACCCCTTCCAGTGGGAAAGTTCGCCCACGCGGGTCTGGCCCAGGGCGAGGTTGGGCGTGATCCCCAGATTCAACGCCTGCTCGGTCTGGGCGGCAGACAGGCCCATGGCGCGGGCGGCTCCCAGGGAGCTGGCGATTGCCCCATTGGTCACGTGGTCGAAACCCACGGCTCGTATGTTGAAAGCATCGCCGAACCGGCAGAATGCCTCGTACGCGACGGCGGTAGCCGTGATGAACCGCCGCCCGCCGGCTCCGGCCAGTTCCGCGCCGGCGAGCGTGGCGGCGATGCTGTCACTGGGATGGCCTGATTCCAGCGTGGTGTAGCCGTCGTTGAAGTCCAGGTAGCGGATCATCACGCCGTTGGCGAAGGTTGCCAATTCGGGGCTGCTGGTCAGGCCGTTGCCGATGACGGTGACCGGACGGCGGTGACCGGTGATTTCTCCGGCCAGGTCGCGGGCGATTTTGCTGGGCTCCGACGTGTACCCTCCGATCGCGCAACCGATGGTATCGATGGTCATGCGTTTGAACAGGTGGACCGTTTCAGAGGGGATGTCGCTGAAATGCAGGTTGGTGGAATAGTTGGAGACGTACTCGGCGATGGTGGGCATGGCGGGCTCCGTTGGAATTGAATGCGCAGGATTGACGGGATTATATGACAGTTTCGGAGGATGAAAACCGGACCACAGAGGAGTAGGCCAGCACTAAATCAGCGCGCACCATGCCGTCGACATTGGTCTTCATTGGTTATCCCGCGACATGAACCGCAAGAACGCTCACCAAACTAGGTGGTCAACCCCTGCTTCCTCAGGGTACGGAGAGCGCGGTTGACAATCCACGTGGTTTCGGCAGTCGGGGATTCGCGCAGCCAGCGGTCGGTGAGGTTGATTACCCAATCGGGCTGGGTCTTGCTGGCGTCGTTGAGCCAATTGGCGACGGCGTTCTGTACGTAGCGGGATGGATCGGACCGCACGGGTTCCAACAGTGGCAAACCAAGCGCGGGATCGGATTTCAGCGCGGGAATGTGCGCCGTCCAAACCCCCATCGGGCGCGTGCTCTCCACCGCACACCGCCGGATGTTCGGATCCTCGTCAACGACCCACTGACGAAGGAGATTGATTCCCAATCCCAGGTCGTTTACGAGGTGCTGGCGGTAAGAATCCCAAGCACATTCGCGTACGGCGTGCGACCGGTCGGCGGCGAAGCGGCGGGCGATTTGCAGCCTTCTATCGAGCGGCACATCCGGATCGGCGGTTACGGAATAAGCGGCCCAGGCGCGTACCATGTCGGACGTGTGGGTCGCCAGGGATTCGAAAATCGCCTCCCGCTTGGAATGGACGGCCATCGCATCTGCCATCGCCCGACCCATGCCGTGCGTGCGACGGGTGATCCCGTGATCCGCCAGCGCGTCAGCGGCCGCTACCAGAGCGTCGACGTTTTCGGCCAAGCCGACCCCAGGGGAGACCTGGCCCACCAGCACGACCATATCGATGGCGAGCCACTCGACCAGGGTGGCGGTTTCCTCGCGGCCTTCGTTCAACGCCACCAGGACGTCGGACGGAATGTCGGCGATGCGAGAAGCGCCTTTACGCCGGGGCTGTGTCATCTGCAACTCTGGGAATGTTCCGGCAACTATAGCCCGCTACGAAGATTGGCCGTGAAACTCCGTCACCTGGTCGAGGTAGTTTTGCAGGAGATCGTGGCCGACGACGGTCATGATGGATTCGGGGTGAAACTGGACGCCTTCAACGGGCAGTTCCTTGTGGCGCACGCCCATGACTAGCCCGTTGTCGGTCCAGGCTGTTGCTTCCAGAAAATCCGGCAACGTTTCGGGATAGATGACCAGGCTGTGGTAGCGGATGGCCTCGAAGGGGTTGGGCAGGCCGGCGAACACGCCCTTGCCGTCGTGGTGGATCATCGAGGTCTTGCCGTGGCGGATTTCGCCGGCGCGGTCCACGGTTGCGCCGTAGGCATCGCCGATGCACTGGTGCCCCAGGCACACGCCCAGCACCGGCAACTTGGGCCCGAAATACCGGATCACGTCGTTGGAGATGCCGGCCTCGCGCGGCGTGCAGGGACCCGGGGACACCACGATGCCCTCGGGCCGCATGGCCTCGATATCTTCGATGGTGGTCTTGTCATTGCGGACGACTTCAACCTCCGCGCCCAGTTCGCACAGGTACTGGTAGAGGTTGTAGGTGAAGCTGTCGTAGTTGTCGATGAGGAGAAGCATTAGCGCGGCCTCTGGAATATTATGATGCCGTAACCATCAGGATCATTGCAAAACAGCATTTTACCGCCAGCGCCTTCGTTAGTGCGCATTTCTTGAGGTGGCATCGGATATTGGACGCCTCTAGCCAACGACGCTAGATAGAAAGAGTCGAGGTCATCGACCATGAAACCCAACTGTGTACACCGGTCAGCAGGCATATCAGCTACCAGGCCAATCCCGTAGGCGTCCGTTGGCTCTGTTAATGTCAACCCCGCGCCGTTGCCCAAGTCGAAGACCACAGAGTTCGCGGTACCGGCACCTATCGACCATTCGGATTGGTGTATTACTTGTAATCCTAGCCTACTGTAAAACTCGACTGAGGCTGTCAAGTCCTTCACCAGGAAAAAGACCCGGTTTACTGACTCAAGCATGATTTCACTGCCTGTTGTCGCCCTCGGAGTGGTTCGGAAGGATTCTTGTAACCTTCGCAGCATCAGTACAGCTCCACGAGTTCCAGCCAGTTGCCGTCCGGGTCTTGGCAGTAGGATGCCTTGCGCACCATTTTGCCATCGTCGTCATACATAGGGACGGGTGGCGTGGGATAGGCGAGGCCGCGATCCCGGGTCTTTTCGTAGAAGGCGTCGATGTCCTCAACGAAGAATGCCAGATGCGCTGCGCGAACGTCGTTCTTGTCAAAGTTGGCGTAACTGCCCTCAGGGTTGATGTACTGGATCAGCTCGAGCTGGTGACCGTCACCCATGTCGAAGAACGCCCCCTTGATGTGGGTGTCGGGGAATCCCAGCAACGTCGTAGGAAATTCGCCGGTGCGCTCGGTGCGCATGGTCAGCTTCAGGCCGAGCACGTCCGAGTAAAAGTCGATGGCGGCTTCGAGATCCTTGACGATAAATCCGGTGTGAAAGAAGGAAGTTAGCATTTTGGCCTCCTGTTTGGCAGAGGATTTCACCCTCACCCCAGCCCTCTCCCATCGAGGGAGAGGGATTAGGCGATGCCTTCGGCGGTGTCGATGGCGCGCATCATGGCGCCGGATTTGTGACGGGTCTCCATGTATTCGTCCTCTGCGACGCTGTCAGCGACCACGCCCCCGCCGGCCTGCACGTACATTACGCCGTCCTTGAAGATGCCGGTGCGGAGCACGAGAGCGGTATCCATGTTGCCGTTGTAGCTGAAGTAGGCAACCGCGCCGCCGTAGGGGCCGCGGCGTTCCTGCTCTACCTCGGCGATAATCTCCATGGCGCGGATCTTGGGAGCGCCAGACACCGTGCCGGCCGGGAAGCAGGCGCGCAGGGCGTCGTACGGCGTCATGTCATGCCGCAGTTGACCTTCCACGTGGGACACGAGGTGCATGACGTGGGAGAAACGTTCCACGTCCATGTACTGCGTCACCTTGACCGTGCCGGGCACGCTGACTCGGCCGATGTCGTTCCGGCCCAGGTCCAGCAGCATGATGTGTTCCGCCTGCTGCTTTTCGCTGCCCTTCAACTCCTCCTCAAGCGCGATGTCCTCCGCCGGGGTCTGGCCGCGAGGGCGGGTGCCGGCGATGGGATGCGTGTTGACGACGCCGTCGTGGACGGTGGCGACGGTCTCAATGGCCGCGCCGACGATTTGGAAGCCATTGAGGTCCAGGTAGTACATGTAGGGGGACGGGTTGTCGCCCCGCAGGGCGCGGTACACCTGGAACGGATGCGCATCCGTGCGCCGGCTGAACCGTTGCGAGTTGACCACCTGGATGACATCGCCGGCATAGATGTACTCGATGCACCTGTCGACCACCGCCTCGTATTCCGGGACGGTGAAGTTGGACTCCGCCTGACCGTTTGACGGCATAGACGGGGTCGCCAGCAGTTCGGGCGGTATTTCCAACGGCCGGGAGAGCCGGTCCACTATGCGCTCGATTTTGGCAACAGCGGCCTCGTACGCAGCATCTATGTCGCCACCGTCAACCCGCACATGGCTCACCACCTTGATGTTGTGACGCAGGTGATCAAACACAAGCAGAGTATCGGTGAACATGAACACCGATTCCGGCAAGCCCTGGGGGTCGGATTCCAGCATGGGCACGCGCGGCTCGAAATAATGGACTGCGTCGTACGCGACGTAACCCACACCGCCCCCGTGGAAGGGGGGCAGGCCATCAACGGAGATAAGTTGGAACGAATCCATCTCCCGTTGAACCAGTGTCAGAGGATCTACCTGGCCGGAGGGTTGGTCCGCGCCGGTGCTGAACACGTCGTAAGGCTCGGTGCCGATGAAACTGTAGCGGCCGATGCGCTCGCCGCCGGCCACCGACTCCAGCAAGAAGGAATAGGGAGGCCGGGCCACTTTCAGGTAGGCCGAAACCGGCGTCTCCAGGTCGGCGTTGATGGTGCAGTACACGGGACAAAGATTGCCCTGTCCGGCCATGGACCGCACCTGTTCGAGTGTGGGGTAGTAAGTACTCACGGTTGATTTCCAAAGGGTTTGGTCGGATGGCAATGCAAAAGCCCGTCCCCGAGGGACGAGCCAAATGGTCGCAATGCCACCCTGCGTACGGTGTTTTGCGGGCGAATAACGCAGCCCACGCGTTCCGGCCTACTAAGACGGACTTTTCGGCGGACGGCTCCGGGGTCCATTCAGCGTCTGCGGTTGGCGCCGGTTCACAGCAACTCCGGCTCTCTGGGCCTCGCTGGACGCGTACTAATCCCGTTCACGGCGATTGGATATTCGGTTGTGCGGGTAACAATTGTATGGAGGGCATGGGCGGGCGTCAACGGCTCCCGCTCATTAGCACAGAGCCATTCGATTGTTGCCGAGTAACCACGTAATCTGCTGATGGTTCGACAAGCTCACCATGAACGGACGGTGAGTGGGGAAGCGTTGCGACGAGAGTTCCTCACGCGACAAGACACCGCCATCCAGTTACAATGCCACGCCCACTCGCCTCAACCAACAAGGACAAGATATGCCCAGTTCTCCCGGGACCATTGACAACTACGCCCAACTAAAAGATACGATCACCACGGCAGATTTGCTGGATAAGAAACCCGCCCGGTATATTGGAAAAATTTCGGCTGCCACTATCCTGATGGCAGTGAGCATCGCGATCCTCATAGTTACAGACAACATCTGGATCCAGATTGGCAACGCCGCGCTTTTGGCGTTCACGACCGTACAGCTTTGTTTCCTGGGACACGACGCTGGACATCAGCAGGTGTTCAGGACGACCAGGAACAACGACCGCCTCGGACTCGCAACCAGCCTGCTGGTGGGGATCAACCGGACCTGGTGGGTCAACAAACACAACGAACACCACGGCAACCCAAACGACGTCGATACCGACCCTGACGTGAATTTGCCGTTGATTGCTTTCTCGTCCCGACAGGCCAGGGAGAGCACCGGCGTCACGGCGTTGATCATCCGCCACCAGGCCACACTGTTCTACCCTCTCACCTGCCTGGAGTCGTTCGTGCTGAAGGCCTCAGGAATTCCCCGCCTGCTGCGAAGAGATGTCAAGTACCGGGTTGCCGAGCCCGCGGTCATGGTTGGGCACGTCGTGCTGTACGCGGGCCTGATCTTCTGGTGTTTGCCGGGATGGGAAGGCGTGGTCTTCCTGGCCGTGCACCACATCCTGACCGGCCTGTACGTCAGCGCCACCTTCGCGCCTAACCACAAGGGCATGCTCATGACGGATGCCAACAGCAAGATCGACTTCCTAAGCCAGCAGGTGCTGACCTCCCGAAACGTAAGGCCGAGTCCGATAAATGACATGCTGTACGGCGGACTGAACTACCAGATCGAGCATCACCTCTTTCCCACCATGCCGAGGCACAACCTGGGCAAGGCGCGGCCCATCATCATGGATTTCTGCCGCCGCAACGGCATCGCGTATTACGAAACCGGAGTGATCCGGTCACACCGGGAAATCCTGCAGTATTTGCACCAGGTGAGCGCGCCCCTGCGGAATCGCGTGGCGCACTAGATGGGTCTGGATCAGGGTAACGATCTCTAAACACGGAGAACGAGGTGCCGCAAGACTTGCAAAAAATCAGGGTCGTAGTTCTCATCGACGTGATTATTGTTCCATAAACCTGACTTGCGCACACGTTCGCGGCTCGACATCAACCCCAACCAATCCACGGACATGGGGTCGACTGGTTCAGTCGAATAGCTGCTAAGCAGGCCAACGGCGTTGCGCTCGATGTATCCGCGCAAGCTATCCGGGCCTGGGGGATCGTCGATAGGCAAAGTCAGGAACGGCATGGCGCCGATACGGCGACTGACCTGAACTTCCATAGGACGCTCCACTTCGCGAATTTCACGGGGAGCATTTGAACCATGGCCCCAGGTGTCGACACCGTTAATTTCTCCACCACGGATCATGGCATCCCCGACCAACAGACGAAAAATCGATCCCCGATGATTCCCGCCCAGCGGTTTCAGTGTCCCCCGATGCTGTTTGAGGCGATTCCACAACGATGCGCCAGATTTCGCCATCAACGCGTGAGTTCCGACCCTCACCACTCTTGGGCCGCGACCGCTGCCCGACCGCAACTCGCCATCCTCAAAAAAGAAATAAATCCCCCGTTGCGGCCACTTCATTCTCCCGTGGCAGTTGGCCAGGAGGAATTTGCCGCCATTCATGGCTTCCAGTCCATCCAATTGCTGATAGAACTTGATAGTGTCGTCAAGACGGTTCATTTTCCGACAGCCATTGCAATTGCTTGCCAATCTGAAGACCGTGCATCGGTACCGAAACGGTCGCGTATCTGCGTCGCAGCCAAGGTTCGAGGCATTCTCGGTATCGAGCACCAGCGAATATCACCACCTCGACTGCGTTTGGCATCACGAATTCGATTTGAGCCTGGACCCGCCGTGCCCACTCCCTACGCTCGGCGACTTTCATAGCGTTGAGCGTTTTTTCATACGGTTCCAAGACCTGTTTCGGAGACACTAAGCCGTGCTCTGCCGACAATATGAACCACGGAGAACCTGACTTGTCCACATACTCCCGCGCTTTTCGGAACCACGGGGATATGTACAACTCCTGGGCGATGGCTGGATATGGCTGTTTCTGACCCACGCAGGAAACGAGATAGACCCTGCGGTCGGCAACCACGCGTGCTTGCGTCATCGTTGTCGATTCCATCAGTTTTATCAAGGCGTCAGCAGGATCTTGCCGACGGTCTCCCGCCCTTCCAGCCGGCGGTGGGCTTCAGCGGCTTCGGCGAGGGGGAGGTTGAGGCTGACGTTCTGCCTGATCTCGCCGGACTGTACCCAGTTCAGGCAGTCCTCGGCGCGTTTCAGCAGTTCGTCGCGCGTTGCGGTGAAGTCGCCCAGTGACGGGCGGGTCAGGTACAGCGACCCGTTGCGCAGGGCCGCGGAGTCGACCATCCCGACCGGACCGCCGGCCTGTCCGTAGAGGCACATGCAGCCGCGGCGTCCGAGGATGCGGAGGCCCTTCTCGAAAGTGGTCGCGCCCACGGCGTCGTAAATGATCTTGACGCCATCACCGTCGGTCATGCGGCGGACCTCTTCCTCGAAATCCTGTCGCGTGTAGAGGATGACATCATCGGCGCCGGCGTTGGAGGCGAGGGCGGCCTTGTCGTCTGTGGATACGGTGGTGTATACATGGAGACCCATGCGTTTCAACATCTGGATGAGCAGCAGACCCATACCGCCGGCGCCGGCGTGAACCAGGGCGCGTTGTCCGGCCTGCAACGGGATGATGTCGTTGACCAGGAAGTGGGCGGTCATGCACTGGAGCAGGGTTGCCGCCCCGGTATCGAAGTCCATTTCGTCGGGAATGCGCACGAGCAGCCACGCTGGGACGGCCTGTTGCTCGGCATAGGAACCGGTGTGCATGGCGTAGGCGACGCGATCGCCCACCGAGACTTCGGTTACTCCCTCTCCCACCGCCGAGACGACGCCGGATGCCTCGCGTCCCGGAGTCCACGGAAATGCAGCCGGTGGGTTGGTTCCCTTGCGGCTGGAGACATCGGTGTAGTTGACGCCGATGTTGCGGATCGCCACAACGGCCTGCCCAGCTGCTGGGGTGGGTTCGGGCATGTCTTCGTATTTCAGGACGTCGGGGCCGCCGATTTCGTAAGCGCGGATGCCTTTCATGGTGCTTTGCCTCCGGGATTTAATCTACAGGGATAAACAGGATGAACAGGATGAAGGGAATTTTGATTTGGGGATGGGGCTACCGAGCTTCGCTCGCAATGACGCGCACAGCAGGTTAGCCGCCCAGGACGGACGCCATGCCGGTCACGTTTTCGATCTCGGCGATGCCTCGGAAGCTGGCGATGGCCTCGTCGATGTGGTCGGCCGGCAGGATGTAGCGGGTGCAATACAGGAACTTGGCCTCCAGTTCCTCCGTATCGAGGGGCATGGCCGGGGTACCACGGGGATGGTCGACACGATGGCGTAAAGTGCGCCCGTCGTCGAGCGAAACGGAAACCTCGGCCGGGTGGGGAGATAGCGGAGACCTGGTGAGCGTGGCCTCCACCGAGATGCGTTCCATCACCGAGCGGACACCCTCGTCCTGCACGGCAGGATCCGAGAAAAAGTTAATGAGCGGCTGCCCGTGGCATAGCGTGGCCGCGGCGATGAACCCAATGGACGTGCGGCCCTGCCATCCATCCGCAGGAATGTGATTGGGCAAACTTCGCAGCGTTTCGGCGGTCACACCGACATGCGCGGAAACGATGTGGTTGGGTTCCAACCGATGGAGCTGCGACAACGCCAGGACCGCGTCTATGACGCTGTGGCTGGCGGGGTGGCAGGGATAAAGTCGTATCGTTATGCCGGGATCCAGCAAACGCCAGTCCAAGCCCAGGTCTGCAAGGGCATCAGCAGGGACAGGATCTTCCACGGTTGGCGCGTCGATTTCCTCGGCCGCTGTGATCGCAGCCAGTACGCCATGCATCGCGGCTCTCCCGCTGACCAAGGCTGATGCTCCCGCGGATCGGTGAGCGATACCTGAATCGGCGGACGATGCCGCCAGACTGATCGCGTTGGCAATCGTCGGCTCGTCGGGCGCGAACAGCATCGCTGACGCCGTTGCCGCTCCAATTGATCCAGCGGTATTGGCAATCTGTGGGGTCGTGGACAGGCGGGCGACAATCTCGCATCCCACCGCGAACGCGGCCAGGACTGCATTGCCCGGATAACCGTGCATCTCCCCCAACGCCATCACCGCCGGAAACACGGCAGCGGTGGGATGAACCAACCCGGCGCCAGTTTGGCCAGCCTCCACCAGGTTGTCGTCGAAATCGAGCACCCGGATCAGCGTCCCGTTGACCAGTGCGGCGTACACCGGTGAGGTGCGTTGTCCCATGCCGATGATGGTGCTGCGTCCATTACCGCCCATGACACGTAGCCCGCGAGCCAGCGCGGTGCCGTCGGGATGGGCGGCACCGGCCAGCGCGGCGGCAGCGGCGTTGAGCATCATTTCGCGGCAGACGTCGGCGACGGGCCCCGGCAGGTCGTCAGGATTGTTGGCGACCTCTGCCGCGAAACGGGCGACGCGCTGGGTGAAATCAGGTTCGGATGTACTCATGGCAAAGTAAGGATAGCGACGGCCGCAGGTTGGCGCAACGCGGGTTAAACATCCGCCAAGTGTATAATGCCGTAATGCACAGCCGAGAGGTGATGAAAAATTACGCGCGGATGGTGCGCGCGGATGGATGGTACGTGCATCGGATCGTTGGGTCCCACCATCAAATGCGCCACCCCCACAAGTCAGGCGCAACCCGTGACCCATCCCCAGCAAGATGTCCCGATAGGAACCTTGGTGAACATTGAAAGGCAGTCTGGCGTGAGGTTGCGACGCTAAACGAGGCAGTGATGGAACGAACGTACCTGGCCCTGATCCATAAAGATCCGGACAGCAGTTTTGGGGTAACGTTTCCCGATTTCCTGGGCTGCACATCCGGTGGCGATACATTTCAAGAAGCCCGTGAGATGGCGCGCGAAGCGTTGGCCCTACAGTTGGAGGGATTGGCCGCCGATGGCCTGTTCATCCCTCCACCGTGTTCTCCAGATGATGCCCTGACTCACGAAGACGCTTTCGATGCCATTGCGCTGATTGTGGTGGAGGCGTTGCCGGAGCGGACTGAAGCAGAGGCGCAGGCGGAGTTTGAGGCGTTTTTGGCTTCCGACGAATACCAGGAACTTTACGGGACGCCGATTGCCGAAGGCGAGTTTGACGACTTCCCATACTACGACGAAGAGCCGATATTAGAAGCAGTCGCAGCCGGCATCGGACTACGGCCCGTGAAGGCCGATGCATCGGAGCGAACCTACGCGGCCCTGGTGAGGCAGGACGCTGACGGCGGCGTAGGAATCAGTTTTCCCGACCTGCCAGGATGTACGGCTTTCGGCGAATCGCTCGAAGCCACGTGCAAAACGGCGCGCAAGGCATTGGCATCCCATTTGGAGCAGTTGTCCGCAAACGGGGCATCGATCCCCGGACCCAGTTCAGCATCCGACGTGCAGGCGCTGATGGACGCGACGGATGCTGTCGCGTTGACCGTGGTAACGGCCCTGTCGAAGCGGGATTCGGCTACAGCAGAATACAGGGAGATATACGGAGATCCGGTGTCCGCGTCATAGGGCAGGACACGTAATAAGGAAACCGTAAGGAAAATTTTGGAGGTAAGGCAATGGCCGCAAACGGTTCCGGATCCGTCGAGGAACGAATCTACGACGTTGCCATCGTTGGCGGCGGCATCATCGGACTGTCCACCGCGATGCAGTTGCTGGAGCAGTCGCCGGACCTGTCTGTCGCGGTCATCGAGAAAGAGGAGCAACTGGCCCAGCATCAGACCGGCCACAACAGCGGCGTCATACACTCCGGTATCTACTACCGCCCCGGTTCCTGGAAAGCCCGTTTCTGCGTGGGCGGCAAGGACCGCCTGATCCGATTCTGCGACGAGAACGAGATAGATTACGATCCCTGCGGCAAGGTGATCGTCGCGACCCACGAGAGCGAACTGGGCCGCCTGCAGGACCTGTACGAGCGCGGCGTCGCCAACGGTGTGCCCGACCTGGAAATCGTCGATTCCGACCGGCTAGAGGAAATCGAACCTCACACCAGAGGCGTCCGCGCGCTGTGGGCGCCGCACACAGGCATCGTCGACTATGTGCGTGTCGCCAACGCTTACGCCGGCAAGTTCCAGTCGGGCGGTGGCGACATCTTCACCGGTGCGGCGGTCAAGCAGGCGCGCCAGACCTCCGGCGGAACCGCGCTGGAAACGGAGCGCGGCGCAGTGCAGGCTAAGCATGTAATCAACTGCGGCGGTCTGTACGCCGACAAGCTGGCGAGCATGATGGGCGAGGAAACCGACGTGCGCATCATCCCGTTCCGCGGCGAGTACTACAAGCTTGCCGAATCGAGCCACGACCTGGTCAAGGGATTGATCTATCCGGTGCCGGACCCTCGGTTCCCGTTCCTGGGCGTGCACTACACGCGGAACATCCACGGGTACGTTGAGGCGGGCCCCAACGCCGTCCTGGCATGGGCGCGTGAAGGCTACAACAAGAGCAACATCAGCTTGGGCGAAACCGCCGGCGCCCTCACGTTCCCCGGATTCTGGAAGATGACCGCGAAGCACTGGCGCACCGGCATGAAGGAGATGCACCGCTCCTACAGCAAGTCGGTGTTCGTGGGCGACTTGCAGAAACTGATACCGGAGATACGTTCCGAGGACCTGGAACCGGGCGGCAGCGGCGTGCGCGCCCAGGCCGTATCAACGTCGGGCGCCATCCTGGACGACTTTCACATTCTGCGGGGTCAGAAAGCCCTGCACGTGCTCAACGCGCCATCGCCCGGGGCGACGTCATCCCTGGCAATCGGCGAGTACCTGTCGGATATGGCGATGGAGGATTTCGGACTGCCCAAGGCATAATCCGAAACGCCGTGGTGTATAGTGTATCCGGGTGCGCTGTGGCTACCAAATGAGCGCGCCACCGGATAACTGTGCAAGATTCCTCCATAGACTTGGGAAGCTGGCAGGTCACCGGCGACGAGGTGCGGGGATACCTGCACGCCGTCGGCGATGAATTGCCCGTTTATGCGGAGTCCGGCATCGCGCCACCATTGATGCTGACCGCCAAGGTAGTCGGGCTACTGCTTGATCGCTTGTCTCTCCCCGACGGCGCGATACACAGCCTGCAGGACGTGGAAACCATCAACCCTCCGCGGCTGGGAACGGTGGTGGCGACCACCGCACACGTCGAGCCGGCGCGGGAAAGAGGCGGATTGAAGTTCCTGACGGTGAATTACAGCGCCACCGACGTTGAGGACGGTTCCCTGTTGCAACGCGGCCGAACCACCGTTTTGCTGCCGCCTAACGGCGATGGTCAGGACTCCGAGGCATCCCGTGGTTGATGTGGGAACCACAATGGCCGGTCGCATGGAGGTCGGAGACAAGCTGCCGACTGTTAGTCGCAAAATTTCGCGGCCGAGCATAGACGCTTACCGCACGGTCTCAGGTGATAATAATCGCATACACTACGACGACGGCTTCGCTGCGGAAACCCGGTTTGAGGGTGTGATCGCCCACGGGATGCTGACATTGACACTCGTTTCGGAAATGATGGCGACGGCGTACGGGGCGGACTGGCTGAATTCAGGGAGCCTGCGGGTACGGTTCCGCGGGGCAGCCTATCCTGGCGACACCCTTGACGCCACGGGCGCCGTCTCCAAGATACAACCGGCCGACCACGGAACTACGATAACCTGCAACGTGGAAGTCAATAACGCAGCCAAAGGGGAGAGGATAATCACAGGCACAGCCACCGTGATTGTCTCGACAACGGAGGGAGGGGTTGCTCGGTAATGAGTAGTAATGGAAATACCGCGCGGGTTCGCGTCGCGCTGGACGCCATGGGCGGGGACTACGGGCCCAGCGCAACCGTGCCCGGGGCGTTGGCGGCGGTCGCGGCACATCCACAACTGGACATCGCCCTGGTAGGAGATCCGGAGGCAGTGGGCGCAGCATTCTCGAAACACAGCGCCGACATCGCGGCCTTGCCCATCACCATCGTGCCCTCCGAAGGAAAGATCGAGGATGACGAGCATCCCATTTCTGCTCTGCGCAGGAAACCCCGTTCCTCCATCGTAACGGCAATGAAACTGTTGAGATCGGGCGACGCGGATATGGTGGTGTCGGTCGGTTCAACCGGCGCATCCATGGCAACGGCTACGATAACCCTTGGACTGTTGGAGGGATTGGAGCGCCCTTGCATCGGGGGGAATTTCCTGGGTCTCGCTCCCAATACCACCGTGCTGGACCTGGGCAGCAACGTGGACGCACGGCCGTCTTTGCTCTTGAGCTTCGCCGCGCTGGGCGTGGCGTTCTCACGACGCCAACTACAGATCGAAAACCCCAGGGTAGCCCTGCTCAGCGTGGGGGAGGAAGAAGCAAAGGGGAGCCGGCAGGTCCAGGAAAGCCACTCGCTGTTCCGTAACAGTCACCTGAACTTCGTGGGCAACGTTGAGGGCATGGACTTTTTCACCGATAAGGCGGATGTCATAGTCTGCGACGGTTTCATCGGCAACATCCTGATCAAGTTCGCCGAAGGATTGGGTTCTGCGCTCGCTCCATATCTGCAACGCCAACTGGCCGAGTTCCTGCCGGAAAACCAGCTCAGGCAGATTGCAGGAGCGCTGTGGACCAACATGAACCTGCCACGGACGATGGGCGGGCCGCTGTTCGGGGTGGACGGGTTGGTGATGGTGGGGCACGGCTCGTCAACCGCCGAGGGGATCGCTGGCGCCATCAACACCGGTCTGCAATGCCGCTGCACCAACCTGGTGGAAGGATTCCGGGAAGAACTGTCCGAGTTGCGTCATACGGGCGTGCTTGAAGCGTGAAGGAATAGGTGCGTCCATGTACACGATTGACTTGAGTGGGCAGGTTGCGTTGATCACGGGCTCGTCCCGTGGCATCGGCGCGGCGATTGCAAAAGCGCTGGCCGGCGCCGGAGCGTCCGTAGGCATCAATTACCGGAGCAACGCCGACGCGGCGGATCGAGTGATCGACGAAATCAGGGCGGCTGGCGGCGAGGCCCTGCGGGTGCCGGGCGACGTGTCGGATGAGAACGCCGCTGAAGCGGTGGTCAAGACCACGGCCGACCGGCTGGGGCGCCTGGACATCCTGGTGAACAACGCCGGGATCACCCGCGACCGACTGGTGATGCGGATGAACGCCACCGACTGGGACGAGGTGCTGACGGTTAACCTGCGGGGCACGTTTTTGCCCACCCGATTCGCGGTTCCGCTGATGGTCCGGCAACGCTACGGAAGGATTGTCAACGTATCGTCGGTGGTCGGGCTGTCCGGCAACCCTGGGCAGGCCAACTACGCGGCGTCCAAGGCCGGACAGATCGGGCTTGCTAAGGCCATTGCCCGCGAGGTCGCCAGCCGCAACGTAACCGTCAACGCGGTCGCCCCCGGTTTTATCGAGTTGGATAACGGCGGCGGAATGACCGGCGACCTCAACGAAGATCAGCGAAGCCAGGTGCTGTCCCGCGTACCAGCCGCACGCTTTGGTTCCGCCGAAGACGTGGCATCCGCTGTTCTGTACCTCGTTAGTCCCGCCGCAAGCTACATCACAGGGCAGACCATAACCATCGACGGCGGCTTGACCGCGTAACCTGGAGACGATTCGATGCGCGCTACCCAGCAATTCCGCCAACTGCTGAACGAACCGGGCATCATCACCGCGCCTGGCGCATATGACTGCCTTACCGCGGCCATCATCGAGCGTACCGGATTTCCCGCCGTGTACATGACCGGCGCGGGCACGTCGGTGGCCCGGATTGGCTACCCCGACCTGGCCCTTGCCACCGCGACCGAGATGCTGGCGAACGCTGCCTCCATCGCCGGAACGGTAGAGATTCCGGTGATCGCAGACGCGGACACCGGCTACGGCGGCACCATGAACGTCCGGCGGACCATTCGCGAGTACGAGCGCACCGGGGTTGCCGCCGTGCACATCGAGGACCAGCAGTTTCCAAAGCGGTGCGGACACCTAGAAGACAAGCGCGTCGTCCCCATCGACGAGATGGTGCAGAAGATTCGCGCCGCCGTCGATGCTCGAACCGACGACGACTTCACGATCATCGTGCGCACCGACGCGTTGGCGGTGACCGGCTGGGACGACACCATGCGACGTTGCGACGCGTTCACCGAGGCCGGCGCCGACGCCCTGTTCGTAGAAGCGATACGCTCCGCCGAGGAAGCCGCCGAGGTCGTGGCGCGCACCAGCGTCCCCCTGCTTTACAACTTCGTGGAGACAGGCAAATCCCCACTGCTCAACGTCTCGGAGTTGGAACGCCTTGGGTTCAAGATGGTGATTTTTCCCGGCAGCGCGTTCATGTCGGTAGCTTACACGGTAGGGCGCTTGATGGAGGAACTGAAGGCCAAAGGGACCACCGAGCACCTGGTCGGCCAGATGATGCCATTGACCGATGCCTTCGAGCTGATGGGCCTGACCGAGATGCTCGACCGCGACGCGGGGTATGCGGTGGCGGGTGCTAATCGCAATGAAATCGCTGCTGAAGACAGTCGCTTCCAAGACATCAAACGCAGAGCAGTGGGAATTTTCCACGACCGTATTGAGCAGACTCTCACCGAAGCTGACCGCGACAAGTTGATGATCATAAACGTCGAATCCGGAGAGTACGAACTGTTCCATGATGAAGATGAAGGACAGCGGCGTTGGCTCGATTATCGTTACGCCGATCCGGTGTACCTGATGCGGGTTGGCCACGCAGCTCCTTTTGCTGTTGGCAACGTAGTTTCGCGAGAAACCGCACAGTTGTAATGCAAGGGTACGTCAACGCGTATCCCAGGGAGCCTCGGCTGACCATTGCCATCTCGAACGGTGAGAGTGAGGCTGTCCAGGTGGAAGCCGTTATCGATACCGGATTCACCGAATTTCTGTCATTGCCGCCCAGCCTGATCAGAACCTTGGGACTCGAACGCGGGCAGGACATGGAGCTGTCGACAGCAGGCGGCCGGGTAATAAAATCGCCAACCTACTCTGCAACGGTAGATTGGCACGGCAGCAACCGTCGGATTCGGGTGATTGCCCTCGCAGACCGGCCTCTGATCGGCATGTCCCTCCTATGGGACAGCGACATTGCCATCACGGCCCGGGCGGGTGGTCGCGTGGTGGTTTCCGAACCCGCTCCCTAGGCTGGAGATTGGCGCGATGGCGGCCGACTCGACGAATCACGATTCCGCGCCTACGGGGGATGCGTTTGCCATCCGGCTCCGCGCCGAGCTCCAACAGTGGCAGGCCGACGGCATAATCACCGCTGAGCAAGCCGAGGCGATCCGAGACCGATACGAATCGGACGCTCCGGCCGCGTCAGGAAGCGCCATCGGCAACCGGGTGGTGACCGTCGTTGCCATCATGGGCGCGGTGCTCATCGGGCTGGGCATCATCGCGTTCATCGCCGCCAACTGGTCCGAGATCCCTAAGCTGGCCAAGCTCGCCATGATGGTGGTTGGTACGCCGGCGATCTACGTCATCGGATGGTTCCTGGGTTACCGGTTCGACTACCCGCGCATCGGCATCGCCATCATTCTACTGGGAGCCATCGCCTTTGGGGCGTCGATACATCTGGTCGCCCAGACCTATCATGTACCGGTGAACCACCCCAACCTGGTCCCGCTCTGGTTCTTGGGCGTAATCCCGTTGGCGTACATCACCCGCTCCCGGGCGATGTTGGGCCTATCCATCATCCTGTTCCTAGCGGCGGCGGGATTTCGGGCGCAGGAGTGGGTGCCCGACTTGGGGAACGAAGCAACGATCCTGTTGATCCCTGGTGCGCTAGTCCTGGGAGCCTTCCTTTTCGCAGCCGGACGCTTGCACGCGCGTTTTCCCGATACCCGGGCGTTCGCGCGAATGTACGACTTGGCCGGCTTGCTCATGGCGAGCGCGACAATTTACCTTTTCAGTTTCAGCGAGTTTCGGGTGGGCATTGACCGACAGGCGTCAAACTTCTCGTTGCTGGGCGTAGAGTTCTGGTTGGTTGTGGGCATCGCGGGGTTGGCCGCAGCGGTCATGGTGGGCGTCGCTGCATGGCGGGATTTGGGTCGACGGTCCGGCCAGATCTGGTGGGAGGTCGGAGCCGTCGGCGCGATGGCGCTGATCGCCGCCGCGATGTGGCTCGGCTTGGCGTTCGGCGGCGAGTGGCTCTGGTGGGCGTTCAACCTGGTGATGCTGGCCGGCGTGCTGGCGATGATTGCCGCCGGCTATCGCTGGAACCGCGCCTATCTCATCAACCTGGCCGTGCCTATTTTTGCGATAACGCTGTTCACCCGCTACTTCGAGTTTGGGCTTGGCCTGCTGGAGCAGTCGGTGTTGTTCATCGTGGCCGGCGTGATCCTACTGGCCGGCGGGTTCGGTATGGAATATCTGCGCCGACGACTGGTGCGCCGAATGCGTGAATCCGGGGTAGCGTCATGAGCCGGCGCATGACCATCTTGCTGTTCGCGGTGGTGGCGGCCCAGGTCATCGGGCTGGTGGTTTTCGCCAGCGTGCGCCAGGTGGCGTTGACGCAGGGGCGAGAGGTCACGTTGCAGACGGTACCGGTTGACCCCCGCTCGTTGCTGCAGGGCGACTACGCCATCCTGGACTACGAGATTGCTCGATTGCCCGAACGCTGGTGGGAAGTGTCACCGGGAGCCGCCATGTATGTGACTCTGAAAGAGTGCGGCAGGGTTTGGTGTGCAGACCGGTATTCCAGACGGGAACCCGATGCGAACGAAGTGTATATCAGAGGTACAGTAAACGATAGACGCCGCCTCGATTTCGGCATCGGTACATTCTTTGTGCCCGAAGGTACGGGCCACATCGTCGAAAGGGCCGAAGACGTAAAAGTCGTGGTGTCGTTGAGCCATTCCGGCAACGCGGTCATCAAGCGGGTGCTGGTGGACGGTGTACCGTTCAACCCCGACGGTCGATGATTTGCGGGTAAAGTATTTCCAGGAGGTGGTGTGTTATGGCGAACGTAGTTTTGGTAGTCGATATGGTGCGCGGTTTCTTGGAACCCGGGCACAACCTGTACTGCGGCGACGACGCCCGCGGCATCATCGAACCGGTGCGCAATCTATTGAGGCGCGAGTCGGAGTCGGGATCGGCCATCCTTTTCGTTTCCGATCATCACTTGCCGGACGACTTGGAGTTCCAGATGTTCCCGGTGCACTGCGTCATCGGCACCGAGGAGCCCGAGGTGATACCCGAACTCCACGAGTGGGTCTCTGACTCGAACGTAGTGCCCAAGAACCGGTACAGCGGGTTTTTCAACACCGACCTCGAGGAACGGTTGGCCGCCCTGAACCCCGATAAGGTGATCATCTGCGGCGTTTGCACCGACATCTGCGTGATGCACACCACGTCCGACGCACGCAACCGCGACTACGCCGTCGAGATCCCGGAGGATTGCGTGGCGTCATTCGACGGAGACGCGCACCGTTGGGCCTTGGGCCACATCACTCGCATCCTCGGCGCTCAGGTGGTGTAGCCTCACGGGCCGCGCAGGCGGCCTGTGTTATCATCCGCCCATTGTCGCCGCCACGCGTCCGCCAAAGGTGGACCTGCGGCCGGAGGTCGCCCATGCTGTATCAGCGCTACCGCTACTCCCAGTGGGATGGCACCCAGGAGATTTTCGACATCGACGCCAGCGAGTTGATGGACGCGCTGTCGGACGACCTGCTGCAGCACGGAGACCTGGCCCGGGCTTTGCGCGACCTGTTCCGCAACGGCATGCAGAACCGCGACGGTTCCCAGATGCCCAACCTGCGCCAGTTGATGGAACAACTCAAGCAGCAGCGCCGCCAGCAGCTGCAGCAGAGCAACCTGGACTCGGTGGTGGATGACCTCAAGGAACGGCTGGACAACATCCTGCGGGCGGAGCGGGAGGGTATTCAGCGTCGGCTGGACGAGGCGGCGGACCGGCCCGAGCCGGAGGACATGGAGGGCAAGGAGCAACAGCGAGCGTTGAATCGCCTGTTGCAGGAACGCGCCCAGCGCAACCTGGACAAGCTGGACGACCTGCCCAACAGCATCGGCGGACAGATCCAGGAGCTGATGGAATATGACTTCATGGATCCCGACGCCCAACAGCAGTTCCAGGAATTGCTGGACATGCTGAAGAGCCAGATGGCCCAGAACGTGTCCGATCAGATGCGCGACCAGATACAGAACATGACGCCGGAGCAGATGGAGGCCATGCGCGAAATGATGCGCGACCTCAACCAGATGCTCCGAGACCACATGGAGGGCCGCGACCCCGGGTTCGAGCAATTCATGCAAAAGTGGGGGCCGATGTTCGGCGACGACCCTCCGCAGAGCCTGGAAGAGTTGATGGAGCGCATTCAGCAGCAGATGGCGCAGATGCAGTCGCTCATGGACAGCCTGTCGCCCGAAGCCCGGCGTGAGTTGGAAGACGCCATGCAGTCGGCCATGGACCCGCGCCTGATGGACGAAATGTCCGAGTTTGCCAGCCTGATGCAGTCCCTCATGCCGCCCGACGACCTGGCCCGCCAGTATCCGTTCCTTGGCGACGACAGCATGACGCTGGAGCAGGCTATGGAAGCGATGCAACAGATGCAGTCGCTGGACCAGCTCGAGCAGTCGCTGCAGCAGGCCATGCGCACCGGAAATCTCGACGACGTTGATCCCGAGCAGTTGGCGGAGTTGCTGGGCGAGGAGGCCCGACGCGCGTGGGAGGAGATGGACCGCCTGCGCCAGATGCTCAAGGACGCCGGCTACATCACCGGCGACGACGACCTGTCGCTCACCGCCCGGGGGATCCGGCGCATCGGGCAGAAGGCAATGCGCGAGGTGTTCCAGCAACTAAAGAAGGACCGCATCGGCAACCACGAGCTGGATACTCGCGGCGCCGGCGGCGACCTGTTGGGCGACACCAAGACCTACGAATTCGGCGATCCGTTGCAACTGGATCTGCAGACCACGGTGAAAAACGCCATCGTGCGCGGCGGCCCGCAGGTTCCGGTGAAGCTGCGACCCGACGACTTTGAGATCTACCGCAACGAGCACATGACCCGGGCGGCCACCATCGTTCTGCTCGACCAGAGCCGATCCATGGGTCTGTTCAACAACTGGGCGGCGGCCAAGAAGGTCACGCTGGCCCTGTTCGCCCTGATCCGCCAGCAGTATCCCCGAGATACCCTGCACGTGGTGGGGTTCTCCGACTACGCGCGCGAACTGGAGGAGGAGGACCTGGCCGGGCTAACTTGGAACAACTGGGTGTCCGGCACCAACCTGCACCACGCGCTCATGTTGTCCCGCAAGCTCCTGTCCCGCGAGAAGGGCGGCACTCGCCAAATCCTCGTGATCACCGACGGAGAACCCACGGCGCACCTGGAGGGTGACCAGGCCTACTTCGCCTACCCGCCCAGCTACCGCACCGAGCTGGAAACCTTGAAAGAGGTACGGCGGTGTACTCAAGAGGGCATTGTGATCAACACCTTCATGCTGGAAAACAGCTACCAGTTGGTGAACTTCGTGGATCGCATGACCCGTATCAACCGGGGCCGGGCCTTCTACAGCAGCAGCGAGAAACTGGGCGAGTACGTGTTGGTGGACTACATCAACAACCGGCGCAAGCGGGTGTCGGGTTGATTCGCATTACGCAATTCGCAAATTAGTTTACGAAATCGGTCAAAGAACTATTCCCAAACACTGCCTCCAGTGTTAACATAGAGTAACGAAAATCATCCGCAGCTTTTAAGACAGTCCGGCGAGGCTGGCAAAGCGTGTGCGTGAACCGGATCGGGCAAACCGCTCGCATCTGCGCGGTGTACGCTACCCTGCCGCCGGAACGTCTTCCGGCACAGCAGGGTTTTTTCATCGCCACTGCAGAAAACATAGAAGTTCGCACCGGCCCAGTCGCGTCTGACGAGTCGAACCTGCCAGGGCGACAGGTCATGGACGCCGACGAAATTCGGCGCGCCGTGACCCGAATGTTCCACGAGATTCTGGAACGTAACCGCGGAGCCGAGGGCTTGTTGCTGGCCGGCATCCGCACCCGGGGCGTGCCGTTGGCGGAACGGCTATCCAAGCACATTCAGCACGCCGAAAACGTGTCTGTGCCGGTAGGCCGGTTGGACATCAACCTCTACCGTGACGACCTTTCCGAACGGCCCAGGATGCGCGTGCGCCCCACCACCATGCCGGTCGACGTGGCCGGGCGGACAGTGGTGCTGGCTGACGATGTGCTCTACACCGGCCGCACCATCCGAGCGGCAATGGACGCCATCAGCGACCTGGGCCGCCCGCTGCGGATCCAGGTCGCCGCTCTGGTGGACCGGGGCCACCGCGAGTTGCCCATCCGCGCCGATTTCGTCGGAAAGAACATTCCCACCCGGCAGATGGAATTAGTACGGGTCCGCTTCATAGAAACCGACGGTATAGACGACGTGTCCATCCTCGAGCGGGAGTCAGCCTGATGGTAGCGACCGCATCAAACGACGCCGAGGTATTCCAGGGAAACGCCGTTCCGGTTCCAGGGCTGCGTCGACACGTCCTGGACCTCGACGATTTCACCGCCGATGAGATCACCGCGACGTTGGACAACGCTGCCGCCATGCGCGCCGTGCTGGAGCGCGACGTCAAAAAGGTACCGGCCCTCCGCGGTCGCGTGATCGTTACGCTGTTCTACGAAGCCAGCACGCGGACCCGCATCTCGTTCGAAGAGGCCGGAAAGATATTAAGCGCCGACGTGATCAACATGACCGCGTCCGCCAGCAGCATCGAGAAGGGCGAATCTCTACTGAACACCGGCTTGACCTTGCAGGCAATGGGCGTGGATGTGATCGTGGTCCGCCACCCCCACGCCGGCGCTCCCCACTTTCTGGCCCGCAACCTAAAGAATGTCGCGGTCATTAACGCCGGCGACGGCGCTCACGCTCACCCGACCCAGGGACTGCTCGACCTCTACACTGCCCGCGACCACCTGGGAGGACTCGCTGGCCGCAAGGTGGTGATCGTCGGCGACGTGCTGCACAGCCGGGTCGCTCGCTCCGCCGTGTGGGGGTTCGTGAAAGCGGGCTCTCGGGTCGTGCTTTCGGGCCCTCCCACGCTCATGCCGGATCCGTTCACCGCCGGGGGCTGGGGATCGGCGGCCGGCAGCAACGGCGTCGCCAACCCCCTGGCTAATGTGTCCGTCGAACCCGACCTTGATGCCGCCATCGACGGAGCCCACCTGGTGATGGCGCTGCGGTTGCAATCGGAACGCCAGCAGCGCGGCTTCTTTCCCAGCCTACGAGAGTACATCCGCCGCTGGCAGGTCAACGACGCTCGCATGGCCCGCGCCAATCCCGACGCCCTGCTGATGCACCCGGGCCCAATGAACGAAGGCATCGAGGTCAGCAGCAGCCTGGCCCACGGCGAGCGCTCCCTGATCGAGGAACAAGTCACCAACGGCGTCGCTATACGCATGGCCCTCCTGTACCAACTGGTCGGCGCGGCGGCGGTAGAGAACTGAACGGTGGTTATTTCGTCCCAACACCAACCCATCCTGATCACCGGCGGTCGCGTAATTGATCCGGCCAACGGCAGGGATGGCGTCTTCGACGTGCTGATCGCCGACGGAATGGTCAAAGCCGTTGACCGGTCCATACCCGCCGATGGTTTGGACCAAACGGCGAGGGCGATTGACGCGAGTGGCCTGGTGGTATCGCCGGGTTTCATCGACATCCACACCCACCTGCGCGAGCCCGGGTTCGAATACAAGGAAACCATCGCCACGGGCGCCGAGGCCGCCGTGCGCGGCGGGTTCACCACCATCTGCGCCATGCCCAACACAGACCCCGCCATCGATAATGCCGCTGTGGTGGATTACATCGCCAACCGCGCCGCGACCGTCCCGGCCCGCGTTTGGGCGTTCGGTTGCGTAACCAAGGGGCGCAACGGCCGAGAGCTGGCGGACATGGAGGAGCTGACCACCTCCGGCGTGGTGGCGTTCAGCGACGACGGCGACCCGGTGTACGACGCCGGCCTGATGCGGCTGGCTCTAACCTACAGCCGAGACCTCGGCGTCCCCATCAGCAACCACTGCGAGGACCGCGCGCTATGCTGCGGCGGCGTCATGGCTGAGGGTTGGGTCAGCAGCCGCCTGGGCCTGCCCGGTATCCCCGCCGTGGCCGAGGAGGCCATGGTCGCCCGCGACATATCCCTGGCCGAGTTGACCGGAGGACGGTTGCACCTGGCCCACCTCAGTTCTGCCGGCAGCGTGGCGATGGTACGCCAGGCCAAGGAGCGGGGCATCGCCGTCACCGCTGAGGTTTGCCCGCATCACCTGCTGCTGACCGACGCATGGGCGATGGGCGGCAAGGGCGACCCGAACGTGACCGCCGGGCCGATGGCCTACGACACCCGCACCAAGGTATACCCGCCGTTGCGCACCAACACCGATGTCGCTGCCTGCGTGGCAGGACTGGCCGACGGCACCATCGATTGCGTCGCCACCGATCACGCCCCCCACGAACGCGTCAGCAAGGAGTGTACCTACCCCGAAGCGGCGTTTGGCATCAGCGTCCTGGAGACCGCGTTGGGCACGGCGCTGTCCACGGTGCACAACGGCGCCATCAGCCTGCCCACGATGATTGAGCGATTGACCACCGGCCCGGCCCGTGTGTTGGGCAACGGCCTGCCCAACTATGCCGCCCTTACTCCGGGCACGCCGGCCGACCTGGTGCTGTTCGATCCCGATGCAGCCTGGACGGTGGACGTAAACCGGTTCGCATCTATGGGCCGCAACACCCCGCTGGACGGCGTTGAGCTGCGCGGACGCGTCGCCGCGACGTTGGTGGAAGGCCGCGTGGTGTTTGAAGAACCTGACCTACTGAACAAAGGAGACGCAGCGTGAGCGGTGTGGTGCATCTGGTACTGGAGGACGGCACAGTTTTCACCGGCGAGTCATTCGGGGCCCAGCGGGACGGATGGGGCGAGGTGGTGTTCAACACCACGATGACAGGATACCAGGAGGTTCTCACCGACCCATCGTACGCCGGCCAGATGGTGGCGTTGACCTACCCGTTGGTGGGCAACTACGGAATCAACCGAGCCGATTTCGAGTCCAAGCGCATCCAGGCCGCCGCCCTCATCGTTCGCCAGCACTGCGACCTGCCCAGCCACAGCACCAGCAACATGACGCTGGACGCGTTCCTCAAGGAATACAATATCCCGGGCATCAGCGGCATCGACACCCGCGCTTTAACGCGCCGGCTGCGCACTCGCGGCGTAATGATGGGCCTGTTGACCACCGACGACCCGGACGCAGGGCGAAGCAAGCTCGCGGAACTACCTCGCTATGACAATCTGGATCTGGTCAGCACCGTCACCACGCAGGACGGTTACGCCTGGGACGGCTCCGAGCACTCCGGGTTCCCAACCGCTCCCCCGCCGGCGGGCATACGCCGTATCCTGGTGACTGACGTTGGATTGAAGTACAACATCCTGCGCCTCTTGCAGAGCCGGAATTGTGAGGTGTTCGCCGTTCCCGCGACTACGCCGGCCAATGTCATGCTGGCGATGCAGCCGTCGGGATTGCTGCTGTCTCCCGGACCCGGCGATCCGGAACTCCTGGGCAACATCGTGGACAACGTACGCCAGTTGATCGGCCGTGTTCCCATCATGGGCATCTGCCTGGGGCACCAACTGGCGGCACGGGCCTTGGGAGGGCGCACCTACAAGCTGAAGTTCGGACACCGCGGCGGCAATCACCCGGTTAAAGACCTGGAATCGGGTCGGGTGCACATCACCGCGCAGAACCACGGTTACGCCGTGGATGCCGATAATCTGCCCGTCGGTTTAGAGGTCTCCCAGATCAACCTCAACGATAATACCGTTGAGGGTCTGCGCCACCGGGAACTGCCGTTGTTCACCATCCAATACCATTCGGAAGCGTCGCCCGGGCCGAAGGATAACGAGTACCTTTTTGATCGTTTCCTCGCCATGGTTGACGACGCCAAACCGGCGGGCCGGTCCGCGTAGCGAGAACCCTCAATCATTTGGAAGGGGCAAGCAGAGCATGACCGGATTCACCAGTTTTCTACTCGAGCAGGGCATTGAAACTGAATTACCCATTGGCCTGAATGACGCGTTGGCTTTACTGGATGAGGTGCTTCCCTCCCTTACTCACCACGGGCGCGGCTACCGGTTGGCGGCCGTCAGCCGCGGTCAGCTGGGTTCCCGCTGGGAACTAGCCGTAAAACTCACCGACCTCGCTACCAACGAACCCATCGACGACCGGCCGGTGGGCTTCGTCCACGTCTCCAAAATCGCTCCGGATGCCGCTGATCTGGTTATCCCGCCGCGCACTCCGGAGGGCGGCATCGACGTCGGCCATTTCGACAGCGAGGGCGAGTACTTTGGAGCCTTCATTTTCCAGATGATCAACGCTCTGGTCGAGCGGCAACTGATGGAACTGCCCGGGGCCATGCCCCGTTTTTCGTGACTCTTCACACCGCACAGCAAGGACACTCCATTGAGCGATCTTTCCCAGCAACCCCGCAAGGTACTGGTCATCGGCTCCGGCCCCATTGTTATCGGCCAAGCCGCCGAGTTCGATTACGCCGGCACCCAGGCCTGTAAAGCTCTCCGCGAAGAGGGAGTGTCCGTCGTTCTGGTCAATTCCAATCCGGCCACCATCATGACCGACCGCGACATCGCGGACCGCGTCTACATCGAACCGCTGACCGTGCCTGTTCTGGAGCGCATCATCGCTTCGGAACGCCCTGACGGGATTCTTCCCACGCTGGGCGGACAGACCGGCCTCAACCTGGCCGTCGCGTTGGCGGATGCCGGGGTACTGGACCGCTACCAGGTGCGTCTGCTGGGCACCCCGTTGGAGACCATCCGAAAGGCCGAGGATCGCGATTTTTTCCGGCAGTTCCTGCTTGACATCGGCGAACCCATGCCGCCCAACCGTACGGTATCCACAATGCCAGAAGCGCAGGAATACCGCGCCGAAGTCGGCCTTCCGCTGGTGGTGCGACCCGCATACACCCTGGGCGGGACGGGCGGAGGCATCGCCGAGACGGACGAGGAGTTCACGGCCATCGTGGAAAGCGGGTTGTCGGCCAGCCCGATCAGCCAGGTGCTGCTGGAGCGCTCGCTGGTGGGCTGGAAAGAGGTGGAGTACGAGGTGATCCGCGACGGCGCCGACAACTGCATCACCGTGTGCAACATGGAGAATTTCGACCCCATGGGCGCGCACACCGGGGACAGCATCGTCGTCGCCCCCAGCCAGACGCTGACGGACAAGGAGTACCAGATGCTCCGCACCGCCAGCCTGAACATCATCCGGGGTCTCGGCATCGAGGGCGGCTGCAACATCCAACTGGCCCTGCGTCCACATCCCGACGCCATGAAGAACCGGCCCGGTGATTGGGAGGCCGATTCGGACTACTACGTCATCGAAGTCAACCCCCGCGTCAGCCGTTCCTCCGCATTGGCCAGCAAGGCCACCGGTTACCCTATTGCGCGGGTGTCCGCGAAAATCGCGGTGGGCCGACGCCTGGACGAGATCGCCAACGCGGTTACGGACAGCACCGTCGCGGCCTTTGAACCCGCGCTGGACTACTGCGTCGTAAAGATACCACGCTGGCCGTTCGACAAGTTCCCTAACGGCGACCGCCACGTGACCACCCAGATGAAGGCCACCGGCGAGGTCATGGCCATCGATCGCAGTTTCGAGTCCGCCCTGCAGAAAGCCACGCGCGCGCTGGAGCAGGCCAACTCATCGCTGCTCTGGGAAGACAAAGATTGGAGAGATCTGAGCGCGCGACCGGGCCGCCAGCAGTTGTTGGACTCGCTGCCGTTGCACCCTAACGACCTTCGGCTGTGGGCCTTGACCGCAGCCTTGCGCCGGGGCATCACCCGCGATGAGCTGGTGGCGCACACCAGCATCGATCCCTGGTTCGTCGCGGCGCTGGAGCGCATCGTAGATCAGGAGCGCCGACTGCTGGGCAACCCGCTGACGCCGGCGACCCTACTAGCCTCCAAACGGCTGGGATTCCCCGACCAGGAGATCTCCACGTTGTCCGGCCTGCTCCCTGAGCAGGTGCGACAGATGCGTCGGCAGCACGGCATCAGGCCCGTTTTCAAGATGGTGGACACCTGCGCGGCAGAGTTCGAGGCCGCTACCCCCTACTACTACAGCGCGTACGACACCGAAAACGAAGCGCCGCCGCTGGAGGGGCCCAAGGCGGTCGTGATCGGCAGCGGTCCAATACGCATCGGCCAGGGCATCGAGTTCGACTATTGCAGCGTGCACGCAGCGTGGGCATTGTCCCAGGCCGGGGTCGCCAGCATCATGGTCAACTCCAACCCCGAAACCGTGTCCACCGATTTCGACACCAGTGACCGCCTCTATTTTGAGCCGTTGGACGAAGAGGCGGTGCGGGACATCATCGATAACGAGACCATCGACGACAACCCGCCCCCCAGCCTGGTCCAGTTTGGCGGGCAAACCGCCATTAACCTATCGCAGTCGCTGGCCGCCGCCGGGTTGCCCATCCTGGGTTCCAGCGCCGAGGCTATCGACATCGCCAGCGACCGCCAGAAGTTCGAGCGATTCCTGGTGGATCTGGGCATTCCACAACCTCCGGGAGCCACGGTGCATTCCGTGGACCAGGCGCTGCGGGTGGCCCAGCGCATCGGTTATCCGGTGGTGGTGCGCCCCAGCTACGTGCTGGGCGGTCGCGCCATGGAAATCGTTCGCAACGCCACCGAGTTGATCCGCTATCTGACCATCGCCACCGAGGTTACCCCGGAGCGCGAAGTCCTGGTGGACCACTACATGGAGGGTCGCGAGTGTGAGGTTGACGCCATCTGCGACGGCGAGCGCGTTCTGATCCCCGGAATCATGGAGCACGTGGAGCGCGCCGGCGTCCACAGCGGCGACTCCATGGCCATCTATCCGGGCCTGAACCTCACAGAAGAAGAGGTCGATACGCTGGTCGACTACACCACCCGCATCGGTTTGGCGCTGGGCGTGCGCGGCCTCATGAACATACAGTTCGTCCTGCAAGGGGGCAGCGCCTACCGCAGCCCCAGCATCCATTCTGACGGCGACGAACCCACCACGGTGTACGTGCTGGAAGTCAACCCCCGGGGCAGCCGCACCATCCCGTTCATCTCCAAGGTTACCGGGGTGCCGGTCGCCAATCTCGCCACTCGTGTCATGTTGGACGACAAGCTGAAGGATCTGGGTTACCAGGGCGGACTGTGGCCGCGTCAGAAGCTCGTGGGCATCAAGGCACCGGTGTTCTCGATGTCCAAGCTGGTCGGCGTGGACTGGTACATGGGCCCCGAAATGAAATCCACCGGCGAGGTCATGGGCATCGACTGGGATTTCACTGGTGCGCTGACCAAGGCGCTGCAGGCCGCAAGCATCAACCTCTCTCCCGGGATGGGCGTGTTGCTCAGCATCTCCGACCACGCCAAGGCGGACTCCCTGCCATTGATCCGCGGTCTCGCCGACGCCGGCTGTCAGTTGTACGCCACCGAGGGTACGGCGGCCATGATCACGGCGATGAACCTACCCGTGACCACCATCACCAAACGCATCGGCGAGGGGTCGCCCGACGTGCTGGACGTCATTAACGATGGAACCGTGGGCGCGGTGGTCAATACGCTGTCCGGCGATACGTCGGTGATGCGGGACGGCTTTTTCATCCGGCGCGCCGCGGTGGAACGGCGCATCCCGTGTTTCACCTCGTTGGACACCGCCCGCGCCGCCATGGAGAGCATGCTCAGCGGCCTGGACAACTACAACATCCTAACTACCGAGGAGTACCTGACCGCGCCGCGTTTCTAGCGGGGGCTTGGGAAGACCATACGGTTGTAGGGGCGGGTTTCAAACCCGCCTCTACCAGTCCATCACCATGCCGATGTCCATCTGCTCGGCACGCTCCCACACCACCTTGGCCGCCGCCACATCCGCCAGCCCGGTGCCCATCAGCTTGCAGTAGACGATCTCGTCGCTGGATGCGCGGCCTGGGATAGTCCCCGCCACCACGTGCCGCAACTCGTGGAACTGGCTCCACTGCACCAGGCCCAGGTCCACGGCGGCGGAGATGTCACCGCACTCCAGGGGCGCCTGTTCCAGCGAGTCCACGAACCGGCGGTCCGCCCTGGCCAGCGTGCCGTCATCTACCTCGCGGTATCTCAGCAGGGTTGGGCCGGCTCCGATCACCGTTGTCCCTGCTGATAGCCACTCGCCCTGCACCACCGGTGTTTGAGCAGACGCTATGGCGATCACAACCTCGCAATCGGCGACCGCGTTCTCGTTGGTGTCGGCCGCGATCACCGGAACCCCAAGGTCGTCTGTCATGCGCGTTGCGAACGCCTGTCGGTTGTCGGCGTTGCGGCTGAATGCCTTGACCTCGCCAATCTGCCGCACCATGCTCACGGCCCGCAACTGGTCGCCGGCCTGGTTGCCGGTGCCGATGATCCCCACCGTGGCTGTGCCATCGTTTGCCAGGTGCTTGACGGCCACCGCAGTCGTGGCACCGGTCCGCAGTTGACCCAATCGGTTGGCCTGCGTGTAGAGCAGCAATTCGCCGCTCTCGGCGTCGTAAAGGCTCACCTGGAATGAATACCCATTTCGGGTGTTGGTGAAAGTCTTTACCCCAAAGACGCCATCGTGCATGATCGCGCCGCCCATCACCGCCAGGTATCCACCCGGCGTAGCGATGCGCCGTCGCGACAGGTTGGCGGCCTCGCCCCCACCATGGTTATCCATCATCGCTTCG
Organism: Dehalococcoidia bacterium; assembly: GCA_034423115.1. GTDB lineage: Bacteria > Chloroflexota > Dehalococcoidia > Lucifugimonadales > UBA3495 > Bin87. Next base: position 98,249 of record DAOUJD010000044.1, on the reverse strand, counting down.
ATGGCAGGCAGGACGTCTTCCAGGCTAACGCATTCGTTGACCTGAGCGTTGGTAAGGAACCGCGCCATATCGTGATCCGTTAAGAGGGCTAACGAGCGAAATAGAGCCGGTTGGTGCGCACGTACTCGCGCTGGTTGGGAGGCACCGTAAACTCGTCGAAAATCGCGGAAACAGGACACACCGCCACGCAGTAAGCGCAGTCGATGCAGTCGTCCGGGTTGATGTAGTACATCGGCGCGTCGTCGTCGGTATGGATGCAGTCCACGGGGCAAACTTCGACGCAAGAGGCGTCTTTGACACCCTCGCAAGGCTGTGTAATCACGAATGCCATCAGATTACCTCGACACGGGCGGATAGTCGCGGCAATTTCGGTCGCCGGCCCCCTGGTCGGCGCGACCCGTGGCTGGCCCGTTAATAGGCCGTATTCTGCGGTTTGTCCCGATATTTTGTCAAGGTATATGGCTACCATATCGCTATTCCTGACGGCGATATGATTCTGTCCGCAAAGGGCGCCACCCGAGCGAAAAATCTCGCACAAAACTGCACGTTCCCAACCCAATCGCACAAGGTCCCCAGGTCTCACTGGCACAAAATTCCGGTGGTCCGGTCATGTTGATCTCATGCACCGACCGACCAACACGCCTCTCAAGTCGCAAATTGCGGCCCCGTTGCATTATTGATTATCCTGATATATTATATCGTTTCAGTGCAGGGATGCGAACACAACTGGGTTTGAGTTAGAGGTGGACGCCCTATGGAACTGCGAGAGATTATCAGCTTTTATCACGTAGCCCGGCTGCGCAGCGTATCCAAAGCGGCCCGCAAGCTGGAGCTCGGGCAGCCCACGGTCACCACCCACCTGCGCAAGCTGGAGGGCGAATTCGGCATCACCCTGTTCGACCGCATCAAACGCCCCATCCAGCTCACCTCCGAGGGTTCCCTGTTCTACGAACTGGTGACTCCGATCGTCGAGTCCATCGACACGCTGAAAACCCAGATGGACTACTCCGAGGGCCGTGGCTCCTTCGTTGTCGGCGCGTATCCCGACATCGTTTCCTACCACCTACCCCGTCCCATCCGCCAGTTCCGCTCCAAGTATCCCGACGTGCGCATGCGTCTCGTGGCCCGCTCCTACGCCAACCTGATCCAGTTGGTCAAATCCGGCGAGGTTGACCTGGCATTGTGCTCCGCTCCTCCCAACGATGATCCATCCCTGGAATTTGCGGAACTCTTCGACTATAACGTGGTGCTCATCACCGAGCCCAGCCACCATTTGCTGCACTGCGACCCGGTGACCATCGAGGACATGGCCCAGTTCCCTTTGATCCTCAACAGCCCGGAGAGCCTGAGCCGCCGGCGCGTAGAGCAAAAACTGCGTGAGCGGAGCGTCAACTACGACGTGGTGCTGGAGATGGACAACACCGAAATGATCAAGCGCTACGTCGCCATCGGCATGGGCATCGCCATCGTCAGCGATTTCACGCTGCATCCCGAGGACCACGACCGTCTGGCCGTGGTTCGCCTGGATCATATCTTCCCGTCTGCCAACATCGGCGTCTGCACCCTGCGCGGCAAGTTCCACGGGCGCGGCGTTCGCAACTTCATCAACACGCTGGCCGAGAACCTGTCGGGTTTCCACGCCGATCTCTGGGACTGGGACGTCGACCACGGCGGCGAACCGCGAACCGCAGCCATCGCCAGCGGCACCGAATAGACCGCTCCCTACCGGCAATTCTGGTTTTTCGGGGCAGGCTCGTAGCCTGCCCACTTTCGTTGCGTTAGGGTATGCGCCCCAGGAATTCCGAGGCTCCGCGCGCCACCCAGGCGTTCCACGACGTCATCAGGAACCGGGCGCCCTTGTCCACATACGACGCCACGTTGTCGTCGTTGACCAGCGTGCCCGCAGTTCGCCCGGCGTTGACAATGCGGGCGATGGCGTCGTCGATGGCCGCCTGGACTTCAGGATGACCCACATTTCCGATGTGCCCCATCGTCTGGGACAGATCGGTCGGCGCAACGAAGAAAACGTCGATATCGTCCACCTTGAGGATCTCGTCCAGGTTGTCCAGGGCAGTGACCTCTTCGATCAGGACTACGACCATGGTTTGATCATTTGCTCTATGCACATAGTCCGGCACGCCGAAAGATTGCCGGCCTCCAAACATTCCACGGTAGCCCAGCGGGGCGAACTTGGCCGCGCCGGCGGCTGCCTCTGCCTCTTCCCGCGTGTTCACGTGGGGCAGCACCACGCCCATGGAGCCACGGTCCAGCGTCCGCGTAATCAGTCCTGCGTCGTTGCCATTGCAGCGGGTGATGGACGCCATGCCCCACAGGTCGCAGGCCCGCGTCATGTCGCCCAGCGTCTCCCAGTCCACCGGGCCGTGCTCGCACTCCATCCACACCGAATCGAACCCGACCGGGCCCAGAAAATCGATGATCTCGCTGCTCATCAGGCCGGAAATGCAGGTGGTGGGTTCACCCCGCTGCAACTTCTCTTTCGCTGGGTTGGTACGTATGGCTGGCACGGCGCGCCTCCTGTGGATTGGGGTGTTCAAACAATCTCGGCGGAGTATAACAGCATCGCTGCGCGCTAACCCTTGACCTCGTAGCCGCGCGGGGTGACCATGCGCCCATTGTGTACGTAGGTGTTCGAGTTGCCGATCACCACGGTGGTGAACATGTCGATGCCCAACTTGTCCCCGTCGAGGCCGCCCAGATCCGCCAGCCCAACGGCCTGCTCGGGACGGAAGGCGTGTCGCACGATGCCCACCGGAGTATCGGCGCTGCGGTGCGCCAGGTAGATCTCTCGCGCCTCCTCCAGCTGCGTTACTCGCCGCCGGCTGCGCGGGTTGTACAACACCGTGACGAAATCGCCGGCTGCGGCGGCTTCCAGGCGTCGCCGTATCTGTTCCCAGGGTGTGAGCAGATTGCTGAGGCTGATGGCGCAGAAGTCCTGCATCAGCGGCGATCCCAACAGCGCCGCCGCCGACTGTAGCGCCGATACACCCGGCACCGTTTCCACGGCTGGGCTTTGTCCATCCCAACGCCGGTCGGTCAGCACCCGGAACACCGGCCCGGCCATCCCGTAAATTCCGGCGTCGCCGGACGACACCACCGCTACGGTCTTGCCCGAATACGCGATGTCCACGGCCAGCGCGGCCCGCTCCAGTTCCTGCCCCAGTTCCATGGGGTGGCTGACCTTGGCCGCCGCGGCGTCGGACACCTGGTCGATGTAGAACCGGTAGCCGACCAGTTCGTCGCTTTCGGTGATGGCGGCGGCGGCGGCCGGCGTGAGGTGGCCGGCGTCGCCGGGCCCGAGTCCAACCAGGTAAAGTTTTCCGTTGCTCATATACGTTCCGATGATTATTGCGAGCGATTGGCGATTCGTGCCACCGCCACCGTCGCCCGATCCGATTTGGTGCGCGGCACCACCAGCCCACCCGCACCGGCCGCCAGCATCGCCGCCGGCTCAGACACACCGAACGCGCCGAGCAGGTCTTGAGCGGCGGATGGGGTGGGCTGGTTCAACTCGCTGCTGGATTCCGCGACGACGGGCTGGTTCACGGCGGCGTTTAACTCCTCGGCGGTGTAAATCGCCAGCGGGACTCCCAACGATTCCGCCAATTCGATGATTCCCGGTTCGTCGGCCTTGATGTCGGCGGTGGCGATTTTTGCCATGCTCTGTAGCGCCAAGCCGTGCTTTTCGAGCGTTTCTTCGACCAAACTCCTCAGGTGTTTCGCATCGACTCCCCGGCGGCACCCCACACCCGCCACCAACGTCGGCGGCCGGTACGTGATCACGGGATGTGTGGCATTGACCGTCAACATCCGGTCCGACACGATCAACGCTGCCGCAAACTCGTCGCTCAACGCCCGAGCCAGGTCGCCCACCTCGATGATACCGTCGGATTTTGGGGACTCATCAGGCCACCGCGCTCCCGTTTCAGGATCCAGCCACAGCGCGACGGCTTCGCCGTTCACCACCGCTGCCGCCGATCGCGTCAGATCGGTTGGTGTTGCGTCGATCCACCAGCCTTGCCCTCTACCCACCAGATCAATAGCCGTCACGTTCAACGCGTCCGACGCAGAGGTGATCACGGCCTGTGCGCCAATCGCTTCGGCAACCCTCCGGGCCAGTTCGTCGCCGCCGCCCACATGGCCGGACAGGACGCTGATCGCGAATCGACCGCCGTCATCCACGCATACCACTGCGGCGTCGCGCTTCTTACCCGCGAATACCGGAGCCAACAGGCGCACGGCCGCCCCAATGGGCAGGAAGACAATCAGAGCGTCGCGGTTGACAAATAGATTCTGCAATACCGGACGCAACGGAAGGTCGTAGAAGCGAGTATCGCCTTCGGAGCCTTCGGCCAATCGGCGTTCAAGATGTAGTTCGGTGCCGGGCAAGCTGGATGCCAGCCGCCGCGCCAACGCGGCGCCGGGCTTTGACACCGCCACTATTGCAGTGCTTGGGCTGTAAGCGGAGGACACGACCTTGTACGTCTAATCGTCGCCGGTGGGCGCGGGTGTCGCAGGCTCCGGATGGATCTCGTAACCGCCGGCGTCGTAGAGGTCGGCGCGGTCGGCATCGGCATGGTCTCCCTGGCCCGCCCGGCGATACAGGTGAGTGTAGTCGTCCGAATATAGGTGCGAGACCGCGACCCGCTCATCAGAATCGGGGTTGAGCAGTTCGGGGTCAACGGCTTTGCCCACGATGATCAAGGCTTGCAGGGTGATTTTGGCCTCGCGCACCTTTTCAGCGATGTCAGCCAAGGTGCCCCTGATGATCTTTTCGTCGGGCCAGCCAACGCGATACGCTACCGCAACCGGCGTGTTGGCGGGATACCCAGCCTCCTGCAACTGGTTGGCGATGCGGAACATCCTGGTCACGCTCAGGAAAATTGCCAGCGTGCTGTGATGGCGCGCCAAATCTACCAGCGCCTCGCCCTCCGGCATGGGAACGCGGCCCTCGGCGCGGGTCATGATCACGGTCTGCGAGACCTCAGGCACGGTCAGTTCGGACTTCAGGACCGCGGCGGCGGCGAACACCGCGCTGACGCCGGGGATGATCTCGTAGTCAACCTTTTCCCGTTCCAGGACCCGCATCTGCTCCAGAGTGGCTCCGTAAAGGGAGGGATCACCGCTCTGGATACGCGCCACCGTCTTGCCCTCGCTCACGGCACGCAACGTGACCTCCATGATTTCGGGCAGGGCCATTTCCTTGCTGCCGTACACCTCCGCGCCCGGCTTGGCGAATCCAGCAATCTCGGCCGGCACCAGCGAGTCCGCGTAGATGATCACGTCAGCGTCGTCGATGATGCGCTTGGCCTTCAGCGTGAGCAGTTCTGGATCGCCGGGGCCCGCCCCGATGATGTACACCTTGCCGTTGTTGTCCATGTGGTGTCCCTCCGGGGCGCTCTCTCCGACTACCGCCGGATGATGAGCAGCGAGAAATAATCGAGGTCTTCGTTGGAAAGTTCGTGTATGTCGCGCACTACTCGCTCGCTTTCGGTCGTGGCCCGACGCACGTAGATCGTGCGCCCCGCAAGGCCGAGGCGTTCCAAGTTCGCCAGCGCGTCCAACAACGTGCGGTTGACCTTCATCAGCACGATGGTGTCGTACAGGGCGATGGCTTCGCGCAGGTCGTCGATGCCGTACACTGCCGGCAGGATAGCGAGCCTCTGGCCGTGATGCACCAGCGGAGCCGCCGCCGATGCCGCCGCGGCCATCACCGAGGATACGCCGGGAATCACCTCCACGGGCAGGTGCGGGTACTCATCCTGTATGGTCTCCAGCACGTAGGCGAACGTGCTATACAGCATCGGGTCGCCTTCAGTGATGAAGGCCACATCCTTGCCCGCCTCCAGGTGCACGGCCAGGTCCCGCGCCGCGTTCCGCCAGACCTCTCCGGCAGCGTCTTCGTCATTGGTCGGAAACTTGGCCCGCACCACTTGCTGATTCGCTTCGTCGATCAGATGCTTTACGATGCTGTAGGCATAGCTCTCCCGGCTCACGCCGGCCTGCGGCACCCAGATCACCGGCACCGATTGCAGAACCCGCTGCGCTTTGACGGTCAGCAACTCAGGATCGCCGGGACCCACGCCCACGCCGTATAGGCGTCCGTGGTCGGAGGGGGTCGTCATTTTTGCCCCCACACTACAAATACCGGGTTCATTGCTTCCAGCCGCAGGGTTTCATCGGGCAGTTCGCGTCCTCTCGACGCCGCAATCATCGTCATCTGGGGTCCGAGTGACAGATCCCTCATTGCTTTGTATGTGTCGTTGGCCCGCTCCATCACCGCGAAATTCGCAACCACGCGACCTCCGGTGCGCAACCTGCCCACCACCTCATCCATGATCCGAGGCATGGCAGACCCGCCGCCGCCGATGAATACCGAGTCAGGGTCGGGCAGTTCCCGCAGCACCTCGGGCGCCGCGCCGATCACTACGGTAACTCGTGCGTCACCATAACGCGCCACGTTGCTTTCCAACAGTCCCGCGCTGTCCACGTCCTTGTCCACAGCGAAAACCTGGCCTCGGTATGCGATCCTGGCCGCCTCGACCGCAACCGAGCCAGTGCCGGCGCCGATGTCCCACACCACGCTGTCGGGCTTCAATCCCAATGCGTAAAGGCTCACCGCCCGCACTTCCGACTTGGTGATCTGGCCCCGCACCGGCTTGCGCTGCTCGAACGCGTCATCCGGCAAACCCAACGGACGCTCCAGGTCCGGATTGCCGCCGACGCAGCCGGCCTTGGAGTTTCTCACCGTCGGGTCAGCCCTCAACATTTGCCGCTGCTGTGGCAGGATCGCGCATCGGGATACCTTCTGGCGACGTGCTGGCCGAACCAAGAAGATTCCCCTCGAAATCAAAGCACAACGCGTCCACGATGATGGCTTCACCGTCGTCGCCCAGATATTTCTGCGCCTGTTCGCATACCAGTTGGCACATCACGGGAAAAACTTCCATCACGCCATGTTCCTGGGCCAGTTCCTGGAAATGCCGGCCGCTGGAGGCGTTGCGCATCTCTTCTTGCAGGTCTTCCGTCGCGCCGCACTGAGCCGCCAACTCCGCCAAGAACCCGGTATCCACCTGGTTACCGGCCACGTGAGTTACGAAATATCCCATCGCCATCTTGGAAAATTTTCCAACCATCCCAACGTGGGCAACCCGCTTGATTCCCTTGTTCACGCACCGCTTCATGGACGGGCCGGAGAATATGCCCGCCTCGACGTAGGCCATATCTGGCAAATCCAGCAATTCCCTGGTGTACTGTTCGCTGCGCGTACCCGTAGAAAGCACCAGGTGGTCCAGCCCGTTGGTCGCCGCCACGTCGATCGCCAGGTGCACGCTGGCCCGCCACGCCGCTGTGCTGAAGGGCTGCACGATTCCGGTGCTGCCCAAAATGCTGATGCCGTTGAGCACGCCCAAGCGCGCGTTGGTGGTCTGCTTGGCGATCTCCTCCCCGTTGGGTACCGAAATCCGCGCCCGCACGCCGGTCTCAGCCGGCCATCCGCACGCTTCCAGTCCCTCCGCGACCGCGTCCGCCATCATCCGCCGGGGCACCCGCGTGACCGCAGGCTCGCCAACCTCAATCCCGGTGCCGGGCCGCGTCACGGTGCCAACGCCCGGGCCGCCGGTGATCTGCAAACCCTTGTTGCCGTCCGGCAATCGCCAAACGCCGACTACGATCTCGGCCCCGTGGGTAACGTCCGGGTCGTCTCCTCCGTCCTTGATCACGGAGCACCGCACCCCTTCCGAGGGTTCCATCGCCCAACTGTTGTGCACTTTCAGAGTCGCGTAGCCGCGCCCGCCGGGCAGGGGGACTGACACCTCGTCCGGCGCTTTGCCTGACAGCATCAGGATCACCGCCGCCTTGGCGGCAGCGGCAGCGGTGGTGCCGGTGGTGTAGCCCGTGCGCATGCCCCGCGGGTCGCGCTTGGTCGGGCGCGAGTAGTCGCTTTCGGGCCGTTCCATCCCGTCGCTTCCTTCAAAGTTGTTTTCCATGCGGCTCATCGTGTTCATTGCGCTGCGCTGCCAGTGTCGCCAGCTATCCCTCGGACTGCAAACGGCGAACCAATTCCCGCAGTCGTTCGTTTTCCGCCGAGAGAACGGTCCGTTCCGCTTCATGTGCGGCCCGTTCCGCTTCGTGCGCGGCTCGTTCGGCTTCGTGCGCGGCCCGCTCCTGCCTCCAATTCTCCAGGTACGATTCAGTCACCGGGTCGTAAAAGCGAGGCCAGCCGTCGTCCCAGCACAAAAACAGGCCCATAACCTCGCTGTACCCTTTGAGCACGCCGTCGGGCTCCGTGGCCAGCTCAATCGGATGATACCCGTCGTCTCGCAGCATGCCCCCCGACATCGGCGCGCCATGATGCTCTCCACCGCTGGGATCGAAACGCCAGTATTCGGAGATACCGATGGTGGCGTATACCCGGGGTTTCACCACCGTATCCTCGGAGCCGGTGCTTTCTGAACCCACTTCCAGCGCCAGATCCGGTGGTTTGCCGGCTTCCCAAGGCAGGTAAATCTTACGACGACGAACGGCTGCTTGGTCCACCCCGAACGAAAGATAGATGTCGGGCTGTCGGCGCACGTTCAAATTGGTCGGGTCGTAGCAGAGGATCGTATTACTGCTGAGAAAAACGTCCGGACGACTCCAAAAGTCGGTGAACCGACTCGAGAGAATGCCGATGATTTCCTGGACTACGAGTTCCTGCTCCATGGCTTCGGGCATCGGCTCCGGCGCGTCCGGGTTGTATTCCAGACTGGTATAGTCGATTTCTCCCCTTTTTACGTAGGGCAGCATCGCCGGCTTTTGCGTTGCGGTGGTCATCGCCATCCTTACGATACGACGACAGATCGTCGGTCTAAAAGCATTATAACCAATTGCTCACGTACTGCGCTGCGCTGCTCGCACCCGATCGCTGGCTACCTGCACCAAGCGGTCGTCCACACCCAGCGGAGGCGCAACCGACATCGGGATTTCCGGATACGCTTCCTGCAACTTGTTCATCGTGCCCAGCACGTTACGCTGCAGGATCAGGCCGGGGAAGAACAGGTAGGGCGCGCAGATGATGCTGCCTACCCCGCGTTCCTCGATCAGTTCGGCCGCAGCGAACTCCATGGTCGGATCGCCGTAGTGCGATTGCGCCACGGAGACGGCGTAATTCTCGCCCAGGTCCCGCTCGATCCAGCCGCCCAACTCCTTCAGCCACAGGCAGTCATCATAGCGGGTTTGGGTGCCCGCCTTGACCAGCAACACGCCGGTGGGCTTGCCATTTTGCGGACCGGCGGCGTATTCGGGCAGCGCGGCGATGCGCTCACGCACCAGGTCGGCGATCCGCGCGTCCGCCCCGAGACCTCGTGCCAAGTGCACCTCGACGCCAGGAGCGGCTGTCGCAATGTCGTCCAGCACCTCGTCCATTTCCACGGTGGCGTGCCTGCCGTTGCCCAGCAGGTAGGGGGCGATCACCACACGATTGACGCCGGAGTCTGCGAGTATAGAAACCGCCTCCGGCGGGTGCGGCGGCAAAAATTCCAAGCAGGACACGATCACCTGCTCGGCATCGGCTCCCAACGATTCCGCCAGCCGTTCGCCAGCCTGCCGCAGTCCCACGGGCGTATTCGGACACCCCAGGCACCAAGCGGGGAACCTGGCGCCATCCGCGGCCCAGGCGCAGGAGCATTCATCCCGGCTGGCCCCGCGCTGGCTGCCATGGCAGAGTAGCACCACGCCCCAGCCGCCACTGGCTCCGTTGTGTTGGGCATCGGCAGGCATAAGGGTCACTCCTCTAGCAAGTCCAGGAGGGCGTTGACGGTGGCAGCGGCAGCCGAACTTCCGCCTCGCCTCCCGAGGATCGTTATATGCGGCACGTTGCGGCTCGCCAGTTCCGCTTTCGACTCAGGGCACGCGACGAACCCAACCGGCATTCCAATAACTGCGGCAGGCGACACTTGACCCTCGTCAATCAAATCCAACAGGGCCAGCAAAGCGGTCGGGGCGTTACCGATGGCGACTACCGAGCCGTCCATCTGTGGCGCGAGTTCCCGCACGGCGGCGACACTGCGTGTGGTCCCTTCCCTTGCGGCCCGTTCGGCCACCTGCGGCGCGTCGATCAGGCAGTCTGTGGTCACGTTGTTCCGGTTCAGGCCGGCTCGGGATATGCCCACCTGCACCATGCGCACGTCCGTAACGACTCGCCGCGCGTTCTTCAACGATTCCAATGCCGCATCCACGGCGCCGTTGGTGAACCGCACGTCGGCGGCGATGGCAGGGTCACCCTCGGCCCGCACGATGCGATGCAACACGTAACGCTCAGCGGACGACAACGCAGCCTCGGAATCGTAGCCCACGAGGCTTTCGGCGACCATCACCAGGCTCTGGCGATCGATCTCGTCCGGCAGCAGCGCGTATTTTTCAACGAGTGTCATTGAGCATAACTTTCCTGGGCCGGGGATATAGGATTTCATCCCCGAACATTGTGCGATGCTCAGGAGCTACTTTCACACCCATGCAGTGCAGGAGGTGCGCCCCCAGCGTCGGCTGGCAGTTATCATCCTCAAACACTGCCAGTTCACGCATCATGGTGTTGTCAATCTCGATTATGACTGCCCCCAATGCCGTACCTGCCGGGGATCCGTCGGGGAGAGTAGCGGGTTCTTCAAGGCTAGCGCGTACCCATCCTTTGATTGACCAGCCCATCTCCGTCAGCAACTTAGCCGGAAACCGTGTATAAGAATCGTTCTTGTCAACCCGTACGCGCACTGTGTGACAGCTTTGGAGATCTTGCGACCTCAGCATGATGTCGAGATAAGAACCGTGGCTGTAATCGCGCATGGTGTCCCTCCCTACCAAACTGTGATCGAATCGATCAATTCTAATGTTGCCGCTCAATTAGTATCAGCCGATGATTAACTGGGTCAACGCCCAAACCACGATTTTGCAACAATTCAACGCCAATTAGCGGCGTGCTACCGTCCTCTCCAAACACGAATGTCTCGTCAGAATCAACGCCATTGTAGCGCACTCGGACTGTCCCCAGATCTGCGATAACTCGAGACCCGTCGGCAAGGATGAAAGAACGAGACGGGAGATTTGGCGCCCAACCCATTTCGCGCAGTAACCCTTCGGGCAACTGGCAGTAAACTGCTCCAGTGTCCGCTTGCATGCGTAGGTTGCGTTGGTAGAAACCGTCGCTGGTCCAGATGCCAAAGGAATCATGCACTTCACCCACAACGCCCCCTCTTCTACCCCACCACCACGTTAACCAGCCTCCCCGGCACGTAAACCACGTTGCGCACGGTCTTGCCGTTCACGTGGGCCTGCACCCGTTGGCTGTCCAGCGCAAGCTGCCGGGCCTCGTCCTCGCCGATCCCGGCGGACACGGTGATCCGGTCCCGTACTCTGCCGTTCACCTGCACCACCAGCGTAATCTCATCCTCGGCGGCCAAGTCCTCGTCCCAGCGGGGGAAATCCTGCTGGTGAACGCTGTAGGCGTGTCCGGTGCTCTCCCAAAGTTCCTCGGCGACGTGCGGTGCGATGGGCGCCAGCATCAGCAGGAATTTCTCGATGCTGTCACGCCAGGTGGCGCTGTCCACCGATTGGTCGTTCCTCACCCGACTCAGGTGGTTCACCAGTTCCATCAAAGCGGCAATGGAGGTGTTGAACTTAAAATTGTCCAGGTCCTCGTAACACTTGCGGATCGTTTGATGCAGCACGCGCTGCGTGTCCCGAACCGCCGCCGGATCCGTCGGATGGGCATCCAGTTCACCAGCATCGTGTTCCACCAGATTCCACACCCGGTTTAGCCAGCGCACTACCCCGTTGATGCCCTCATCGCTCCACGGGCCCCCTTGGTCCCACGGGCCGATGAACATCAGGAAGCAACGGACTGCATCGGCGCCCACCTGTCCTACCACGTCGTCCGGGTTCACCACGTTGCCGCGGCTCTTGCTCATCTTTTCGTGGTCGGAACCCAGGATCACACCCTGGTTGAACAGCCGCAGGAACGGCTCGTCGATATCCAGCATGCCCATGTCACGCAGCGACTTGATGAAGAACCGGCTGTACAGGAGGTGCATCACCGCGTGCTCAGCGCCGCCGGTGTACTGGTTCACCGGCATCCATTCGGCCGCGGTGTCCGCTTCGAATGGCCCACCGTCGAATTGCGGCGTGCAATACCGCAGCATGTACCACGACGAGTCCATGAACGTGTCCATGGTGTCTGTTTCGCGCCGTCCCGGTCCGCCGCATTTCGGGCACACCGTTTTGACGAACGCCTCATTGATGGCCAGCGGCGACTCGCCGGTGGGTCGGAACTCTGCGTCCTCCGGCAGCAGCACAGGCAACTCTGATTCTGGAACCGGTTGCACTCCGCAGGTATCGCAGTACACCATCGGTATCGGCGTGCCCCAGTACCGTTGCCGTGAGATCAGCCAGTCCCGCAAACGGTAGGTCGTGGTGCGATGCCCCCAACCCCGACGCTCCACGTCGTTGGAGATGGCGACCGTCCCTTCCTCGTTGGTCATGCCCTCGTAGGCTCCGGAGTTGGTCATAAACCCGTTGCCCAGGTACGCCTGCGCGGGTTCGCTCCCATCCCATTCAATGGGAGCTATGACTGTGCGAACCGGTAGCCGGAATTTCCTGGCGAATTCGAGGTCGCGGTCGTCGTGGGCCGGCACGCCCATCACCGCGCCCGTCCCATACGTGGTCAGCACGTAGTCGGCCACATAGATGGGCACGTGCTCGTTGCTGAGTCGGTTGCGCGCGCTCGCTCCAATGAATACGCCGGTCTTTTCCCGGTCAGCCGAAAGGCGGTCGATTTCCGAGGAGGCGCGGGCCCGTTCGACGTAGGCTTCGACCTCTGACCGTTTGCTCTCCGAGGTCAGCTTCGCCACCAGCGGGTGCTCGGGCGCCAGGACGATAAAGGTCACGCCGAATATGGTGTCTATCCGTGTGGTAAAGGTGCGGATCTCCCGCTCTTCCAGGCCGTAATCGGATATGTCGAACCCGATCTCCACGCCCTCGCTCCGGCCGATCCAGTTGCGCTGCATGGTCAGGATCTTGTCCGGCCAATCGTCCAGCGTGTCGAAGTCCAGGAGTTCGTCCGCGTAGTCGGTGATCCGGAAGAACCACTGCTCGAAATCGCGGCGCGTGATCGGCGTATCGCACCGTTCGCACACCCCGTTCAGCACCTGTTCGTTGGCTAGCACCGTCTGACACGATGGGCACCATACCACCGGCGCTTTGGCACGGTAGGCCAGGCCCTGTTCGTACAGCTTTATGAAGAACCACTGGTTCCAGCGGTAATATTCGGGCAGGCAGCACACTACCTCGCGGTCCCAGTCGTAGATCGCGCCCAACGACCGCAGTTGGCGGCGCATGTTCTCCACGTTGGACATGGTCCATTCGTAGGGGTGGATGCCCCTGGAGATGGCCGCGTTTTCCGCCGGCAGCCCGAACGCGTCAAAACCGATCGGGTGCAGCACGTTGTAACCCTGCATCCGCCGGAACCGCGCGTGGGCATCCGAGGGCGCCATCGCATACCAGTGGCCGATGTGCAGGTCGCCCGACGGGTAGGGATACATCGTCATCTCGAACCACTTCGGGCGCGGGTCGTTGTCGTCAACCCGATAGATGCCGTCTTGTTCCCACCGTTCCTGCCACTTGCGGTCGATGGCTACCACGTCAAAACGAGGCTCAACTTGACGCTGCACTGTGGTCGTCATTGGAAGGGATCCCTCGTGCTGGAATTACTACGCCGTCGCTCAATATAGCACAGGCGAGAGCGCAACCGCGATGATAAGACAGTATAACATCGGCACGCTGCCCGCCCTGGGCCGACGCCAAATTCACCGCCTCGGATCCCCACTGGGCCCGCGGCCAACGCTAAGGGCACAACGCTGTTTGACATATTGTCAGTTGCGCCGATAATAGCGCTGACCAATACGACACGGCCGGCGGTTTACCCCTCCGCTTCCCTGCATCCCCAGCCGGACACTCACCCCGTGAACGAACCGAACGACGGCTCCGCCGGCCCGGCCCCCTCCGCTGTGACGTGGCGCCGGGCCGCTCCCGTGCGGGTCCCGATCCGCTCGCGCTTACCGCCACGACGATGGACATCGGCGCCGGCTATCCTGTTGGGCGTTTTCCTGTTGCTCAACATCGTTGGCGGCTTGTTGTTGGTCCTCCCGGCTGCCGCCGCCGACGGTCAAAGCGCCGGTTTTCAGGTCGCTTTTTTCACCGCGATCTCGGCATCCACCGTGACCGGCCTCACTCAGGTTGACACCCAGACCTTCTGGTCCACTTCCGGCCAAATCATCCTCTTCGTTCTCATGCTGATTGGCGGCCTCGAGTTCATGACCGCCGCCACCGTGTTGGTATTCTTCGGCCGGCGCACCACAGTAATCGAGGAGGAGGTATATCGCGACACCGTTGGCTCCGGCCACACCTCCAACGTCGCCAAGGTCGCGCGCAACATTGTTCTGGCCTTCATGCTGGGTTACTTCATCGGCGCAGTGTTGATCTTTTACCAAATGCGCTCCATGCCCGGTATGTCTTTGGCGGAGGCGGCCTGGCAGTCCATGTTCCTCTCCGTGTCCGCTTTCAACAACGCAGGCCTCTCCATCCTGCCCAACGCCGCCAGCGGGAACAACCTGGACACCCTGGGTGCGTACCCGTATCTCGCGGGACTGATCACGCCCATGATCATCCTGGGCGCGTTGGGATGGCCACTGATGGTGGACATGCGCCGGAACTGGCGCCCCGGGTTCGGCCGCGGGCGACTGAGCGGCCTGTACCTGTTCAATTTTTCGCGCTTCACCCTGGACACCAAGCTCGTCGTAATGCTCACCCTTTCGCTGTACGCGCTGAGCTCCGGCGCCTTTCTTTTCGCAGAGTGGAACGGGGTTCTTGCCGGCCATTCCTTCCTTGGCAAGGCAGGATCCTCCATTTTTCACGGCGCCAGCGGCCGCACGGCGGGGTTTGCGGCTCTGGACTGGAGCGGGGTTCGCGACTTTACCCTACTCATCTATGGCGGGCTGATGTTTATTGGTGGTTCCACCGCGTCCGTGGCCGGCGGTATCAAGGTCAACACGCTCGCCGTGCTTCTGGCGGCGGCCCGGTCTGCCGCCCTGCGGCATCCCCGTACTGAGATATTCCGCCGTGAGATCGGTGAGACTCTGGTTGCCCGGGCGCTGATGATTGCCCTCATCGCCGTGGCCTACCTCGGCGTGGTGACCCCCATATTGACCTATACCGAACCCCACCTGAATTTTGAAAAGCTGATCTTCGAGACCGTTTCCGCTTTCGGTACCAATGGTATGTCCACCGGAGTTTCGGCCGATTTGAGCCTGGCCGGGTCTATAATATTTATGGTAACCATGCTTGCCGGCCGCATTGGGCCGCTCACGTTGGTCATGCTGCTAGCCCCTCGGGAAGAAGCATCCTACCGTTATCCCCAGGAACCCGTTAGAATTGGGTAACGATCATGCCGAATCAAGTCTGTGTCATCGGTCTGGGGCGGTTTGGCGCCAAATTGGCGACAACCCTGTTCCAAAGCGACCACGAAGTTCTGGGTATCGACCTGAACGATCTGCGCGTGCAGTCCATGCTTGGCCGCGTGACCTATGCTGTTGAGGCCGACGCCACCAGCGAAACCGCCCTGCGAGATCTGGGTATCGCCGACATGGACGTGGCCGTGGTCGCCCTCGGCAGCCAGGTGCAATCCAGCATCATCACCACCATGCTGCTCAAGACGATGGGCTTGCCGTTTGTGATTGCCCGCGCCACGGACACCAGGCATGCGGAGATCCTGCACCGGGTCGGAGCCGATAAGGTGATCTTCCCCGAGGAGGAGGCCGCCGTCCGGGCCGCCAGCCTTGACCTCACCCCGAACTCCATCGACTTCATCGGCATCACCGACACAGATGGAATTCACAAATTGCGCCCTCCCGAAAACATGAGGGGACGCAGCCTGCGCGGCATTGGCCTGGGCAGCGAGAACCCCAACCGCCTGATCACCATGGTGATCCAGCGGGGCCATGAGTATATCGTCAACCCCAGCGACGACGAAATCATCGGCGACGGAGACATACTCGTCGTCGTCGGCAGCCACGAGCAGGTTTCTCGAGCCTTCCAGAGATGAGCGCGGACGACCCACCCAACTGTCGTGAACACTGATGCCTGATCGAATCGGCTACCTGGGCCCCGCCGGCACCTACACCGAGCAGGCCGCTCTGCTCTATGCGCCGGACGCCGAGCTCCAGCCCTACCCCACCATCAGCGCCGTGGGCGCCGCCGTAGTTGCTGACGAGCTGGAATCCGGCGTCGTTCCCATCGAGAACAGCCTGGAAGGTTCGGTCACTTTTACCCTCGACCTCCTTATCGCCCAGTCCGACCTTTCCATCAAAAACGAGGTGGTGATCCCCATCGATCATTACCTGGTCGCTCCGCCCGGCGTGTCGCCCGAATCGGTGGAGGTGATCTATTCGCACCCCCAGGCCCTGGCCCAGTGCCGCGCCTATCTCGGCGAGCATTTCCCCACCGTCCCCCGTGAAGCCTCCCTCAGTACCGTCGCCGCGGTTATCGACATGCAATCCAGCCGCGCGCCGGCCGCTGCCATCTGCCCCCAGCGCGCCACTGAGATCTACGACGTGCGGATCCTCGCGCAGAGCATCCAGGACAACTCGGCCAACCAGACCCGTTTCGTCGCTCTGGCCCACGACGACCATCCGCCCACCGGCCACGACCGGACTTCCATCAGCTTTGCGTTCGCCATCGACCGACCCGGCAACCTCTATCACGCCATCGGAGAATTCGCCGAGCGGAACATAAACCTGGTCAAGATTGAGAGCCGTCCCACCAAGCGGGAATTGGGTCGCTACGTGTTCCTCATCGACTGCGAGGGCCACCGCGAGGAACCCGAGGTCGCGGCCGCCCTGCGGGGCCTGCGCGAGTACGCCGACGTATTCAAAATCCTGGGCTCGTACCCGTGCTGGGAACCCCCCACAGATTGATCGTCCTGCATGAACACGGCCCGTATTGGAGCAACGTTCATAGGCGGCTTCCCTGCGTTCTTGTTCCGGTCCCACTTTCGCGTGCGCGGTGAAAGCATGCGGCCGGCTTTGCGCCACGGCGACCTGCTGCACGTCGTGCCCCGGTCGTGGACGCCCGGCGGCT
Source organism: Dehalococcoidia bacterium (assembly GCA_034423115.1). Classification (GTDB taxonomy): domain Bacteria; phylum Chloroflexota; class Dehalococcoidia; order Lucifugimonadales; family UBA3495; genus Bin87. Next base: position 81,071 of record DAOUJD010000044.1, on the reverse strand, counting down.
ACCGACGCGGAGCGGTGGTGGTTGTAGAGTCGCCGGCCATGGATGGCTCATTCTGGGTCAAGCGGGTCATCGGACTGCCCGGCGAATTCGTCACCGCGATCGACGGCGTGCTCATCGCGATCGACGACGTACCGTTGACTGAACCCTATTCCACCACTGTCACAGACCGGGCCCACAAGACCTCGTCGTGGCTATGCGACGACCACGAATATTTCCTGTTGGGCGACAACCGGGCCGACAGCAACGATAGCCGCCGTTACGGCCCCGTACCGTTGCAGACGATAATCGGCCGGGTGTGGTTCAGTTGGCCGCCGCGCCACTCCAAACCGATGGGGCCCAACCCCCGATGATCCTGGACCGCGCCTCCGAACGCGTCGCGGACTGGGTCGGCGGCATCCTGTGGTTGTCCCGACTCAGGCGCCGAATCGAGGCCACAGCCGCCCGCTGGAGACCATTACGCGTGGTCCTGGCGACGCTCGCGGCCGTGACGCGCAACGACGCGCAGCAACTCATCGCCGGCATCGCCTACTACGGAATGGTCGCGCTGATTCCGGTGTCCGTTGCGCTGTTGCAGTTTTTCGGACTCGCTTTGGGGCAAGAACTCTCCATGGGTTGGTTCGACGCGTGGTCATCCCGTTTGCTGCCCGGCGACATCGATCTCGAAGGCTTGCTGATCACCGAGGATTCCACCGTCGTAGGCATCACCGGCGTCTTCGCCCTGCTGGGCCTGGTCTGGGGGTCCTACAAGCTGTTCGGATCCGTGGGAGTCGTGGTCAACCGCATGTGGGGCATCGCCCCGGCCCAAGTTGGCATATTCGGCAAGACCCGCCAATACCTCCTCATGAGCGCCACGTCACTGGCCCTGTTGTTGTCCAGCGTGTTCACCTATCTGATTTCTTATGGCCTGTCGTCGCAGACCTCGCGCCGGCCCGACCCCGCCGTGCCGGCCGATGTCATCGCAACGTTTATCACGCAAGGCTGGTGGTCCAATGTGTTCGCGGGACTATTATCCGTCGTCGCATTCCTGATCGTTTACCGCTACGTACCCGAACGCCGCGTGCTCTGGCGGTGGGCAATCATCGGAGCGGGCGTGGCCGGCGTGGCCCTGCAGGCGGTCAACTACGGTGTCGCGCTATTCATCAGCTACGCCGCGCCGTCCCACCTGGTGTACGGCCCGCTGGCGTCGGTGCTCATAGTGCTGGTCTGGTTGTTCGCATCGTCGGTAACCCTCGCCTCCGGCGCTGCGGTGGCCGCCTACGGCCAGAACGTGTACAACCACGACGGGCCGACTCCCGGCCCCGGCTGGTTCCTGCGCTAGCGACTCGACCCTCACACGCTCCCAGAACAAACAGGGGCGGCCCTGTCAGCCGCCCCCGGATACTGTTGCCGTTTGAGTTGCCTAGAGTTTCCAGAAACTCCCAACCTGGCAGATTATGTCCACCCTGTTGATGGACTCCGCCGGCCACCCCACCATGTTCAGCCAGTCCTCGAAATGAGATTGTTCGACGGCCTCGCATTCGGAGATCAGCTTGCCGTTCTCCAGGTCGCCGTACACCTTGACGATGGTGGTCCGCCGGTCGGGTCGCCATTTTTTCACGGCATCGAGCTTGCTCCGGAAATCCTCTTCGGTGATGCCCGGTATGTTGTGGACGGCGATGAATCGTGCCATTGTTTCAAACTCCGTAGTCCTGGATTCCGGCTTTCGCCGGAATGACGGGAGGGTTAGTCGGCCGGCGGTACGAAGGGATACGGAATCGCCGGCCCGTCTTTGAGGGGCAGCACCACCGTGGCAGTGCCGGGCATGCTCTCGATGCCGTCCTGGGTCTTCATGCCGATTTCCAGCTCGATGAAGCCCATCTGGTTCTTTTCGTACTTGCTGGTCACGCGTCCCCACATGATCAACACGTCGCCGGGAACCAGCATCGCCCGGTGCTCGAACCGCGCCTTCCAGGGCCAGCCGTTGGGCAGCGTCCAGTCCTTCAGGTACTGCGGCACCACGCTCTGCTTCCACGAACCATGCACCAGGATGCTGGGGTTCCGGTCATGGTTCAGCCCGAAATCCAGATCGTAATGGATCCGGTGGAAGTTCTCGATTGCCGCGCTCCACCGGAACAGGTGGGTCGGAGTGGGCTTGTAGATGTACTTGGGCAGTTCGTCGCCCTCGTTCACGTCCTCGTAGTAGATCTGGACCTTGTCACGCAACCCGTCGGCATCCGGCCGCTCGTTGCGCTGCCAGATCTCCTCGGCTTCCATGTTCAGGAGGTCGTCAAGCAGGGTGGTCATAGCATATCTCCGAATGGCGAGCAGAGCCGCTCATGGTGAGCTTGTCGAACCATCGGCAACCGTCCTTCGACAGGCTCAGGACGAGCGGCTAACGGTATGGTCAACCTTCGACTTTACAATCGTCCTGCGATTTAGCGGCGAATCGTCGACGCCCGAGTGATGCACAGCGTAACGTCGTTCTGGTTCCAGTACCGCGTTTCCCGCGTGATGATCAGGAACGGCGTGCCATCGCGACCCAGCCGCTCCCTGATGTCCGAGTAGCGGTTCTGGAAAAAGATCGTATCTCCGATGCTGGGGTAGGCGTACAGCTCAAGCTCGTTGCCAGCGTTGAGCACCCGCACCAGGTTGGTGGGCACCGGCGGCAACTCACCCGGCCGTTCCACGGAACCGATGCCGTCCGACTCCGGATTCTCCTCGAAGGCCGCGGTGATGGGATCGCCCTGGTCGGGCCGGATCCGGCTGGCCAGGTAGCTGACCATGATGGGCGGCGTGATCAGTTCGCCGTAGCGCGTCGTCTTGGCGTATTCGTCGTCCCAGTAGCGAGGGTCCGGGTCCATCAGGGCCTGCGTGAACCGGCGCATGTACTCGCCGTCCACCACGCCCCAGGATTCAACGACGTCCCCGCTGACGCCAATCATCGCCTGCACTTCCGGCGTCAGCGCGGTGGGAGGGGCTTGTTGAGTCATGTCAAAATGCTCCGAAAATTGCGGATGCTGGACTGCCGAAAAGCCTAGCGCAGCCCGTCCGGTTCGTCAATCCGATGCTTATCCGCCCAGGGCCGTTCCAAAGTTACGTGATCTTCTGGCATCCGCTCGTCCTTCGACAAGCTCAGGACGAGCTCGTGATTCGACAGGCTCACCATGAGCGGGACGCATGGAGACCTTGAAGAGGCCCTGCTACCCGCCGTAGGCTCGCTCGAGGACCGCCTCCAGTTCGTCCATCGTGTAGCGGTATTCCTGAGTCCCCCGCTGCTGGATCACGAAATGCGCGCACGCCGACCCGATCTGCGCGGCCCGTTCCAGCCCTTCCTTGCGGATCAGTCCCAGGATGAAACCGCCCCGAAAGGCGTCGCCGGCACCTGTCGGGTCCACCACGTTGTCCGTGGGCACGCAGGGCACGATAACCTCTCCATCTGCGGTGGTTATCCGCGTGCCCTGCTCGCCGAGGGTGGTGACGAGAACATCGGTCAACTGCATCAATCCGCCCTTGTCGATGCCCGTCCGCTCCGAGATCAGCGCCATCTCGTAGTCGTTGGCGATCAGCAGGTCGCTGTTGCGGATGCACTCCGTGAGTCCATCGGCGTCCCACACCGGCAGCGACTGGCCCGGATCAAAAATGGTGTAGACGCCGGCCTGCTTGCCGTCGGCGGTGAAGTTGGACATATCGGTCAGGTTGCCCGGTCCTACTATATTGATGGCTTCCGCAGGATCGACTTGGCCGAAGTCAAACCCCGCCGCGTGTTTCATCGCACCCGGATTAAACCCCGTGATCTGGTTGTCCGCCAGGTCGGTCACAATGAATGCCGACGCCGTGGCTTCCTCGTCGACGATCTTGATGTCGTTGGTGGGAATGCCGTTGGCCTCCAGCCGCGTGAAGTAGTCCCGGTAATCATTGCCGATGGCCGCAATCAACCGCGGCGTCTGCCCCAGCATCGCCAGCGAGTACGCGATGTTCCCCGCCGTCCCGCCGAAGTAGGCGTTGAACCCGTCCACCGTGAAGCTCAGGTTAATCTGATGCACTCGCTCAGGCACGATGTGATCGCCGAACCGCCCGGGAAACGTCATGATGCGGTCAATTGCCAGGGACCCGGATACTAGTATTTCCATTGATGTCTCGTCCTCTGATGCCTCGTCCTAGATTTGCGTCTTGAAAATTGCTGATGCGAATGTCGCGGGGTTCAACAGCCCCACTTGCCGGCGATCTCACCGCCGAATTCCACCGCGCCGCCGGCCTCAATCCCATTTGCCGCAGCCTGCCCCGCGTTCAGCTCCAGAATGAATCGCACCATGCCCGCCGATGGGTAAAGTTCCAGCTGATCGCGAGGCGTGTCCAGCGGCGGGTTCGGCACGTCGGCCGTGACTCCCGCCACCACGCAGTCCGCCCGGATCCACACCATGTCCAGCGGGAAGTGCATGTCCGGCATCCAGAACGTGCGCGGCCCGTCCTCGTCGTACACGAACAACATCCCGCGGTTGGCTTCCATAGTCGGCCGTCCCGATAGCCCCTGCGTCCGCTCCGCCGGCGTGACCGCTAGGTCCACCATGTAAACGGTGTCGCCGATGTGCACCAGCGGGCCGTCTGGCAGCGGCGTCGCGGTCGGCGCGGGCTCCGGCGTGTCGGTCGGAACCGTCGTTGGCGTAGCGGTCGCAGGCGAGTTGGCAGGGATGGCAGACACGGGCGCTATCGTGGGAGGCACAACCGTCGACGTGGGCCGCACGGTAGCAGTGGGAGGCGATTGGGTTGCCGATGTCACGACGCTCGCGTCGGTCGGATGCGGCGCGACACCTCCCGGCGTTTTCGTACAGGACACTGAAACCATGGACACCACTAACAGGACCGCGACGGCAAGTCCGACTTCCCATCGTCGAACCCGCACGACCCTGCGCATCCCGGAAATTACGACCGACAATGCCCGGGTCTAGCCAATCTCAGCCTTAATGTCCGCAATCCGCTCGCGTAGCGAACGGAGCAGCAGCGATGTGGGCGGCGGCGCGACGTGCGTGTACCCCACGCCCATCTCCTGCAACTCCTTGGCCGTCAACGGGAACGCAGGATGATTCATCGGCATGGACAGCTTGGCCCCGCCGGCTGCCTTGACCTCCGCCGCCAGTTCCTCCAGCCGCGCCCGGATCACCGGACTCTGCGGATCCCGGATGCCCATGTACTCGGAGAAGTCCGTCGGCCCGATGGACACCAGGTCGATGCCCGGCAACTGCGCGATCTGCCCGATCTCGCTGATGCCCTTCTCGTCTTCGGTCATCACCGACAGCACGATGTTCTCGTTGGACGTGCGGGTGTGCTCGTCCCAGTTGATGGTGCCGAATCGGGCGGCCCTTGTCCCGCCGGCCCCACCGCGGTGTCCCATCGGGGCGTAGCGCACCGCGTCCACCGCCCGCTTGGCGCCCTCCAGACCGTCGATGTGCGGGATGATGATGCCCTGCGCCCCGGCGTCCAGCAGCCGCAGAATCAGGTTCTCGTCGTTCCCCGGAATGCGGATCATGGACGTGACGCCCACCAGGTCGGCGGCCATGATCATCTGCGTGACCAAACCCAGGTCGAACGTGGTGTGTTCCATGTCGATGAACGCGGCGTCGAATCCGGCCAGCCCGATAATCTCGACCACCTGCGGGTCCGCGAACGTCACGTATGTGCCCAGCGCCAGCCGGTTTTCGCGCAGCGCCTTCCTGACTTTGTTCTCCTGCATGGGAACAAACTCCTTTTTTCAAATGGCGAACATCATAGCAGACACCGGGTCACGCTTGATCGCCTTCACAAGATATGCAGCAACTGCGTGAGGTCGCGAATCTCCCAGTGTGGCTCGATCCCCGTGTCGTTGGCCGCCCCGTCGCGATTCAGCCACACGCTGAGCGCCCCGTAGTTATTCGCGCCCAGCACGTCGCTGCGCAGGTTATCGCCGACGTGCAGCACCTGCCCGGGCTCATCGCCGAATCTTGCCAGCGCGAATTCAAAAATCCGCGGATCCGGCTTGGGACACCCGCACTCGTGAGCGAACACGATGAAATCGAAAACGTCGTTCATGCCCACCATCTGCGGAGTATTGTTCCCATTCGAGATGATGCCTAAACGAAATCTGCTTTTCAGCGTCTCCAGCACGCCGGAAACGTCGTCGTAGGGACGTGCCCCCGCGATTCGCTCCTCCCAGTACAGCCGGTACAACTCCTCGGCCGCGCCACGGGCACGAAACCCCACGTGCTCCAGCGTCCGCACCATCGAGGTGTACCGGATCTCCTCCTGGGTCGCCGTCCCCTCACCCAACTCGTCGGCCACCTCGTCTCGAATGTCCATCATCTTCTGGACCGTGAGGCTTTGCGCCGCGTCTCCCGGGGCCATCACCCGCAGCCGTTCCAGCGTAATTGCCAGGGCATGCTCCATTGCCGCCTGGAAATCCCACAGGGTGTCGTCCATGTCAAAGGTGATTGTCTTGATATTCCGCTGGTCCGTGAGCTTTTCCAACTTGGTCATTGTCCATGTGCCCCGGCCGTAGGGCTGAGTTCCGTTTCAGGTGGTTTGATTGTGTGTATGTAGGGGATAGGAGGGTTGAGGGCACGGCTAGCGCACCGGGGCGGGAAGGTCCCAGCGGAGGAATTTGTGGTAGCGGTCGCCGTCAATCCAGGGAAGGAGGTTGATGACGATGTCTTCAGGGTGAGGGACGTCGCCCTGGCGTATGGTGTCGTCGAGGTAGCGGCGGAGGTTCATGAAGGTGGGCAGGCGGAAGCCGGCTTTGGCGACGCCCGCGATGACGTCGGCGGGTTTGGGAGGTTGGTCGGGGTCCCAGTTGTCGCTGACGGATTCGGCGATGCGGCGGAGCTTGATGATGGCGAGTTCGAGGGCGAACCTGCGCTTGAGGACGTTGATGCGGCGGCGGATTTGGGAAAGGGTCATGGGATTGCCTCCGACGGGAGTTTTTTACATGGATAAAGGGGATGAACGGGATTGGGTATGGGGTCGGGATAGCGGCAATTTTGGCGAAATGCCGCTCATCTCCGCTCATTTCTGTTCATTTGAGTAGGGCGTTGCGGCGGAATGTGGGGGTAAATGGGGGAAGATTGGGGTTGTTTGGGGGTGATATTGGTGGTTTTGGTGGGCATTTGGGAGGGTTTGAGGCGATGGTTCGACCCGCCTGAGGCGGACCTACGGCAGGCTCCCGCTAGAGGCGGATTCTCCAGAGGCGAACCTGGGGGCGTTCCGCACCATGAGCGGGAGTTGGGCAGTTGGATAGTCAAATGGTACGGATGGATGGAGGGTTAGGGCAAGGGGGAAGTGTCATTGGGTAGCGTTCCGTACAGGGTCATTCGGTTATCGGTGCACATCAGACGACTGTGGTCTCGACGATTCTCAAACCTAACGTCCGCTCGTGGTTCGACAGGCTCACCATGAGCGGACTGCCCGGTTGATCGGCGAACATCGAAAAGCCTTGGCGTTCCGTATAGTTTCATTGACATCTACCAGGCCCGTTGGTACGATTTTCGCGCTTATCAACGAACGCTGGAGTAATTGGAACGTGCCAGAACTGAACGAATCCGCCCCCAAGGGAACCTCGCGCCGCCGCTTTCTGGGCGTGCTGGGTATTGGTATCGCCGGCGCCGCCGTGGTGGCCGGTCTGATGCCTTTCGGTCGCCGCAATCAGGCCGCCGAAGCCGCCAACGAGTTCCCGGGCCCGGGTTCCATGTTCCATCCGGCCCAGGATCCCCGCACTGACCCGCGTCGTTAACGGCCCGCCATAGACGCGGGTTTATTGGGGGGAGCCGCTGGGCTCCCTTTTTCGCTGTCCGCGCCCTACCGCCGCCCGAATTCCCGCTCCAGTTGGTACTCGGAGAAATGGATCACCGTTGGCCGCCCGTGGGGGCAGTGGTGCGGGTTTTCGGTGGTCTCCAGTTGCCTCAGCAGGGCATCCATCTCTTCCATAGTCAGGGTGTCTCCCGCCCGCACTGCTCCATGACACGCGATGGTGGCGGCCAGCGCATCCTCCCGCTCCATCACCACCTGCTCCACGGATACGGCGTCCAGAAGTTTGATCAGCGCTGTCGTCGGGTCCGGATTGTTACGCGCCGTCAACACCGCCGGGATCGCCCGAACCAACCAGGCCTCTCCCCCGAACGGCTCCAACTGGAAGCCGTACTCCGCCAGCCGGTCGCCGTACTCCTGCAGCGTCCCCAACTGCGCCAGGTTCAGTTCCACCGGGGTCGGTCCCAGCAGCGGTTGAGACACCTTCCCCTGTGATGCCCCTTCCTGCCGCATCCGGTCGTACACTACCCGCTCGTGGGCCGCATGCTGGTCCACCAGGTACATGCCCTCGTTCCCTTCGGCCACGATGTACGTTTGGCGAATCTGCCCGACTACGCGCAGCCCGGTCAGCACGTCCCGCAGGGACCCGCCGGTGGGCGCCAGGCTGGTAGTCGGCAGCGCCAGGGGGTTGGGCGGGGGCACGTTGAGCCGATCGCCAGCAGGGTACCCAACGGGTTTGCCCGACATGCTCGGCAGATCCGTTTTTGCTTCCCTTGGTACGCTGAACGAACGGTCAACCTGCCTCACCGGAGCGTGCGCCACCAGGGCGTCGCTCACCGCCCGTCGGACCGCCGAAAAAACCCGGTTGTCATTCTTGAATCGTATCTCGCGCTTGGTGGGATGCGAGTTGACGTCTACTTCCTCCGCCGGCAGGTCAACGTTGATCACGGCCAACGGGTATCGCCGGTCGGGCAGGGTGCCCTGGTATGCCTGCTCGATGGCGTACATGATCGAGCGGTGATATACCCAGCGGCGGTTCACCAGGAGCGTGATGGAGGAGCGATTATGCCGGTTCAGGTCAGGAGCGCTGGCGTACCCGGAAATCGCCACATCGCCGTCCGTCCTGCACACCGGCAGCATCCGGGACGCGACATCCCTGCCGTACAGCGACAGCAACACGTCCTGCAAGTTCCCATTGCCCGGGGTGTTGACCTGTTCCCGTCCGTCGGTCGTCAACGTGAATCGGACATCCGGATAGGCCAGCGCGTAGCGCGTTACCACCTCCTGGATGCGCGCGGTTTCCGCCGCGGCCGACCGCAGGAATCTGCGCCGGGCCGGAACGTTGCCGAACAACTCGACCACCTGCACCGTAGTTCCGACCGGGCAGCCCACTGGCCCTTCGCCCACCGGGTCTCCGTAGCGAAATTCGATGCGCGACCCCGTGTCAGCGTCGCCGGTCCTGGTAGTGCAGGTCACTCTCGCTACCGCCGCGACGCTGGGCAACGCCTCGCCCCGGAACCCCAGGGTTCCCACAGTTGCCAGATCGGAGGCGGTAGCCAACTTGCTGGTGGCATGATGCCGGAAGGCCAGCGACAGTTCATCGGCAGCTATCCCGGAACCATCGTCCGACACCCGGATCTCGGAAACGCCGCCGTCGCTCACCAGGACTGAAATACGGGTCGCCCCAGCGTCCAGGGAGTTTTCAACCAGTTCCTTAACTACCGAAGCGGGGCGCTCCACCACCTCGCCGGCGGCAATCTGGGCGGCAACGTTCGGAGGCAGTTGGCGGATGGGCATGTTCGGGCGGACCTCGCCCTCCATGTTATCAAAGCGACAGGCTGTCGCGGGGCGATCCCCACCGTCACCCAGGGTCATTCGGTTATCCCAACCGGAGGCAACGAATGACGCCAGAACGCTGGTTGAATAACCGTCCGCTCGTCCTTCGACAGGCTCAGGATGAGCGGACTACCCACTCGACGAGCAATAATCGAATGGCCCTGATCGGCTCCGGCCTACTGCGGCCGGGGCCGTCGACTAGAACAGCGGAATCTTGGTGCCCTTGGCCCGGTATTGTCGGTCCTCGGAGTCCCCGGTTTCCGAGAAGTCGCATATTATCCGGTAGATGCGGTCCATTTCGTGATCGACGCTCCGGGAGAAGAAGTACGGCGGCACCCAAACTCCGCCAAACGCCGCTACTATCTCCGGGTAATCGTCAATGACGAATTCCGGTTCAAAGGGAACTTTCAGCTCTTCCAGGCGCTCGTGGTAGTGATGGGTGGGCTTCTCGTAAACCCCGCTCACGAACCTTTGCAGTTCATGTTTTTCGATGACCTCCCATCGCTCACCCATCCCGGACCAGATATAAATTTCGTGGCCGTCGTCCAGCAACTTCTGGAAAGTGTCTATCGTCCCCGGACGAAGAGTGTCGTCCAGCCCCAGGATGGTGTAATCGACATCAAAAAAGATTTTCATGGCAGGTCGTCGCGTTCGTGGTCTCGCAGGGGATCGGTTTGATGCCTAGTCGCTCAGGGCTTCGGTGATGGCTTTGACGCTTGCCCCGATCAGCAGCCGGTCCCCCAGGCGCACCAGGGGCCGACGCACCAGCCTGGGTTCCTCAAGCATCAGCGACAACTTCCGTTCGTCGGACAGTTCCGCGGCGGTCAGACCCATCTTTTTCAGGGATGGGCTCCGGCTGGCGAACATTGCGCTCACCCCCAGTTCCCCCACCTCAGCAACCAGGTCGTTGAGTTCCTGTTCCGTAAAAGGTTCTTTGAAATAGTCCCGTTCCGTTACCGTCAGACCGTTCTGCACGAGCAACTCCCGCACTTTACGGCAACTGCTTCAACGGGGCCACCAGTAAATTGTCGCTGAATTCGCCATGTCTCCGTCTCCCTTTCACGTACAATGCAATGCTCTCGATTCCCAATCGATTGCACAGTATATACGCGATCTAGGCTACATTCTTTGCACGGAACGCGCTCGTTGAATCGTTATTAAGGACGCATCAGTTGCCATCGAACGAGCCCATTCTATACCCGGTCATCCCCGGATTCGGAACCGGGAAGTAAATTTTCTGTAAATTGTGCACGCCGTGCCGAGGACTACTTTTCCCGAGCCCGTTCCTGCAACTCGTACAGCTTGTTGATCGCTTCCAGCGGCGTCAGGTTTCCGATGTCCAGATCAAGGATAGCTCGCGCCAACTGCGGGTCTTCGGCCTCGAACAATGGCAACGCGAGCTGAGGCGCCGGCGCTTTACCACGCCGTTTCGACTTCCCGCCGTTGCCGTCCCGCTCCAGCTCATTCAAAAGTTCCTGGGCCCGGTTAACTACGGACGCAGGCATGCCCGCCAGCATAGCGACATGCACGCCGTAGGAACGATCTGCGCCCCCCGGCACGATGCGGTGCAGAAACGCGATCTGCCCGTCCTCTTCGGACACGGCCACCCGGTAGTTGCGAACTCCCGGGAGAGTTGCCGCCAGTTCGGTCAACTCATGGTAGTGGGTGGCGAACAGCGTCTTGCAACTGACCTTCGGGTTGTTGTGCAGATGCTCGACCACGGCGCGGGCGATGGACAAACCGTCGTAGGTGCTGGTGCCGCGCCCGATCTCGTCCAGGATGACCAGCGAGCGCCAGGTCGCCTGGTTCAATATGCTCGCGGTTTCCACCATTTCCACCATGAAGGTGGATTGGCCCGTAGCCAGGTCATCCTGCAATCCTACCCGCGTGAAAATCCGGTCCACCAACCCAATTGACGCGGACGTAGCCGGCACGAAGCTACCCACCTGGGCCATCAGCACGATGATGGCGACCTGCCGGATGTAGGTGGACTTGCCCGCCATGTTGGGGCCCGTGATCAGCATGATCTGGGCATCGCCCGCATCCAGGTGCGCGTCGTTGGGGACGAACTCCCCGGTCTTCAGTACGCGTTCCACCACCGGGTGGCGGCCGCCCGTAATGCTGATCGCGTTGCCGTTGTCCAGCCTGGGACGCACGTATCCATGCCGCACCGCGATATTCGCCAGTCCCGCAAATACGTCCACCCTGGCGATGGCCGCCGCCAGCCGCGTTATCCTTTCCGCGTGATCGGCGATCTGCTGGCACACCTGCCGGTACAGGGTGCGTTCCAGCTGTTCCAGCCGCTCGCGGGCATCCAGTACCTGGCTCTCATATTCTTTCAGTTCCGGGGTGATGTAGCGTTCGCCGTTGGTGAGGGTCTGCCGGCGCTGGTAATCGGCCGGCACCAATTCCACATTGGAACGACTCACCTCGATGTAGTAGCCGAAAACCTGGTTGAACCCCACTTTGAGGTTCCGTATGCCTGTGCGTTCGCGCTCTTTGGACTCCAGGCCCGCAATGAACCCGCGTGCGTCGTTGGCCATCACCCGGATTCGGTCCAGTTCAGGAGAAAAACCCTCTTTGATTACGCCGCCGTCGCCCGGCTGCGTGGAAGGTTCGTCCGAAATGCATGCATCGATGAGGTTTGCTACGTCCTGCACCGGTCGTAGATCAACCGCCAGCCAACTCATGCAGGTGGCGTCATCGCCCGACAGCGCCTGCTCCAGACGCTCCGCTGCCGCCAGGCTCTGCCGCAATGCCAGCAGGTCGCGGGGTGGGGAATTGTGGGTCTGGATGCGGGTCAGAATCCGTTCCAGGTCGGCGACACCCGATAATGCGGCGTTCGTATCGTCTCGCCGAAAGGCGTCGTCGAAGAAAAACTCCACCGCATCGAGACGACGCTCCAACCGCCCCAAGTCAAGTAGTGGCCTTCCCAGCCATCTCCTGAGCAGACGAGCGCCCATAGCGGTGCGGGTGCTGTCCAACGCGTGCAGCAGCGAATAATCCTGCGCGTCCCGGCGGCCGGCTGCGAAGAGTTCAAGATTCCGACGGGTCTGCGGGTCGAGCGCCATGTACGCATCGTTGTCCGACACCCGGGGCGGGGTTAGCGGTGGACATTCGCCCTGCCATGTATATTTCAGGTAGTCCACGATGGCCCCGGCGGCGCGCACCGCCAGCGGCATCGACTCAACCCCTCGCGATTCCAGCCCGTAAGCCTCCAGCGACAGTACGCCGTAGTAATCAAGCAGCGTGCGGCGCGCAATCTCCGGATTGAAAGCAGAGGCATCGAGGCTGGCGATAGTGCATTCATCCCCCGCCGACGATGGCGCCGTGGGCATTTCAAAGCCGGGCGGGATCAAAATTTCCGACGCCTCCAGCCGCGCCAGTTCCAGCGGCAACTCACCCACCGGAATCTCTTCCACCGCGAACTCCCCGGTGGTGACGTCCACGTATGCTATACCGGCCTGGTCGTCTGAGGAGCAAACGGCGGCGAGGTAGTTATTGGCGCCCTGGTCCAGCAATGCCGATTCCAGGATTGTACCCGGCGTCACCACCCGAACCACCCCGCGCTCGACCAGTCCTTTGGATAACGCCGGGTCGCTCAGTTGCTCACAAATGGCTACCTTGTATCCTTGGCGAATCAGGCGCGACAGATTGGTTTCCAACGAGACCGCGGGCACGCCGGCCATGGGGATGCGCGTGTCTTTGCCCATCGAGCGAGACGTCAACGCAATTTCCAGGGCGTCAGAGAGCGTCTTGGCATCTTCGTCAAAGCATTCGTAAAAGTCGCCCATCCTGAACAGCAGGATGGCGTCCGGGTAGGAATGCTTGATGGTGAGATACTGCCGCCGGACGGGAGTCAGTCGGGCGCTGGTGGTAGCCATGTGCCGATTTTACATTACGGGAGTTGGCGGTGTTGCTTGGTGTCCTGAAAAACCACAGGGGCGATTATCTCGCCCCCGCAATAAGCCGGTGGTCCAGATCATCTATTATTCCTTCCAGAACCGTTCCTCGGTCCAACGCCAACCGGCGGCGGTCACGATCTCGCGGCTGGTCTCAATCATGCCGGGATGCCCACATGCGTAAATCAGCGTGTCGTCGCGGTTTAGGTCAAACTTCGCAAGGTAGTCGGCTACGATGTTATTCAGTCGCCCGGTCGCTCCGTCCCAACCGGCGTTGCGCGTTTCGGTGGGCCGACTAATGGCGGGGACGAAGGTGAGCGTCTCGGGATGTTGAACTGCCGTGCTGGCCAGTTCGGTGTCATACACGAACTCGTCCAGGTACGACGCGCCTTCCAGAATGTAGAAGTGGTGTCCCGTGTGCCCGCGATGGATATAGTCCCGGGTGATGCTGACGAACGGCGCCACCCCGGTAACGGTGCCCAGCATCAGGTGTTGCGTGGCGGTCCGGTCCATCAGGAATATACCCTTGGCACGCGGTCGGATTGACATGGTGTCGCCGATGTCCATGCGCCACATCCGGGGAGTAAGTTCGCCGTCAGGCACCAGCTCCACGAAGATCTCCAGCAATGGTTCGTGGGGAGCCGAAGCGATGGAGTATGCGCGCTCTATACCATCCAGACCCAGCGTGCAGTACTGACCGGGCTTGAAATTGAAATCGAACCCCTGCGGTTCCATCTTGATGACCATGAGGTCATCGGTGTAGTCAATGCGCTCCACGAGGCGAGCTCGGGGCAGGTTCACGGTGCGATCACGGGTCGCGGCAGCGGTTCGGACACTTGTCATACTAGCTCCGGTTTTCGGTTACGATTTTGCGGCTGGACATTGGACCAGCGCGATCAACCCGGCGTTCTGTGCAGGTACGGCCTCGGATTGCGCCGGCGTCACAAAACGGGGGCCATGTTACACGGTGAATGTTAAATCTGTATTGCGCTTATGGCGCATGTAAACCCACAGCAGCCACGGTGACCCGCGCAGCGCACCAATCCCCTAGATCCCGGCATCAGAGTAATTCTACGCGGCATGGTTCGATTTGGAGACCAGGGACTCGCGCCATCGGATTCACATCCTCGGACACTTGCAGTTCGATTGCCAGTTCACCGAACAGGGTCGTGATGGCAACCACGCCGCGGGGGACTGTCCCATTCACCCGGGCTATCCCATTCATCTGATTCGCAGCGGTGGTGACCACCACTGCATCTCCGTCAGCCAAGCGCCAGGATGTGGCATCATCGGGATTGAGTTGCACTTCCTCGACGCGGACGATCCTGTTTAGGTCGCCGTACTCAATCGACGTATCCCGTTCCTGTTGGAGCAGGACGCGACCGGGAGCGAGGAGAGCGGGATAATCGGTCTCGGCCTCCCAATGCACGACCCGGAACCGGGGCGCGCCTGGTTCGGCTTTGCCGTTGGGGAAGCCATCAGTGTAGAGGATTGGCGAAGTTGGGCTGTCGGCAGCCTGGCACGGCCACTGGATCCCACGCTCTTCGCGAGTTGTGTAAAGGATCTGAGTGGGGCGCGGAGCTTCGACGCCCGTCTGCATTACCAGCGACGACTCGCGGGCCAATCGGGCGTAACTAACGCCGCCATAGTGCTGCGTTACGGATGCGATTTCGTCCATCAATGCGGCCGGGTCGTCATAACTGATGCCGCTGATACCCAGTCGTTCCGCCAACTGCTCGAAAACCCAGCCCTCCGGCTTCGCGTCGTTGTTCCTCACCGACACCGCTGGGCGAACCCGTTGGATCCTGCGCTCCAGGTTGGTGAAAGTTCCATCCTTTTCGGCGAACGTCACGCGCGGCAAGACCACGTCGGCCACTTGGGCCGGCTGCGTCAGGAACGTGTCCATCACAACCAGGAAATCCACTTGCTCCAGAGCGGCAAGGCCGTCTCCCAACAAACCGTTGGTGAAATTCGGGCTGTCGCCCACGACCAGCATGGTTTGAATATCGCCTGAGGTTGCAGCTGCCAACATGCCCGCCACGCCCATGCTGCGCTGAGGCGGCGGCAGTTTAGCTCCCCAAACCGTTTCGACGCGGGCGCGGTTTTCGTCGTCGAACAAGGGGCCGCCGCCCGGCAGCCGATTGGGAATACATCCGATGTCAGTCGCGCCTTGGGTATTGGCACCCTGCCTCATGGGGAACAGGCCGCCGCCGGACTGCCCTACGTTACGAGTGAAAAGGGCCAGGTCGCACAGTGCCACCACGCAGTCCCTGGTAATAGCTGCCGGTACGTTGTCCAGGCCGTACACGATGGCCGCGTTGTTGGCGTTGGCGTATAGCCGGGCGGCTTGGACGATATCGTCGCGAGGCACTCCGGTGGAAGCGATGGCTGCGTCGTCGATCTGCTCCAGTTCGTAAAGCAGAGTGTCGTGGTCCTCAACGTTTTCGGCCATCCACTCTGCGTCGACCAAACCCTCGTCCAACACGGTTTTCAGAATCGCCCCGATCAACAGCAATTCTGCGCCGGGCACCGGTCGGAGCCACAATCGGGCGTAACGAGTGAGTTCCACTTCCCGGGTATCGATCACTACCAGCGGTGTTCCATTGGTTACGGCCTGCTTGATGGGGACGCCTACAACGTTATGACTTTCCGTCAGGTTCGTGTTGAAAACCAGGATGCAATCAGAATTCTTCAATTCCCAGATCGAATTGGTCGCTCCAGGGTATCCGAATACATCCTCCAAGCCCCGAGTCAAATCCGGCTGCACGTTGCCCGAGTGGTCCAGATTGTGGGTGTTCATCCCGATATGGGCGAACTTCTGGGCCAGATAGAATTCCTCGTTGGTGCTGTCGGCAGCGGTGATCAACCCAAAGCCCGCCCCCGACTGGTGTGGCCGCAATCGTTCCGCAACCAGGTCCAACGCCTCGTCCCAGGTAGCCGGCTCCAAGATCCCGTTGCGCCTGATGAGGGGTCTCCGCAAACGTTGCCCGCTGGTCAGATGGCTCAGGCCGAACTTCCCTTTGTAGCAGGCTTGGCCCTGGTTAGCGGGAGAATTGTACTCAGGGATCGCGCGAATCACCCTGCCCTGCTCATTGATTTCCAGGTTCATCTGGCATCCCACCGGGCAGTGGGTACAAATGGTGCGCTGCACGGTTGCGGCTTTTTCCCACTTGTTTTCCCGCTCGGTCAGTGCGCCAACCGGACAAACGTCGATGCACGCGCCGCAAAATTCGCACCCCGACTCCAGCAGGGATGTACCGAAAGATGTTCCCACCAGGGCCTTGCCCGACCGCTCCGTGAAGCAGATCGCGCTGTCTCCCCTCACCTCCTCGCAGGCGCGGACACAGCGCCCACAGGTGATGCACAGGTTGTAGTCGCGGTCGTAAAACGGGTCGCTGACCTCTAGGGGGATGTCCCGGTAGGCGTAGGTCATCGGGGATTCCAGTTCCATCCCCAGGTAGCGGACCGTGTCTTTGAACTCGCATCGTTCGTTTTTAGGGCACGTTACGCAACGGTCGTTGACCGAAACGTGCCGCAGGCAGACATCGGATGGGCCGCAGATTTCAACGCGGTGGCAGGTAAGGCATCCGTTGGGGTGCTCGGCGATCAGCATCTGCATGACCGAACGCCGCAGTTCGTTCACGTCGGGCGTTTCGCTCCAAACGGTCATGCCGTCGGTGGCGGCCAAGGTGCAGGCAGCCGGGAAGCCCGGAACCCGACCCCGTTCGTTTTCCGCGACAACGACGCACATGCGGCACGCAGCGTAGGGCTTCATGCCGGAGTGGTAACACAGGTAAGGGACGTACACTCCAGCTTCGATGGCCGCCTCGAGGACCATTTTGCCGGGCTGTGTCCTGATTTCCACCCCGTCTATCGAGATGGTGATGTCGTCAGGCATGGGAGCTCCTAATCCGCGATTGCTGTGGCCGACCAGACATGTACCCGGCGCGGCTACCTGCGGGTTAGCCCGGGCGAGAAAACCTGTTCGGGGCATTCGCCGGTGTGCCGTTTGTCCCGGATATGCGCCTCAAACTCGTCGCCGAAGTAACGCAGGGCGGACGACACCGGGTTGAATCCCAACTGCCCGTGCCCGCACAGGGACCCGGCCTGCATGTTCTCGCCGATGTTGCGCATCAACGCCAGATCTTCCTCGGTGCCTTCCAGGTTGCTGATGCGTTCCAGCACCTCAAGGAGATGACTCATTCCCATACGACACGGGAAACACTTGCCGCAGGATTCGTACTGGCAAAAGGCGATCAGGTTGCGCGTGAGGTCAACGGCGCACGTGTCCTCGTCGCACACTATTATTCCACCGGAGCCGAGGATGGCACCGGCCGCCCGGAACACGTCGAAATCGAGAACCAGATCCAGGTTGGCGTCGCTGGCGGAAAGGACACCGCCCAACGGGCCGCCGGTTTGCAGCAGCTTCATGCGCTTGCCGTTGGGAACTCCGCCGGCCATGTCGAACAGCACCTGGCGAAGGGTCATTCCCAAGGGCACTTCGATGAGGCCGGTGTAGGTGATGTCGCCGGACAGGCAGAGGATCGCGGTGCCGCTGCTGCCATTAATGCGTCGCTCAGGATCCGCCGGCGTTCCGATGCTGGCGAACCACTCGCCACCCCGGGCGACTATCTCAGGGACGTAGGCCAGGGTCTTGACGTTGTTGATGTTGGACGGTTTGCCGAAAACGCCAACCTGGGCCGGGAAGGGAGGCCGATAGCGCGGCATAGAACGCTTGCCCTCAATGGCCTCCATCAAGGCGGTTTCCTCTCCCGATACGTACGAATCGCCGGTAAGAGCCACCTCAACATCGAACGAGAAACCGGTCCCCAGGATGTTCTGGCCCAGCAGACCAAGTTCGTAAGCCTGCGCGATGACCGCCCGAGTTCGATCTATCGGCTGGTTGTGGCCGTGCCGGATGAAGATGTAACCGCGGTTGGCATTGCAGGCGTAGCCGGCAATGGTGATGCCTTCCACGACCGTCGCGGGGTCGCTTTCCAGGATTCCGCGATCATTGAAAGCGCCGGGATCGCCTTCTTCACAATTGCACAGGATGTATTTGTTGGGATCGGGGTTACCAGCCAGGAAGCCCCACTTGACTCCAGCGGGGAACGCCGCTCCGCCGCGGCCTCTCAGCCCTGAGGAAACTACTTCCTGTCGCGCTTCGTCGGGCGACATTTCGGTTAGGGCTTTGTTCAAGGCCGAGTACCCGCCGTTGGCGATGTACTGATAGAGGTCGGACGGATCAATGTTTCCCGCGTTGCGCAGGGCAATCCGCTGCTCCAGCGAACGCATGGGATGATCGTCCAAATGCGGGATGCCATCCGGAGCCAAAGCGCGGTCGCCAAGATAGCCAATGGCGTGTTCGCTGATGGGATTGCCGCCCGCCGCGTGTTGCCGGACGATGTTCCCGGCAAGCTCGGGCGTCACATTGCGATAAAAAACCCGTGGCCCGCCCGGAGTCTGGACATCCATGAGGGGCTCTGCGAAACAGAGGCCGAGAGTGCCCACCTCCGAAACATTGGCGGCGACATTCTGATCGGCCAGAGCGCGCTTGGTGGCTGCGACGACCTCGAAACTACCGGCCGCCTCACCGGCCAATCCGGTGCCGATGCGGATCCACGGCCGATCGCCGTTGGTCAAATCCTGCCATCGGCGTTGCGCCTCAGCCAGGATGGTGTCGAAATCAGCAGTATTAGGTGTGGCCAAGGGGAACCGTCAGATCAATGCGAGCCGGCGGACCGCAAAGCGTCCGCTATTTTTTGACGGGTGGAGTCGGGCGTAGCGCGACCTGCCAGGTGGTGGTCAATTGCTATCACCGGAGCGTGTGCGCATGCGCCCAGACAGGTGTTGTACCGCAGAGTCGCCTTGCCGTCAGGGGTGTCGCCCTCGTCGTTGAGACCGAGCGAGTCCTGGGCGGCGGCAATGATCCGGTCGGCTCCCATTACGTGGCAGGATGGCCCCCAACAAACCTCGATGCGGTGTTCCATCGGCGGATCGAACCGGAAGTTGGGATAGAACGTGGCAACCGCCCAAACGTCGTTGATTGTGGCGTCCATGCGCAGCGCCACCGCTTCTACTGCCTCTTTCGGAATGTAGCCGATGGCGTCCTCGACAGCCAACAGCGAGGACAAGACGGTAACCGTGGGCTGGGATTGATTGTTGACTGCGTCGCTGATCAGGGACTGGGTAGCGGCGTCCATTGGTCAGGTCCGTTAGTTTGTGAAAACTATTACAAAGGGGAGTGGCCGCCGCCAGTCTAGCACACGGGCTACCAGCCGGGCAACGAAAGTGACCAACGGGCGACGACAGACGTAAGCGCAGCATCTGACCGTTTGGCCATCCTCGACTGCCCGCCGCGACCGTACACGGTAGCCGCCCAAACGTCATAATCCGACGCCCGCGAACCCGGCTGGCAAACGTCGCCGACCACGGGCCCGCGCACCGAGGCTATTGAGACTGTCCGGACTCCCGGTTTTCGAGGGCCTTATCCATCACCCTTTGGAACACCTCGTAAGGTTGGGCGCCTGTGAAAAGCAAGTTGTCGAACACGAACGTCGGGATGCCGCGAATCCCGTACCCTAGAGCTTCCTGATACTGGTCGACGACGCGCTGGGCATAGTGTCCTGATTCGACTCGCGCCCGCAGTTCCGCACCATCCAATCCCACGCTGGCGCCGATGTCGGCGAGGACTGATGGATCGCCGAGGTTCTCCCGGCGGTCCCAATACGCCTCGTAAGCCGCGTGGTGGTATTCCAGGAACTTGCCATGCTCCTGGGCATACTCGGTCGCCTGCAGAGAGTTCAGGCTGTTAGGGGTGTAGCGGGGCGGCCGCATGACGATATTGGCCTCTCGGGCCTGAGTGCGCAGCGGGTCGGAAAGCTCGTCGTCGCTTTCGCCGGGCCGCGGTTCGCGGACACGGCCTTCGACCGGAGTGTCCGGGCGCAGGAGGTACGCTCGCCCTTCCACGGTTACGTCGTATTCTTCCGCCAGTTTGTCGACGCGTTCCAGGCCGACATAGCACCAGGGTCAAATATAGTCGTACCAGACGATTACGTGGACCGGGTTGGCGTCTCCAGGATGGTTGTGCGCTGGCGTTGGGGTCGTCATAAAGCCTCCCCGATGGTGTGATGGGTGATGTTCGAGCGTCAGCAGGTAGCGAGTTTGTCCAGCAACGGGTAGAGCCCTTCCAAGCTGTCGATATGGTCGCAACCTTCTACGCCGGCGTGGAATCCCCCTCGGTCGATAAGGACCGGATACAGGCCGGCTTCGCGTGCTCCTTCGACATCGGAGCGTGGTTGGTCTCCCACGTGCATGGCATGTTGCGGTTGCACTGCCATACGTTTTAACCCCGCCTCAAAGATGGCTGTGGCCGGCTTCTCCCCGACTTCGCGGCCCGTGATCGAAAACTCCAGGTATTCGTGGATGCCCAATTGCTTGGTGAGTTGCTCCATGTCCCGACGTAAATTGGTCAGGACCGCCAACCGGTAACCGCGTGATTTGAGTTCAGCGAGCACCGGCCGAGTTTCTTCAAACTCGACAAGCTCTTTGGGAACCGATATCGCCATGTCCCAGATCTGTTTTGCCATGCGCAGCGACACCGCCACTCCCGCCTCCTCGAGAATGATTTGCTCGTAACGCGCAAAAAACGCGTCGCGGTCGGCGGCGTCGCGTTCACCCAGCGGCGAACGGTGGTTTTCTTCGTTGAAATACAGGTCGGCGATGGCGTAACCACGGGCCAACTCATCGGGGGGGACGCGGATGCCCAGATTCTGGCAAGCGGCGTGTTGAATCTGGGGCAGCGGAGGCCAGAAGCGCACCAGGGTGTTGTAGAAATCGAAAAATATGGCGTCGATCATTGGGTGAGATGCACCGTCCGGCAAGCAGAGTGGCTCGATGGAACTAAGCCGGACGCGGCCAATAATAGCACAACCATATTGCCAGGATGGGTTGGAATCGTTCTGGCACGCCGCGCGTCACCCAGCGCAGGACGCTCCACCGCCAGCCCCGGGCAAACTGCGCTCCTACAATAAAGCAAGATCCGCGAGCGCGGCGCTGACGGCCGCCGGCGATTCCAACCGGTAGCGGGCGTCGGTCACCGCGCCGGCCGGTCCCACGAACACCCCACAGCCACCCGCAGCCTGCGCCGCCCGAAAAGCATCCTCATCGGTGCGGTCGTCGCCGATGTAGATTGGGTATGCTCCGGGAGCCAATCGGGAGCGAATGAACTCCAGCGCTCTCCCCTTGTGCCAGTCCACCGCTGGCCTCACCTCGATGGCCGCCTTGGCGTGGGTCAGCAGGTATCGACCATCTTCCACTTCAGGGTACGTAACTGCGCTTACCATCGACTGAATTTCCTCGTGATAACCAGCAGGGGCCTGTCGATAGTGCACCGTCAACGTGATCGTCTTGTCCTCCAGTTGCGCTCCGGGTATTTCGGTCAGGCTCCGGCGCAAGAGAGATGCCGTTGCCGACAGGTGGGGAACGATTCCCAAAACGTCGGGATGCAAGTATTGGAAACCCGGGCCTTTGATCTCCATACCGTGATTCCCGGCGTATACCAGTTCCGGTAATCCAACCCGGTTAGCCACGTCGTCAAGTGCGCGCCCGCTGATGATGCCAACGGTAGATCCGGGTTTCCTGCTAAGCATCTGGAGAGATCGGACGTTGCCGGGCCGCAACACCGCCGTCTCTGGACTAGGGACGATTTCCGAAAGGGTACCGTCGAAATCCAGCAGGAGCAGGACGCCAGGACAAGGCGCCCCCTCCGGAAATACAGTGGCCCAGCCTGGGAAATCGGCAGGTCGGTTGATCCCGGTCACCCGAATATTCCCGCCGCTGCAGTGGTTGTCGCCCGATGCTCCACGGAGATGCTCCGCGGAGTAGATTGTCCGATAATCAAGCGGTTGAAGCGACGGTGGCCGTTAGTCTGGAATGATCGGGCGTGCTGGCCTGCATCAGGTGCATCATGATGCGCCCGGCCCATTTATAGATGTTGTTTTCCTGCACCGTGTTGCGCATCTGGCGCATTCGCATCCGTCGTTCCAGGTCCGTCATGTTCAGCGCCTGGTGGATGGCGTCCGCAAACTGCTCCGTGGCGTAGGGATTGATAATCAACGAACCGGTGAGTTCCTGTGCCGCTCCGGCGAAGGCACTCAGAATAAGTACGCCGTCCTCGTCGACGCGAGAGGCCACGTACTCCTTGGCAACCAGGTTCATCCCGTCGTGCAGGCTGCTTTCGGCGCAGAAACTGGCCAATCGACGCAGCGCTGAAAAGGTGGGAGAGGGCAAGGAGGTGGGCCAATAGAGTATCGGTTGCCAACCGTCGTACCCGAATCGCTCATTGATGCGATTAACAATGGCTTCGATATCGATGGTTAGCTGCATGTACGAGTCGATGTTGGTCCGACTGGTAGCGCCCGCCTGCAAGAAGATCAGCCGACCACGGTATTGGGGCCATTTTTCGAACAGCCTCTCCACCGCCCGCAGTCGATGCGGTATGCCCTTGGTGTAGTCCTGACGATCAATGCCCAACCCCAGGATCCGGCCACGGTTCAGGCCCAGTTCCTGGGAAAGACGCGCCATCTCAGTCTGCACTTCCTCGGTCCTGGCTTCAGCGTCGAGGTTGTCAAAGTCGATGCTGATGGGAAATGGCCGCACCAGCGTAGTTTCGTTTCGGTAATCCACCAGGCCGTAGTCCGGATCTACCTGGGCGTCGAGATTGGCGTCAACACAGTTGATGAAATTCTGGCAGTCGCCCGACAGGTGAAAACCCAAAAGGTCGTTGCCCAGCATGCCGTCAAGGATTTCATCCTGCCAGGGACAAATGCGAAGAATGTCTGGATTGGGCCACGGGATGTGCCAGAATTGCCCAATGATGGCTTCCTGATTAATTTCTCGTATGTAACGAGGCAGCAGCGCCAGATGATAGTCCTGAATAAGAACGATAGCGGGTTCATCTCTGATTTCGTCCAGCACTAAATCGGCGAACCGCCGATTCACGGACTGGTAAAAGCCGAAATGCTCAGAGTCAAACAACGGCTCGGTGTAAGCGATATGGCAGAGCGGCCAAAGTCCCTCGTTGGAAAAGCCGTAGTAATACCCGTTGTTTTCTTCCTCGCTGAGATTCAATAGGCGCATACGGTATGCGGGAGAGTCAAAAGGAACCGGGATCCGCCCGTTTTCGTCCATAGCCGAACGGTCCGCCTGGCTGCTGCTCTGCGCGATCCAGGTGCCGCCGCAAGCGCGCATCAATGGGTCGATGGCAGCGGTGAGCCCACCGGGGGGCATTTGACCGTGGAGTTCTCCCGCTTCGTTGATACTGAAAATATACGGCTGGCGGTTGGAGACTACCAAAAGTCGGTAATCGCTCAGTTCCCTCTTGACCAGCCTCTGTAAATCGTCGCCGGTCCACATATTAGGTAACCTTCCTTCTGTCTGACGGGCAGATGCGTCGTCGATTTATGGCATATAGATATAATGATTATGCGATAACGGAATTATGGCATACCGGACTATTCGGGTCAACCGCAAACCTCCACGGAAACAGGATAGAAAATCCGTTAACAGTTTGGCGCCCGCGACGTGGCTCTCGGCTAGATCGCACGGTGCGCCCAGTGGCCGAATAGAGGCGCGGATGCCGTTGGTGAGCACAGTTACCCGTCCAATTATGGGCATGTGGTGTTTACGCGCATAGAGCGCGGTCTCCTTTGAGGTACGGCTGCCCCGCAAGCCCTGGGCTCGCTGCCTAACCGATGCCATTGGCGGGCGTCTTGCGTGCGGGTAAAATTCGGCTCGGAGGAGTCGGCGGGAACGCACTTGCTATTATTGAGGACACCGATATAGTTGGCCCTGCTCGCAGTTGACATCCAGGGTGAGTAGGGATACCATTTTTCGACGTTCCGCCTGATTTATCTGCGGGCGCGACACAAGGACTGCCATG
The DNA here is from genome assembly GCA_034423115.1 of Dehalococcoidia bacterium. GTDB lineage: Bacteria > Chloroflexota > Dehalococcoidia > Lucifugimonadales > UBA3495 > Bin87. The sequence goes on along the minus strand of DAOUJD010000044.1, from coordinate 56,642 downwards.
CCTACTGTGAATCAATTAGTCCGGAAAGGCCGAAAGCCCGTGCGCAAAGGTACCAAGGCTCCGGCGCTGCACTGGGTACAGAACTCATTGCGCAACCGAACACGCTGGGGCCCCGGATGTCCGCAACGGCGCGGAGTCTGCATTCAGGTGCGGACGATGACTCCCAAGAAACCCAACTCCGCGTTGCGTAAAATATGCCGCGTCCGGTTGACCAACGGCGTGGAAGTGACCGCATACATCGGCGGCGAAGGGCACAACCTTCAGGAACACTCGGTGGTGCTAATCCGTGGCGGCCGAGTCAAAGACTTGCCTGGAGTGCGCTACCACGTGGTACGCAGCAACCTGGACACAGAAGGCGTAAGCGGACGCCGCCAGGGACGTAGCAAGTACGGAACCCGTAGAGGATAAAGCAGGCGCCCAAAGAAACGATTTTCCGTCACCCCCCGCGCTGGGGGGTGGCTTAATGTACGACGAAAGGCAGAAGGGAACATGTCGCGAAGACGCCGCGCGGAACCACGCGTAATCAAACCCGATCCCCGATACAGCAATTTGGAGCTGGCTAAGTTCATCAATCGGGTGATGCTGAAGGGCAAAAAGTCCACGGCACAGCGTGTCGTCTACGATGCCCTGGAGTTGGTCAGGCAAGACACCAACCAGGATCCCATGGTTGTCTTCTCCAGCGCCATGCGGAACGCCACTCCTCTCGTCGAGGTGCGACCCCGTCGCGTGGGTGGCGCAACCTATCAGGTGCCGGTCGAGTTGCGGACTAACCGAAGCGAGGCTCTGGCAATGCGCTGGATCATCCGCGGAGCCCGCGGCCGGAACGGCATGCGAATGGCCCGTGGTCTGGCGAACGAGTTCATGGATGCCGCGCGCGGAGAAGGTTCCGCGGTGCGCCGCAAGGATGAACTGCACCGGATGGCTGAGGCAAACCGGGCATTCGTCCACTACCGTCGCTAATTTTCTCACACCTGCAAGGGACATAGCCTTTCGGGCGCTGCATGCGCCCAGCTTATTGATGACTAAAGACAAGTATGATTGCTGAACAGACCGACTCTCGCAAAATCCGGAACATCGGGTTCATAGCCCACATCGACGCCGGCAAAACCACCGTGACGGAACGCGTGCTGTATTTGACTGGCCGCATCCGCAAAGTGGGTGGCGTTGACCAGGGCACCACCGCAATGGACTGGATGCCCCAGGAGAAAGAGCGGGGCATCACCATCACGGCCGCGGCGACCACCGCCTATTGGCACGATCATCAGGTCAACATCATCGACACGCCGGGACACGTTGACTTCACGGCGGAAGTCGAACGCAGTCTGCGGGTGCTGGACGGCGGTATCGTGGTCCTGGATGCTGTGGCTGGCGTCCAGCCTCAGTCGGAAACGGTTTGGCGACAAGCCGATACCTACAACGTGCCCCGGATCTGTTTCGTCAACAAGATGGACCGGGTCGGCGCGTCTTACGAACGCACCATAGATTCGGTGCGACGCCGCCTGAATGGAAATCCGGTGGCGGTCCAGATTCCCGTGGGAGAGGAGGATGAATTCCGGGGGGTGGTCGACCTCATTGAAGGGCAGGCCATCATGTACTCGGACGGGAGAGACGATGTCGCGGAACCTCCGGAACTGATCCCCGTACCCGATGAGTACGCCAAGGCGTTCAATGACTACCGCCAGGAAATGATCGAAAAGATCGTCGAGACAGACGAAGCCCTGCTGATCAAGTACCTGGAAGGAGAGGATATCTGCGCCGACGACCTGCGGTCGGCGCTGCGGAACGCCACGATCAGCCGACAATTGGTGCCGGTCTTGTGCGGGAGCGCCATGAGGGGCAAGGGCATCGACCCGTTGTTGGATGCCATCATCAACTATTTGCCCTCGCCGTTGGATGTTCCGGCGGTAGAAGGGGTCGTCCCGGGCACTGAAGATGTGGAGATGCGTGAACCCATCGACAGTGAACCGCTTTCCGCTCTGGCTTTCAAAGTGGTCGTGGATCCGTATGTCGGTAGGTTAGTGTTCCTCCGGATATACTCAGGTACCGTAGCAGCAGGAGCCGCTGTCCGAAACGTATCTCGTGGAAACCGGGAACGAATGGGCCGGCTGCTGAGAATGCACGCCAACCATCGCGAGGAGTTGCAGCAAATTACGGCCGGCAACATTTGCGCCGCCGTGGGCTTGAAAGACACCTTCACCGGCGACACGATTTGCAGCGACCACAAACCATTGATATTGGAGCCACCGAAGTTCCCGGAGCCGGTCGTTTCCGTCGCGATCGAACCTGCCACTCGCGCGGACCAGGACAAACTGGGAGAAGCCCTCCGCAAGCTTTCCGAGGAAGATCCCACCTTCGTGGTGCGTTTCAACGAAGAGACCGGGCAGACGATCATCTCGGGAATGGGTGAATTACACCTCGAAGTTTTGGTCGACCGCATGCGGAGAGAGTTCGACGTGGAAGCCCGAGTGGGCCAACCCAGGGTCGCCTACCGTGAGACGATCACCCAACCGATCCGTATAGAAGGGCGGTTCGTTCGTCAAACGGGCGGCCATGGCCAGTTTGGACATGTCTGGCTTGAAATAGAACCTCGCGAACGCGGCGAGGGAAATCTCTTCGTCGATGGAATTACCGGCGGGGTGATACCGCGCCAGTACATCCCGGCGGTAGAGGCCGGCGTGAAACAGGCCCTGGACAACGGGCCACTGGCTGGGTACCCGTTGGTCGACCTATCGGTCAGGCTGGTGGACGGCAGTTACCACACCGTGGACTCCTCCGAGATGGCTTTCCGATCGGCGGCCATGATGGCAATGCGGGACGGAACGCGCAAAGCCGGGCCCGTATTGCAGGAACCCATGTTTGAGATCGAAATCGTGACGCCTGGCGAGTTTCTCAGCGAGGTGTTGAGCGACCTAGGCGGTCGCCGCACCCAGATCAGGAGCATTGAGGGTCAGGACGACTTACAGACCGTACGCGCCATGATCCCCCTGGGGGAAACGTTCGCGTACACCACCGCGCTTCGGTCCCTCACTCGTGGCCGGGCTTCGTACACCATGGAGTTCAGACACTACGAACCGGTGCCGGAAAGTCTGCTGCGGTCCGTAGCGAACATTTAATGCAACAAGCGTCCGCACTGTGAGGCGCTTTCAATTTGGAGAGATAGAGAAAGAGAATTATGGTTGCCAGGCAGCAAATGCGCATCATCTTGAAGGCCTTTGACCACAAGATGTTGGATCAATCGAGCGCTCAGATAGTGGACACCGCCGAACTCACCGGCGCCCGCGTGGCGGGTCCGGTCCCATTGCCCACGCAGATCCGGCGATTTTGCGTGATACGCGGCCCGCACGTTGACAAAGACTCCCGAGAGCACTTCGAGATCCGCACACACAAGCGTTTGCTGGACATCATGGAACCCACCAGCAAGACCATCGATGCTTTGACCAGGCTAAATATGCCGGCGGGCGTCGATATCTCCATCAAACTGTAGAATGCCTTCGTGGGCAGGACGGGCGGCATCGCCGAGCAGGGTTGAATAAATACTGCTCTCATCGTAAAATCGTTGCTCCGTTTGTCGTGTCCGCCGATAGCAGACGTGCCTTGGGGACGCAATCCAGGCGGAACAAACCAAGATCAGGCTAAAGACAATGCTCAAAGGTTTTCTCGGCAAAAAAATCGGCATGACCCAGGTGTTTAACGACGCTGGGCAAGTCGTTCCGGTTACGGTGATAGAGGCTGGGCCGTGCGCAGTCACGCAAATTCGAACCCGAGAAAATGACGGGTACGAATCAGTACAGCTCGGTTTCGGTCGAGTGCGACGCCCCAACAAACCGGAGTCGGGACACCTGAAGGGCAGTCAAATCGGCCGGCGGCTTGAAGAAGTGCGGGCTGATGACGTGTCCGAATACGCGGTAGGACAGTTGGTTTCGGTGGACATCTTCGAATCCGGCGAAATTGTAGACGTCAGCGGCAAGTCGAAAGGCCGCGGCTTCGCAGGAACCATGAAGCGACACGGTTTCGGTGGCGGCCCACGTACTCACGGACAATCGGACCGCCAGCGCGCCCCCGGATCTATCGGGGGTGGCACCACACCAGGAAAAGTATTTAAGGGCCTGAAAATGTCCGGCCACATGGGAAACCGCAGGGTCACCAGCAAGGGCCTGGAGGTCGTAAAGGTGGATCCTGAACGTAACTTACTGATGGTCAAGGGCGGAATCCCCGGCGGACCGAACAGCCCGGTTACCATCCGGAAGACCGGTAAAAGCAAGGCGCAAGCATAATGGAACTGCCTGTAGTAAACGGCAATGGTCAAGCGATTGACACCATCAACATCGATGATGGAATCCTTGACATACCGATGAATCCCTCTCTCGTGCACCAGGTCATGGTCATCTATCAGTTGAACCAACGGCAGGGCACACATTCAACGCTGACCCGTGCTGAAGTATCCGGAGGCGGACGGAAACCCTGGATTCAAAAGCACACCGGGCGGGCGCGCCAGGGCAGTATCCGGTCTCCCCAATGGCGACACGGAGGCATCGCCTTCGGTCCCAAGCCGCGCGATTATCGTAAGGGACTGCCCAGAGCGATGCGCCGGAAGGCACTGCAATGCGTGTTGTCTGAGAAAATCCGTGGCGGCCGTCTCGTCTGCATCGATTCGTTGGGTGAGCTGGACGGGCGCACGAAGTCCATGAAGCGCTTGCTGGAGAACTTGGGCATTTCGGGTTCAGTATTGGTAATTACCGAAAACGCCGATCAGGATGTGGTCCGAGCCGGCAGCAACCTGAAGCAAGTCTGGACCCAGCCATCCGATCTGGTCAACGCCAACGACGTGTTGAAAAAGGAAACGATCCTGGCAACGGTGGGAGCTATTCAACGTATCGTTGAACTCTCCACCGCTCCGAAATTCCACGCCAGAAAAGCGGCCGAGGTCGCAAACGCCGAGGAAACACAAGCATGAACATCAGTGAAGTGCTCCTACGGCCTACCATCACGGAAAAGAGCACCCTCTTGCAGGAAGAGGGTCAATATACCTTTGAGATCGCAGCCAAAGCCAATAAGACGCTGGTCAAACAAGCGGTAGAACAGCATTTTGGCGTGAAGGTCGTCGGGGTGAACATCACGGTAAACCGAGGGAAACGCAAGCGATACGGCCCGCGGTTCAAGAAGCAACCCGACACTAAAAAAGCGGTCGTAACGCTCCGCGTTGGGGACCGTATTGATCTTATCGAAGGGTTGTAGCGGCCCTTGGCGGCCACCGCGAAATGAAAGGTTAGTGGCCGGTTCAAACCGCAACTTTTGAAACGTACAGACGACTGAAATGGAGACATCGCGGGAACCGGACTATAAGAGAGCAAATCGATGCCACTGAAAAATATTCGACCAATCACACCTGGCACGCGCAACGCAGTGAGGCCCTCTTTTGAGGAGATCACCACCAAAAAGCCGGAGAAGTCTCTGTTAGAGCCCCTGCAGAAGCGTGGCGGCCGGAACAACCGGGGTCGTATCACTGCGTACCATCGTGGCGGCGGATCGCGTCGGATGTATCGAAAGATCGATTTCAAGCGACGGAAAGACGGAGTCCCAGCCACAGTCAAGACCATCGAATACGATCCCAATCGCACCACCCGGATCGCGTTGTTGCATTACGCCGACGGGGAGAAATCGTACATCCTGGCTCCGGTGAACCTCCGCGTTGGGGACCGGGTCGAATCAGGTCCAACCGCCGAAATCAACCCCGGCAACACCTTGCCCTTGCGTAACATTCCCACGGGAACGGTGGTGCACAACCTTGAGTTGACGCCCGGTCGCGGCGGTCAGTTGGTGCGTGGGGCCGGAACGGGAGCGCAGGTGCTCTCCCGAGAAGGTGAGTACGTTCTCATACGGCTGCCCTCCGGAGAGATGCGCCGAATCCTGCTGAATTGCAGGGCCAGCGTCGGACAACTGTCTAACCCCGACCACAAAAACGAAAGCCTGGGCAAAGCCGGCGCCAAGAGGCACCTCGGCCGGCGCCCCCATGTGCGTGGCGTAGCCAAAAACCCGGTGGACCATCCCCACGGCGGCGGCGAGGGCCGGTCTCCGATCGGTATGCCTGGCCCCAAATCGCCCACCGGGAAACCCACGTTGGGACACAAGACGCGCAACAAGAAAAAGACGTCGAGCCGTTTCATCGTCCGCGGACGAAGGTGGCGTCGCTAAACATCAAAACACACGCGCCGTTGGCTCGGCGTTGGCAAAGAATATTGCATTATGTCGCGTTCAATCAAAAAAGGACCGTACGTCCACCCGAAGCTTCTAAAAAAAGTTAACCAGGTCCGGGAATCCGGTGAAGCCACCGTGATCCGCACGTGGTCCCGGGATTCGATGATCATGCCCGAAATGGTGGGCCTCAACTTTGGGGTGCACGATGGCCGCAGGCACGTCCCGGTGTTTATCACCGAGAACATGGTGGGGCACCGTTTCGGCGAATTCGCCCCCACACGTACCTATCGCGGGCACGTCGCTAGATCCGAGCGATCCAGCAGGGTGAGGTGACGCTATGCCAGTAGTGCGCGCCAGAGCCAAGCAGGTAGGAGCCTCTCCAAAGCGGCTGAAACCGATCATGGACGCTGTCCGTGGCATGACCGTTAACGATGCCTTGGATCATCTAAGCTTGATGACCTCTCCATGGGCCCGCTCCGTGGCCAAGGTGGTCCAGTCGGCGGCATCGAACGCCGAAAACAACATGTTTATGAACCGCAACGAGTTGCGCATCACGCGCATCTCCGCAGATCAGGCGCGACCGTTAAAAAGGTTCCGCGCGCGGGCCAGGGGCCGGATCGGTCGTGTTACGCGGCGCTCCAGTCACATCATCATCGAAGTTGACGACATTCAGGAGGGCTAGCCGATGGGCCATAAAACCCACCCCCTGGGATTCCGGTTGGGGATCATCAAAGACTGGAAGACCCACTGGTACGCTAACAACGGATCCCAGTATCGGGACGGTGTGCAGCAGGACCTGGGCTTACGCCGAACGATTCACGACGAATATCAGGCGTTTGCTGACGCGGGAATTGCGCGCATTGAGATCGATCGTACCGCCCAGGAAACCATCATCAACATCCATTCGGCTCGCCCCGGCATCCTGATCGGGCGCGACGGTGATCGCGTTAAGGGACTCAGGTCCCGCCTGGAGACCATGACCAGCGGACAGCTCCGCCTGAACATCGTAGAAATCGAACAGCCTGAACTGGACCCGTTCCTCGTGGGCAGGAATATCGCCGACCAACTCAGCCGGCGCGTTGCCTACAGGAGGGCGATGCGGCAAGCGGCTCTGCGCACGATGCAAGCCGGAGCGGAAGGCATCAAGATCATCACCAAAGGGCGCATTTCCGGCGCTGAAATTGCCCGCACCGAAAAATTGATGATGGGACAAGTCCCATTGCACACGCTGCGCGCCGATATCGACTATGCTCTGGCCGAGGCACACACCGCCATGGGACGCATCGGGATCAAAGTGTGGATCTACAAGGGCCAGATCATGCCCCCGCCGGCCGAAGACGACGACGAATTGGATAGCATTGAATTCCGAGTTTCCAGCCAGGACGCCGACGCGGACATGACGCCGGATTTGGAAATCTGACACGCGCAGCGTCGGGTGTAGTCCAAAAAGGCTCACCACTCGCGCAGAACCACGACCGTTACCAACACGGAGTCATTGATCATGTTGCAACCCAAGAGGACCAAATTCCGGAAGATGGGCCGAGGAAAACGCCGAGGCGCGGCCACCACCGGAAGCACCGTTGAATTCGGCCAAATTGGGTTGAAAGCGATGAGTCCGGAATGGATTACCGCTCGTCAAATCGAATCGGCGCGTGTCGCGATCACCCGCCATCTCCAACGTGGCGGAAAGACATGGATTCGCGTCTTCCCCGATAAGCCCGTATCCAAAAAGCCCGCCGAGGTCCGCATGGGCGGCGGCAAAGCGGCCAACGATCACTGGGTAGCGGTCGTCAAGCCGGGCCGTATCATGTTCGAGGTCGGTGGTGTCCCCATGAACCAGGCGGAAGAGGCCTTGCAGCGAGCCGCTCACAAGTTGCCGATCCCTACCAAAATCGTATACCGGGACCGTGTCAACTCGCTGCTTTCCGGCTCCGGAGGCTAAGCCCCGATGAAAATGTACGAAATACGGGCGCTCAGCGACGACCAGATTCGGGACGAACTCGATAAGTCCTACCAGGAACTTATGAACCTGCGTTTTCGCGACGCAACAAACCAACTCACCGATACCAACCAGCCGCGCAAAACGCGCAAAGACATCGCGCGAATGCTGACCTGCCTGCGTGAACGGGGAGTCGAGTAGGGTAGCGGCCCTCTGTCTGGAACGTAACTGCAAGGAATAATTCACGATGGCAAAAACTATGCGGAAAATTCGGGTGGGGTCTGTGGTCAGCACCCGAATGGACAAGACGGCTGTGGTGGAGTACGTGTGGAAGCAACGCCACCGCGTTTACCGCAAACAGATGCGGCGCGTCACTCGGTTCTATGTCCATGACCCGGAAGGCCAGTGTCGAATCGGCGACACGGTAAGGATCCAGGAGACCCGTCCGATCTCCCGCACCAAGCACTGGCGCCTGCTGGAGATCACCGCCCGTCGTGAGGTGGCCGACGTTCGGCCCATCGATCTCGAGACCGACGTTGCGATCGAACCGGCCGAAAGCGAATCTGACCAAACCATCGACATTGATGCCGCAGACGACGAGGAAGCGTAAATGATCCAGAGTTATACCAGGCTCCACGTGGCGGACAATAGTGGAGCGCGTCGCATTCGTTTGATCAATATCCCTGGTTCAAGCCGTCGCAAGTACGCGTCGGTGGGAGACATCATCGTTTGCACGGTCAGGGAAGCCGTACCCAATTCTCCTGTTCGCAAGGGAACCGTAGTCAAAGCCGTGGTCGTGCGCCAGGCAGCCCCTTTGCTCAGGCCTGACGGGACTTATATCAAATTCGACGATAACGCTGCGGTGCTTATCAACGACAACCAGTTGCCCCGTGGGACCCGCATATTCGGACCCGTCGCCCGCGAACTCCGCGACAAGGGTTTCATGCGAATCGTGTCGCTGGCTCCGGAGGTAGTGTAATGCCCAGGAGTAAGATTCACCGCGGCGACGATGTGGTGGTGATTGCCGGTAAAGACAAGGGAAAGACCGGCCGCGTGCTCCAGATGGTGCCGGAGAAAAACCGCGTTATCGTGGAGGGCGTGAACGTCGTCACCAAGCACTACAAACCACGCCCCGGCATCCGCCAGGGCGGGAGAGTGCAGCAGGAATCGTCCATCCACATCTCCAATATCAAATTGATTCAAAGCAACTATACGGAGCCTGGTAGCCAGTTCCGAAACCGGGACGAGTGATCGCCATGACGACCCAACAACAAACTGAAGGAACCCAGGAAAGGACCAATGAGGGCGGCGGACGGCGCCGTCGTCAGCAGGAGTCCGCGGAGAGTAACGGTACCAACGGAACCGAACTCCCTCCTCCCACTTTCAAGATCCGGTTTCGGGATGAAATCGTCCCGGCTATGGTATCGGAGTTCGGCTATTCGAGCCCGATGCAAGTGCCGCGGCTCAGCAAGATCAACCTGAATATCGGGTTGGGCGAGGCTTTGACCAACGGTCGGGCCATGGAAAGCGCGGTTCGCGACCTGACGACCATATCGGGACAAAAACCGATCATCACGCGCGCCAGACGCTCTATCGCAGGTTTCAAAGTCCGGCAAGGAAACCCGATCGGCACCGCAGTCACGCTCCGCGGCGACCGCATGTATTACTTCCTGGAGCGGTTGATCATCACAGCCCTGCCGCGCATCCGAGACTTTCGTGGCATCTCCCGACGCGGCTTCGACGGCCGCGGCAACTTCTCCCTGGGGTTGCGTGAGCAGATCGTATTTCCTGAAATCGATTACAACAGCATCGACCGGTTGCGTGGACTACAGGTCACAATCACCACCACCGCCAACAACGACGCTGAGGCGACCCGATTGCTTGAGCATTTCGGGATGCCATTCATCCGGCAGTAAACCTCACGGTCAATCACGCTGGTGCCAAACCAGTATCTTTCTGACGCGCACGGCACGTCCGGAACTTCCTACGAACTGGAGAACAGATTTTGGCTAAGAAGTCAGCCATAGCAAAAAACGAACGACGCAAGCGAACCGTTGCGAAATACGCAGAGCAAAGGGCCGCATTACTCGCTCAAGCTCGAGACATTTCCAGGCCCATGCGGGAACGGTTCGAGGCCAGGCAGAAATTGGCCCTGTTGCCTCCCGACGCGAACCCGAACCGCATCCGCAACCGGGATGGCGCGACCGGCAGGCCACGTGGGTATATCCGACACTTTGGCCTGTCGCGAATATCGTTCCGAGAAATGGCTCTCGATGGGTTGTTGCCCGGTGTCCGAAAAGCGAGTCTGTGACAAAATCCAGTAAGAGTGAGTCGATGCCGGTAGCGCCAGGCATCGTGGGCGAAGAAGCAAAAAAGTGATGGAGCTCTAACGCGATGCCGATCAACGACCCGGTTGCAGATATGCTGACGCGCATACGCAACGCCATCCACGCGCGTCATCAAACGGTTTTGGTGCCCCAATCGAAGATCAAGACGGCGATCGCCGACATCTTGAAGTCGCAGGGTTACATCCGCGACTGGGACCTGGCCAGGAACCAGAAATTCCCGACCATGCGCATCCATCTGCTTTACAAGGATGACGAACAAAACGCCATCCGGGGATTGAGACGGATCAGCAAGCCCGGTCTTCGTGTCCACGTCGGACGTGGAGAGATCCCTCGGGTCTATGGCGGTTTGGGAATCGCCATCGTATCAACCTCGCAGGGGATGATGACCGGTTACGAAGCGTGGCGGAAGGGAATCGGAGGAGAGTTGGTCTGTTATGTCTGGTAATGAAATGATGATCAGTGCCGGCGTCGCCGAGCGTGTACCGCCCCCAGAGCGTCCGCTTTCCCGCGTTGGCCGACAACCCATCCCCATCCCATCGGGAGTCTCGGTTGAGGTGATCTACGGCGGCATCATCGTTACCGGTCCGCGTGGGACTGTTACCCAAAAGTACCACCCTGAAGTCAACGTCAGTGTCGACGGCGACGAGATCATCGTAGAGCGGCTCACTGAGCGCAAGTTCCATCACTCGTTGCATGGTCTTACTCGCTCGCTCGTCGCGAACGCCGTCGTCGGAGTCACTGAAGGCTACAGCAGGACGTTGGAGTTGATGGGGGTCGGGTACCGTGTGCAGCAGAATGGTGACGGTATCACCCTCAGTGTCGGGTATAGCCACACGGTGGACGTCTTCCCCGAAGAAGGTCTGACCATGGCGGTGGAAGGCAACAACCGGGTGCATATATCCGGAGTCGATAAGCAGAAAGTGGGCCAGCTGGCTGCCAAAGTACGCAAAGTGCGGCCTCCAAACGCCTACAAGGAAAAGGGAATCCGTTACCAAAACGAGGCTTTGCGTTTGAAGCCCGGCAAGGCCGCCGCGCGCCGCGCCGTGTAGCACAGAGTCCGACAACGTTCGAATTTGAGAGCGACGAAGATATGCCAAAAGACAAGGATGCCCGGAAGCTGCGTGTCGTTCGACACCGCCGGGTAAGGAACAAAGTGATTGGGACGGCTGAACGACCCCGGTTGTGCGTGTTTCGCAGTTTGAAAGGAATCTATGCCCAGGTGATTGACGACGCCCGAGGGCACACGGTCGCCCAAGCGTCGAGTCGCGAGTTGGACCAAGCTGCAGCCACACCGAAAACCGCGGCCTCCGTGGCGGTGGGCAAGTTGGTAGCGGAACGAGCCATCGCCGCCGGGGTGTCTGCGGTAGTATTCGACCGCGGCGGTTACCAATTCCATGGACGGGTGAAAGCCCTGGCCGACGCAGCCCGAGAAGGAGGGCTTAGGTTCTGATGGTTTCACCAGCAACCCGTAGAGGTGAACGCAGCGATCGCGGCGGCGGCGACCGACGCGGCGGTCGTGGCGGACGCGGACGCGACCGCGACCAGCGACAACGAGAAGACGACAGCGGCGGCTTCAACGAACGGGTCGTCCACACCCGCCGCATCGCCAAAGTGGTCAAGGGCGGACGCAGACTCCGATTCAACGCTTTGGTGGTGATCGGCGACGGCCAAGGGCGCGTCGGCGCTGGCATGGGCAAAGCCCTGGCCATTCCAGACGCGGTGCGAAAAGGTACGGCGGTGGCGCGGCGGAGCACCATCAGCATCCCCATCAAGGGCAGCACAATCCCTCACGAAATCTCGGTGAGGAAAGGCGCCTCTATCGTGATCATCAAACCGGCGCCTCTTGGGACCGGAGTAATTGCGGCCGGTGCGATGCGGGCTATGCTCGAATTGGGCGGCGTGCAGGACGTGGTGGGTAAGTCCCTCGGTTCTCGTAACCCGATCAACATCGTCCAAGCCACTTTGGAAGCGTTGAGCTTGCTCAGAGATCCGGAAACCGAACGCGCCAACCGACTGGGACTCAACCGACCCGAGGCCAACGGTGCTGCAGAATCTGCGCAACCCGCAGCCGCTGAAGCATCTGAGCCGGCCGCGCCCGCAACTACTGCGGCAGAGCCGGCCCCAACAGCCGAAGCGGCTCCGCCTGCGGCTGAAACGGAGGCGACAACTGAAACCAGTGAGCCGACCAGCACAGCAGTTGACGCGCCGGCTGAGGCTGCGCCATCAGATGGTGAGGTTTCACCGTCGGCGGAAGCGACGTCCGAAACTGATGCTGAGTAATCTGCCCAACGAAGCGATTGAGTAGCAAAATGGCACAGATCAAAATCACCTGGAAGAAGAGCTGCATCGGTCGACCGTCCTACCAGCGTCGGATCGTCGAGTCCCTGGGTCTAAAACGGCTCAACCACTCAGTGGTGCATCACGATAGCCCGACCATCATGGGCATGGTAAAAAAGGTCCAGCACCTGGTGGTAGTGGAGCCGGTCGAATAAATAAGGTCCTTCCGGTGGAAATTCGCGTACTTATTGGAGCAACGTTTACACGATGATGGAGCACGAAATATCCCCACCGAAGGGAGCCCGTCGCAACCGCAAGCGGGTTGGCCGAGGTGACGCTGCCGGTGGGGGCAGTTACGCGGGCCGCGGGTTGAAGGGCCAGAAATCCCGATCCGGCAAGGGTTTGCGGCCTGGATTCGAAGGCGGTCAGTTGCCCCTCATCAAGGGTCTGCCCATGAAGCGTGGGTTCAACAATCGCTACAAGACCTATTACTCGTTGGTGAATTTGAACACGCTTCAGGATCGATTTGAGTCCGGCGCCCGGGTTACTCCAGAGTTACTGCATGGGTTGAACATCGTTCGTCGCCCTAACCTGCCCATAAAAGTGGTGGGAGACGGCGAACTGGGACAGCCCCTCACCGTCGTGGCGCATAAATTCACTGCGTCGGCGCGCGCCAAAATTGAAGCAGCCGGCGGCTCTGTTGAAGAGATTTAATACCTTTAGTCGGTTACAAGGGCGCGTGGCGGTTCGGGCATGATCCAGTCAGAGGTGCAGGGCGGCGGACGGTGGCCGCGGTTGATCCAGGCCGCGATCGACGCATTCAGCGTTCCGGATCTCAGGGCGAAGATCCTGTTCACGTTGGGCATGTTGGCCCTTTACCGTTTGGTGGCCCACATTCCCATTCCCGGCCTAGACGCCGGAGCGCTGGAAAACCTGTTCAGCAACAACCAGTTGTTGGGGTTCCTGGACCTGTTTTCGGGCGGCGCCTTGCGTCGCATGAGCATCGTCGCCCTGGGCGTGTTCCCGTATATCACCGCGTCCATCATCATGCAGTTGCTTACGCCGGTGATCCCATCGCTGCAGAATATGTCCCGGGAGGGCGAAGCCGGGCGCATCAAAATGAACCGGATGACCCATTGGGGCACAGTGCCCATAGCCGTCGCCCAAGCTTTCGCCCAGTTGGTGTTGTTGCAGCAGGCGAACGTGCTGACCAACGTTGGCTTCACGGGTGATGCGTTCCTGCCCACGTTGGCGGCGGTACTGTCCATGACCGCCGGAACCATGTTCCTCGTCTGGCTGGGTGAGTTGATCACGGAACGCGGCATCGGAAACGGTATTTCGCTGATCATTTTCGCGGGTATCGTGGTTGGCTTCCCCGGCTTGTTGGCCACGAGCTTCCTTGACCGGGACAACATCATCGGGATCTTCTTCTTCGCTTTGATCGGCCTATTGATCATCGCGTTGATTGTTGTGTTCAACGAAGCCCACCGGCGAATCCCCGTGCAATATGGCCGCAGCATATTTCGCGGCGGGCAAATGTACCGGCAATCGGGCTCTACGTACATTCCGCTGCGGATAAATTCCGCAGGCATGATTCCCTTGATATTCGCTTTCTCCATAGTGATCATGCCCGGTACCGTGGCTCAGTACCTGAGCTCGGCCGGCGGATTTGTTGGCAATGTCGCCGGCAATATGCAGACTGCGCTCAGTCCTACCGGCCCCATCTACTGGGTGCTGGCGTTCTTCCTGGTGGTAGCGTTCACGTTCTTCTACACCCTGGTGGTATTCCAGCAGCAGAACATCGCCGAAAATCTGCAACGCAACGGCGGTTTCGTCCTTGGTATTCGGCCGGGCCGGCCCACGCAAGACTATCTGAACCGGGTTATCGTCCGCCTTACTTTGGGTGGGGCATTGTTCCTTGGCTTTATTGCCATCGTCCCGTACCTGGCGTCTCTGGTAACTAACGTGGAGGCCATTGCCCTTAGCAGCACCAGCCTGCTGATCATGGTCGGTGTTGGATTGGATACGCTGCGGCAGTTGGAAGCTCAGCTGATGATGCGCAACTACGAAGGATTCCTCCGATGACCGCATCGGCAACCAAAGCGAATCTCCGGCTGATCCTTTTTGGTCCCCCAGGTGCCGGGAAGGGGACACAGGCCCAGTTGCTCAAGGAACAGCTAGGTCTCGAACACGTCAGCTCAGGAGACCTGTTCCGGCATCATCTGTCCAATGGCACCGAACTTGGCGAACTGGCCCGCGGATACATGAACCGTGGCGCACTAGTGCCCGACGAGGTGACCATAGGAATGGTGTTGGATCGTGTAGCATCCTTGCCGGATGGCCGAGGATTCATGCTAGACGGGTTTCCGCGCAACACCAACCAGGCCCAGGCATTAGACGATGCATTGAACCGCCAAGACCAACAGATTGATGGGGTGGTGCATATCACCGTGCCCGACGACGAACTGATTAGCCGGCTCAGCAACCGCTACATCTGCCGCATTTGCCAAAAACCATTCACTCGAAACAAAATATCCGGGGATCCTCCACTACGTTGCGACGCCTGTGCCGACGGCGGCGAGATCTACCAACGTGATGATGATACTCCGGACGCAGTAGCCAACCGCTTGACCGTATACCATCAAGAAACCGCTCCGGTTCTAGACTTCTACCGGACTGCCGGCGTTTTAACTGAGATACCTGGCGATGGGCCGATCGCATCCGTCAACAATTCCATCCTCTCCGCACTGGACTTGCCGATTACAATCGACGACAGTAAAGCAACGGGCAAAACGACTACTCCCGATTTCGGGGTTGACGCTTGAGGTATAATCATAATGGTGACACGTCAGAAAAAACGAAAAACAGCTTCCAATTCACCTTCCACGTACACCGGTGGGATAACGATCAAGTCCCGCCGTGAGATGGAAGCCATGGAGCGTGCCGGCGCAATCGTCGGATCCACCCTTGCTCTCCTCAGGAGTTCGGTCGAACCGGGCATAACCACCGGTGAGCTCAATCGCATCGCCGAAAAAAATATCAGGGGCATGGGAGCGGTTCCCGCGTTTTTGGGCTACCAGGGTTTCCCCGGTACCATCTGTGCATCCGTGAACGAGGAAATCGTCCACGGGATTCCTGGCAAACGCGTCCTTAAAGAAGGCGACGTTATAAAAATGGATTGCGGCGCTATCATTGATGGCTTCATCGGCGACGCGGCGATTTCCGTGCCTGTCGGGAAAATCGATGAAGCGACGCAACGCCTGCTGGATGACACCAGGGCGAGCCTTTACGAAGGCATCGCGGCCGCCCAACCGGGAAACCGGGTCGGCGATATCGGCGCAGCGGTGGAAGGATACGCAACAGAACGCGGCTACGGTGTGGTTCGACAATTCGTGGGACACGGAATCGGCCGCTTCCTCCACGAGGATCCACAGGTGCCGAACTATGGTGAACCAGGCAAAGGCGTACTGCTCCGACCCGGGATGTGTATCTGCATCGAACCAATGCTGAATATGGGCACGGAGGACACCAAGATTCTGGATGACGATTGGACGGTAGTTACCGCCGACGGAGCATTGTCCGCGCATTTTGAACATACGTTGGCCATCACCAAGGACGGCCCGAAAATTCTGTCTGTCCACGACTGATTCTGATATAGGCTGCAAGTGTCCCTCAGAGGAACTGTCGCAGCAAAAGAAGGCTTGTTTATGGCAAAAAAAGAAGCGATCGAAGTCGAGGCTCAGGTTACTGAAGCACTGCCCAACGGCATGTTCCGAGTTGAGTTGCCCAATGACCACCAGGTCCTGGCCCACATCTCGGGGAAGATCCGTATGCACTTCATACGGGTATTGCCGGGAGACCGGGTACTGGTGGAACTCTCACCTTATGACCTGAGCCGAGGCCGGATCACCTACCGGTTCAAGTAACAGCGAAGGATCTTTTCCTATGAAAGTGTCCGCATCAGTGAAACCCCGCTGCGACCGTTGCCGCATAATCCGCCGCAAGGGTCGGGTGCGGATCATTTGCGTCAACACCAAACACGCTCAGCGCCAGGGCTGAACAACCCGGCGAGACCGCCAACAACCGAAACCGGTTTGTGGTCTGACAGACATCCCCAAGCTCAGCACAGGAGAGAAGCCATGGTTCGTATCGCGGGAGTTGACGTACCGGACCGCAAGCGCGCGCATATCGCTTTGCGCAGTATCTACGGTATCGGTCCGACCAAAGCCATTGAAATCGTTGGCAAGGCCAACCTGGACGTCGAGATGCCCCCGCGCATGAGCGAGCTCTCCGAGGAACAACTCGACAGGATTCGCGTGATCGTCGACCAGGATTACATCACCGAGGGCGACCTTCGACGGGAACACAACGAAAACATTCGGCGGTTGATAGACATCGGCAGCTACCGCGGTTTGCGTCACCGGCGAAACCTCCCCGTGCACGGGCAGCGTACGCGCACCAACGCCCGGTCGCGCAAGGGCGCCCGGCGCACCGTGGCCGGTCGCGGTCGCCGCACCGGTGGCAAGAAGTAACGGACACCACGGGCAAACCTGCTCCGCCAAACCTGACAAAGATCTGACCAACGAGGTAACCCCAGATGCCACGACCACGTGCCCGAAGGCGAGAGCGCCGGTCCATACCCCAGGGCCGCGCTTACATCTACTCCACGTTCAACAACACGTTGGTCAGCTTGACCGACCCCGATGGGAATGTGGTGGCATCTACCAGCTCAGGTACGGTCGGTTTCCGCGGGTCGCGTAAGGGGACGGCGTTCGCAGCGCAACGTGCTGCTGAACAGGCCGCCCGGCGTGGCGTTGACATGGGGATGCGGAACATCGACGTTTACATTAAGGGCCCTGGGTCAGGGCGGGAACCTGCTATACGCGCTCTGCAGGCGGCAGGACTGTACGTCACCAGCATCCGGGACGTAACCCCAATTCCCCACAACGGAGTCCGACCACCTAAACGTCGGAGAGTCTAAGGGGCCGCCGAACCGCGCACTCCGGCACCCGCCGGAGTTTCAATTCGAAACACCAACGGAAAGACTGATATGGGAAGATATACGGGACCATCGTGCCGGCTTTGTCGCCGCGCCGGAGAAAAGCTATTCCTCAAAGGAGATCGGTGTTTTTCGCCCCGATGCGCCATCGAACGACGGCATATTCCTCCAGGAGGCGGGGGTAACCGCCGCCGGAGAGTTTCCGACTATGGCGTACACCTGAGGGAAAAGCAGAAGGCTCGTCAGATGTACGGCGTGATGGAAGGCCAGTTCCGGAAATACATGAACGACGCTTTCAACACTCCCGGCATATCGGGCAACAACCTGCTCCGTACGTTGGAACGTCGTCTGGATAACGTCATATACCATTTGGGGTTTGCGGATTCCCGCAAACAGGCCCGCCAAATGGTGCAGCACGGCCACTTCGCCGTAAACGGGCGTAAGACGGACATTCCATCGTTCCTGGTAAAACAGGGGCAAACCATCTCCTGGACGGAGACGTCCAAGAACCGGGACTTTTTCGCTGATCGGACCGATGGACTGCCGCGACGCACGTTGCCTACCTGGTTGTCGTTGGATCTCGCCAAAATGGAAGGTCAGATTGTATCACTGCCGCCGGATAATGAATTGCCCGACACTATTAATTCCCGCCTCATCGTCGAGTACTACTCGAGGTAGCCACTGAATGTTAAATCCCCAAATTCTCCCGCCGATGCGGGAATCGGAACCCGAAATCCCCACACCCTCGATCAGGGTAATTGAAAGCAACGAAACCTACGCTTGCGTCGCGTTGGAACCGTTGGAGCGCGGGTTCGCTACGACCGTGGGGAACCCTTTGCGACGATTGCTGCTGAGTTCCATTCAAGGAACAGCGGTAACCTGGGTCAAGATCGAAGATGTACCACACGAGTACACCGTCATCCCTGGCGTAAAAGAAGAGGTGATGGACCTCCTGTTGAGCATCAAGCGCATCAGGATCCATGCCTTGGCGAAACGACCCGGCAAGATGCGGTTGGACGTAACCGGCGAGGGCAGGGTGTGCGCTGGTGACATATCAACCGCCAGCGACTTCCAGATCGTAAATCCCGAATTGCACCTGGCAACGCTGGACAGCCCGGACGTTTCTCTTTCCATCGAGTTTAACGTGGAGTCCGGCAAGGGTTATCAGCAGGTAACCCAGGGGGACACCGCGTCCGGATTGCCGGTTGGCGTTTTGCCGGTCGATGCGATTTACAATCCCGTTCGCAGGGTCGAATACTCGGTAGAGCGCATGATGGTGGGACAGCAGACCGACTGGGAGCGCCTGATTCTCCAAGTATGGACCGACGGCGCGATTACCCCGTTGGCCGCAATCCAGGAAGCCTCGGAAAATCTGGTCCAGCATTTCTTTATGTTCAACCAGTTGAGTCGCCCTGGTGACGCGACGCTGGATGCCAGCAACTTTTCGGTGGCGTCAGAAGTGTATCTGATGCCAATTGAGCGGCTCGATTTGTCGTCGCGTACGCTGAATTGCCTGAAACGCGCCAAGCTGGACCGAGTGGGTCAAGTTCTTGACCTCAGCGCCGATGACCTGCTCAATATCCGTAACTTCGGACAGAAATCGTTGGAAGAATTGCAGGGCAAATTGGCCGAACTCGGCGTGAATGCCCCCAGCGCCAGCGACGACCTTGCGGTCGACCCGGGATTCGCCGACGATGTGAGAGGATTTACCGGCGGTACACTGGTGTTCGACCCCGATGACGACGACCTAGACTTTGACGATGACGGAGAATAACGATGGCCTCTCATCGCGTTGCCGGCCGTAAACTGAGCCGGTACAAGGATCAGCGCAAGGCGCTTCTGCGCGGCCTTACTGTGGATCTGATCGAACATGAGCGTATCACCACGACGTTAGCCAAGGCTAAGGAGACTCGTGTGATGGCGGAAAAGTTGATCACCCACGGGAAAAAGGGAACCCTCCACAACCGACGGGTAGCTTTGAGCAAAGTCCCAAACAAGAGGGCTGTAGCCAAAGTGTTTGACGAACTCGGACCGCGATACGCCGAACGACCCGGCGGATATACCCGGATCATCAAATTAGGGCCGCGTCAAGGCGATGGAGCCTCCATGGCTGTCATCGAACTGGTTTGATAGCCCGCCACTTACCAACAATTGGCGCAGCTGTTGATCCCCAGCAAATCGACGACGTGAGGAATTGCCATCGCTCAATGCTTCAATGACATCTGAGAATGCCCTGATGGAAACGGGACGTCGGGTTGCCTTGGTCGTCGCGTATGAAGGGACGGATTACGCCGGTTTTCAATTCCAGGTGGGTTCGCCCACGATCCAAAACGAACTGGAAACAGCCATTGGAAAGGCGACCGGCGTTCGGAGTCGGATTCGAGGAGCGAGCCGAACAGACGCAGGAGCCCACGCATTGGGACAGGTAGTGGATTTCATTACCCCCAGCGAATTGGACCCTCGAACTCTGGTAGCCGCTCTGAATTTCTATTTGCCCGAGTCGGTGCGAGTGACAGCAGCCAGAGATGTGCCACTTGAGTTTCATTCCAGGTTCGACGCGTCATGCAGGGAGTACCGCTACAGCATCCTTAATAGGGAGATTGCATCGCCTCTACTGCGTCGTACGCACCACCTGGAAACTGAAGGCATCGATCTGGAGCGCGTCCGAAAAGCGGCAACCAGCCTGCTGGGCATAAGGGATTTCCGCCGAATTTCTACGGGCCATCCGGCTGACCGGAGTGCGGTGAGGAAGGTTCTCAGGTGGGAGATAAAGCGACATCCAAGCAACCCCGACGTGATCACCATAGACTGTGCTGCTAGCGGTTTTCTTCGCCACCAGATTCGACGGGCCAACGCAGTATTGTTGGAGATCGGCAAAGGAAAACTCCCCATACACGCCATGGCGGAAACCCTGGCAGGACGCGAACACAACCAAGGACACATTCGAACCCTCCCTGCCAAAGGATTGTGCCTAAAATCGGTTCATTACCCCGATTACGACCACATCTTTGGCCCAAAGGTTGAAGACAAACATGAAACGTACTAGTACATACTTCGCCAAAGCCGGGGACGTACCGGACAGTTGGCGAGTCATCGACGCCACGGGCATCAGTCTCGGTCGCCTGGCTCGCCAGGTTGCCGTCGCCCTTCAGGGTAAGGACCAGCCCACCTACACACCCCACGTAATTACCGGCTGCCACGTCGTGGTCATAAACGCCGACAAGGTCCGCATCACCGGCCGCAAGTTGATGCAGAAAATGTACTACCGGCACAGCGGATACGTGGGCAATCTCAAATCGTTCCTGATGAGAGATATGATGGAACAACGTCCCGAACGCGTCGTCTACCTGGCGGTGAAGGGTATGTTGCCGTCTACCAAGCAGGGGCGTCAGATGCTGCGGAGGCTTCGGGTGTACGCCGGGGACCAGCATCCCCATGAAGCCCAAGTGGGCAGCCCGGACTAGTCCCTGGGCGTTCCTGGAAATTTCCCCAACTGAAGGCAGGTAATCAATGGTGTTGCAGACCGAAACGCAACAGTATTTCTATGCGACAGGTCGCCGCAAGTCGGCCATCGCAAAAGTCAGGCTCTATCCCGACGACGGCACGGCGATCATAATCAATGACAAGCCGATGGAGGAGTACTTCAACTGGCTCCCATGGCAGTCGACGATCCGGGAAGCTTTCACCATTTCAGGGACCATAGGCCGTTTCCGCGTCCAGGCCCAGGTCAAAGGGGGCGGCGTCAACGCGCAAGCCGAGGCCATACGACATGGTATCGCCCGGGCTTTAGTTGTTTCGGACCCCAACCTGAAAGCGGGACTGCGACGGGCCGGGTTCATCACACGCGATGCCCGGGTCAAAGAAAGCAAGAAATACGGCCTGAAGCGCGCCCGACGGGCTCCGCAGTACACCAAGCGATAGTAGACTACAGGCCAGGGAGATAGGCTAGGGGGACGCTGATGAGCCCTGCTGTCATCATCTCAGTTATCGCAGGGGTGAGTTTGGGCGTGACCGTGGTTGTGCTTCTCATCAGGGGCAGTTATCTGCTGGGCAAACTGGTCAACCGAGTCGAGAACCAAGACGCCAAGATTGATAACCTGGGAACCAGGATAGACAGGGTGACCACCGCCGTCAACGAACTACGGGCTGACATCCAGCAAACCAACGAGGCAATCCACCAAACCAACAGGATACTGGTCGGGTTGGCGAACCACACTCACGACGCGGATGGGCGAACGGTTTTTACTGTCCCCCAGTGACGCAGCCGGATAGGTTCCGTCGGACAGCAAATCCAAGGGGCGATCCATGGATCGCCCCTGTTTTTATAGCAGATCTCCGAGAGTCAGCCAGTAGAATACGATATAGGTGCCCGCTACCACCATCAGCCAGGCGCCGACAACCCCGACGTAGGGCAGAGCGGCACGCATCCAACGCAACAGCACGGTGCGCGCTACGGCCATTCCCAGGGTCAGGATCATGATCACGCTACCCATGCCGGCAGCATACAGCAAGAACTGACCCAACGTATCCAGGAAACCAGAGGACAGGCCCGCGCCGACGCCCAGCACAGCAAGGAACAGAGGTAGCGTGCAGCTCAAGGAAGCGAGGCCATAACTGACGCCGAACAGCACGTATCCGGGGATGTTCAACTGGCTGGGGTCTCCGATCCGTGACGCCGCGCGTTGGGCGAGGCTGGTGTATATTTTTCCGCCGGTGGCCATGTATGCGCCGGCTCCGATGAGGAGCACTCCCACGGCCAAACCCACCCAGGGCAGAGCGGCTACTACCACCGCCTGTGATCCAAACGCTAGGATCAACCCGACCGCCCCAAAAAGCACAACGAACCCGATGGAGACGGACAGCCCGACCATGATGGCCCGACTGACGAGCCGGAAGGGTCGCCTCCGTTCGTCGTCCTGGTTCCCGCCGCTGACGTACAGGCCCAGGTAAGCGGGCAGCATCGCAAAGCCACAGGGATTGACGGCGGACGCCGCGCCCACCGCAAATGCGAATCCCAGCTTGATGCCCACGTTGCTGATGCCGGATCCGGACGACCCGGAAAGCAGTTCCACGAAACGGTTGACGCTATCAATACCGGTAGAATCGCGCACGATTAGCGCTCCTACAACAGCGATGGCATAGGCGACCGCGGCGATGCCCACCGCGATCAAAATGCCGCGCCTCGCCGTGAGACGGTCAAAGAGCGATGGAGAAGTATCGGGAGAGTTGGCAGGAATAGCCATTGGTTCACCTCCTGCAGAGACTGCGGCTCATTGAGCGCGGTAGGTGATATTGGGGTTAGGATTAATGTGAGTCAATGAATCGGGCCAGCGCGCATTCAGTCGCGGACTATGATTGTGCCAGCCACACGGTCGGACAATGAGCGATGGTCCTGGTCGTCCAAAAGCAAAAGGATGGCATCGGCAAAGAACCCGATCACGAAGCTGTGTGCGACCAGTTTGACGACTTCACGGACAAACATGGTCCCCCAACCGGCCCGATCTCCGTCGCGTTTGATCGCATAGATTCCCAGCAGCTGCTTGCCGGGAGTTTGGCCGCGTCCCAGGACGATCAACCACCAGATGATGTAGCCGATTATGAGGGTCAGGAAGAACAGTATTCCGTCAAGAATGGTCGCGAACAACCGGCGGAGCGGGCTGGCGGTTTCCATGATGTGGCCTCACTACAAGATACGCTGGGTTGGCGGCTGCGGTTCTACCTCAGACTCCCAGGTGAACCTCCATGGCGTCCAGGAGCGCCTGCACGTGGGCGGTCGTGTCGGCTTCGCAATAAATTCGGAGCAACGGCTCGGTGCCAGAAAAACGGGCGGCAACCCAACCAGCGTCGACCAACCAACGTCGGCCGTCAATTTCGTCCATGCCGCGGACAGGCATCCCGGCCAGTTCGGTCAGCGGGGATTTGGTCAGTCGATCCATTATGGATGACCGAGCATCGGGATCGAACTTGACATCGCGCCGCTGGTAGTGGTGCTCGCCTACTGTATCGAACAAGCGGCGTACCATGCCCGACGCGGAGAGGCCGCTGGTGGCCATGAACTCCAACAGGTACAGACCGCTGAGGATGCCGTCTCTTTCAGGGATGTGCCCACGGAAAGCATACCCGCCGCTCTCCTCGCCGCCCAGGATGGCGTCGTCGGCAACGAAGCGGGGGCCGATGTTCTTGAATCCCACGGGCATCTCGGAAATTCCGACGCCGTATTTCTCGGCCAGTTTGTTCAGCATCAGGGAGGCTGTGACGCCTTTCACCAACGGGCCGCGGTCGCCGCGTTCCAGCAGGTAGAGCGCCAGCAGGGAAAACACTTCCAAGGTGCTGACGAAGCGGCCGTTTTCATCCACGAGGCCGATGCGGTCAGCGTCGCCGTCCAGTGCCAAACCCACGGATGCTCCGTCGGCGGGGACCTGGCGGCACAGCTCCGAGAGGTTGTGCGCGATTGGTTCGGGTTGCGCCATGCCGGGGAACGCCGGGTTGGGTTCGGACCTAAGCTCCTCCGCCGATGTTTTCCCGCCCCGAAGGAAGTCGGCGAAATAGCCGGCTCCCGCGCCGTGCATGGCATCCACCAGCACGTTGAGGCCGGCGGCGCGGATGGCATCCAGATTGACCAAGGCGGCTATGGATTCCCGGTACGCCGGCGTGGGGTCGGTATCCTGCACCAAGCCCAAGTCTCGCCCCTCGTGGAGGGCTAGCCGCTTGGGTTCTCCTGACGAGTCGATGCACAGCTCGAGGACATCGGTCATGGACTGGCTCGCGCTTCCTCCTTCGACGGACTTGAACTTGAAACCGCTCCATGCGGCCGGATTGTGACTCGAGGTGATCACCACACCGCCGGCCGCGCCGCGATGGACAACGTGATGGCTGACCACGGGAGTCGGAACGGGCTCGCTGCATAGATACACCGGGATCTCATTGCCCGACACCACCGACGCCACGGTTTCGGCAAACTCCCGCGATGCAAACCGCGTGTCGTAGCCGACCACCAAGCCCTGGCGAGCGGCGCCAGTGGCGCGAAGGTAGTCGGCCAAGCCCTGGGAACAGCGCGCCACGTTGGCAAAGGTGAAGTCGTCAGCGATGATGCCCCGCCAGCCATCGGTGCCGAATTTTATGGGGGAGGTCATAAAATCATTCTAGCATGGCGTTCACTTCGATTCCGTTCATCCTGAGCTTGTCGAAGGGTGCTCACTTTCAGTAGTTCATGGTTCGACGGGCTCACCATGAGCGGACGAAAAGAAATTGAAAAGCCGACACCGTCGCTGTGATCATCATCGGCGGCGCGGCGTTACCATGGTGCCGGCCAGTATGTCGGGTATGGAGCGTCGTTCCCGCTGATCGCGCAGGATGAAAATCGCGTCGACGATCAGGCCGATCAGAGTGAGATGTAGCCCGATTTTTGCCACGGCGCGGACCAGTTTCCTGGGTTGGCCGGCGGAACCTCCGCGATGTCGGCGCACCTCCGTGCGCGTCAAAACGCGGCCCGGCGGGCCTATCTTAATGATGATCAACAGCCAGATGGCGTAGGTTATCACCACGGCCAGGGGCATCTGGATGGCAAAAAAATCGTACACATCGAAATTCACGGACTGCGGCCCGCTGATGCCCAGCCGACTGTCGAGCACGTGAATCACATAGAGAATCGCTGCGCCGACTCCCAAAAACAACAATCGGTCAATTACCCAAGAGGTGAAGCGGCGGAATGGGAGAACGCTGTCCATCGGTAATCCTGCGCCGCGCGTCCACGGCGGCTAAGAGAGTTACGCCGATTTTACCGAGACGAACCACCAAACCGTCTTTCACCCGCGTGCAGCATTCGGACAATCATGACACGGAACGGCTACGGCGCAGCGTGGACTGCGACAGCCCTGCCGAAAAAGAAAGCAGTGCGCCCTCCACCAATCAAGGTGAAGGGCGCGCATGAGAGAGAGCGCAGTGTCGGACGGGTCTAGTCGCCAGCGGCGCCGGCCAACGTGCCGGCTGCCTGTTTCAGCAACTCGGCTTTATCGGTGCGCTCCCAGGGAAGATCGATGTCGGTGCGCCCGAAGTGCCCGTAAGCGGCCGTCTTGCGATAGATGGGCTGACGGAGCTCAAGGTCTTCGATGATCGCGCCGGGGCGCAGGTCGAAGTGCTCGTTGACCAACGCCTCGATGGTATCGTTGTCGACCTTGTTGGTGTCAAAGGTCTCCACCGCCACGGAGATCGGGTCAGCGACGCCGATAGCGTAGGAAACTATCACCTCGACGCGGTCGGCAAGGCCAGCAGCCACGATGTTCTTGGCGACGTAGCGGGCGGCATACGCGCCGGAGCGGTCGACCTTGGTCGGGTCCTTGCCGGAGAACGCGCCCCCGCCGTGGCGGGCGATTCCACCGTAGGTGTCTACCAGGATCTTGCGCCCAGTGAGGCCGGTGTCGCCCTGGGGGCCGCCCACTACGAACCATCCGCTGGGGTTGACGTAGTACTTGGTATCGTCGTCCAGCAGGTGAGCCGGCACGATGGGCTTGATGACGTGCTCGATGATGTCGGCGCGGATCTTCTCGGTGAAGGCGGCGCGGTCTTCCGTGTCGTCGTGCTGGGTGCTGATGACCACGGCGTCGACGCGGTGGGGCTTGCCGTATTGGTATTCCACGGTGACCTGGGACTTTCCGTCCGGGCCGAGATACGGCAGGGTGCCGTCCTTGCGGACCTTGGCCAGCCGCTCGACCAGGCGATGGGACAGGTCAACGGTGATGGGCATGAGGCCATCGGTCTCGTTGCAAGCGAATCCCACCATCATGCCCTGGTCGCCGGCCCCGGTGGCGCGGCGAGCGTCGGCGGCGTTTGCGCCATTGTTGCGGGCTTCGAGAGCGGTGCTCACGCCGGCGTTGATGTCGGGGGACTGCTGGCTGGCGTTACGGATGACGCCGCAAGAGTTGCCGTCGATTCCGTACTTGACGTCGTTGTAGCCGATTTCCAGCAGGGTCTTGCGAGTAATGGCGTCGAAGTCCAACTCGGCCTGGGTGGTGATTTCCCCGGTTACCATGATGAGGTTCTTGCCGGCGACGGTTTCGCAGGCGACGCGGCTCATGGGGTCAACGCTGAAGGCGGCGTCCAGCACGGCGTCGGAAATCTGGTCGCAGACCTTGTCGGGGTGCCCTTCAGTAACCGACTCAGAGGTGAGCAGGTACTTGGGCGAGGTCATGAATCGGATTGGCATAGTTTCAGTTCCTCCGGTCGTTTTGGGTAGATTGGCACGGGGTGATGAAAAGGCGACAATTGTGATTTTCACCCTCACCCCAGCCCTCTCCCATCAAGGGAGAGCGAGAATCATCAGGTGCCTTCTTCCCAGCTTTCGTTGTAGGCAGTCTGTTCGGCGGTCAGGGTATCGATGCTGATGCCCATGGTCTCGAGCTTGAGACGACCGACTTCAGCGTCGATTTCGCGGGGCACCACGTGGACACCGTTGGACAGGCTCTGGTGGCTCTTGACCAGATATTCGGCGCTGAGGGCCTGGTTGGCGAAGCTCATGTCCATCACGGCAGAGGGATGGCCTTCAGCGGCCGCCAGGTTGATCAGGCGACCCTCGCCCAGCAGGTACAGGCGTCGTCCGTCCGTGGTCTGGTACTCCTCGACGAAGGGGCGCACTTCCCGGTGGCTCACCGACAAGGCTTCCAGGGCCGGAATGTCGATTTCGACGTTGAAGTGGCCGCTGTTGGAGATGATCGCGCCGTCGGGCATGACCTCGAGATGTTCCCGACCGATGATGTGCCAGCCACCGGACACGGTGATGAACACCTCGCCTACCTTGGCGGCTTCAATGCCGGGCATGACCTGGAACCCGTCCATGACCGCCTCCAGCGCGCGGACGGGATTGACCTCGGTTACGATGACGTGCGCGCCCATGCCACGGGCCCGGGACGCCACGCCGCGGCCGCACCAACCGTAACCTCCGACGACGACGCGGCGGCCGGCCCAGAGGATGTTGGTGGCGCGTGTGATGCCGTCCAGCGTGCTCTGGCCGGTGCCGTAGCGGTTGTCAAAGAAGTGCTTGGTCTCGGCCTCGTTGACGGCGATGATGGGATACTTCAGCTGGCCGTCGGCGGCCATGGCGGTGAGGCGCACCACGCCGGTGGTGGTCTCCTCAGTGCCGGCGATGACGTTGGACAGGAGGTCGCTGCGCTCCTTGTGCAGGATGCCCACCAGGTCGGCGCCGTCGTCCATGGTCACGTTGGGCGCATGGTCCAGCACGGCGTTGATATGCTGGTAATAGGTCTCGTTATCCTCGCCCTTGATGGCGTAGGTGGGGATGCCGTACTCCTGCACCAGCGCGGCGGCGGTTTCGTCCTGGGTGCTGAGCGGGTTGCTGGCGCAAATGACCAGATCCGCCCCACCGGCTTTGAGAGCGATGGCCAAGTTGGCGGTCTCGGTGGTTACGTGCAGGCAGGCGGCCATCTTGACGCCGGCCAGGGGCTGTTCCTTTTGGAACCGCTCCGTGATCATGTTGACGACGGGCATTTCGCGGGCGGCCCAGCGGATGCGATCGACGCCGGCCGCGGCCAGGGAAAGGTCTTTTACGTCGCCTTTGGTTTTTTGAACAGTCAAATCGTTTTACCTCCGATTTGCCCGCTTGGATTCCGGCTTTCGCCGGAATGACGGCGGGGGTTTTGGATTCCCACAAAAGCGGGAATGACGGGTGGATGTTGGTGTGCTTTAGTGCGCCATTCGGGAGTAGGCCAGGATCTCCAGTACTCGTTCGACGAAGGAAC
Organism: Dehalococcoidia bacterium; assembly: GCA_034423115.1. GTDB lineage: Bacteria > Chloroflexota > Dehalococcoidia > Lucifugimonadales > UBA3495 > Bin87. The sequence continues at coordinate 28,133 of DAOUJD010000044.1, read as the reverse complement.
CCCGGTTTTCTTCACCCGTAAATATGGCGGATTTGCAGTGCTGCGGAAATTGGGTCAGTTACGGATCGTTTCCGTAGGACGTTGGGTTGCCGGCGGCGATCCATGACGGCGTACCGTCGTCGACGTTGTAGAGCAGTTCCGAGTCGATGCCCAGCGCTGCTGCGTACTCGCATGCGACGCCACTGCGGACGCCGGCGGCGCAGATGAACAGCAATTTCTTGCCGTCGGGCAGCTCATCAACGCGGTCCATGAATTCATCGACATTGATGTGGATTGCGCCGGACGCATGGCCCGTAACCCATTCGTCATCGCGACGGACATCGACGACGACGGTGTTGTCCGGGTCGGCATTGAGGATTTGCAGGGCTTCGGGAGAATCAACCCGGTAGTAGGGTTCCCCCGGATTCTGTCGTGGCATTCGGTTACCTCCTTGAATCTTTCGCATGGATACACAGGATGAATTGGGTAAGAACGTCTTGCTTGGATATATCCCAACTATCCTGTTTATCCTTTTCATCCATGTAGATTTAGATCGTGCGTCAGTTGGGCGGCGGGTCAAGATGCTTGCCGGCGATTGGGCGAAGCCGCCGCCGCACGTCGTTGGGGATCATGGCGCGATCGGTGATGATGGCGTTGGCGAGGGCGGTCTCGCACTCGCACGGGCCGAGTTGTGCCAGCGCGGGCATAATGTGGCGCAGGATGATGCGGCTGTTGGCGACGTTGGCGATGAGGTTTTCCACCACCATATCAACGGTTACGGCGTCGTGTTCAGGGTGCCAGCAGTCGTAGTCGGTGACCCACGCCATGGTCGCGTAGCAGATCTCGGCTTCGCGGGCCAGCTTGGCCTCGGGCAACGCGGTCATGCCGATGAGGTCGCCGCCCCAGGAACGGTACATTTCGGACTCGGCCTTGGTTGAGAACGCGGGCCCCTCCATGACGACCATGGTGGCGCCCTTGTGGGTCGGGATGCCCTGTTCCCTGCCACCCTTCGCCAGCACGTCGCTCATATCGGGGCAGAAGGGATCTGCGAAAGAAATATGAGCGACCACGCCATCCTCGAAGAAAGTGCTGGGACGCAACGAGCGCGTCCGGTCGATCAACTGGTCGGGGATGACGAGGTGCTGCGGTTCGAGGCGCGCCTGCAAGCTGCCGACGGCGCTGACGGATACGATGCGCCTGGCCCCCAGGGTTTTCAGCGCGTAGATGTTGGCCCGGAAAGGCAGTTCCGTGGGGCTGAGGCGGTGTCCTCGGCCATGCCTGGGCAGGAATGCCACCGGCACGCCCAACAGCTCGCCGACGGTGATGGCGTCGCTGGGCTTGCCGTAGGGAGTATCGATGTCCACCACGGCGGTCTCTTCGAAACCCTGGATTTCGTAGAGTCCACTGCCGCCGATGATGGCGATTTCCGCCTGGGGATGGTTGGGCATTACGTTGGTTTCCTTAACTTTATTTTCGAGAATGGGTTGCGGCCTGGGCTTACCAAAAGACGAAGTCGGAGATCACTCCGAGCCAAAGCAGCGCTCCGATGACGAGGCAGAGAATTTCGCCCTTGCCAAACCGAGCGTTCTGGGCGGGCATTCCGGCTACTGCAGCCCAATATTGGTTCAAGTTGCTTTGAACCTTACAGATGACACCGATGCTGACCAGCAACGTGGCGAGGCTGATCAGGAACCCGATGCCGGAGGCGGCGGTCACACCGGGGCCCGTTGAGTCGCCCCTCATTCCTCCGGCGACAAGACCGACGATTAGGTTGATAACGACCACCGTCACCAGAGCCGCTATGTTGAGGCTGTCGGTCACGCCCCGTTCCTGCAACAACGCTTTGTACGACCGGACGTGAGCGTGAAAACGGAAGAAGCCGTACACCGGCACCAGTTGGGTAAGCCCGTGCCAGACCGGGTAGTGGGTTTGACCAGCCTGCTCAGGATCCCCTGCGGTATGGTCCCGGTATTGCGCCCAGGTGCGATACATCCAGTAAAACCAGTACAAACCCCAACTTACGACGCCTACCAGCACCACGCGGGATAGCGAAATGTGGCAACCGTAGGAAGCATCGCCGGAGCCTGTTCCTGAGATTCCAAACTGGTCAACGTACATGCGTGAACACTTTTCAGCGCAGTTGCGGTATCTGCTCGGGCAGGTAGTGATTGGAGCGAAAAACGCTGTTCACGACGTAGCCCTGCTCGTTGGGCGCGAAGTGCGGATTGATATATTCCCAAACGACCTCACCCTCAGGCGTCACCTGGAAAATGCGCCCGGGTTGTCCCTCGGTGATGAGGGTGTTTCCGTTGGGCAGGCGGCGCGCGCCCGAGATGTAGGCGCTGAAGAAGTTGAAGGGCGGATTGTCCCGGTATTCCCAGACTATTTCGTTGGTGGCCGTATCGACTTCGATGACCCTGGACGCGGGCAGCGGGTTGTGTCGGCTGTGGGAGCCGTTGTCGTAGATGAGCACGTTGCCGTTGTCCAGCAGGGAAGGATCGTGCTGCTGGGCGAGCACGTCGTCGCCGATCTGCCACTCGATGTTGCCGGTGGCCTTGTCGATGATGCCCACGGTGGAGATGTTGCGGAAGCTGAACATCACCCGGTCCCCTGATGAGGCACTGGCGGGCAGCGGCACGACCGTATTGCCGTGGCTCCACTCGTCCCGCAGGTCGTTGAAGGTGATGACGTGGCGGTCGGGGTCCAGGTGCTCGGCGGCGTGCCATTCCCAGATGCGGTTGCCGTCGGCGTCCACCTCAACCAGCACGTCCGCCCACATGCCACCGGCGTCGCTGCCATGCTGGCCGCCCTTGATTTTGGCGGCGGCGGAATCGTCCATCCGCTCAACGGTCATGTACAGGCATCCGCCGGACTCGGTGCGACGCGCGTCATGATGGTGGTACGGGTCGCGGTGTTCCCACAGGATGTTGCCGTCCCAGTCGGCTTCGAGCATCACCCCGCCCTTGAACCGCTTCATCGCCTCGAAAATATCCCAACCGCCATCATCGCGGACCTTGCCGCCGTAGAACAGATTGCCGTTGGGCAGCAGGTAGCCGTAGAGTCCCGGCGGGTAGGGCATATTCCACTGGTGGGCCACCTCTCCGTTGGGATCCAGCAGATAGACCTCTCCGTTGCCGGACAGTGGGGCGTAAAGGGTGTAGCCGGGGCTGGCTTTGGCCGGATCGTGAGCCGTCAGGCCGGTGCGGGCCATGCGGCGGCGGGTTTGTTGGTCAATGGTCATTTTTTACCGGGATATACAGGATGAACGGTATGGTCGGGATAGTCGAGTTGGTGATTGGGGAAAATGGATTCCGGCTTTCGCCGGAATGACGATTGGGGTCAGGCGGAGTCAACGGCGGTTTTCAGAGTTTCGGTGTAGGGCGGCCGGCATACCATGGTCTCGGTAACAATGCCTGCGATGTAGCGGTGAGGCGTCACGTCGAAGGCAGGGTTATAGGCCGGAGTGCCTTCGGGTGCGATTGGCGTCGCGCCGTAACCCGTGACCTCGTGCTCGGGGCGCTCCTCGATGGCGATGTCGTCTCCGTGTGCAATGGCGAGGTCCACCGTGCTGGTGGGCGCGGCGATGTAGAACGGTATTCCGTTCTCGTGGGCCAGCACGGCCAGCGAGTAGGTGCCGATCTTGTTGGCAGTGTCGCCGTTGGCGGCGACGCGGTCCGCGCCGGTGATGACGCAGGACACCTCGCCCCTTTGCATCAGGATGCCGGCGGCAGAGTCGGCAATCAGGGTTGCGGGGATGCCGAGTTGTTGGAACTCCCAGGACGTGAGCCGGGCGCCCTGCAGCCAGGGCCGGGTTTCGGTGTTGAACACGCGGAAGCGCCCGCCGGCCTCCCAGCCGGCCCGTATGACACCCAGGGCGGTGCCGAACGCCGACGTAGCCAACGCTCCGGTGTTGCAATGGGTCAACACGCCCTGGCCGTCGGGGGGCATCAGCACACGGCCGTTTTCGCCAATCTGCCGGTTGATCCGCTCGTCCTCTTCCTGGATTCGTCGGGCCTCGGCTTCCAGACGGGGACGAATGCTGCCGGGATCGGGCTCATCGTCGGCCACCCTGAGCATCCGGCGGACGGCCCAACCAAGGTTGACGGCGGTGGGACGCGCAGCCGCGATGTGGGCTCCAGCCTCCCGCAGCGCGCCAATGAAATGGTCCCGCTCGCGTGATTGCAGTTCCGCCGCGGCGAGAACCATGGCATATGCAGCCGTCACGCCGATGGCGGGGGCGCCACGCACTCGCATGTCCGTGATGGCGGATGCGGCGGACCGATAGTCGGTGATGGTGACCGTGACATGCTCATGAGGCAGCAGGGTCTGGTCTAGCAAATGGAGACTGCTTCCGGTCCAGTTGATGGGTCTAATTTCAGTCATAGCACCAGTTACCCGGTGTGTTGGGAATACGCTGCGGGTTTACAGGGCCTCGGAGCAAAGGAGGCCCCGAAGGCTGAAATCGGCAAAGGCAAAAATAGAGGCCCACCCACGCCGGGAGAGCCCATCAGTACAGTTCTCCCCTCATCTTTCGTCATACCGCTCCGACCGCGTCGCAAGGCGACACCATCTGCGGGACGCCGGAATTAGCACCTGATCCCACTGGGTGAGCGGGATTGGTTGCCAGGCTTCACAGGGCCGTTCCCTCCGCCTGTCTGGATAAGGGTTCCAGCAACGTATCCAGTTGTTAATCGTTATAGATACTACTTGCAATGCCCGATTCTGTCAAGTTCGTTACGATTGTCGGGCAGGCTCCGGAGCCGATTTCGGGCTCGCCGGCTACAGTTCCAAGGCGTACAGGTACAGGGTGAGACTGGTGTGAGGGAAGGCGTGATCTTCAATCAGTTGGTAGCCCCGGCGGCGCAGGAATTCGATGGCACCCGGCATGTGGTTGTACGTCCAGGCAATAGTCCGCACGTATCCCAGATCTCGGCAGAAGTCTTCGGCCTGGTCGAGCAAACGCGAGGCTATGCCCTGGCGCCGAGCGTCGCGATGCACCACCAACCGCCGAATTTCGGCCTCCTCATGGCTGCGCTGGTACGCTCCAATGCATCCGATAGTTTCGCCGTCCCGTTCGGCCACCCAGAAATTGCTGCCCGGGTGCTGGAGGTAGCTGCGCTGTATGTCGGAGAGATCTCGAGCGAGCGCTCCAATGACGTATTCGTTGTACTCCTCCCGGTCCTCGTCGGAATGCAGGTAGCTCTGCACGAAGTCGTCCTGCGCATGGCTGAACACCTCGCGGACGGCTTCATAATCTCGGGATCGGTACAGGCGGATATCGATCATCAGGTGTTGACCAGGAAGTTGATTATGTCGCCGTCGCGCACTGGATAGGCCTTGCCTTCGGAACGCAGCAGCCCTTCCTTGCGCCCCTGCGCGATGCTGCCGCACGTGGAGAAATCATCGTAGGCGATGACTTCGGCGCGAATGAAGCCGCGCGTAAAATCGGTGTGGATCACGCCGGCGGCATCGACCGCCGGCATTCCGCCGGGCACGCTCCACGCCCGCACTTCGTCGTCTCCGACGGTAAGGAACGACACCAGTCCCAAGGTATCGTAGCTGGCGTTGATTACCCGGCTGGTCGCTGGCTCTCCCAATTCCAGGTCGGACCGGAATTCGGCGGCTTCCTCCGCTTCCATCATCCCGAGTTCCGCTTCGATGCGCGCGCTGATACTCACCGTTCCCACACCTTGCAGCAAAGTAGGGTCCAGGCCGAGGTCCGCGACGCGTACATCTTCGGAGCCTTCGTCGGTGTTGAACACCACGATCACGTTCTTGTCGGTCAACAGTTGGTAGTTGACCAATAACGCCCGTTCGGAGTCCGTGAAGTTCTGCAGCCGTACGGGGATACCAGATTCCAGACCCGTCCGCGCTTTGTCCACCGCATCTTTGTGCCGGATAGCCATGGGGCGGTCGGCGGGCTTGGTCTTGTTCATCTGCTCAGACAAACGAGTTGATGCCCGTTCCAGCACCTCCAGATCGGCGAATGACAACTCACCGAGCATGGTCTCCAAGTCTCTGCCAGGGTCAACGTCGCCGGTGGGATGCGCTACTGCCTCGTTGGTGAAGGCGCGCACTACCAACAGAAAGGCGGTGGCGGACTGTAAGATGTTGCGGTACCTCCCGCTGATGCCCTGGGATTTCGCCATGGACTCCGGACCGGGCAGATCGATGTATCGGATCTCTGCAGGTACGATCTTCCTGGGGTGGTATACCTCTCCCAGGAATTCCAGCCGAGGGTCGGGGACCTTGACCACGCCCATGTGCATTTCGGTTGCTGAACCGGACGCTCCGCTGGCATCCGATTTGCCCAGGGTGAGGGCGTTGAATAGGGTGGTTTTGCCGGATTGGGGCAGTCCTATGATTACTGTGTCCATGTCTCGCTAGATGATGTGGGTAGATTGTTGGATCTGGATTGCATAAATGGGATGCCCCGGTACCGACCAGCGGCGACGGGGCAATTGGAACCTGACTGGCAACGCCTGATTCGAAAGATTAGCCGGTTGCCAGCACCACCGTACCGGTTGAGGACAGCGAGCCACCGGTGCCGTTGACCATGCTGGTCGCCGCCGGTTGGTCTGAAGAACCCTTCCGGTACACCTGACGGTCGCCACATTCACCGCGTAACTGGCGTACCGCCTCCACCAGCAGGAAACTCCCGTACATCCCCGGGTGCGAGTAGGACAGACCGCCGCCGTTGGTGTTCAGCGCGAACTCTCCGCCCGGCGCCGTTCGCTGGTTGGCGACAAAATCAGGGCCCTCACCCGGACCGCAGAAACCCAACCCTTCAAGGGTAACCAGGGTGGTGTAGGTGAAGGAGTCGTATATCATGGTGTGGTCGATGTTATCGTGGGTCAGGCCGGCGCGCTCCAGCGACCGGGGGCCGGTTTCACGAGACCAGGTGGACGTGTGGTCCGGCATGAAGCTGATCAGGTTGTGGTCGTGGCCTTCAGCCGCGCCCAGCACCCAGACCGGTTCCTTGGCGCAGTTTCGCGCCTTCTCCGCGGTGGTAACGACAATGGCCGCGCCGGAGTCGGTGACCAGGCAGCAGTCAAACAGATGGAAGGGCCACGCCACCCAGCGGGAGTTGTGGTAATCGTCGAACGACATCGGAGTTTCGTGCATGTAGGCCACGGGGTTCAGGTTGGCCCATGCGCGAGTGGAAACCGCGATTTCCGCCAACGCCTGTCGGGTCCGCTCCTCGCCGTACTCGTGCATGTAACGCGTGCAGGCCATGGCGTAGTTGATGGGCTGCCCGATCATTCCGTAGGGTGTTTCATACTGGGCCACGGGAAGGTTGCGGTCCGGCGGCACCGGTGCGCGGGTGGACCGGCCGGCCTGACCGTGGGTGATGAGGACCGTATCGCAATAACCGGCGCGGATCGCAGCGGCGGCGTGCGCGACGTGGATCACGAAGGAAGATCCGCCTACCGAGGTGTTATCGGTGAATGATGGCTGCAGCCCAAAGTACTCCGCCGTGACCAAGGTGCTGAATCCGGCGGTCATCAGGCCGTTGACGTCCCCCAGGGACAACCCCGCGTCCTCGAGAGCGTTGAACGCCGCCTCCGCGTGGTGCTGCAACGAGGATTTATCGGGCACCGTGCCCATGACGTCGGACTCGGCGACCCCGACTATTGCGATGTCGCGTTCGCGGTTTGCGGTGCTGGCCATAGGTTCACTCCCAGTGGTGGATTTATCAGTTTGTCAGCCCAACGATGGTACAACATTACTGGTGTGCCGACAAATGCCGCAGCTCGTCGTAACGGCATGAGAGCAACGCGACCGACGGCCGGCAGTTCTTGTTGCCACATTTCGGTTCCGCCACGGTGGACGCGCCGTGAAGGGGAACGACCAACCCCGTGTGCTAGAATGGCCCAAATTCCGGATGTCAGATCCATTTGCCGGGATACAGATATGCCACATAACTTTTGGATGATTAATTGCAACAAGCAAAATTTCGACATCACTCAGCAGCTAGGCTTCGCTCAGCAGGGCTTGAAGGCCGAATATCGCCGCAAAGTGCAAAGGGTTGAACCCGGCGACCGTATCATCTACTACGTGAGCGGGGTGCGCGTGTTCACCGCCACCGCGACCGTCACCAAGTCATACGAAGAGGTCAAGTCCACCCCATGGGTCAAAGAGGGGAAGACCGCCTGGCCCTACCGTATCGAGATTAGACCCGATGTCATTCTCCCCAGCGAGCAATACATCAACGCCGGCTTGATCGCCTACCGCTTGGAATATCTCCGGAAATGGCCGCCAGAGGATTGGCACATGGCATTCCAGGGGAACCTGCACCTACTTTCCAAGGGAGACTTTTTTCTCCTGGAAACGGAGATGCTGAAGTTGCGGGATGGACGCGACGCAGCCTTGCGCAGGGTAGATGAGGAGTTGGCCGCGGAAACGGAGCGGGTCAACTTTCAACGAGATCGTCGCCGTCGCAATACGGAACGGGATCCGGTCAGGCCAGCAAGACCACGGAACGCACGAGCGGCGGACGTCGCGGAACGCACAACAGAGGATCCCGCGCCCGGCGCAGAAGCAATGCCCCCAGACGTTGCCGACCAACAACCACCAGAGGACGGTCAAGGCCGCTCCAACGGGCGCGCTCGGCGTTCTCACGGCAGGGGCCGGAACCGCAGGACACCGGACAACCCCGTCAAGTACGACAACGACTAGTTCGCGGCGATTTCGTCCAAGGCCAGCCTGATTTCCGCGCGCACGTCCGGGTCTTGCTCGGAGAAGGACGCCGACTCCAAGGCGTTACGCGCATCGGTGCCGCCGATGCGACCCAACGCCCAGGCGGAGTGTTGTTTCACCAGCGGATTTGCTTCCTCCAGGGCACGCGCCAGCGCAGGAACCGCGAACGGGTCATGGAGATTCCCCAACGCGACGCAGGCATTGCGTTGCATTCCAACCCACTTGGCGCGCATTAGGGGCGTTCCGGCAAACCGCTGGCGAAACTCCGCTTCGGTCATGTCCAACAGTTCGATGAGGTCCAACGCTGTCAGGTCGCGCCGGCCGAAGTTGGGATCCGACGTCGCCTTGGCCTTTCGGTTGACCGGGCAAACCTCCTGGCAGATGTCGCATCCGAAAACCCAGGCGCCCACGGCGGGACGCAATTCACGCGGGATCGACCCCTTGTGCTCAATGGTCAAGTAACTGATGCATCGCCGGTTGTCCACCACATAAGGCGCGACTATTGCGTCGGTGGGGCACGACGGAATGCAGCGAGTGCATTGGCCGCAGGTTTTGGAAAGTGGTCGGTCGGATTCCAACTCCAGATTGGTGACTATCTGACCGAGCAGCAGCCAGGACCCGTAGGTAGGGTTCAAGATGTTCCCATTCTTGCCAAACCACCCCAATCCGGCCCGGGATGCCACAGCGCGGTCCAGCATCGGCCCGTCATCCACGAACCAACGCGCCGCCAGGTTGTCGCCGTCGAGTTGCAATGCCGGATCCTCGGAAAGCGCGATGACGAGCCTACGCATTCGCCGCTTCATCACGCGGTGGTAATCCCTGCCCTGAGCATAACGGGCTACCAATCCGGAACCGGCCTCCGCTTCGGGCGTCTCGCCGGGATAGTAGTTGAGCCCGAGGGAGATGATGGATCGGGCGCCGGACAGCAGGTGCTCCGGATCCGTGCCATGTTCTACGCGCCTCTTGGTGAACCAGGGAAGCCCGTCCATCAGCCCATCGTCGATGCGTCTCATGGCCGTTTCGCGATCATGGGCAAATTCGGTCGCGTCGGTTACCGCCACCAAGTCGAAGCCTGCCTCATGCGCCAGTCGGTCGATCACCTGGCGCGGCGATTCCGCGTCGGTCCCGTGGTGCTGCGATCCGTTCATTGGTTTTCGTTCTGGTAACGCCCGGTGTAGCCCTGTGCATCACCGGCGTCGAGATACATGAACACCATTTGCGCGACCCTGGCATCCCGTTGGATGCTGAATCCCTGCGGATGATGAACGGTCATCAACGCCTGAGAGCGACCGGAATAACCAGCATCCCAGACGGCGGTATGGATGGCGACGCCTGAACGGAGCAGGCTGGAACGGGGTCGGGCCAGGGCCATTATGTGGAGCGGCAGGTTGATGATTTCGTTGAATGTGATCAGGTATTGGCCGGGTTGGAGATGCAGCCAGCCGTCGTCGCCGAATGCCAACTCGACGGTTTCGGGCAGCGTCCGATCCCGGTCGGATATCCCGATGCCGCCGGGAGCGGAGCCAGCCGAGAAACTGGACACGGATCTCAGCGTAACGTCCAAACCATTGGGCTGAAGCTGCGTTTCCAGATCCCGACAATGTTCTACCAGCGGAGGATCACCTATAACGAGGCCAGCTATGGTGGCGCGGTTGAGAATGCCGACGCAGTTCAAAGATTCCACGGTCATATCGAAAAATTAACGCCCGCCGCACCGATCCACTCGGCATCGCGGCGGGCTAATTTATGCCGGCGTGTGGGATTAGTCGTGCATGAAGTCCTGGATGTCGGCCGGCAACGGTTCGTACTTGGGAATTTCGGTAATGACGGCCTGGGTCGTCAGCAGCATTCCAGCAACTGAACCGGCGTTTTGCAGCGCAGACCGCGTAACCTTGGCCGGGTCGATGATGCCGCGAGCCACCACGCCGGTGTACTCGCCGCGGTCGGCGTCAAACCCGTAGTCGTCCTCGCCGTTTCGGACGTTTTCGACGATCACAGCCCCTTTGTAGCCGGCGTTGTCGGCAATCGTGTTGAGAGGGGCCTCCAGGGCTTCCCGAACCAAGCGCATCCCAACCGCTTCGTCGCCGGTAGCGCTATCGATGATCCCGTCCAGGGTGGCTTGCGCCCTCAGAAGGGTGACTCCTCCGCCCGGTATGACACCTTCCTCAACCGCAGCCCGCGTGGACGCGAGGGCGTCCTCGGTCCGGCTCTTGCGCTCGTTGAGTTCGGGCTCGGTGGCGGCGCCGACTTTGATCACCGCGACTCCGCCGGCCAGATTGGCGAGCCGTTCCTGCAATTTCTCGCGGTCGTAGTCCGACGTGGTTTCTTCAATCTGCACGCGGAGTTCGGCGACTCGCCCGGCGATGTCGTCCTCGTGTCCGCGGCCTTCCACGATGGTGGTCTCGTCCTTGGTAGCCAGGACCCGACGGGCTGAACCAAAGTGCTCCATGGAAATGTCTTCTAGACGCATTCCAGCATCGTTGGTGATGACCGTGCCGCCCGTAACGATGGCGAGGTCTTGCAACAGCGCCTTGCGCCGTTCGCCAAATCCCGGGGCTTTTACGGCGAGGCTGCTGACGGTGCCCCGCAGCCGGTTGACCACGAGAGTCGCCAGGGCTTCGCCCTCCACGTCCTCCGCGATTATCACCAGGGGACGACGGCCGCCCTGCGCCACTGCCTCCAGGGCAGGCACCACGTCGGCGGCAGCAGAAAGTTTCTGGTCAGTGAGCAGGAAGAGAGGCTCATCCAGGGAAACTTCCATCCGATCGGTGTCGGTGATGAAATGAGGGGAGAGGTAACCCCGATCCAGGCGCATGCCCTCGACAACATCGAGCTCGTCAGTCAGACCGCGGCTTTCCTCCACGGTGATGATGCCTTCGCGGCCCACTTTGTCCATCGCATCGGCGATCAGTTCGGCGATCGCTTCCTCATGGGCGGACAAAGCCGCCACGCGCGCCACCTGCTCCCGACTCTCGACGGCCACAGCCTGGGCGCTTATGTGGTTGCTGACCGCGCTGACCGCCTGGTCGATGCCGGATTTAATTGCCAGAGGGTTGGCTCCGGCGGCGACATTCATAAAGCCGCCCTGTATGATGGACCGCGCCAACACGACGGAAGTAGTGGTGCCATCACCCACGATATCGTTGGTCTTGGCCGCAGCTTCCTTGACCACCTGGGCGCCCATGTTTTCGTAGGGGTCCGGCAACACCACCTCTTTGGCGATGGTGACGCCGTCGCTGCAGACCACCGGCAACGTCCACACGCGCCCCAATATCACGTTCCTGCCGCTGGGACCCAGCGTAAGGGCGACGACGCGACCCAATTGGTTAACGCCGCTCATCAGACTCTGACGGGCATCTTCATCGAAAATTAGCTGCTTTTCAGGCATTGCGGGAATCCTCCGGGCACAACAAGTTGATACGCGCGATCCGCCGGACGGTGACGATAAAATCCGATGACGGAAAATCGGATCGCGTCGAAATATGCCATCTAATTTTCTGCAACGTCGCCAACATTGTCAACCGACTGATGACTTTTCGGTCTCCCTTTGATAACATTCAACGCCGCAAACCAAATCACAGGAGTTTCCCCTTGCCCGCTCAGAAGGCCCACCGCAAATCAGTAAAACGCTACGCACGGAACCTCAGCGTGCGACGCGCAACGCGCACAGCCATCGGCCGAGCCCGCAGAGCGATGGCCGCGGGAGCGCCCGAAAGCGAAGAAGAGGTACGCCGAGCCATGCGTCAGTTGGACGTGGCGGCCCGTAAGGGGGTGCTGCACAAGAACAACGCGTCGCGCCGCAAAGCCCGCCTGGCCGCCGCCCTCAACCGCACTGCGGCAGAGTAACCCATTGGGTTCGCTGTAGTCTGAAACCGCACTTCGTAATCAAGGGCCGGCGCGTCTACTGCGCCGGCCCATTTTTACCTTATATGGTGCGGGACGGTGGTTGTAATGCCGCGAATTGCGTTGACAGCACAGCGGTTTACGGGTATTATGTTCGCAACGAACAAAATTTCCGCACAATGGAACGCTTAAGTTTGTTCCGGAGGTGACCGCCCATGACATCCAATCGCCCGCTGCGAGAACGTCAGCAGAAGATCCTGCAATACATCGAACAGTTCCTGGAAGAGAACGGTATGCCGCCAACCGTTCGCGACATTCAACGGGGGTGCGAAATCAGCAGCACTTCGGTGGTGGACTACAACCTACGGCTGCTGGAGCGGTACGGCTACCTCAAGCGCCGTTCCGAAATAGCCAGGGGTATTGAACTGCTGGACGAGACCGGATTGCCGGTTAATGCGGGTTCAGCCCGTGTCCAGATCGTGGGCAGCATCGCGGCCGGCGAGCCGATTCCGGCCTTTTCGTCCGAAGGGGCCGCCGCTGCCGCGGAGTTCGACATCGTAGAGGTCAGGCCGGAGCTGAAAAAGAGGCACGGCACCCTGTTTGCTCTATCCGTGAAAGGGACCTCTATGATCGACGCCTTGATTGATGACGGCGACGTGGTGGTCATCACGCCGACCAACACCGCGCAGAATGGCGAGATGGTCGTTGCCTGGCTCGTTGAGGAAGAAGAGGCCACGCTCAAGAAGTTTTACCGCGAGGGGAGCCAGGTTCGCCTGCAGCCGGCCAACAGCACCATGGATCCCATCTACGTTGACGCGGACAACGTGGAAGTGAGGGGCCGCGTCGTGGAAGTGTTGCGCCAGTTCTAGGCGAAACGAAACACCGCAACCATCGAGGGCGCGCCTGTCGATCCACGGCGCGCCTTTGTTCATTGCGTCCAGCTAATCTCGGCTGTTGGACAGGGCGCCGTAGGTAGCGACCAGGAAAGGGACGCAATAGGTCAACGGGATTTTCCACGCCAACGCGTTGGACAGTTGCGCCGTCAAAATGGCATCGCCCTGATTCAACGCCGTGAGCGCAGTTCCGACCACGGCGCTGGCGATCAGCGAGCGTCGCAACATGGGCCAATGTCGCAGCGCGCATTTCAGGCACTTGGTGATGGCGTCCGTGCCGCCCGTCGGCCGAAAGGTGTAGCTGGAACCGCTCAGGATCCGGCGACATCCTTGGCATACGGCTTCCGAAGGGTTCATCCTATGTGTTCCCAATCTCCCGGCGGTTGGTCTCCCGCCGTATGGGGAGCATAAGCAGAGACCTCTGAACTGCTGAAGACTTTTTGGGGTTGCCAGCCGCCCGTTTCGTGTTGGAACTGCAACAACGCCAGGAACACGCCATCCGGGCTGTACGCGCGACGGGTCTCAATTTCCTGGTACATATGCACCCGATCAGTGTAGATGGCCTGCCCGTTTTTTATCGCCTTCTCCTGCTCACGCGTAACCTGCAATACCTCTATATTCGTCAACGCCCAATCCACCGGGTGGAGGTATGCGGTCCAATCGTCTCGCTCTGCCGCTTCCTCCAGTGAGTCCAGCGTGACCCCGCGTTCCCCGCTGAATTGCCCGCAGGACAATCTGGTCAGGCTTGTAACGTAACCGCCGACCCCCAGAACACAACCGAGATCGTGAGCTATCGAGCGCAGGTAGGTGCCCCGCCCACAATCGACGGTGAGTCGCAAAAATGGCAGGTCGATATCATCAATATGGATGGCGTGAACTTCCACCTGGCGGGGCGGCCTGTCGATTACTTTGCCCGATCGGGCGAGGTCATAAAGTCGTTGCCCGTCGACCTTGATAGCGCTGTACATCGGCGGCACCTGTTCGATAGTCCCGACGAACTGGGCCAGAGCCGCTGCGATTTCGCTACGGGTGAGGGCGGCTGGATTGGCGACCTCTTCGATGTCGCCCTCTGCATCGTAGGTGTTGCTCCTGGCGCCGAGCCGTACGGTCATGCGATACCGCTTGGCGCCCGAAACCACGTGTTCCATCAACCGCGTCGCCTGGCCGAAGCAGATGGGCAATACTCCCTCGGCCAGCGGGTCCAGCGTTCCAGCGTGTCCCACTTTCCTCCGTTGGCCGGTGATGCGCTTGACCCGCCGCAATGCCTCCATGGAGGTCATGCCGGCCGGCTTGTACAGGTTCAAAAACCCATGGACCGTCGATTCGGCCCGACCACGGGCTGGCATGGTCTAACCCTGCCCGGCAGATGCAGGGAGGCCACCGCTCTCGGATGCGTCGGGCACCTCCAGGTCGTCGATGATCTTCATCAAGCGGTCGGCTTCCAACAGAGCGTCATCCAGGACGAACCGCAAAAAGGGTATGTAGCGCAGCGACACCCTGTCTCGCAGTTCGCGGCGCAAGTAGGTAGCCGACGATTGGATCCCGGCCAATGCTTCCTGGCGGACGCTCTCATCGCCCATCACGCTGACGTACACGCGAGCGGTGCGCAGGTCCGAAGCGGTGCGGACCTGGGTGATGGTGATGATCCCCCTGAGCCGCGGATCGTTGACCTGAGAGGAGATCAGCCGGGAGATTTCCTCACGGAGCAGGCCGTTCACCCGTTCAATGCGGCGTCGGTCGGCCATGTCTGCCTCATCCGATACTGTAATGATTCGATAACCCAGCGAGACGGCCACCGCTAACGATTGGCCGGGCCGCCGGGTACACGTACAACGTCGCGTGCGGGGCTAGTTGACCCTTTCCATGCGGTAGGACACGATCACGTCGCCTTCCTCATAGTCATTGAATGAGTCCAGGACGATGCCGCACTCGGTGCCGGCCGTGGCCTGGTTGACCTCATCCCTGAAGTGTCGCAGGCTCGACATCTCGGTTTCGGCGACGATTTCGTCCTCGCGCATGATCCGCACCGTGCCTTGGCGCGTGATGCGGCCATCCAGTACGCGACAACCAGCGATGCGCAGGCCTCGGCGGCCAGGGAATATCTCCCGAACCTCGGCACGACCGACGACGACCTCCTGGAACTCGGGCTCCAGCATGCCGTGGAGGGCTTGTTCCACATCCTCCAGAAGTCGGTAGATGATCTGGTAGTTTCGGACCTCCACGCCCAGACGTTCGGCGGTGCGCTCCGCGCCAATTTCGAACCCGACGTTGAACGCCAGGATGATGCCTTCCGACGCCGACGCCAGTTGCACGTCGGAGTCGCTGACGGCGCCGGACCCGGAGTGGATAACCCGCGCCTTTACGTCACCGTCGGATAGTTTCTCTACAGATTGCACGATGGCTTCAACGCTGCCCTGGACGTCGGCCTTCAACACCAGGACCAATTCTTTCACATCGCCGGCGTCGATCTGCTTGACCACGCTGTCCAGAGTCAGAACGGTGTCCAGGTTGCCGGTGCTGCTGCGCTGCCCATGACGGGTGGCGGTCTGACGCGCCGTCCGTTCGTCCCGAACCACTTTCAGGATGTCTCCGGCTTCCGGAGTGGCGTTCAGACCGATAACCACGCCGGGCGATCCGGGGGTGATAGCGTCGATGGTTTCGCCGCGCTCGTTGGTTATGGCGCGCACCCGTCCCCAAGCGCCTCCCGCCACGATTTGATCGCCGACTTTGAGCGTTCCGGCTTGCACCAGGACCGTAGCGGTGGGTCCCCGCCGGCGGTCCAAGGTGGCTTCAACGATCACACCCGCGGCATCCCGATTGGGATTCGCCTTCAACTCCATGATCTCGGACAACACCGTAAGGTTTTCGAGCAGGTCGTCGATACCGTCTCCGGTCTGAGCGGAGACCGGCACCGCGATCACGTCCCCTCCCCAATCTTCAACCAACAGGTTGCGTTCGCTGAGTTGACGCTTGACGACGTCTGGTTGCGCTCCTGGGAGGTCCATCTTGTTGATGGCGACGACTATAGGGACCTCGGCCGCGCGGGCGTGGTTGATCGCCTCATCAGTCTGAGGCATTATCCCGTCGTCGGCGGCAACCACCAGAACCGCGATGTCCGTCACCCTCGCGCCGCGGGAGCGGATGGCGGTGAACGCGGCATGCCCGGGGGTGTCGAGGAAGGTTATCGGCTGACCGTCCCGGGCGACCTGATAAGCGCCGATATGCTGCGTGATGCCTCCGGCTTCCTTGTCGACCACCGAGGTTTCGCGGATGTAGTCCAAAAGGCTCGTTTTTCCGTGGTCAACGTGGCCGAGGATGGTGATGACCGGCGGTCGGTTTTCCATCAAACCATCATCTTCGTTCGTATCACCGGCATGGATCGCGGCCGTATCCTCGGTCGCCTCCGCCAGCCTGGTTCTCACGCCATACGCCGCAGCAGCCACAGTGGCCACCTGGTGGTCGATGACCTGGTTCACCGCCACCATGATGCCGTGCCGCATCAGTTGTTTGATAACGTCAACGGGCGACTGATCCAGCAATTCGGCCAGATCTTTAACGGTGAGGGTCTCGGGCAAGACCAATGCTCGAGGGGTGCTGCGACGGGGTTCACTGCGCCGGGCCCGCCTTGGCCCTGCGGTGCGTTGCTGAGTAGTCATAAATAACACCTCCTCGTGCCGATCAATCCACCTGAGCTAGCGGTACGCGACGGGTCAGTTGCGCACGCCCGGCGGTTGGTGAGCGGCCCCTCCGGTCTCGAGGCTGGCCCCTCCGGTTTGGATAATCTCGATATAGTAATTCTGGAGCGATTCCAGGTCTGCATCCGAGACCTGGACGCGCAGGCTGCGACTGAGCGCTCGTTTCGCCAACCCGCCTTCCCAGCATGCCACCCGGTTGCACAGGTACGCTCCCCTGCCGTTGGCGCGCCCGGTGGGATCCGGCGCAACCGGCCCGTCCGGAGTGCGTACGATTCGCACCAGCATGCTCTTCGGCCCCTTTTGGCCGCAGGCGATACAGGTCCGTTCCGGTATGTGTCGCTTTTTCGGAATTCCGGTTACCTAATCCCAATGTCGAGTCTCGACGTTTACGGTTGAGGCGCTTATCGACGGCGCGGGCCGGGGCCACGGGCGCCGGGAACGTTGCCCCCGCGTCGGTTTCCGCCGCCACGTCGGCGCCGGCCAGTGCTGCCCCGGTGTTCGCCGACGATGTCCTCAGCGAACCTGATCTTGCCGGCGTCGGGCGCCAGGTTGGGCAGGCCGGCCAGCAGATCACTCATCTCCTCGTCGAGCAATTCGTCCTCTTCGTCTTCAAATTCCTCTTCTTCGTCGTCTTCGATGACGTCATCCAACGTCAGGGTGTCCAGCGCATCCACGCTGAGGCCCACCGGTTCCGGTTCAGGTCCGGGTTGAGCCTCCGCCATGGCGGCGGCGGCTTCCTCTTCCGCGAGCAATTCGGCCAACAGCGCCTCCTCGTCGTAATCAGGTTCGGGTTCGGGTTGGATCTCGGCCGCAACCGGTTCGGGAACGGCGACCTCGGCTTCTTCAATGACCGCCGGAGCTTCAGCCGCGGGCAGCGCTTCGACTTCCTCGGGCTCCTCTGATACCTCTATCTCGACCTCTTCGGGGGACTGCACGACCAAGCCGGTTTCCGCGATGGCGGCTTCCGCAGCTTCGGCCACCGGCAAAGCCTCAACTTCAGGTTCCGGTTCAACAGCCACCGTTTCAGATTCCACCTGGGCTGCCGCCTCGGCTTCAGCAGCCGCAGCGGCGGCTTCAGCTTCGGCCAACGCGGCGGCAGCAGCGGCCCGTTCCGCCGCGATGCGGGCTGCCTCGGCGGCACGCACGGCGCGCAGGGCTTCCCACTGCTCCACGTTCTTGATATCCAACCGCCACCCGGTGAGCCTGGCGGCGAGTTTCGCGTTCTGTCCGTCCCGACCGATGGCCAAAGACATCTGGCTTTCGGGCACCACCACGTATGCGGTGCGTTCATCCGGTTCCAGTTCCACGGCTCCCACGTCAGCCGGGCTGAGGGCCCGCGAAATCAGTACCTGAGGGTTTGAATCCCACTCTATGACGTCTATTTTTTCGCCCTGCAATTCGTTGACAACGCTCTGGATGCGGTTGCCCCGCAGCCCGATGCAGGAGCCGACGGGATCGACTCCCTCCTGGTGGGACGCGACCGCCACCTTGCTGCGTATGCCGGGGTCCCTGGCGATGGCGCGGATTTCCACGGTGCCGTTGCTGATCTCGGGCACTTCCGCTTCCATCAACCTGCGCAGCAGGTCGCGGTGAGCGCGGCTGACCACGACCTCCGGCCCGCGGGTGGTCTGTTGGACTTCTACCAGCAAAACCTTGAGGTTCTGGCCTTTGCGGTACCGTTCGTTGATTACCTGGTTGTCCGGGCGCATGATGCCCCGCGCCCGGTTCTGATTCTGCGCCTGGTGGGGGTTCAGATTGATGAAAACCGTAGGGCCCTTTTCGATGCTCTCCACGCTGCCGCTGATGATTTCGCCCTGATATCCCGAGTATTCCTCAAAGGTCTTCTCTCGTTCGGCCTCACGCAGACCTTGCATCAGCACCTGGCGCGCGGTTTGAGCGGAGATGCGGCTGGTGTCATACGAAACCTCTTCAGACTCCGGAATCTCAGTATCGACCTGGGCGGTAGGCGTGAGGCGCAATGCCTCGGCCAGGGAGATCTGGGTCTCGGGGTCTTCCACTTCTTCAACCACCATCCTCAGCGGGAAGATGCTGATATCACCGGTATTGGGGTTAAGCTTCACCGAGAGATTCTTGGCGCCCGCAACGCTATCGCGGCGGAAAGCGGTGGCAAGGGCCACCTCCACCTTGTTGAGCACGAGTTCCTTGCGCAGCCCGCGTTCGGCAGATAACTGATTCAACGCCATCATGAAATCGCTTTTCATGTTGTCCTCCGCTGGCCGAACGTTTTGATTTTCTTTTTGATGCCCCAGTCCAATTGATAGAAATAAGGCGGGTTTACGCCCCGCCTAATCTATACCAAAACCTCTCGTCGCAGGGCGATGACCCGAAGGTCGGTGTACCCCGCAACAGGGCGTTTATGTGGCCGAATTATATCATCGTTGCAGGGAGTGGGCAAGGCGATTATGGCAAGTGAAAGCCCGCCGGGTGCGGCGGGCCTCGCAGCAATTGGGACCGGGGTTCCGCCTTACCACCAGATCTTGCCCTGCGCTTCCTGGGCCAGGGTTTCGTAATCTCGCGTCCACAACTGGCTGCTCAGGTATTTCCATCCGCCGTCCGCAAGCAGGCATACCACGTTGCCGCTTTCCATGCGCTCGGCGTATTTCAACGCGCCGGCGATCACGGAGCCGGAGGAGATGCCGGCGAAGATCCCTTCCTTGTCCATGAGGTCTTTGGTCATGTAGAAGGAATCGAAGCTGTTCACCAACAGCCGGTTGTCCAGCAGGTTAATGTCCAGAATGGGCGGGATGAATCCGTCTTCCAGCCGGCGCAGACCGGAGATGAAATCGTCCGGCTCGGGGGCCACCGCGATGATCTTGATGTCGCTGCGGTGCTCCTTGAGTCGCCGGGCATTGCCCATAAGGGTGCCGCCCGTGCCAAGGCCGGCCACGAACACGTCCACGTCGGGCAGGGCTTCGACGATCTCCTGGCCCGTCCCTTCGTAGTGGGCCTCCGGATTGCCCTCGTTGCCGTACTGGTACAGCATCAGGTAGTCGTGGGGGTTCTTTGCCACGATTTCCTGAGCGACGACCACGCTCCCGTTGGTGCCCAGGGACCCATCGGAGTAAATGATCTCAGCGCCGTAGGCTTCCAGCAGTTGGGTGCGCTCCACCGAGACGTTCTCGGGCATCACCACCGAGACCTTGTAGCCCTTCAGCCGGCCGATCATAGCGAGGGATATTCCGGTGTTGCCGGAGGTGGGCTCCAGGATGGTGCGGTTCGGAGTGATCTCACCATCCGCCTCCGCCCGTTCGATCATCTTGAGACCGATGCGATCCTTGACGCTGCCGGTGGGATTCTGGCCCTCGAGCTTGGCGAACAGCCGCACGTTGGGGTTGGGGCTAAGGTTTTCCAGCTCCACCAAGGGCGTGTTGCCGATGGTGGAAAGCAGGCCTTTGTGGGTAGCCTTGGTGAGCATTAGCGGCGTCTCAACGTGGGCGGCGGGAAGATTGATTTCAGGCGCGTTCCGGCTCTATACGGCCCCGGCCGCGACCGCCAGCGGTTCCGGCACTTCAGCCACTCCGCAGAAAACTTCGTAATCGATCAGTTCTTTCACCGTCGGATTGTCGCCGCAAAGCGGGCACTGGGGATTGCGGCGCAGCCTCACTTCCCTGAACTGCATGCTGAGGGCATCAATGACGAGCAGTCGGGACGACAGGCTTTCCCCGATATCAAGTATGTGCTTGAGCGCTTCGGTGGCCTGGATGGAACCCACCAGGCCCGTCAACGCGCCCAGCACTCCGGCTTCGGCGCAGTTCGGCACCATGCCCGGAGGCGGCGGCGCCGGGAACAGGCAGCGGTAGCAGCCCTGACCGGGCAGGAACACGGTGGCCTGGCCGTCGAAAATCAGGATGCTGCCGTCGATCAAAGGTTTGTTGAGCAGGTAGCAGGCGTCGTTGACCAGGTACCGGGTGGCGAAATTGTCCGCCCCGTTGATCACGATGTCGTATTGGCTGATGATGTCGAAGGCGTTCTCGGAAGTGAGCCATGTCTCATGCAGCACCACCTCGACTTCGGGGTTGTAGGACTGGATGTTGTCCTTGGCGGATTGGACCTTCGGCCGACCCACGTCGGGGGTATGGTGCAGAATCTGCCGCTGCAGGTTGGACAACTCCACCACGTCGAAATCGACGATGCCCAGCCTACCCACGCCAGCCAACGACAGGTACACCGCCGAGGGGGAGCCCAAACCGCCGGCGCCGATGATGAGCGCGCTGGCCTCCATCATTTTGCGTTGTCCCGCGCTGCCCACATCCTGCATGATGATGTGGCGGCTGTAACGTTTGACCTGGTCGGGGGTCAACCTAAGGGGTTGCACCATTGGGGATCCCTCCGTGTAAATTGGATCGAGTCGTCGGTAACCTGGGTTGGTTGGGGAGGCGCGGTTCAGTCAATAAAAAAGCCCGGCGCCCCGATCCGCTGAACGGTTCCGTCGGGCACAGGCTTTTCGCTAATGCAATTGGCCCGTCCCCTATGTGTTGAGACAGGCGCAGGTGATGGTCAAGGGTTGCGCATGCAGCATTTGCAACGAGTTTATGGCCGGGCCGGATTTGTTGTCAAGCAAATCGGCGTGGTTTGAACCGGAGATGGTGGCGCTAAGCAGGCACGGGCCCGGACACCGGCTCCCATCGATCCATCCGAACGTCGGCATCATGGGTCAGCGCACACTGGCGAACGGCCAGGTGGGCCAACGTGGTGCCTTCCAGGACCTGCTGGATGGACTCCTCCACGGTCTGCCAAATCTCTTTCTGGGCGCACGAGTCTGCGAACATGCAGTCGGTGGGCAGGGTGAGGCAGTCCAGGGGCGACGCGTTTCCGTCAAGCTCGCGCATGATTTCGTAGAGGTTGATGAGATCGGGGGACCTGGCCAGCAGGTGGCCGCCCTGCGGGCCGCGGCGACTGTGAACGAACCCGCTCTTGTTGAGCGCGGACATCAGGCGCTCGAGATAAGATTCGGGGATGCCCTGCCGGTATGCGATCGCAGAGGTTGGCACCGGCCCTTCACCGTGGCGCATGGCAAGCTCCACCAACGCCCGGACGCCGTAGTCAACTCTCATGGGGATGCGCAAACCTACCCTCCCTTAGGGTTACGATTATACCCATTGGCACGCAGAATGCCAACCGGCGCGAAAACCTCACGCGTACCCGGTTTGGTTGCGTTGAATGGCGAAAAGGTTAGTGGGCGGGTCGGGGTTGGCGAGGTAGTATTCGTAGCCCAGGTGGAGTATGCCCAGCTTTCCACGGGAGCAGACCTGCCGTCGGAAGGTTGGCGATGCTCGCATGCCCATCAGTATCAGCAGGCAACAGGCCAGCAGCAGACCGACCAGTAACCGCTGCAGCCGGTCGGTGGTGGTCACCGTGCTCCGGTCCATACCGAAGCGTTGCTTGCCGTCCTTGAAATACTGCTCCGGCTGCATCCGCCGTCGATACATCCGCACCGCTTTACGAGGGTCCGTCAGCGACGTGGCCAGGTACCAAGGCTCGCGATGGCCCCGGGCCCAGTAGAGCACCAGATTGATCACCGCGGCGCCGTCGGAGCGATAGAGGGTTTGCGGCCAGAACAGGATACGGCCCTTGCGCAGGGCGTAGTTCCGCAATCGACCACGATAGTGGGCGCTGTGGACCACCACGTCGCCCCTGAGACGGATCACGTAGTCCACTGTGTAGCTGGTGTGGTGTGGTCCGCCAGAGGCGGATTGCAGGAAGCGGATCAAGCTGGCCCGTCCAAAACCGCGGTCGGCCAGCAGCAGAGGCCGGATGGTGGCGGGCAGGTGGTACAGCAGTCGACGCAGGAAGAACTCCTCCACCCGGTTCTGGGACGGGTCCAACTCGTTCGGCGTGGACACCCAACTGAGCAGGGGCAGACCCCGACCTCGAAAACACACCGCAGCAAACAGACCATTACGGCCCTGACCCAAGTCAGACCAGTCGATCATGATCGGGGTCAGTCCCCGCAACCGGGCCGCCTGACAGATGGGTCCCAACAACCCCGTCTGCACCGCCACGGTGTCAAAACCAACGTTGGACAGAAAGCGAAAGAGCCGTTTCTTACGCTGATGGTGGGAATAGGGCAACTGGATGTGCCAGGCCCGCACCAACACCGATATGGCCAGGGCACGCCGCTCCAGGATGGCCACGGTGAGCAGGGCCAGATTGGTGCGACGAGTGGCACGCAATTGGGGCAACGAGTGGTTCAGAAAGGTAATGATGCGGTGATACCATGGCATGGTCGGCCTCCCCTGATGGAACGGTGATTGCTAACCCGTTCCTTACCCGGAGAGACCGACCTTTTTCAACCCCTCAACTCAAAGTGGGTACGCGTGAGGCGCGAAAACGCGCCCGAACCTAGCTCATTGCGACGCTTTTCGCCGGAGCCAGCGCGGGCAAATGGCGCGCCAACGTGTGAAGTGAATGGCCTGAGCGATCCGGCATCCCCGACTACTACGCCCCGTCCGACCTGGGATTCGTCCGGCGGTCGTATACGGTCATGTAGGTGCCGACGCCGGTGGCGATCAGTTGATCGTTGGGGCCGGTGATTTGCATATCGCCCACGATGATGCGGCCCCCGCGGCTGATGATGCTGCTGCGGGCGGTGAGTTCGCCTTCCCTCGCCGGGGCGATGAAGTTCAGTTTCAACTCGATGGTGACCGCGTGCTCTCCCTCATTCAACAAGGACCGGCAGGCGCGGAAAAACGCGTAATCGGCCAAGGCCACCAGGATCCCGCCCTGCACGGCTCCGGCCCGTTGGCGATGGCGGTCTGCCACCGTCATGAAGGCGGTGCCGACGCCGTCCTCCGATATACCGGGCCGAATTCCCAGCAATTCTGCGAACGGGCCGTCCTGCTCGGTTGACGGCGATGATCCCTGTTGAGTCATGTTTCCCTCTCAATACCAAAGTAAGCGCACTGATTGCGCGGGAATTATAATCTGAATCCCGAAAGCGTCGCGGGCCGATGCCGGCTATACTGACCATTCGAATGTTCTCGATTTCGACACCAGTCCCAACTCGCCGGTCGCAGCATGGCTAAAGGGATTCTCACCGCGCTGGCCGTGATGTTGGTGTGCACAATCATCCCGATCGCCCAAGTGCTACTGGCGCCATTTGGCCCATTTCTGGGCGCGTATTTTGGGATCAGGTCCATCACCGTGGGCAACCACACGCCTTTGCTGACCGCGGCGATATTCGGCTCCGCGGTGGGAGCGGCTTCGGCGGCAATACTGGTGGTGATAGCCGTCATTATCACGCTGGCCGCGCCGATCCCCGGGCGGTTCATCATCCTGACCTGGATCGCGGTGGCGGTGTTTTCGGCGTACGTGGCCGGCATGAGCACGCTGGGGGGCCTGTACCGGCTGATGAAAACTCAATCCGCGGCGGCTATTACGGCGTCCGAATCCGGCTGAGTCATGGACCAAGCCTCGCTCATGGCCCTGTTGACGGGAGTTCGGGACGGCAGGATCCCAGTGGCCGACGCGGCCTCGGCGCTGCGCGATTTGCCGTACCAGGACCTGGGCTACGCTCGCCTGGACCATCACCGCCCGCTACGCACCGGATGGCCGGAGGTGGTGTTGGGCGAGGGGAAAACGCCGGAGCAAATCGCCGGCATCGTGCCGGAAATGGTGGGCCGTGGGCACCCGGTGCTGGTCACGCGGGCCTCACCGGAATCGTATCAGCGAGTATCGGCCGTCGTGCCGGCGGCGGAGTATGAAGAACTGGCTCGGTGCATCGTCGTCCCCGCCGACGAGCCTGTTGCGCCTCGGTATGGCGGGCTGCTGATCGTGACGGCCGGCACCGCCGACCTGGCGGTTGCGGAAGAGGCGGCGGTAACGGCGGAGTTGATGGGCTGCCGCGCCAAACGCCGCAACGACGTGGGGGTCGCGGGACTGCACCGGCTGCTGGACGGGCTGGAACAATTGCAGTCGGCGCGGGTGATCGTGGTGGTGGCGGGAATGGAAGCCGCCTTGGCCAGCGTAGTGTCCGGGCTGGTTTCCGCGCCCGTGATCGCGGTGCCGACCAGCGTGGGCTACGGAGCCAGCTTCGAGGGGCTGGCGGCGCTGCTGGGGATGTTGAACGCGTGCGCTCCGGGCGTCGGCGTGGTGAACATCGACAACGGATTTGGGGCGGGCTACCTGGCGGCGCAGATTTGCGCGATGTCCGGGGCGGTTGACTCAGAGGCCAGCAGTCCGGGGGCGGATTGAGCGGACGCGCCTGGCTGATCCTGCTGCTCCTTACCGTCGCGGCGTTCGCCGGGCTGCTGGTGTACGGCGACCTGCACGAGGTCAGCGGGCTGTTGGTGGATTCGCCGGCCCTATTTGCGGCGTTCGCGGCGGCCCTGGGGTTAGCCATGATCAACTACGCGCTGCGTTACCTGCGGTGGTTGATGTATCTCCGGGCGTTGGGGATTCGGGTGCCGTGGACGGTGAGCGTGTCGGTTTTCGCGGCGGGTCTGGCGTTGTCCATCACGCCGGGAAAAGCGGGGGAGTTGCTCAAGAGCGTGTGGCTGAGCCGGCGGGCCGGTGTGCCGGTGTCCACCTCCGCGCCGGCGGTGGTCATGGAGCGGTTGACCGACGTGGTGTCGGTTGGGCTTTTGGGGCTGATGGGGGTCGCGTTGCTGCCGACCACGGTGGCGTTGGTAGTTGCGGGAATCCTGGCGGCGGTGATGATTGTCGGCGTGTTGGCAGCCTCGCGGTTGGGCAGTATTGCGCTTCGGCTGCCCGTACTGAGGCGGTGGCAGGAACCGTTGGAGAATTCCCACGAAGGTCTAGGAAGGTTGATGACGCCGCCGATGTTGGCATCCGCCGTGATCCTGGGGGCGCTGGCGTGGGCGGCGGAAGGCTTGGCGCTGTGGATCATCGTCGCCGGGATGGGCGAACAGATTTCAGCGCTGATTGCGATACCGATTTCGGCGGCGGCGGCCCTGGTGGGCGCGATAACCGCGCTGCCCGGCGGCCTGGTGGGATTCGAGGGTAGCATGGTCGCGCTGCTGCGGCAGTCGGGGCTGGAGGCCCCGCAGGCGGCGCTGGCCACGTTGCTAACACGGTTGGCAACCCTGTGGTTCGCGGTGATGATCGGACTGCTGGCGTGGCTTTGGATCAGCCGGTCCGAACCTCCCGCCATTCTGGCAGATGCGTCGCCGGAATTGTCGCCCGATAATCGATGAACGCCATCGCCGGACTGATCAGGACGGCACGACCGCGGCAGTGGGTCAAAAACGTGCTGGTTTTCCTGCCGCTGATGTTCGCGGTGGACCTGGTGTGGTCGGCCGGCGATCTGGGGACGCTGCTACCCTACGGTCCACGGTTGGGGATACTGTTCGCCGGGTTCTGCGCGCTATCGTCGGCGGTTTACATTCTCAACGACTGCGCCGACCGCGATGCAGACCGTGAGCATCCCACCAAGCGCAACCGTCCGATCGCATCCGGGGACGTGTCGCTGCCGTTGGCCGTGGTGGCGTGCGTCGCATTGGCGGTGATCGGCATGGGGTGCCTGTACGCGATATCCGATGATCCGTACCGGGTGTTAGCGATCATCGGGGTCGTGTACCTGGTGTTGAACGTCGGGTACTCGCTGAGGCTGAAATCGGTGGCGCTGGTGGACGTGATGATCGTGGCCGCCGGTTACGTGCTGCGGGCGGTGGCCGGCGCGGTGGCCGTGGGCGCGGCGCCGTCTCCGTGGCTCTATGCGGTTACGGCGGCCGGGGCGCTGTTCATCGTGATCGGCCGGCGGTACGCCGAAGCGCGGCTGGCCGGGCCCGACCCGGACGCGCAACGGGCCACCCTGCAGCACTACGGGCCGCCGGTGGGCGGGCAACTGCTGGTCCTCTCGGCGACGGCCGCGCTGGTGAGCTACACGCTATACGCCGTGGAGGCTGACAACCTGCCGGAAAACAACACCATGCTGCTGACCGTGCCGCTGGTGATCTTCGGGCTGTTCAGGTATCTGTACCTGCTGAACAACAGCCGGGACGCGGAGTCGCCGGAGATGCTGATGCTGCGGGACGTTCCCCTGCTGCTGTCGATAGCCGCATGGGTGGTCGTCGCAGGAGCGGTGCTGGTGCTTAATTGAACCCAAACATCCTCGATGGTAGAATCGATTTATCGTTTCGGGAGAGTAGGAATCATGGATTGGCAAGAACGCATTGTCTGCACTCCCGGAGTAGTGGGCGGGCGCCCGCGCATCAAGGGGACTAGGTTGTCCGTAGCGCTCATTTTGGAAATGATGGCATCCGGAGCCACTGAAGAGTACCTGCTGACCAATTACTCGCATATCTGTTCCGATGATGTCCGCGCCTGCCTGCGCTACGCCAGCGAATCCCTGGAACCGCCCATAACGTCGGAAATCGACGCCTGGATAGCAGGCGTCGATTTCGAACATCCAGACGGCTAATCAAGAATATTCGCTGGTGTGTGGATGCCTCTCCGACTTTGCGCTGACGAGAACATACCTGACGAGGTTGTTGCCCTGCTGCGAGTCGCCGGCCACGATGTCCTCTCCGTATCCGAATATCAGCCGGGCCTGATAGATCGGGATGTGTTGCATTTGGCCTCCCGGGAGTCTCGCATACTGGTCACCTTCGACAAGAAGGATTTCGGTGAGCTTATCTTTTTGCGCGGCGCCGGCGCACCCCCAGGGTTGATATTATTCCGGATAGCCGACATGGACGTAGCCGACCGACCGCACTTCATGCTGCGTACTGTGGAATCGAGAAACGATTGGGAAGGCAACTTTTCAACGGTCAGCAACTCGGCGATACGTTCGCGGACTTTGCCAGAACAGTAGCAACTGTATTGGGTGTCAAGGTGAGGTTTGAGGAGTGTGCTGCCAGGGTTGGCGGTCCCGGGCGATGGCGTTGAGCATGGTAAGGAGTTTGCGCATACAGGCGGTGAGGGCGACCTTGCCGGGTTTACCGGCGTCGCGGAGACGTCGGTAGAAGGTCTTGATGGCGGGGTTGAATCGGGTGGCGACCACGGTGGCCATGTAGAGTGCCGAACGCACTGCGGCACGGCC
>DAOUJD010000043.1:0-78089 GCA_034423115.1 Dehalococcoidia bacterium | reverse complement strand
GCATTCGGTATGGCGGGGACAGTTGCGGCGGCTAATGCGGCGGACCAAAGGGTACACCAAGAGCATTGAGATGCTGGTGTATTCACTGGCCTTGGTATGCTGGCAACGGTGGGCAAAATCCAATATCACCGCACGTTAAGAATACCGACGAATTTGCCAGTCCGTTTGCAGCCACATCGGAGTTTGCTATAATTCTCGCGCTAAAGCCTGCGCTTTAGCTCAGGGTACGGCGCATTCGTCTAGCGGCCCAGGACACCGCCCTCTCAAGGCGGAGATCAGGGGTTCGAATCCCCTATGCGCCACCATCGCTTCCGTCGCCGGCGCGTCTTTCCGCGTCGGCGTTTTCTCTTTAGGTCTTCACTTCTTCGCTCTCATGCAAGACTCGGCCGTCATATTGGCGTTGGTCCTGGTATTGGCGTCCGCGGCCGCTCACGCCACCTGGAACTTGCTGCTCAAACGGGCGCAACATCAGGAGGTCTTCGCCTGGTGGCTGTCGGGTTTCGCGTTGGTTGGCGCCCTTCCCATCGCCGTGGTGCTGGCTTTCCGCACGACTTTTGAAGTTGTCGGCATTTGGTATTTGATCGCCACCATACTGCTGCACATCTGCTATTTCCTCTTCCTTGGCCGTACCCTTGCCCGCAGCGACCTGTCCCTGGTCTACCCCATCGCTCGCGGCTTAGGGCCCGGCTTGGTCCCCATATTGGCCGTTACTTCCTTGGGCGAAACCGTAACACCGTTGGCTTGGGTGGGTATAGGCACAATTGTCGTAGGCATCTACACCATGGCGTGGTGGGGCCAGTTGCGTCAGTTCGCCACGATGTACGCCTTAACCGAAAATCTGCCCGGGCTGATTTATGCCCTGCTGACCGGCCTCTGTATCGCCCTGTACACCATCGTGGACAAGCGGGGCGTCGCCCACGTCAGCCCGTTCCTCTACCTATACCTCATGACTGCGGGGGTCGCTATCGGTTGGTCGCCTTACATAATCCGCAACTACGGGGCCACTGGCATGGTCCGCGAGTGGCGCGGCGGATGGGTCAGCATCATCTCAGCGTCCGCGTTGCTGTTTCTCGCTTACGGCCTCGTTCTCACCGCCATGAGCATCACCGACGTGAGCTATGTCGCTCCTCTGCGCGAAGTCGGCTCCTTGTTCGCACTGGTGCTCGGTGCAGTCATCCTCAAGGAGAACGTGACTCGCGGCCGTGTTGTAGGGGCCGTCCTGGTCGTTGCGGGCGTCGTTCTCATCACATTGTCCCGCTGAAGGGCGTGCCCGCAGCGACTATAATGCTGCCAATAGAGCAATACCCATTCGGAAGGGGGAATCATGGACGCCCAAATTGACCTGTTCGAAGCGATTTACAGCCAACGCCAAATCACCCGTTACAAACCCGATCCCGTCCCTCAATCCGCCCTGCAGCAGATGATCGACGCCGCCGTCCGCGCTCCCAACGGAGGCAACACCCAGCCGTGGGAGTTCGTGGTGGTCAACGACCCCGATACTGTTCAGCAATTGGGTGAGCTGTACAAAAACACCTGGCTGGATGCTATGGGCTGGGAACCCTCGCCCGACGAGTCTCGCGTCTATCGGCATGCCCGCTACCTGGCTCATCACATGCCCGAGGTTCCCGCCATGATCGTCGTTTGCGCCGACCACTCACGCGGCAGCGGGTATCAGGCCGACCAACCCATCGAACGCGGTCGCCATGCCGCTTCCGTTTGGCCTGCCATTCAGAACCTGTTCCTGGCCGGGCGAGCCTTGGGTCTGGGCACCCGAATCACCACCGTCCTGAACCGCAAAGAGGATGAGGTTCGCGAGGTTCTGGGATTGCCGGCGCACGCGGAAATGATCTGTCTCACCCCGGTCGGCTATCCACGGGGCAGTTTCGGCCCAACCAACCGCCGCCCACCGTCGGAGGTGACGTCCTTTAACCGATGGGGATTCCGCGATTGGAACGACTGACCCACACCCGGACCGAAGACTTGGAGCGAATATGCCTGAGCGCACCACCAAGATCAACAACGCCCGATACGTGGTCACGATGGACCCGGAGCGGCGAATCATCGCCGACGGAGCCATCGTCATCAGCGGTAGCCGGATCACGCAGGTCGGCAAGTCCGACGACCTCGCCCACGTCCCTGCCGACACCGTGTTGGAAGCCGAGGGAATGGTGGTGACTCCCGGGTTCGTCAACGGGCACATGCACATCAGCTACGCCCACGCCGTCCGCGGCCTGTTTCCCGACAACCTGGGCGCCAACTACTTGCCCAATGTTTTCCGGTTGCAGGCCGCCATGACTCCCGAGGACGAATACTCCACGTCCCTCCTGGCCATCACCGAGTTGCTGAAATACGGGACCACCACGTTCGTCGACCCCGGGACCACTACGCACCTGGACGTCTGCCTCGACGCCTACCGTCAGGCGGGCTGCCGAATCGTCGTCGGCTGGAACGTTCTGGATCGCCCCAACCCGCTGAACCTCCCGATCTATGAGACCGACGAGGCAATACGGCTGACCCAGGAAACGGTTGACCGTTACCACGGCGCGCTGGACGGCCTGGTGTCCGCCTGGGCCATGCCGTTCTCGTCCGAGTTCTGTTCCGCCGACCTCCTCCGCGCCACCCATGCCATCGCCGAATCCGCGGGCACCCGTTCCACTCTCCACTTCAACAGCGGACCCCGTTGGATCCAGCATTGCCAGCAGGAGCACCGCTGTACTCCCACCGAATACCTGGACCGCTGCGGCGTGCTGACTCCCGCCATGACCCTGGCCCACTGCTTGGGCATTTCCGACGATGAGGCCCAACTGATCGGCGAATGCGGCGCGGCCGTGGTGATGTGCCCCACGGCCGCCATAAAAGGCGGCGCCCGCATGACTCATCAGGGCTTGCTCCCCGAGTTGATCGGATACGGTGCCGTCGTGGGCTTGGGAACCGACGCTGGCAACAACTCAAACCTGTTGGAAACTCTGCGGTCGATCTACCTGGCCGCCGTGCTGTATAAGGACGGGCGCGGCGACGTAGGCATCATGCCGGCCGAAACCGCGCTCGAGTTGGGCACCATCGGCGGCGCTGCGGCGTTGGGCATGGATGACATAATCGGCTCCGTGGAGCCCGGCAAAGCCGCCGATCTCGTGCTTTTCGACACCCGGCGTTCCGAGTGGGCCGCCTTGCACAACCCGGTCAACTCCCTCGTGTACAACGCCGACGGGCGTAGCGTCCACACCGTCATCGTCAATGGTCGGGTCGTCGTGGAGAATCATCGCCCGCTGTTCGTCGACGAGGCCGAATTGGTCGCTCAGGTACAAAAAAGCGGCGACGCGCTCATTGAACGCGCCGCCGTCAATTTCGATTCCCGCTGGCCTATTGTCTGACCAGTCCCGACCAGCCTCTTAGCGTTCGTCGTCCGGCCCGCCGATGTCCCGAAGGATGTTCTCCAGGGCTTGGTCCAGCGCCGGGTCCAAATCTACCGGCTCAACGAATGGCGTGTACTGGTAGTCCACTCGCACCTGGTCGATGATCTGCTTGGCCTCGTTGTTGGTGCTGCCCAACCGCTCCAGGTTCTCCAGCAACTCTCGGGATTCCCGGCTTCCCAACTGCTCCAGTTCCGACAGGTCCAT
This sequence comes from Dehalococcoidia bacterium, assembly GCA_034423115.1. Classification (GTDB taxonomy): domain Bacteria; phylum Chloroflexota; class Dehalococcoidia; order Lucifugimonadales; family UBA3495; genus Bin87. The sequence goes on along the minus strand of DAOUJD010000043.1, from coordinate 74,472 downwards.
CTCGATGTCGAAAAGCGAACGCAACCGGCGCAGGATGTCGTAGTAGGCTCGGTGGTCTTGCGTGATGCCCAGTTGATTGTTGTTGTTCGTCATGAACGGATACATAGGCGCCATCGCGCCCATCCGGAACATCTCCACGTCCGAATATTCGAAATGCGCCAGCGAAACCAGCGCCATTCCGATGGTCGGTCCCTGTCGCCCCCTGCTCCCGTAGCTGGAGAACTGCACGCCGTACCGCTCAAGTTGCTCTTTCATTTCGGGGCGCGAGTACACGCAGGTGATGCGCCTCTCCAGATCCGGCGGAGCCGGCCCGTTCACTCCCTCCACCGCAACCGTCTGTCGTATTCCCAGGTCCTTGATCGCGGAGAAGAACGCCTCCGCATAGATGTCCAACCGATACCAGGGCTCCTCTCCCAGGAAAACCAGCAACCCGCCGCCGATTTCATAAAAGGCGTTCTGACGCGTCATCGCCGAACTGGGCAGCCCTTCGTGAAACGCCGCCGCCGGCCGGAACGCGTCGTGGGTGCCGGCTACCTGGAACGGATAGCACATCCGGTTGACATATTCCGTCATACGGCCGATTTGACGGCCGCCGTTCTTGTCAATCAGATAACGGGGGAGACCGCTGGAGATCCGGCCGCCGTTTGACCATTGCCGTCGCCATCCGGCGATCAGGTAATTGGCCTCCGGTTTGTCTGTGAATGTGAAAAGTTCCTCAGCCATTATGGACGGCCTCCCTGCCCGACGGGCAAGTCGAGGTTTCGCCTAATATACCACATACCTGTTGGTCTCCCGATTCTAGTTACGCGAGAACCCCGTCCCGCCGAGACCTGTCGTCTGTTCGTTCACCAGGAACGTGCCCGAATCCCGCCCGTGGGTCGTTTCCAACTCCACGTCAAAACGTTGACCGCCAAACTCTCCCAACATCTCGAACCGCCGCTCGGTATAGACCCGGCCCTCGAAGCCCACGCTCTCCACGTCCCGCTCTTCCTCCCCCGACAGGTACATCTCCACGGCCGTCGTCATCAGCTTCTCTCGGTCCTCGCCGCTGAGAACGCCCGGAGCACGCAGAAACACGTACCCCCACCGCATGCCTTTATGCTCCATCATGAGGCGAATGGTCCCGAAGTGTCATCCAAAGTTGTGCCCATCCCTGTGTACCCGACACCACAGTGGTGGCGTGAAGATGATGGGATGTCGCACACAAGCATCGCGGGAAGCTACAGTTGGTGGGCGGTGAGGGACTCGAACCCCCGGCCTTCTGCGTGTAAAGCAGACGCTCTAACCATCTGAGCTAACCGCCCGCGTCGGTTCGGGGCAAACGAATGGCGCGCTTGGCGAGATTCGAACTCACGACCTCTGCCTCCGCAGGGCAGCGCTCTATCCACTGAGCTACAAGCGCGCGTTGGAAAATGGTGCCGAGGGAGGGATTTGAACCCACACGTCCGTAATGGACACTGCGCCCTGAACGCAGCGCGTCTGCCGTTTCGCCACCTCGGCCGGTGGTCTTCCGCTGTTAACTGACTCTCGCTGCGGCGGGTATGGTGGGCGATGGAGGATTTGAACCTCCGACCTCCTCGGTGTGAACGAGGCGCTCTAACCGCTGAGCTAACCGCCCCAGCGCGACTCTCTTGCCATTATATCCCCGCCCTCTGAATACGGCAACCGCGTCGACTTGCGAGTCGGCCCGCACCGGTTCGCGTCATCGGGAACGGAAAAAGGGCGACAAAAGGGCCGCCCTTTCAAATTCGCGATACGCGCACGTTATGTCAAAAACCGCCGCTAATCATGCCGGAACGCAACATAACGCGCCTTGTGCGAACCAACCAATGCGCGATCCGGTCAGGGTCAATGAGCCCCGACGCCGCTGATTTCCTTGCCAGGCTCTCCAACGGCGCCCGACTCCAACAGCTTGGCGAATTCCTCGGAGTCGTAACCCAATTCCGCCAGCACTTCCTCGTTGTGTTCCCCCAGCGCCGGCGGAGCCATCCGCAGCTCGGCCGGCGTTCCCCGCAGCTTGATCGGGGAGTTGGGTACCCTGAGATCCGGCACCTTCGGGTGGTTGATCTCCAGGAACATCTCCCTGGCTGCCACCTGCTCGTCGGCCACCACGTCCGACGTCTTGTTGATCGGTCCTACCGGCACACCCGCCTCGTCGATCACCTTCACCCAGTGCGCCACTGTGTTGGTAGCAAAAATGCTGTTCAGCAGGTCCACCATCTCGGCCCGATGCGCCACCCGATCCGGATTGGTCGCAAACTTGGGGTCGTCCTTGAGGTCGGGATGCCCAATGGCGTTGCAGAACCGCTCCCACAGGTTGGGGTTTGCCACGCCGAGGATGAAGAACCCGTCCGCCGCCTCGAAACTCTGGTAAGGCACCAGGCTCGGATGCCCTGAACCCAAACGGTGCGGCTCGATTCCGGTCCCAATGAAACCCGTCGCGTGGTAACTCATCGCCGCTACCTGTCCATCCAAAAGCGCCGTATCGATCAGTTGGCCTTCACCTGTCTTGTCCCGGTGATACAGAGCGGTGACGATCGATCCGTAGGCCAGCATCCCCGTGAACAGATCCACCAGCGAGAATCCAACCCGCTGGGGAGGCCCGTTCGGGTCCCCGGTCAGGTGCATCAACCCGCTGTACGCCTGGATGATCAGGTCGTAGCCGGGCTTGTTGGCCATCGGCCCGGTGCGCCCGTAGCCGGATATGGTGCAGTAAACGATGTCCGGATTGATTGCCTTGATATCCTCGTAGCCCAACCCCATCCGTGCCAGCGTGCCGGCGCGGAAGCTTTCAATCATCACGTCGGCCTCTTTGGCCAGCGACTTGACGATCTTCAGACCTTCCTCAGATTTGAGGTTCACCGACAGGCTGCGCTTGTTGCGGTTGAAAGACAGGAACTGCGTGCTCTCGCCGTTCCAGATTGGCGGCCACTTGCGCGTCTCGTCGCCGTCGCTGGGCTCCTCGATCTTGATGACATCCGCGCCCATGTCAGCCAAATTCTGGGTGCAAAATGGGCCCGCCAAGGTGCGTGTGAGGTCGACGACCTTGATGTTTTCCAGGGGCTGAGACATCGTTACAGTCCTCGCTTTTTCAGTTTCGCCGGATTATAGCATGGGGGTCGGACCGCGTTGACGAGCGCATTTGCAGGTGTTAGCGTGAGCGCGAATTTTCGTTATGTCGAGTAGCAAACCCATATCCAACGACGCTGCGCGCCCGCTCATCGTTTCCTTGGGCGGCATCAATATGGACTTGGTAACCTTCGCCGACCGTCTCCCGGCGGATGGCGAGACGGTGGTGGGTGATCAGTTTGTAACCTACGCCGGGGGCAAGGGCGCCAACCAGGCCGTTGCCGCAGCCCGGATGGGCGCGCGCTCCGCAATGGTCGGGCGCGTCGGCGACGACATGTTCGGCCCGCAGCTCATCGAACTCCTGCAATCCGCCGGCGTCGCCACTGACTCTGTTGGCGTTAGCTCCAACACATCGTCCGGCATCGCGGTGATCAGCGTGGGCCAGGCCGGCCAGAACCGCATCGTGCAGGTCCTCGGCGCTAACGACACCTGCGGCGAGGCAGAATTTGACGCCATCAGCGCTCTGCTACCCGAGACTTCCGCTTTGCTTCTCCAACTCGAGGTGTCGATCAGCCTCTCCCAGCGCGTCGCGGAGCAAGCGTACGCTCAGGGCGTAACGGTAATCCTGGATCCCGGGCCGGTGCGGCCCGTTCCAACGGAGTTTTATCGCCACGTCTCGGTCATTACCCCCAACGAGACGGAAGCCGAAGCCTTGGTCGGCCATCCCATCACCGATATCGGTGCCGCCGCTGCCGTCGGCCACGAGTTAATCGGTCGGGGAGTCGGCGCCGCTGTCATCAAATTGGGTCCCATGGGCGCCTATTGGTCCGACTGCAACGATGCGGGCCACGTCCCTGCGTTTCCTGTCGACGCGGTGGACACCGTGGCCGCCGGCGACGCATTCAATGGCGCGATGGCAGTCGCCTTGGCCGAGGGAGTTGGGTTGCCCGAGGCAGTCCGCTGGGGTTGTGCCGCTGGGGCTCTCTCCGTCACCAAGGTGGGAGCGCAGGACTCCATGCCGGCCCGAGAAACAGTAACCTCCTTGCTGAACCAAACCCAGCCGTAACGTTATGACAATCTGGCTGCTTCTCTGCCGTGGCTACCGACGATAAATTCTGTCCTTCCTGTGGAGCGCGACTGACCTTGCGTCAGAACGAGGGCCGGACTCGTCCCGTTTGCCCCAGGTGCGGCCGGGTGATGTACTACGATCCGAAGTTGGCCGCGACGTGTGTCGTCGAACGTGAAGGACGCACGCTGTTCGTCCGGCGCGGCATACCCACTGGCTACGGCCTCTGGAGCCTGCCCGGGGGTTACGTCGACCGCGGCGAACTCGTGGAGGACGCCGCCGCCCGCGAGGTGTTTGAAGAGACCGGCCTTCAGGTGGTCACCGAACAGCTCATCGGTGTGTTCTCCCAGGCGGAGCACCCGGTGGTGGTCGTGGCGTACTCCGCCAGTGAAACCGGCGGCGAACTCAATGCCGGCCCCGAGTGCCTGGACTTGGGTTTCTTCGCGCTGGACGAACTTCCTCCCTTGGCATTTCCCAGGGACGCCGAGATCATCCGCCGCAAAAACCTGCCCGGCTAACACGGCAAGCTCTCTGCTGGTAGCATCGTCCGTGGCAAGAGTCGCTCATATTCGCCGTCTAGCTACGCAAGTGGGACGCGACCTGCTGGATGTCGTTTTCCCCATCGAGTGCGTGAGTTGTGGCAACTCCGGCGGCTTGATTTGTAATGGGTGCTCCGAGAACCTGCCAGTGCTTGATCTGCCCTATTGCGAAATATGCGCCACACCCGGCGATTTCGCTCGCTGCCAACCCTGTAGTGAAACCATCCGCTGGTTCGACGGCATCCGTTCCCCTTATCGTTACGCCGGCCCAATGCGTCAAGCCGTCCTGGCCCTCAAGTACGGCGGCATCAGGGCGGGATCAACTCAACTGGGCGACATGTTGGGCGATTACCTTCTGGACAACCCGTTACCGGGAACAATCGTCATGCCGGTGCCCATGCCCTCGGACCGTCAGCGGGAACGCGGTTACAACCAGGCCGACTTGTTGGCAAGCCGGGTCGCTCGGAAGTGCAACCTGCCCTATGAACCCACCGCATTGATTCGCACCCGGAGGGTCGACCCTCAAGCCGGCATCACGGATCCAAACCAGCGCGCCCACAACGTGGCGGGCAGTTTCGCCGTGGCTGATGGTGCCGACGTTTCAGGCATAGACATCATCCTGGTCGACGACGTCGCCACTACCCGCAGCACCATGGACGAGTGTGCCGCCACCCTCAAAAAAGCCGGCGCCCGATCCGTCTGGGGCCTCGTCCTGGCAATCTCCAGCGGGAACCCGCGAACAGAGTAAGCGAGTTCAACTGATCGCGTCGCGTTGACCGAGTTCAATCTCCGTTTGACATCCATTGTCGGGTCTGCTGAAATGGCCCCAACAATCACCGTTTCTCCAATCCAATGAAGGAGGCACAATCATGGCAGGCAACACTATCGTTTATGTGGGCGCCGAAGCTAGCGGACTCTACCGAAAGCAGGCCGGCGATGCTCACTGGGACATGCTCACCGACGGCCTGGCTCCCGCCACCCAGGCCCGCGCTATCGCCATCCACCCCAACGATCCGCGCACTGTATTCTGTGGAACCCAGCGCGGAATCTACCGTAGCACCGACGGCGGCGACCACTGGCAGCGCATGAACATGACCGAGGGCCGCGTCGTCTGGTCCATCCGGTTCCACCCCAACGACCCCAACATCATGTTCCTGGGCACCGAGGGCGCTGAGGTCTACAAGAGTGAAGACGGCGGCGAAAACTGGGCTCACATCGCAACCGTTTCAAACCCCAACCAAGTCCAGATGGCCTTCGCCATGCGCATCCTGGGCATCGATATCGAGGCCGGCAACCCCGACAACATGTACGCGGCCCTCGAGGTCGGCGGCGCGGCCAGCAGCACCGACGGCGGTCACACGTGGACCATCCGCAACTCCGAGTTCGCCGGCGACGTCGACCTGCTCGACCTCCACGGCGTGGCGGTCGGCGGAGCCGATTCCAACTCGGTCCTCATCTCCAACCGCACCGGCGTTTGGCGCAGCACTGACCGCGGCGCTTCCTGGCAGGACTGTGAGTTCGGCCGATTCTCGGACATCATGTACTCCCGCGGCGTCGTGCGCGACCCCAGCGATCCCAACACCCTGTACGCCTGCGTCGGCATGAACTTCGGCAGCGAGCAGGGCGGCGTTATGCGCACCACCAACCTGGGCGAAACCTGGGAACGCTTCGACCAGGGCATCAATCCCGGCAGCACCACCTTCGGTGTCGCGGTGAACCGCCAGGACCCGTCGCAGGTTTACTTCTGCACGCGGCGCGGCCAGGTCTTCGGCACCCACGATGGTGGCGCATCCTGGTCCACCGACCAACTGCCGGAGACCGCGATGAACACCATCAGCGTGGCCTGCACCTCCGCATAGCACGTGCCAACCAGGCGCGGCGCTGAAATTGTAGGGGCGGGTTTCAAACCCGCCCCTCTTCGTTGGACTTGGTCGGAGACCTTAGCTGTCCGCTTTGGGCAGCCACTCCTGATTCCAGGGAAATTCGTCCGGACCGGTTCCAAAGGCGGGCAACCCCTGATCGACCCGCTCCCGGTAAGGACTCGTCACCGGCTCGCGATACGGGTACAGCCCACCCTCGTACATCTGCTCGCCCTTCTTGAAGTGCGTGGCCTGTTCCAGGGTCTCCACGAACGGCATGTTGATGTCGTACAGGTTGCCGGCGCTGGCCCGTGGACGCGGCCCAGCCTTGGACACGTGCCCGTACAGCTCTCGCCCGATGATCCGCTCGGCGGCCCACACGCATTCGACCAGTTTGTCGATGTCAACGCCGGTTGGGATACCCATATCCTCCATCATGTGGAGCAGGTCTTCGGTCGGCGCCATACCGGTGGCGCGCCCGTTGCCGCAATAGGGGCATCCACCGAAACCACCGATGGTACCGTCCAGCTCAACGGTATCCTCGGGGCCCAGAACGCGCATGGCGGCATAGGCGGAAGCAATGGCCATGTTGCGCCCGTTGTGCAGGTGCAGGCGGAAGTGGTCGATCTCCGGCCATCGCTCCTTCACGCGCACGATGCTCTCCTCGACCTTGGCCGGCGTGCAGTGGCTCATCGGGTCGCCCATGGAACAACTCTTGACGCCGATCCCGGCCTCGTCCCACAGTCCGTGCTGGTACTCCAGCAGAGTCATGAGGCTGTCCACCGGGAATTCACCCAGGAAGTTGGAGCCCCAGGAGGCGTTGCACCCGATGCCGGCTTGCGTGATGCCCAACTCCTGCGCCTGCGCGATGATCTCCGGCCAGCGTTCCATCTCCTGCATCTGGCTGCGGTTGGTGTTGCGTCGCGCGAACACGTCGCACAGATGGCACGACAGCCTCGGATACGCATCCCGCTCGATGGTCAGCGGCGGCGAGTAGGCGCGGGCCCTCTCAACGCCGCGGGCGTTCAGCGCCAGGGCGGTATAGGTGACACCCGCCTTGGGCGTGAACTTGGTCACGATCTCGTCGATTCGCTCCATCTGCGGGGTCCATCGAGGACTCACAAACGAACCGACGACGATGCTTTTCAGGCCCGTCTCAGAGAGCATGTCGAGTAGCTCAACCTTATCGTCCACCGAGATGTTGGCGTCCTCGATTTGCATGCCCTCACGCATGCCTTCCTCTTTATAATGCACTGTGGGCCATTCGTTTGGCATGGGTGATTCCTCCAATTGCGGTGCGTAATGAAACCCGTCGCTACTCGCGAACAACGGCTCTCAAATTGCCGGGATTGTAAGTTTGGCCCGCCGGCATTGTCAAGAAATCGAGGCCGCCCGCCTGCTACCCACGCGTGCTTGCAGGCCCGCCCAACGACGCGTATGCGATCATCTTATAAACCAGCTTGGCCGCCGTGTAGCTGTTCGCCGCGGGCCCCTCGTTGGGCGCCAACTCGCACACGTCGAACCCCAGGATCCTCCGTTGCTCGGCAACCTGCCTGAGCAAGACAGTCAGATCCAGCCATCGCATCCCACCCGGCTCCGGAGTCCCAACTGCCGCCATCTCTGACGGGTCCAGCGCATCCAGGTCAACGCTCACGTACACGTCCGGCGCGAGCGTGGGGATTATGTCTTGCGCGTAGCCGCTCTCCTCAGGAGGCCAATACACGACCTCCATCGCCCGGTCATCGATATGCGCCTTCTCTTCCAGCGCCAGCGTACGCACGCCCACCAGTGACACCGGGCAGTGCTCCGCTATCCGACGGGCCGCCGATCCGTGCCCGAAGGAAGTTCCTTGGTACTCATCTCTCAAATCCGCGTGCGCGTCGATATAAAGGACCGATAATTCGGGATACCTTTCCAGCGTTGCCAATGCAGAACCGATGGCCACGGAATGGTCTCCGCCGAGCACGCCAGTAAGTTTCCCCATCCCTTGATAATGGGATACCGCCCGCCGAACACGCCAGACCATCTGCTCAGGATTGCCAACGTGCGGTTCCACCGGATCGGTAGTGTGAATCCCCAACTCCGCTACGTCTATGCCCAACTCGAGGTCGTAGTCCTCCAGCGCCGCCGAGGCCGCGATGATGGCGGAGGGGCCGTAGCGTGCCCCGCTGCGAAAGGAGGTCGTGCTGTCTATCGGAACTGGGATCAGGACGGCAAATGCGCTATCCAACGCCCCCTGATCCGGAGGCAATGACAGGAAGTTCGCCGGCGTTACCGGAACCGGCGGGACTGCGGCGTAATCCGGGTTTGGTTCACGCAACCGGCGAACCGGACCCCACCGTTTGCAGAACGGAACGCTGGCGACGTGTTTCCGTGGCCCCCTGTTCCGCGTCGGTCCACTCCAACCCACGGTCCAGCAACCAGGACTTGACCTGAGTCAAGTCGAACAGGGAACGCGCGTCGGCGAGGGCTTGCTCGTGGTCGAAAGTTTTGCAGGAAAACAGGTCGATATTGACGTAGTCCCGGTGCGGGAACGTGTGCACGCTGATGTGGCTTTCCGCGATAATTACGAAACCGGAGATGCCGCTATCGTTCGGATTCGGAGCATGATACTCAAGGACTTCCGGTTCGGTTATCCGGGTCATTCCGAGACTGGCCGGGTACTCGTCCAGGAATGTCCGTAGCCGCTCCATGTCCCACATCATGCTGGCGTCCCCGCCGAATCCGTCGATAATCAGGTGCATCCTGCTAGCCATCCCCCAATGAAAAATCGGCCCCGTTGGACGGGGCCGCGCCGTCTTGTGAAAATGCGGCGTTTAGAATATCATAGCCGCCACTCCAATTCAAAGCGAAATCAGCGCTCTGGGAACCCCAAACCGTCGGTGTGGCAATCCACCTAGCCGACGGCGTCGTATGTCATTCGACTGCGGTCAGATTTCCCAGCAATAAGCCCCTAAGGCACGGACAATCTTATGGCTTCCGAAACTGCTCCAACCATTGATGACAGCGTCGCGGAATTGCCATCCGAAGACGTGATGATCGATGTCCGCGATCTCACGCACTATTACGGGCCCAACCCCGCCGTAGAGAACGTGAATTTCACCGTCCGGCGCGGCGAGATCTTGGGATTCCTGGGACCCAACGGCGCCGGCAAGACCACCACCATGCGCATCCTCACCGGATTCATGCCGCCAACGCGCGGCTCCGTGACTCTTGATGGCTACGACGTGGTCGAAAAGTCGTTGGAAGTGCGCAAGCGGGTTGGTTACCTACCGGAGTCGGTCCCCCTGCACACGGAGATGACCGTCACCAACTACCTGAAATATATGGGCACCCTGCGCCGCATGAACGGACGGCAAATCCGCCGTCGCACCGACGACGTGATCGATGTGTGCCGTCTAGGGGACTACCACAAAACCCTCATCGGAAAGCTGTCTAAGGGGTTCCGGCAGCGCGTTGGCATCGCCCAAGCTATCCTCCACGAACCCGAAGTTTTGATCCTCGACGAACCCACCATAGGCATCGACCCCATCCAGGTGGTCGAAACCCGCAGTCTGATTCAGGAACTGGGCCAAGAGCAAACCGTGGTGCTGAGCAGTCATATCCTGCCCGAGGTCAGCATGATCTGCGAACGCGTGCTGATCATCCACGAGGGCCACATCGTCGCAGCCGATACTCCAAACAACCTCGCCCAGCACCTGCGAGGCGTTGAACAGCTCGAGGTCGAAATCGGCGGCCCACCGGCTGAAGTGCTCCCCGTGCTGCGTTCCATCGAGGGCGCAACCGAGGTTTCTCACCATCCGCGTCCGGGCATCAACGCCTACCGCGTGCAATTCCGTGAGGGTTTCGACCTGAGGGACGAGATATCGCGCACGGTGATCAGCCACGAATGGAGCCTGCTCAGCATGCAGGTCAACAGCATGAGCCTTGAGGAGATTTTCCTCAGGCTCACCACCTCCGAGACCGACGACGAGGATTTTGCGTAGCAGACAATGCGAACGATCCGCGCTGTAGCGTTCAAGGAAATTCAGATCTATTTCAGCAGCCCGGTGGCCTACATCGTGGCGCTTATATTTATGGCCCTCAGCGGTTTCTTCTTTGTCCGCGACTTGGGCAACCCGTTCCCCGAAGCGTCCCTCAGCAATTTTTTCCAGGGCGCCACCTTCCTGTTGATACCCCTGGCTCCCGCCTTGACCATGCGTCTCCTTGCGGAGGAGCAGAAGCTCGGCACCATCGAACTCCTCTTGACCTCCCCGGTTCGCGACTGGGAGGTCATCCTGGGCAAATACATCTCCAGCTTGGTGTTCTTGCTGTTCCTGCTGGCCCTTACTTCATATTATGTAATCCTGCTGTTGGTCTTCGCCACGCCTGACCCGGGCCCGATCTACTCCGGATACCTGGGGTTGGTGCTCTACGGCATGGCCGCGCTGTCGGTAGGTATCCTCACCTCCACGCTGACCAGCAACCAGATCATCGCGGCGGTCGTGGGCACCGGCATCCTGGTCGTTCTGTACGCCACCGCGTTCATCAGTGAGGTCGTCACTGGCATCTGGGCTAACGTGTTCACCCAGCTCGGCTTCACCAGCCATTTCAACGATTTCGACAGCGGTATCATCGATTCGGCCCACATCGTCTATTTCCTCACCGTAACCGCCCTGTTCCTGTTCCTCTCGATCCGCGCGCTGGAATCGCGCCGCTGGAGGTAGCATGAGCCAGCAGCGTATCGACGGAACTCCCAGAGATTGGCGCCGGCGCCGCGGCAGGGATCGCCAGGGTGCCGGCCCGTCGGAGCAAACTCCCGACGAACCGCAGGCTTTGGAAGAGCAGTCCCGTACCCTGTTCTCGTTCATCGAGCCGGTTTTCGATTTCGTCGCCGTCTTCTACGCGCCCATTCTGATAGCTGGCGTCGTCGGCCTCATCGCGGGGGCGGTGCTGCTCGCCTTCGTGTCTTCCCTCAAACTCTACGGTGGAATAGTGCTGGCCATCGGCGCCGCGTTCGTGCTGTTGGTCGCCATCTCATACTTCAGCCAGGTCATCGCCGCATTCTTCAGCCGCACCGGCCGTTACGGTGTCAACACCGTGGTGATGACGGCCGCGTTCATCGGTTTGGTCGTACTCGCGAATTACGTCGCCTTTGAGAATCACTTCCGCGCCGACACCACCGCGACCAACCAGTTCTCGTTGGCCAACCGGACCAAGGATCTGCTGGACAATCTCGACCGCCCCATCAACGTCATCGCCTACTACCCGGATGAAATCCCCGACATCAACATGCTGACGCGCCGGGGCAAGGTCGACACCATGCTCAGCGAATTCAGCAAGCGCAGCGGAAATTTCGCCTACCAGTTCGTTGATCCACAGAAGGAAGCGGACCTCGCCCGCAGTCAGGGCATAACTTCCTACGAGACCATCGCCGTTGCCGCCGTCGGCACCGATTTGCTCGACCTGGTGCAGCCAACCGACGGGGTCTACAGCCGTTTGGAGCAGGACCTGTACACGGCCCTCCTCGTCGCCACCGAAACCGAACAGAAAAAGGTCTATTTCCTAGCCGGCCACGGTGAACGCGACATCAATCGGGCGGAGGACGACGGGTACCAACAGATCAAGGACGGCCTGGAGGTCGACAACTACGCGGTCGAGACCTTGTTCTGGTCGCCATCGCAGGAGGATGTCAGGGTTCCCGACGACGCGGCGCTACTGGTCATAGCCGGGCCCACCGGCGAACTTCCCCAAGCCCACGCCGACGCGCTGAATTTCTATATGGCCGGCAGACAACCCGATGGCGAACCGCGCCGCGAAGGGGCCAGGCTCATTTTTCTCGCCGAGCCGGATACCCACGATACTTTCCGCGCGTTCCTGGCCCTCTGGGGCGTCCTGGTAACCGACAGTTACATCAGGGATGTAGAGGGTTCCCAACCCAACGCGCCGCGCACCCTGCGGGTTGGCATCTACAACCCCCAGGCGCCGCCTGAAATCGTCGCGCCCCGAGGCCAGCCCTTGCAGGTCGCGTTCATGCCCGGCGCGGCTGCCCTGGAACCCGTTATCGAAGAGTCCAGCGCACGCATCCCCGTGCCCATCGCGGCCACCACGCCGTCGGCCCGCCTGATCAGCGACATCGAACGCACCGAACCCATCGAGGGCGATCCCCAGAGCGTATATTTCCCCGCGATCTACCTCGATATCGTCGCTCCCGTTGGCACACCCGCGCCCACGGAAAGGCCGCCGGACAACCAGATCGCCGGCATGACGGTTTTCGGCGATTCCGATTTCATTACCAACCGCAACGTCCAGCGCGGTTCCAGCGCCGCCCTGTTCCTGAATTCAGCGAACTACCTGATGGGCGACTTTTCCCTCGTGTCCATTCGCGACCGCGAGTTCGTTTATCGGGAATGGAACCTCGACGCCAACGAGTTCAACTTCGTTCGTTTCTCCACCTGGCTGCTCCTGCCCGGCCTCATGGCGATCATGGCGGTTGTGGTCTGGTGGGTCCGGCGTTAATCGCCGTCTTACCATTTCCCGGCAACGCGCCGTTGCATCTGTTGATCGATTCATAACGGCTCATGAACATCCGTCTGACCATCCTGCTGGTTTTTGTCCTGGTGATCTTCGGTGCCCTCGCGTTGTATTTCAGGCCGTGGGACCGGGCGGAGCCACGCGACGAACCCCCTTGGGCCTGGCGCATCGACGATGATGCCATCGTGAACATCGAGGTGACGCACCGCGGCCAAGCCGGAGACTTGGTCGAATGCTCAGATGACCCCCCAATCCAGATCTCCGGCGAGGAACAATTCGTCGTCTACGACAAGGACCTAGGGCGAGGAAAATGGTTCATTGAAGAAGGGGGAGAGCGCTCGGAGGTCTATCAGCAAAAATGGGCCGGCACGCCTTTGCTGCTAAGCGGCCCCAAGGTGAACCGCGTCCTCTCTGAAACCATCGAGAGCCCGGCACAGTACGGCCTCGACCCTCCTGAAAGTATCATCAAGATCACCGAGGAAACCGGCTTGGCGTACGAGTTCTGGATCGGCAACGCCACTCCCGACGAGGGTTACAACTACCTGCGCCTCGTTGGCGACCCGCAACTGTTCACGGTTCCCGAAATTTGGGCCAGGGTCGTTTATTGTCTCGCGGTCAACCCGCCATTCATTCCTCCGCCACTAGAACTCGGCTACTTCTATGACGTTGATTTCCGGGATATCCAGGAATTGGCGGTCACCCACCAGGGGAAGACGGTCACCTACACCCCCAATCCGGAGGATAGGAACTGGTACGCCGACATCGACGGCGAGCGGTCCCAGGTCGTTCCACCTGAGTGGTGGCCCCTGCAGCTCCAATGGTACGGCCAGCCCGCCAAGCCCGGCGGTCCCGATAACTTCGTCGGTTGGCACGTCGACGAGGACGGTGCCGACGATCCGAAATACGGCCTCGCGCCGCCCGAAACCATTGTCAGGGTTACCACCCACGAAAAGAGTTTCGAGTTCTACATCGGCATGGAGCACATCGAGGTCGATCAGGAGGGGAATCCTATCCTCGACGACCGGGGCAACACCCAGGTTTTCGTCCGTTACGCCGGGCTCCCCGATGATCCCATCGTTTATGTAATCAACGCGGTTCGAGCCGAGCGCACCATTTGCCTAGTTACGAATCCCCCGCTCGACCGTCCCTACGATTGCCCGTGAGTCGCCAAACAAGGAGGCTGTTGTGAACGCAGAGATCATATCCATCGGCACCGAGCTCTTGATGGGCGAACTCACCGACACCAACGCCAGCTGGATTGCTGGCCGCCTTCCACCCCTCGGCATCCAGCTGCAGTGGGTCAGCATCATCGGAGACGACCTTCCCAAGCTTACCGAGGCGTTCCGCCAGGGCATGAAACGGTCGGACATCATATTCACCACCGGCGGCCTGGGACCCACCCAGGACGATCTCACCCGAGAAGCTGTCGCCGCTGCCCTCGAAGAGACACCCACGGTTCAGCAGGAGGAAATCGAAAACCTCCGCCAGTGGTTCCGCAACCGCGGCCAGGACATGCCGGCCCACAACGTCAAGCAGGCCCACCTCATCCCATCCGCTCAGTTCGTCACCAACCGTAACGGCACCGCCCCCGGCTGGTGGGCGGAAAAGGACGGCAAGCACATCATCATCATGCCCGGCCCTCCTGGCGAAAACCGCGCCATGTGGCAGGATGAAATCGACGCCAAGCTCAGGGACATGATCGATTCCGAGGTGACCATCACCCGCAATATCAAGACCTTGGGCCTCGGCGAAGCATCCGTCGATGAAATCATCTCGGAATACTTCGGCCTGGAGAATCCCTACCTCGGCATCTACTCCAAAGCCGACGGCATCCACCTGCGCATTATCGCCCGCGCCAACGATGAGGACACCGCCCGCGAAATGATCGCCCCCGTCGAAAACGCCATCCACGAACGGTTGGCGCCCTATATCTGGGGATACGACGACGAAACGCCCGAACTGTCCGTTGGCGCGGCCCTCACTGCCCGGGGCATGACCCTAGCCACCATGGAGTCCGTCAGCGGCGGGTTCCTGGCTAACACCATCACCGAGGCCACCGACAGTGATCAGTGGTATCGAGGCGGCGCCGTTGCATATACCGCCGACGCCATCGTCGCCGCCGGAGTGCCATCCGCGGTCCTGGTCGCCAACGGTGTCGTCAGCCAGCCCACCGCCAACGCAATGGCCCTCGCGGCTCAGACCTCAGCCGGATCCGATTTCGGCCTCGGCGTAACCGGCGTACTCGGTCCCCGCGAGTTCGAGGGACACCGCCCGGGCACCATCCACATCGCCATCTCTCATGGCGAAGATGTCCACGAATTCCCGTTGCGTACGCCGCCGCGCCGCCTCGTGATCAAGCGACGTTCCTGCAACACCGCCCTCACCGAATTGCGCAAGTTGATCACCACTGTGTCTCCCTAGTTCGCTGCGGCTATCACCCGAAGACAACGAGGGCGGGCCCAATGGACCCGCCCTCAACTTTACTACGTTGTTCGCCCGTTACCGACTCATCGTCAGCGTCCGGTAGAGCATCGGCAGCCGTTCCGGCAACGCCCAGATGTCATCCAGCACCTCGTAGTTGAGGTCCCCGCACATTGTCTTGAGATAGTCGTGCCCCGCCTTGTCCACCGTCAGGCAGAACGGCGTGATCTCCTTCCGCTTGGCTTCCACAAGGGCCTGATGGGTGTCGTGGACCGCGTACTCCTTCTCAACGCCCTCACGACTGTATCCCCGGTCCTGGGGCCGGCCGTCGCTGATCAGGAACATGATCTTGGTCGCCGCATCCTGGTTCTCCAGCTTGGTGATGGCGTGTCGGATCGCCGATCCCATCCGCGTGGCGTGCAGCGGGGTGACCTTATCGATGCGCCTTTTGATCTTGTCGTTGAACTGCTCCTCAATATCCTTGATGACGTAGAACTCAACGTTCTCGCGCCCGTAGCCGGAGAACCCGTAGATTCCATAGGTGTCCCCGATGGACTCAAGGGCGTTTATTAGCAGCGCGCAGCTTTCTCTTTCCAGGTCGATGATGCGCTTGTAGTGGCGCCGCACCAAGCCTTCCCGCCGTCGCCGCAGCCACACCATGTATTCCACCGGATCGTCCGGAGCGTCCCGGTCGTCCACTGAGTGCCGACCTTCGTCGATGGCTTCGGCCGTTGACGCCGACATGTCCAGCAGGAAGACCACGGCCACGTCGCGCTCCACGCGGTTGCGTCGCCAGTAGATCTTCTCGTCCGGCGGCACGTTCATCCGTAGGTCGGCCCACGCCTCCAGCGCTGAGTTCAGGTCGATGTCCTCGCCGTCGATCAACCGGTACGTCTTGCGCCACGTCTCCGGCATGATCAACTCGAACTGCCGCTTGATATGTGCCAGCAACGATGAGTAGTTCCGCAACGAGTCGTTGTAGAAGTTGACGTCGCCTTCGTCCAGGATTTTCTCCTTGACGATGCACCAGCGCGGTTTGTAGTCGTTCGCCCTGAAGTCCCATTCGTCGTAAACGAACGTCTTGGGTTCCAGCGCTTCCAGTTCGCCGCCCGCGTCGTCATCGTGCAGGATCGGCCCGTACCCGCGCCCAGGATCATTGGACGGCGGCGGGACGCCAGCCTCCTTCATGATGTTCTGGGCGAACATCGCCATGCTCTGGTCGATGTCCCCTTCCTGCGCATCCAGTTCCAGCTCGGCGCTGTCCTGGAGCAACTGCTCCAGTTCCTCCTGGGTCATGGGTTCGGCGTCGCCCATCTGGCTTTGGTCCATCTGCAATTTAGTCAGCAGTTGCACCATCTCCGGTTTGAAATCGCCCCGGTATTCGACGGGTTCCGGAGATTCGTAGGGGTCTCCCTCACCCTGTTCGCCCTGCTGCTCGTCCATTTGGGCCTGCAGTTTGTCCAGGAGCGCCTCGTATTCCTCCTCGGAGAACTCGCCCGGATCATCCAGGTCCTCGGGCTGGTACTCGTCCTCAGGCTGCTGTTCGTTCTTCAGCCTGGAGATGATCTCGTAGGCTCGCAGGGATGCTTCCGCCGTGTCCTCAATCGACGCGCGTATCGTCCTCAGCCGGTGCATGATCCGAGCCAGCATGATGGCCTCGTCGCGGTACTCCTGCGGCACCGGCAGCCCTTCAAAGCGGTCGAGGCTCATGTGAACCAGCAACTCGATCAGCGCCTCTTGCAGCGGCAGCTCTTCCACCCGTGGCCGCTGCGCCAGTGCGTCCCCCTGCACATCCAACGCCGGCCTGCGGATTCCCGGATAGTCCGTCTTGATCAGATAGTCCAACCGGCAGTCCTCAAGTACGCTGAACAGGTCGAACGCCATCCGGCGGTCCTCGAACAGCGCCAAGAACCTGCCGATGTCGGTGTAAACCCGCATCGTGCCGCCCGGACCTTCCTCCATTTCGGGCCCGGATATCACGCTGGCGTCTTGCAGCTGGAAGTGCTCAGCGGCAGCGGTGCGAATGGCCTCCATCCGCGCCTTCGCTGCCTCTTCCATTCGGATACGGCGGTCCTCGAATATGTTGGCCTGCCGTTCGAAATTGAACTCAAAGCTGCCGAACTCAAGGTGCGACACTTGGTGCGTCGCCACCACCTTGAACCAAGCAAAGTTCTGTGCCTTGTCGTTGTAGTTGTCGATCATCGGCGGTAGGTAAACCTTGGTGCCATCCGTAGATGCCGTGTCCTGGTCCACCCATCCGATTTGGCGACGCACCAGTTCCTCGGTGCTCATCACCTCGATGTTGGTGCCCGAAAGCGCCCGGGTGTAGAGCCGCATGATGCCCTTGACGCGTTCCAGGTCCAGGCTAGACGACAGCGTCTCCAGCATCGATTCCGACGTGTTGGATTCTATCTTGAAGAACGCGATTCCGCTCTCGGGGTTTTCGTTGAGCAGGTCAACGCCTTGCTGGTACCACTGGTCCAACTGCGGCAGCGTTATACGGTTCAGCACTGGGTCCAGGCTCTTCAGGAACGGCGGCACCGCGTCGGGCGACGTCGCCAACAACCCCTCGCACAAATCCAGGATGTGCCCCTGAGATCCTGCGGACACGTGCGACAGCGCTTGCGCTCCGTCATAAAGGAACCGGGACGTGTCTCGCAGCCCCATCTTCGCCAGCCTTTCTCCCAACCTCAGGAATCGTCCGGTCTGGCCTTCCTCCACGTGCTGCAACGCCCGCGGCGCCATCTCCAAGCACGCCTTGACTTCCCGCCAACTGGTGTCCGTCAACGCCCGCGACATCGACAGGAAAGCTTCCCGCTCGCGACCCATACCTGGCAGCACGTCGCGGCCCAGCACTAGGCACTCCGCCGCCACGTCATACGACTTGTAAGACAACGCTTCGATCAGAGACGCGAACACCTCTACGTCCCAGAACGGCAGGTTCCGCACCAGATCGGGACTCACCTCGAAGAACCGCGCCGCCAGCGTGCTGGACTTCCACGTCCCCTTGTAGAGAGAGCGGCCTAGGCCCGCCCATCGCGGTATGTACTGCGGCCGCAGGTTGGTAACGATGGTCGGGCTTGCCTTGAAGAACGCAACCGCCAGCGTCGGCGAATCTTGGGACAGGTATGTGCCACAGCGCGCCCATTGCATGAACGAGGCGAACGCCAGCGAACGGGCCACCTCGGGACTCACCTTGTAGTATTCAACGGCGGATTCCCAGGACCGCACGGTTTGCGTGCCGATGGCGACGCCTTCCTTGGCCCACAACGCCAGTTCCTCGTCGCTGAAGGACTCTCCCATCGCATCTGCGACGGCTTCGTACGCTTCGGTTACTGCCGGTGGTAGTTTGGCCAGTTCAGTCAGGAGCTCGCCAGTTGCGGTATTAGTCAAGGCTAATGCCCTCCTCATTCAACCCGTCCTCAACAACTCCGAGGAACTGGTCAAGGATTTTGGCGGTGGCGCCGTACACCAGGTGCTCTTCGTAACCGTACGAGCGCACCGCCACTCGCTCGCCGTCTTCTATGCGGGAATCCCATCGCCAACTGGCCGGATCTCGCAGAATGTTCAACGGAATCTCTACGACTTCAGCGATCTCAATCGAGCTCGGTTTGAAATCGTATGGGTATGGAATCGTCCCTACGAACACCTTCACCAGGAAGTTCGACCGGGTGACGTTGTCATCCAACCTACCCAGTATCGTTATGTCATCGGGAGTGATCCCCATCTCTTCGTGCGTTTCCCGCCGCGCCGTGGCCTCGAAGTCCGTGTCCTCCGGGTCCTTGGCGCCTCCGGGAAACGACATCTCGCCCTTGTGGTACTCCACCATCATCGACCGCTTGTTCAGCAGCACGCAGTAGTCGCCTTCCTTGCGGTAAAGCAATAGCATTACTGCCGCCGGCATTAATCCTTCCGGGGCGGCAGTAACAGCTTCGCGTCGCTCAAGCGCGTCGCGTATCAGGTCGAGGGTGGCTTCACCCATGCAGCCTCCAGTGGCTACTCGAAGATGGAGTAAACCACCTCTTCAATGCTGCGTTGCAATTCCTGCTCGTCGGTCAACGTCCAGACTATGGCAACCTGGCACGCCCGGCGGGCCGGAATCCCCTGTTGCATCAGGCGCCCGGCGTAAATCAGCAAGCGGGTGCTGGCGCCTTCCGCAAGTCCGTGCTCCCGAAGGTTCCGGATCTTCTCGCCCAGACGCGCCAGAGCATGCGCATGCTCATCGGAACAACCGCTTTCTTTCGCGACGATCTCCGCCTCAATATCCACGGGCGGGTAGTCGAATTCGATGGAGATGAACCGCTGCCTCGTGCTGTGCTTCAGGTCCTTCAATGCACTTTGGTAGTGCGGGTTGTAGGAGATGCACAGCAGGAACCTGTCGTCCGCCTCGATGATGTTGCCCGTCTTTTCCACCGGCAGGATCCGGCGGTGGTCGGTCAACGGGTGGATCAACACGGTGGTGTCCTTGCGAGCCTCCACCACTTCGTCCAGGTACAGGATCGCGCCGGCTTTGACCGCCCGAGTCATCGGGCCGTCGATCCAGCGCGTTCCGTTGGCGTCCAGCAGATAGCGACCCACCAGGTCGCTGGCCGTAAGGTCTTCATGGCACGCAATGGTTACCAGCGGCACCCGAACCTCGCCTTCCCGCATGTCCTGCGCGGCTTCGTTCCGTATCGCGGTGATGGGCCTGCCCAGCTTCCATGCCATGTATTCAACGAAACGTGTCTTGCCGCAACCCGTCGGGCCCTTCAGCAGGACCGGAATGTGCTGCTCGTAGGCAGCCTCAAACAGCTCCAGCTCGTCGCCGATGGCGCGGTAGTACGGTTCGCTCCGAACCAGGAATTCCTCAATGGCAAATTCCTTGAAACTGGGTTCGTCTTCCAGCAGTTCGATGTTCGCTTCAACCATTGCTTCGATTTACCTTTCCTTCCACTCGGGCCTGCCACAGGTTTTTTACCCCCTGCTCCAGCGCCGCCATATCGGCCGAGTTATCGACCACGACGTCGGAACGGCGGTTGCGCTCCTCGACAGACATCTGTGAGTTGATTCGTTTCCTGGCTTCCTCTTCGCTGAGCCCGTTGCGCGCGTGCAGGCGTTCGACCACCGTGTCCACCGGGGCATAGGTGGTCCACACTTCGTCAACCAGGGAGTCCCAACCGGCTTCGAAAAGCACCGCAGCCTCGACTACGGCTACAGATTCACCGGCGGCTACGAGTTCGGCCTTCCTCTTTTCCACCATGCCCGCCATCAACGGGTGCATGATGCCGTTCAGTCGGGCCAGTTCCGCTGGGTCGGCAAATACGATGGACCCTAATTTGCGTCGGTCGATTTCGCCCTCGGCAGTCAGTATCTCCTGTCCAAACGCCGCCACAACTTGACGCCACGCTTCCGAATTCGGGGTGTAGGCTTCGTGCCCCAACTGGTCCGCGTCAATCACTGACGCGCCCAGTTGTTTCAATAGGTCCGCGACTGCGCTTTTGCCGCTGCCTATCCCTCCCGTTAATCCAATGGTAAGCATGACCACCCAGACGGTAAGACTGTCGGGAATTCTAACAAGGCGTACGGAATCGGTCAACCGACAGCCCTCTTACGCACCAACTGCGACGTGCCACCAACCGAACCCATTTACGTTGCGCCAGCACCCCCACCGCCGGTCCTTGGACGCCCGGTCTGACAGCAAAAACTGTGCATCAGTCGCAACCCCGGCTCCGATGCGAACCTGCCGCCAATATTCCAGTACGTGATGCTCGATAACTTGACAAATCATCGTGCTGGTGTAGATTAGCCTCCAATAACAAGGGTATCGGTTACGAAGAACGTAATAATATATCTGTGTCTGTATTTGGTGACGTAATTCGTCGCGTGTTGCTCTTGCTGGTTTGACAACAATTGGAGGTACCAGATGTCGGGCATCTTTAGCGTCAAATCCGTTGTATCTTTGGCCGCTGCGCTTTTGCTCGTTTTTGTGATCGCGTGCGGCGGCACCGCTCCCGCCCAACCCCAGCCGCAGGCACAGCCCGCCGCGCCCCAGGCTCAGGCGCAGCCCGCGGCTACTACGGCCCCGGCTGCCCAGGCCGCGCCCACAGAACGGCCCGATGAGGAGCCGACGGCAACGCCGTTCGCCACCGCTGTTCCCACCGTTCCACCCGCGGTTCAGGCGGAAACGCCCCGGTTGATGCTCAAGGCTCCCGAGGCCAACCCCAAGCGGGGCGGCGTGATGCAATGGGCTGGCCTCTCCGACTCTCCCCACTTCGACATGCACCAGTGCAACACCGCCGCATGT
Organism: Dehalococcoidia bacterium; assembly: GCA_034423115.1. Classification (GTDB taxonomy): domain Bacteria; phylum Chloroflexota; class Dehalococcoidia; order Lucifugimonadales; family UBA3495; genus Bin87. The sequence goes on along the minus strand of DAOUJD010000043.1, from coordinate 52,722 downwards.
GCGCAGCCCCAGGGGGTCTATTTCGACAATCTGCTGCGTTACAGCCCCTTCGACGGTGGCAAGGAAGTCATGCCCGACTTGGCCTACGCTTGGGAAGTGTCTGATGACGGCCTCGTCTATACCTTCCACCTCCGGGAGGGTGTGCTGTTCCACGACGGCGCTGAGCTCACCTCAGAGGATGTCAAGGCGACTTTCGATCGCATCATCTTCCCGCCGGTGGGCATGATTTCGCCCCGGCAAAGCGTTTTCCTGGCGGTCGACGAACTCCGCACTGTTGACCCCTATACCGTGGAATTCGTCCTCAAAGCCCCTCGCGGATTCATGCCAGCCGCAATCGCCAATGGCTGGAACGTCATCGAACGGAAGAAAACTCTGGATGACAACAACCTGGACCTGAAGAAGCTTAAGCCGGGCACCACCGTTCACCCGGGAACCGGCCCCTTTATCCTCGAGGATCACCAAGCCGGCGAATTCTGGAAGGCATCGCGCAACCCCAACTACTGGAACCCCGAACTGCCCTATCTCGACGGCATCCAGCACAGCCATTTGGCTTATGGCCCAGCCACCGGCGCCGCTCTCATCACCGGCCGCGTTGACTACGTTTACGGCGCGGGAGCCGACCTCCGCGACGATATTCGCCAGAACTACTCGGACACCCACACCGTCGTGGTCTATCCCATCCCGTCCATCGGCGGCATGTTCGTGAACCACGAAAGCGACGGCTTGTCCGACGCCAGGGTGCGCCGCGCTATCTCCATCGTGCAGGACCGCTGCGCCATCAAGGTCGCCGTCGCCGCCATTCGCGAAATCGAGGTGGGCACTTGGATCGTGCCCAACGACCCGGACTTCGGAGCCTCGTATCGTGAGGAAACCCTCAACAAGAAGCCCGGTTACAACTGTCCCGCGTCCACGGATGACATCGCTACGGCGCAGCAGTTGCTGGCCGATGCCGGTTACCCCAACGGCGATGGTTTCCCAACGCTGGACCTCATGGTGCGCGACATCAACTTCCTGGTCTCTCCCATGGCGCCCATGATGCAGGCGTTCATGAAGCAGAACCTCAACATCAACAGCGAAATCCGCGTCGTCCACACCTCCGTTTGGCAGGAGGACCGCGACCAGGGCAACTACGACCTCGCCGTCAACGGCACTCCCACCCCGCTGGCGTCCACCCCCGCGTATTGGGGGTCCTGGTACACCACCGGCAGCGGCAGCAACTGGAACCGTGGCTCATCCAATCCGGAATTCGATTCCCTGGTCGACGAGTTGATCGGAACCACCGACCCGGCGCGCAAGGAGGAACTCACCCTGCAGGGCGCCGCCATCCTGGAAGAATGGACCCCAATGATCCTGATCAACCATTTCACCATCATCGACGGGTTCGCTAACTATCTGAAGGGTCATGGGCGCGCTCACCGCGTAACCCTGTTCAACGACATCCGCTTCGACACCGCTTGGCTGGACAAGTAAGCGATGCTGCTGAAATACATCGGGCGACGGCTGCTCTACTCGTTGCCCGGCCTGATCGGCATCACCATTATCATATTTTTGGCGCTGCGCATCTTGCCGGGCGACCCTCTCGCCATCCTATACGGCGAGGGGGGCCGCGAGAACCTGACCGCTGCGGACATCGCCGAGATCAAGCGGCAGTTGGGCATCGACCGCCCCCTCTACATCCAATACGCCGACTGGATGAAGGACGTTTTCACCGGCAAGATGGGTGAATCCTTCTGGCGCGGTGACTCTGTATCCGAGTTGATCATTCGCCGTGGACCACTCACGGCTGAAATCGCTATCGTCGCCGTGCTTGTTTCCTGGATCATCGGCCTCCCTGTCGGCATCTTGGGAGCCATCAAGCAGAACAGCGTAGCGGATTACGTTTCAAGATTCCTCACCATCATCTTCCTTGCGGTGCCCAGTTTCTGGGTCGCCATCCTGGTGGTAGTGGTATCCCTGCTGGCGTTCAATTACCGACCTCCACTTGGGATCATCCAAATTTGGGAAGACCCGCTTACCAACTTGCAAATCGTAATCGCCCCCGGCATCGTCTTGGGCTTGGCAACATCCGCTTACATCGCGCGTATGGCTCGCACCACCCTCCTCGAAGTCATACGCGATGACTACGTTCGGACTGCCCGGGCCAAGGGTTTGCCGGAGCGTTTGGTCGTGTTGCGTCATGCCCTTCGCAACGCCCTGCTGCCCGTCTTGACGCTGTCGGGCGTGCTGTTCGGCCTGCTGCTAGGCGGCTCGGTGGCCGTTGAAACCGCGTTCACGGTCCCGGGATTGGGTACGGCTCTCGTCCAGGCGTTCACCGAGCGCGATTTCGTGGTCGTCCAGAATCTGGTCCTCCTCTACGGCATCATCTTCGTGCTGGTCAACCTGTCCATCGACGTCATGTATGCAGTCCTCGACCCGAGGATTCGCTACGACTGACCTAGGATCCGTCATCCATCCGTTGCCCCATTGGGGCGGTTCAAAGGGAACAACCCATGGCTGGTCAAGCAGATTTGCAAGCTCAGTTGGCAGCCCCCAGCGCAACCTTGTCGGAGCGCACACAGAGCGCCGCAGTTGCTGTGGTTACGTTCTGCCGTCGGTATCCGGTCGGGGCTGTGGGCGGATTCCTCCTGGTAGTCATATCTATACTTGCTGCCTTCGCTGGGTTGTTCTCGCCGCACGATCCCCTGTTTGTTGATTTTTTGCAACTCGGCGCCGCTCCCTCTGCTCAGTATTGGTTGGGCACCGATTATGAGGGCCGCGACATCCTTAGCCGCATCATCTACGGCGGCCGTGTCTCCCTTCAGGTTTCGGTGTTGTCCGTGTTGCTGGGGTCCACCATAGGCGCGCTCTGGGGCGTTGCCAGCGCGTTCCTCGGCGGCCGCTTCGATATCATCAGCCAGCGCATCGTCGAAATCGTTATGTCATTCCCCGCGCTGGTCCTGGCTATGGTCCTCTTGGTCGCTCTCGGTGGGGGCATCTGGACCGTCATCATCGCCATCGCGGTAACGCGATTGCCCTACGGCGTCAGGGTCGTTCGCTCCGTCGCCTTGTCGGTGAAGGAACTTGCCTACGTGGACGCCGCCCGCGCTATGGGAGCGTCTAACTTCCGCATCATGGCCAAGCACATAGCGCCGCAGTGTTTCGCCGCCTACGTCGTACTCGCCACGGCCCATCTCGGCGCGGCCATCGTCATCGAGGCGTCCCTGGGATTCCTTGGGGTGGGCATCACACCCCCCACTCCAAGCTGGGGCAACATGCTCGGCGGCGTCATCGCCAACACCTACAAACCCATCTGGTGGCTCGTGGTGTTTCCCGGGCTCGCCATCTCAATTACGGTACTGTCGTTCAACCTGCTCGGCGACGCCCTCCGAGACGCTCTTGACCCCAAGCTCCGCGGCCGGTAAGGATCAACGGAGCGCTCGGAAAACTACCTCAAGGGCGGCCCTCATGGAAATTTCCGGCGGGGGCCTAAATTTCTATCGCCACGTCCCCGTACCGCTCAAAAAATCGGTCCTGTAAACCCGTGAATTTCTGGCGATAGGCGTTCGTGTGGATGCGGTCGGTGGTCATGATCACCGCATCCTCCCTGTTGTCGGCGTAGTAGTTCTTGCGGATCCCGACTTCGTTGAACCCGTACTTGTCGTACAAACGCTGAGCCACGAAATTGGAGACCCGCGCTTCCAGCGTGACTTCCTCCAGCCCCTGCTCGTACGCCGCCCGCACCGTGCCAATCAGCAGCAACTCGCCGATTCCTCGCCCCCTTAGCGATTCGCGCACTGCGATCTCGGTAATATGCGCTTGGTCGCCCTGGAACCAGATCCCCACGTAACCGGCGATGGCATCCGATCCCGCGTCGCCCCCTGCCCCGAAAACCGACTTGACCCCCCGCACCATCCGGCCCCACATCGATGCGTCGGCCTTTACATCGGCTTCGAACCGTTCCTCCGCCACGTCGTGTTCTTCACCGTTCGTGAGATACGCGACTATGAAACGACAGTGCCTGCTGTTCAGTTCTCGCCGAAACTGGGTGCCCACCCACCCCGGCGAAAAAGCCTCGTGTTCGATCTCGATTACCTGCGTGATGTCTTCGGAGCGCATCCGGCGCAGTGCAACGTCCATGGCGTTCGGTCTCAATACTTGGTTTAGGTTTTGCGGTTATCGGCGCTGGTCAACTTGACCGACCCGTACACCCCATCATAACCGGGATCGACCGAGACATGCCCTGCCCTGGCGTCCAATATCGCCCGCGTCACGGTTTCGCCCGCCACCGGAAGCAGATCTCTCTCGGAAGCGTAGAGCAGTACGGCAAGTTCGCTGCCGAAATGGTCGGTCAGCCTATTGTACTCCCTTGCTACCCGCCGTGCGTTGACCCCGACGTTCATCGTGGCGGCAACGATCTCCTGCAGCGGTACCAACCGAGCGTATGGCGGATGCCGGCCCTCTGACCGTATCCATCCGTCCGCGCCAACTGTCATGGTCGTGTCCACCGGACCGTGGGACACCTCTGTGATCCGATGCAGCACCCCCAACGTCAGCGGGCGGCCACAGACCGGACAGGATGTACCGTATTTCGCCTCATCCTCCGGCCCGTAAATCACCCCGCATTTCCGGTGCCCGCTGTAGTGGTATTTGCCCTCTTCCGGATAGAACTCCACCGTGTAATCCACGCCCGAGTTCCGCAACGACTCTAACAGGCCGTCCCACGACAACTCTCCCGTGAGAGCGGTCATTTCCCGTCCCAACCGCGCCGGCGAATGTGCGTCCGAAAATGACACGACGCTCCTGCCATCCAATTCCGCGACCATTCGGTTCATCCCCGGGTCTGACGACAGTCCGCTCTCCACCGCCATAATCCACGGTGCCAAATCTCCGAAACACTCCTCCAGGCTGTCGAAGCCACCCTTGGATCCGTAAACCCCGTACCACGGCGTCCACGCGTGCGCAGGAATCACTATCGCATGGTGATGACACTCCAAAGCCATTTCAAGGAGGTCCCGGGCTGAAAGACTCACCGTAGGCCGGCCATCGTTGGCTAACTTCCCGTGGTCCGCCAGCCGAACTGTCAGGTCACTCGCCGCATCCAGGGTGGGCATCATCACCAGCATGTGAATACGACGCGTCCGTCCACCCTGTTTGTAAACGCAGCTTATCTCCGTACCCGGAACGAAATGCACGCCGCCGTAACTGTACAGCCCGTTCTGTTCGGCACGGAGATCCGACCGCAACTCCTCGGCCCACAGCGGATGCGTGAAATCCCCCGTGGCTAAAAGGTCGATCCCCTTGCGTTTCGCCCAACCGCTCAGCATGTCCAGCGAAAGCGATCTGCTGCAGGCGAAAGCGTACCGCGAGTGGATGTGCAGGTCGGCGACGAACGACGCCGACGAGTCTGGCCGCGTCGGCATTAAACGGCCAGCAGCAGGTCGGCCAATTCCCTCGGCTTTTGAGTGGCCGCCTGGTGCCCGGCATCAAGATCGATCACGGTCGCGCCGGGGATGCGAGCGGCCATCGCTCTCTGTCGACCGGGCGCAATAAGCCGGTCATTCCCCAGCACCACGTACGTAACGGGGCATGGCAGGTTCTCGAAGTCAATGGAAACCAATTGCGTGAGCATGCGTAGAGGCAGCGGCCCTAGATATCCCACCGTCTCAACCTGCTGCATCGGTTCCAGACCGTTGCAGGTGTACTTGCTGACCAAGCTTCTGGGGACTTGTAAGTCCTTGGCGGTAAGCGTACTCATGGTTTTGCACAGCGCGATCGCGGCACGCAACGGGGTCGGATAGGCCGCGACCGCAGCCCCCCGGTTCGATGGAACGATTCCCGCCACCAGCACCAGGCGCTTTGGCGCTGGTTCGAGTTCGCTCAACGCTTGCAGCGCTACGGTTCCTCCCAGTTCATGAGCGGCGATAACGTAATCCGTAAATCCTTCCCGTTCCACCACATTGGTGATGGCGCGTATACCTTCGGACATGTCAACTAGCCCTGCGTCCAGGGCCGCGTCAGAACCCTGACCCGGTAGGTCCACCGCACGCACGCGCACCGCCTGTCTCTGGCGGTACAACGTGGGTGGATGCTCCACCGGCGCGGTCATTTGACCCCATACCTTGCCCCAACTCCAGGCGCCCTGTCCCGCGCCGTGCACCAACAAATAGTCCGTCACGTTGTCACCCGTTATCTCGCAGAGTCATTCAGGTATCGAAACTTACACCAAGGTTTCTGCCAGGGCTCGCACCGTATCGTCGTCCTGCTCCGGCAACACCGTTCTTGGATCCAGCCGTACGGCATCATCCTCAATCCGGGCGATCACTGGAGTCGAACGCCCGCGCAGCCTGCTCAGCAACGCCTCCGGGCTCGGCCCACCGGCCTCAGCCGCAATTGACAGCGCCCACGAGTCCAACGTCTCCCCCGGCAGGCTGCCCCCTCCGATGGCCGAACGCGCCGGCGTTACGTCAACCTTGAACCCCAACGACCCGTCGATGGCGACGCGCCAACGCTCCGCCCGCGCCTTGATCTGGTCCGAGCTGGCAGAGATCATCCGCCAAACCGGCACCTCGGACTCGGCGGTGCCGCTCAGATAATGCGTCAGCGTAGCCGTCAGGCTGGCCAGGCTCATCTTGTCGATGCGCACCGCTCGCGCCAGTGGATGTCTTTCTAGCTTTTGCACCAATTCCAGGTCGCCCACGACGATCCCCGCTTGCGGGCCGCCCAGCAGTTTGTCGCCGGAGAAGAAGACCAGCCCGGTCCCAGCGGTTATAGCTTCCTGCGGCATCGGCTCGTGCACTAGCCCATACCTCTCCGTAGGCAACAACGCTCCCGATCCCACGTCGTGCAGGACCGGTACGCCCATACGTTCTCCCAGTCCCACCAACTCGCGTTCGTCCACCGAGGCGGTGAATCCCTCCACCCGGAAGTTGCTGGCGTGCGCTTTCAGGAAAGCCGCCGTGGCGTCAGTAACCGCGTCGGCGTAGTCCCGCACGTAGGTCCGGTTGGTCGTCCCCACGTCCACCAGCGTACATCCACTCTGCCGCAGCACGTCCGGAATGCGAAAACCGCCGCCGATTTCCACCGCTTCGCCCCGAGCCACGATGACCTCGCGCCCTGCCGCCAGTGCCGACAACCCAAGCAGCAGCGCGGACGCGTTGTTGTTGACCACCAAGGCAGCCTCCGCCCCGGTGATCTGCCCCAGCAGCGATTGCAGATGCGCTTGTCGCGACCCCCTTCGGCCCGTCTCCAGGTCGATCTCCAGGTCGGAGTATCCCCGGGCTACCGCGTCGGCGGCGGCCAGCGCTGCTTTGCTCAGCGGCGCCCGTCCCAGGTTGGTATGAATGACCACACCGGTCGCGTTTATCAACGGTCTCGGCGAGGGCGCGACCAGGTCGTCAATCGTCCGCCGGACGGTCTCCGCGATATCGTCCAGTGACCCACAATCCCCACCGGCCAGAATCGTCCTACGCGCCTCGTCAACCGCATCCCGCGTCAGGTCCACCACCCAGTCGCGGCCATAAGTGGACACCACGTCCACCAGCATATCGCTGCTGACGACACGATCAACGCTTGGGAGGTTGCGCAGTAGTTCGCTGGTCACGGGACTGTTCAATCGGCCGATGGAGTATCTCTCGTTTGGTCCGGTGTATTCTATCACCCATCGATCAGTAGGCACGCAGTAGGTATGGTCGAAGCGCGCGAGGTATCGCGTTCCCTTGGCGCACGTTCGCCGGCCATGGACTATAATTGAACCCAATCCCCGGTCGCGAGCGCCCGCGACTTCGGCAATCTCCTTGGCAGGTCGCCAGCATGGACAAAAAAATCATCGGCTTTTTTATCGTCGCCGTGTTCGCTGTCGCCATCGTGTTTGGCGGTGTCCACTCTGTCCTTTCGGTGATCGATGCGTCCGCGGCGTCCAAAAACACCGCCGAGGGCGAATACGTCGCCCGCCTCGCCACCGGCAACGACCAGGACCCAGCCCTCGCGGCGTTGCGATACGTCTGCCCGTTCCACTGACGGCCCACCCAATCAACCAAACATTCAATCCCTGAAACCAAACCCGGAGTAACGATGACCACAGAGACCGGTTTGCCCCCCGTGCTGGATGCCCTAAAAAGCACCGTCCGCCAGATCGTCCGCGACGAATGCATCCCCCTCGAACCGGGATACCTGGCGCATCCCCCGCAAGAAGGCGAACCGGAAAACGGCGCACCCCGCGGCGTTTTGGAAACCGTGCCCGGCGTTCTGGGCACCTTGTCGGAAGACCAATGGGGACGCTTGAACAACCTGTCCAAGCAGACCGGAATCTATACCTCGTTCGTCCCCGAGGAATACGGCGGTGGTGGCATGGGTGCTCTCGGCCACCTGGTCCTGGAGGAAGAGGTGCACCAGAGCATCGTGCACCTTCCCACCTCGCCCGTCCCCATGTTCATGATCGGCGCCTGCACCCCCGAGCAGGAGCAGAAATACCTGTATCCCGCGATCAACGGAGACCTCTACTACTCGTTCGGCCAGACCGAACCCGAAGCCGGGTCCGACCCCGGCGGCATGATGCAGACCCGCGCCGTCCGCGACGGCGACGACTGGATCCTCAACGGTACCAAGATGTTCATCTCCGGCGCCGCCTCCGCCGATTTCCTCCTGGTGCAGGCCGTCACCGACCCTGACAAGCGTCAGCGTGGCGGCATCACCATGTTCATCATCGACAACCCCACGCCCGGCGTCACCTTTGAGCCTATCCGCGTCTGGATCGTCCCCACCAAGGCCCAGCAGCACTACATCCATCTGGACAACGTCCGCGTCCCACCGACCCAGGTATTGGGAGAGGTCGGAGAGGGCTTCAACCTCGGGCAGCAATGGCTCGTCCATCACGACCGTCTCCTGCGCGGAGCCATGGCCCTGGGCATCTTGACCCGCGCCCTCCAGATGGCCATCGACTGGTCCCAGGAACGCGTAACCTACGGCCGCCCCATCGCGGACCGACAGGCCATCCAGTGGATGCTTACGGACGTATACATGGACATCATCGCCCTCCGGTCCGTCGCTCGCGAAACCGCCGCCCGCGCCGACGCTGGGGAGGACGTCCGCGTAGAAGCCTCCATGGTCAAGTACGCCGCCGGCGAATGGGGTTGGCGCAGCATCGACAAGATCATGCAGATTTTCGGCGGCATGGGCGAGACCCTCGACATGCCGATCCCCCACTGGTACCACATGCTGCGCCACGCCCGCATCGGCGGCGGCACCTCCGAGATCCATAAATTCGTCATGGCCCGCGCCCTCCTCGGCGGCCGCGTGAACTTCCAAGGATAACCGCTCACTTCGCTCCTATGGACCAAATACCCAATAACCGAACATCTCCAACATAAAACGGAGGATTCAATGCCCTACCAAAACCTCGCCAAATACATCCTGCCCACCATTGCCGTCGTCCTGCTGATGCTGATTGCTGCATGGGCCTTCAACCTGCCCCCCGTGTCCGCCATCACGGACCGCGACGACGGCCCCGCTGTATCCACAGGAGAGGGCCAGAGCCTGTTGACCGACGATCAAATCGACATAGTCCAGGTCTCGGGACATGGCTCAGCCACCGCGTCGCCCGATCTGGCGGAACTGTCGTTGGCTGTCTCCGTAACTGCTGATACTGTGGTTGAGGCACGCAATACGGCTGCTACTACCATGACCGCCGTACGCACCGCACTGACCAACAATTACGTCGATTCAGACGACATCGCCACCAGCTACTTCCGAATCCATCCCAATTATGAATACGGCCCCGACGGACGGGACCAGCAGGGCTACACCGTCGAGAACGGCCTGGACGTTACCGTCCGCGATACCGACGAGGTGGGCACGGTCATCGACGCTGCCGTCACCGCCGGCGGCGACCACCTCGTTTTCAACAACCTGAACTTCGTGATATCCGATACCAGCGATCTGGAAAAGGAAGCCCGCGAAGCCGCCACAGATAACATGCAGGAAAAAGCCGAGCAGATGGCCGACTTTTCCGAGCGCGAACTCGGCGACTTGAAGATAATCAGCGAGTTCCCCATCGGCGGCGGCGGACCCATACTTGAACGCGGATTCGCTCAGAGCGCCGCCGCCTCATTCGACACGCCAATTTCCGCCGGCGAAGGCGCCGTAACCGTCGTCGTCTATGGCGTCTACGAATTGCTCGAGTGACCCAACATGGTTCTCAGCGACCGCACCATCCGCCGCGAACTCGACGAGGGCCGCATCGTCGTCAAGCCGATCAATTTCGACGACATCCAGCCGGCCAGCATCGACCTGCATCTCGACAACCGTTTCCTGGTCTTCTCCAACTCCCGCCGTCCCTACATCGACGTCCGCGAGTCCCAGGCCGACCTCACCGAAGAAGTCAAAATCCAAGGCGACGATCAGTTCATCCTGCACCCCGGTGAGTTCGTCCTCGGCAGCACCCTGGAGCACATCGAGCTGCCCGACGATCTCGTGGCCCGCTTGGAGGGCAAGAGCAGTCTCGGCCGCATCGGCCTGCTGATCCACAGCACCGCTGGCTTCGTCGACCCCGGTTGGCGTGGCCGCCTCACCCTGGAACTCAGCAACGTCGCACGCCTGCCCATCGCTCTCTACCAAGGCATGAAAATAGGCCAGATCTCGTTCCTGCGCCTCACCGAGCCCGCCGAACGTCTCTACGGATCTCCGGAATTGGGTAGCAAGTATCAGGGTCAGTCCGGCCCCACTGCCAGCCGGTTCCACCAGGATTTCGCCCCATGATCCTTCTTGCCAGGCCGCGCGCATGACCACGTCCACCGACCCCATGTCCCGGGCGCTCGAATTGGCCCGTTCCGCTTTGGGCACTACCAGCCCCAACCCCGCAGTGGGCGCTGTGATCGTCCGCGACTCCATAGTCGTCGGCGAAGGCCACACGTTGCCCGCCGGCCAACATCACGCCGAAATCGGCGCACTGCTCCAGGCCGGATCGGCAGCCCGCGGCGCAACACTCTTCTGCACCCTCGAGCCTTGCTGCCACTACGGACGCACGCCGCCCTGCACCGACGCCATCATCTCCGCCGGCATCTCCCATGTGGTTTATGCCGTCCGCGATCCTAACCCGCATGTCGCCGGCGGTGGTGCATCTGCCCTGCGTTCTGCTGGAATCGCCATTGAACATCAACCCAACCCGGACGCGGACGAACTCTACGAAGCATTCGCGAAGCACATCACCACGGGCCTGCCCTTCGTAGTCGCCAAGTTCGCCATGAGCCTCGACGGCAAAATCGCCACCCGCACCGGTGCGTCCCAGTGGATCACCGGCCCCGAGGCCCGCGCCCGCGTCCAGCAGATGCGAAAAGAGTTGGACGGCATCATGGTCGGTATCGGCACCACCCTCACCGACGATCCTCAGTTGACCGCGCGCGACCCGGACGGCAATCCTTTGTCCTCCGACCTGCAGCCGGTGCGAATCGTCGTTGACAGCCACGGACGCACTCCGCCCTATGCTCGCATGCTTCGCCAACCCGGCCGCACCATCATCGCCACCGGAACGGGACTCGATCCTTCGCGTACGTCACCCCTCGAAGAAGCCGGCGCCCAGGTGTGCGAATTTCCCGGCCCCGACGGCCGCGTCAATCTGTCCGCCCTGCTCCAGTTCCTCGGAGGCGAGGGGATCGTCAGCGTCCTCGTCGAAGGCGGCGGCGAGGTCACGGGGGCCATGCTGGACGCCGGTTTGATCGACAAGGTCAACGCGTTCGTCGCGCCCATGCTCATCGGCGGAGCCGGCGCCAGTTCGCCCATCGGTGGCAATGGCGCAACCGTTATGGCCGACGTCTGGCATCTCGAGCGCGCCCGATCCGAACAAATCGGCCCCGACTGGTTGATCACCGGTTATCCCACCCACGGAGGCGTCTGAATGTTTACCGGAATCGTTGAGGAGGTCGGCCGGGTTTCCAGCCTGAGCGATTACCGCCTCGTCTTGAACGCCGAGAAAGTCGTGTCTGACGCGAAGATCGGCGACAGCATTTCCGTCAATGGGGCCTGCCTCACCGTCGTGGACTTCGACGCCTCCAGCTTCGCCGTCGACCTCGCGCCCGAAACCCTCCGTCGCACCTCGCTGGGCCAGGCCGGCACGGGCTCCGCGGTCAACCTGGAGCGCGCCCTGTCCGCCAGCGACCGCATGGGTGGTCACATCGTGCAGGGCCACGTCGATGGCACCGGCGCTATCACGGGCCTAACCCCCGAGGCCGATTGCTACATTATGGAAATCGACGCGCCGGAGTCTTTGGTCCCCTACATCGTCGAGAAGGGGTTCATCGCGGTTGACGGAATCAGTCTCACGGTGGTACAAAGGACCGACTCCCGTTTCACGATTTCGGTCATTCCGTTCACCATGCAGAACACAAACTTGCACGAAAGGACGGTCGGGGACCGGGTCAACCTTGAAGCGGATATTCTGGCTAAGTACGTGGAAAGCCTCCTCGAATCGAGGTTGCAGTGACTTTCCGGGCCGTTACTGGAAATTGCTAACTGATGCCCTTGGTCAGCATCGAACAGGGTCTGTCGGACCTCAGAGCCGGCAAGTTCCTCATTGTGGTCGATGACGAAGACCGCGAGAATGAGGGCGACCTCGTTATGCCGGCGGAACACGTCACCGCCGACGCAGTCAACTTCATGGTCACCCACGCCCGCGGCCAGCTCTGCATGCCTATGACGGCGGACCGGTTGCAGGAGTTGGACATCCCACTGTTGCCTAGTCGCAATTCAGATTCCGCGATGCCAACAGCGTTTACCATGCCCGTGGATTATGCTATCGGCACCTCCACCGGCATTTCCGCCGAAGACCGCGCCGCTACTATCCGCGCTCTCATAGACCCCGACGCCCGCCCCCAGGATTTCATCCAGCCCGGGCACTTGTTCCCGCTCCGCTACCATGAAGGCGGCGTTCTGGTGCGACCCGGCCACACCGAGGCGATTGTCGATCTGTGCCGCCTCGCTGGTCTCTATCCCGCCGGCGTCGTCTGCGAGATCATGAAAAACGACGGCACCATGGCGCGTTTCCCCGATCTGGTCCCCATGGCCCGGGATTTCTCCCTCAACATCCTTTCCATTGCGGACCTCATCGCTTATCGTCGCAAGCACGATCCGGTTGACCCGCCGGTCAACTGACCGAACCCTCCGGCCGACCCCTTGGTCGCGATTCGGGAGTATCCGTGCTAGACTCTCGTGCTACGAAGCAATCCAATCGTACTTTCCGGAGGTACCATGCCCCTGTGTAGCCTCGAGGAGGCTCTGGAAGACCTTTCCTCAGGAAAGTTTGTCATCGTCGTCGATGACGAGAGCCGGGAAAACGAAGGCGATCTGTTCCTCTTTGCCGAGCACGCTACGCCCGACTCAATCAACTTCATGGTCACCCACGCCCGCGGCTTGGTCTGCGTCCCCATGTTGGAGGAGCGTCTGGAGGAGCTTCGCATCCCCCTGCTCCGCAGCCGCAACTCACCGTCCTCCCAACCCACGGCTTTCACCACTTCCGTGGATTACAAGGTTGGCACGTCCACAGGGATCTCCGCCCATGATCGCAGCGCGACCATCCAGGCCCTGATCGATCCCGAAACTCGTCCCGAGGATCTCATACACCCGGGGCACCTGTTCCCCCTGCGGGCTAACGCCGGCGGCGTCCTCCGGCGCCCCGGCCATACCGAGGCCATCGTTGATTTGAGCCAGTACGCTGGAGCCTACCCGGCCGGCGTGATTTGCGAGATCATGAACCCCGACGGCACCATGGCGCGCATGCCAGAACTCGAAAAGTTCGCCCACAAGCACGACCTCAAGATCTTTAGCATCGCCCAGCTCATCGCCCACCGCCGGATGAACGAAACCCTTGTCTTCCGCGTGGCCGAGGCCAACCTGCCCACCCGGCACGGCGTGGCCCGCATCATTGGCTATAACAGCACCATCGACAGCGGCGAACACGCCGCCTTGGTCGTTGGCAACTGGCAGCCCGGCGATGACGTCCTGGTTAGGGTCCACAGCGAATGTCTCACCGGAGACGCTTTCGGCAGTTTGAAGTGCGATTGCGGTGAACAGCTCGACATGGCAATCCGTATGATGTTCGAGAACGGCTCCGGAGCCCTGATCTACCTCCGCCAGGAGGGCCGGGGCATCGGCCTGCACAACAAGATTCGGGCATACGCGTTGCAAGATGTCGGCATGGACACCATCGAGGCCAACGTCGCCCTGGGGTTCCAGCCCGACGAGCGCAAATACGACCTCGCCGTGCAGATCATGCGCGACTTGGGCATCACCCGCGCCCGTCTGGTGACCAACAATCCCCACAAAATGGCCGGCATCAGTGGATTGGGCGTCGAAATCACCGACCGCGTCAGCATCACCGTCGCCCCCAACGAGTTGAACGAGGGCTACATGCGCACCAAGCGCGAGCACATGGGCCACCTGATCACGCCGTTCCGCTCCAGTCCTCCCGACGCCGCCCGGTGAACCTAATTCGGCTGGCAATCGCGCAAACGCGTAGGGGCGGGCTCATAACCCGCCTCTCTTATTTTGGCTGACCGACTGATCGATTACTCGTCGCCCAGCTTGCTCACCAGGTATGCCTCTATGAAACCGTCGATCCCGCCGGCCAGCACCGCGTCCGTATTACCCGACTGGTAATCCGTCCTGTGGTCCTTAACCGACTTGTACGGGTGCAGCACGTAGCTTCGTATCTGGTTCCCCCACTCTGCCGAAACCCGCTCGCCCCGCAGGCTCGAAAGTTCCTGCTCCCTCTCCTCTTCCCTGAGCGCCAGCAACTTCGCGCGCAGGATCCGCATAGCGTAGTCCCGATTCTGGTGCTGCGACCGCTCGGTTTGGCACGACACCACAATCCCGGACGGCACGTGCGTCAACCGTACCGCCGAGGCAACCTTCTGCACGTTCTGACCGCCCGGCCCGCTGGACCGGAAAAAGTCCATCTTGATGTCCTCCGGCCGCACTTCCACCTCTGTGTCATCATCCACCACCGTCGGCAGCACCTCTACCCGGGCGAAGGACGTTTGCCGCCGCCTCGCCGGGTCGAATGGCGACATCCGGACCAGCCGGTGCACCCCAACCTCGGCGTTCAGGTACCCGAACGCGTGCTGACCGCCTATTTCCATCGTGCTGGTACGCAATCCGGCCTCGTCGCCGTATGCCGTGTCCAGCACTTGGACTGGACGCCCGTCGGATGCCGCCCATCCGGCGTACATCCCGGTCAGCATCTCCACCCAGTCGTGCGAGTCCGTGCCGCCGGCCCCCGAATGAATCGTCAGGATCGCCGGCCGGTCATCGTACGGCCCTGACAGGGTCAGCTGCATTTCCGCCCTCGCCAGTCGGCTCTCAACGTCGTCAGTCTCCGCCGTCAGTTCACCTTCCAGGCTCTCGTCGTCATTTTCTATCGCCAGCTCGGTAAGTTCCACCAGGTCCCCAACTTGGGATTGCAAACCACGCCACAACCCTACGGACTGCTGCAACTTGCCCAGTTCCTGCATCTTGCGCTGCGCGGACGCAGGGTCGTCCCAGAAACCGGCGGCCGACGCCTCCTGTTCCAATTCGGAAATGGATTTTTCCCTGCCGGCAAGGTCAAAGCCGCTCCACGACCGCCTCCAATTTGACGGCCATTTCGGCAAGTCGCTGGTGAAGTTCATCCATTTCCTGTTGCCCCCTATGTCGCGATGACTTTCCCATCGCCCTTTTTAGCATCAATTATACAACCGACCCAATCTCGCGAATCCCCGCCGCGATGTGCCCGAACCGTTCGATCCAACATCATCGGCTATAATGATTTGGTGAGTATTCTTGCATTTTTACCACTCAGCAGGCAGGTAGATCCCAATGCTCGACCACGGAACCCCCGAACACGCCGTCGATAACCCCATCGAATCGTTGCGCCACCGGATGCGCCACTCGGCCGCCCACGTCATGGCCGACGCCGTCCTCCAACTTTTCCCTGAAGCCAAGGTCGCCATCGGCCCGCCCACAGACGACGGTTTCTACTACGATTTCGAGGTCGAGCGCCCCTTCACTCCCGAGGACTTGGAACGCATCGAAGCCCTGATGCTCGACACCATCAAGTCCGACGCTCCCTTCGTGCGAGAGGAGTTGAGCCGAGACTCCGCTCAGTCCATGTTCACAGCTCAACCGTTCAAGCAGGAGATTATTGATGATCTCCCCGACGAGACCACGCTGAGCATCTATCGCCACGGCCAGTTCACCGATCTGTGCCAGGGACCCCACGTCGCCAGCACCGGCGAGATCGCCGCCGTCAAGCTCCTGCACACCGCAGGCGCGTATTGGCGCGGCGACGAAAACCGGCCGATGCTCCAGCGAATCTACGGCACCGCCTTCGAGTCCCAGGCCGAGTTGGAAGCCCACCTCGAACGCCTCGCCGAAGCCGAACGCCGCGACCACCGGACTCTCGGCCGCCAGCTCAACTTGTTCACCGTCCACGACGAAATCGGCCCCGGCCTCATCGTCTGGCAGCCCAGAGGCGGCGTCATGCGCTCCCTCATCGAGGACTATTGGCGCGACATCCATTACCGCCGCGGGTACAACATCGTCTATTCCCCCCACATCGGCCGCGCCCGCCTCTGGCAGACCAGCGGCCATCTCGATTTCTACCGCGACAGCATGTACGCGCCCATGGAGATCGACGAGCAGGAATACTTCCTCAAGCCGATGAACTGCCCGTTCCACATCCAGATCTACCGCTCCGCCCTGCGCAGTTACCGAGAGTTGCCCTTTCGCATCGCCGAACTCGGTACCGTCTATCGCTACGAGCGCAGCGGTGTCCTCCACGGACTGATGCGCGTGCGCGGATTCACCCAGGACGATGCCCACATTTTCTGCCTGCCTGATCAGGTCGCCGCCGAGGTCGGCGAAGTCCTGGACCTCACTTTCGAGATCATGGCCGCCTTCGGGTTCGAGGAATACGACATCATGCTGTCCACCCGGCCCGACAAGTCCGTCGGCGAAACCGATATGTGGGATCACGCCACCGAGTCCCTGCGCCAAGCGTTGGTGCAACGCGGCCTCGAATACGGCATCGACGAGGGCGGCGGAGCCTTCTACGGCCCCAAGATCGACATCAAGATCAAGGACGCCTTGGGTCGGGAATGGCAATGCACCACCGTCCAATTCGACTTCAACCTCCCCGAACGCTTCGGCTTGGTGTACCAGGACGAGCAGGGCAACCGCGTCCAGCCCTACATGGTCCACCGCGCCATCCTGGGATCGCTGGAGCGTTTCTTCGGTGTCCTTGTCGAACATTACGCCGGCGCCTTCCCTCTGTGGCTCGCCCCCGTTCAGGCCGTAGTGATACCCATCGCCGACCGCCACAATGAGTACGCCGAGCAGGTAGCCGCCCAGCTACGCGACTCCGGTTTCCGCATCGAGGTCGACGACCGCAGCGAACGCATGAACCAGAAGATCCGCCAGGCCCAGCTCCAGAAAACGCCCTACATGCTAGTCGTCGGCGACCGCGAGGCCGAGGCCAACTCCGCCGCCGTCCGCACCCGCGACGGCGACAACCACGGCGCAATGCCCTTGGCCGACGTCCAGGCAATGCTCAAAGCAGACCTGGCCGGCACCCCGGCGGCATAGACTGTCCCCGGCTGAACGCCGTCGCCTTCCTGATTCGCTAACGGCGAACTACCAACATGACGTCATTGCACGTCGACCACATAGAGGTCAGCCATGGCTATATTCAGAACCGACGGCCAGCGGCCCAAAGTAACGGTTACGAGCCATAAGGCTACTCCTGAAGAGCTCGCCGAGTGGCGCGCATCAGAAGAACGCTGGGCACGGCTGCGTGCGATGCGCCCCGAGTTGATTCAGAAGTACCCAGATAAGTGGGTTGCAATCACTGAGACCGGGGATTTCCTAGTCTCAGACTCTGTGAAGGAACTCGTAAAGAAAACCGAAGAACTCGGCGCACGGCCCGGTTTTTCAGCGCGTGAGTTCCTGAACACCAAGCCTCGCCTTCTCATGACGTTATGATTGCCGGCGAATTCGCTCGAGACGGTAGCCCTTACGTCAACGCTCGCGTGAACCTGCCGCGGATTGGAGTGGTCGGCAACGTGAATTTCCTGGTTGATACAGGCACCGACGCCACCATTGTGCATCCTTTCGACGCCGGAAACTTGCACTGCCCTTTTAACGAGTTGTCCAACCCGGTGGTCGCCACCAGCGCCGGCGGACAGCACACCTACTACGCCGAGCCGGCCGTAGTCTCGTTTTACGACGGTGAAACTCGGCACGACTTTCGCACCAACATCCACATCGGCAAGCCCCATCCCATCACCCAAGGCCTGGATTCGCTGTTTGGCCGGGATGTACTCAACGAGTTGGAGATGGAGTACGCGCCCCGCCGTGGGCGGCTACGTTTCCGCTTGGACGAGGATGGGTAGTCGCTACTGCGCCAGATCCCGCAACGCTCCAACGTAATCCCCGCCGCCGCCGTATCCTTTGCGGAACGTGATTACGCCCTGTGCGTCCAGTGCGATCATTGACGATTGGCTGGTGATCCTCAGATCTGCCAGCATCGACCCCACCGGCTGCGTGGCGATCATGTCCGAATATCCATTCTCCTCTATGTAGCCGTCCAGCCGGCTCGCGCTCTCGCTGAACGACACTAGGTAGAAGTCCACTTGTCCTGCGTTCTCGGTAACGACCGGGGCCAGCGTCCGTAACTCGGCGCGGCAGGTTGGTCACCAGGTCGCGAAATACATCATGAACGCCGGTCTGCCCGCCGCCGTAAGGTCCGCCAACGCCACAGGGGTTCCGTCCGTCCGTTCCATCGTGAATGCCGGCGGAATCTGCCCAACCTCAATCCCCTCCGGCGCGGCCGGGGCCATCGGCGCCTCAGTCGCCGGCGCAGCGGGCGCTTCGGTCGCGGACACGGGTAGCGGCGGCGGGTTCACGGAAGCCGGAGTCTCCGCGTTCGGGGTGGGCGCCGAGGTAGCGGCCGGAGCGGATTTCGCAGCAACCGCAGGCGTAGGTGGCGGCGCTCCGGGAGCGCTTGTCGCGGCCGCCGAGGTTGTCGCGGTGGGTGGCTCTGGCGCTTGCGTAGCGGCCGCAGGAGCCTCCGTAGCCGGGACAACCTGTGCTGTGATCTGCATTGCGTTGGAACCCTCGGACGTGGGTGCCTCAGTCGCAGCCGCGGCGGCAGGTTGCGCTGGTGCCGCGGGCGGAGCCGGTGGCCGAGGAGATTCTGATCCACACGCCAAAAGAATGGCCACCATTCCGGTGACCAGCGTGGTCAGCAGTATGCCGCGCATCTTTTGCATTTCGTAAGGCTCTCAGCGCCAACGGCGCCGCACATTACCCTCATCAACTTGGAAGTTGCAAGTCTTGCTGTCTCTGATCCTTTTGCCGCTGTATCTCTAGTTCCGGCGGTATCGCCACGGGGTCGGCGCTCAGCGCGGTGAAGTATGGTTCCCACGTCTCCGCGCTTCCCATCACCTGCCGGTGGTAGATCATTCCGTTCCCGTTGACGACCATCATCGCCATTTGTCGGGTGACTTCCAAGTCGGCCAGCATCGTGCCCACCGGGCCCGCGGGGATTACGTCGGTGTATCCGCCCTCCTCAATGTATTCGGCGATGGTTTCAACCGGTTCGTTGTACGAAACTACGTAGAAGTCTACGTCCGGGTATTTCGATGCGATTGGATCCAGCGACCGTAACTCGGCGCGGCACTCCGGTCACCAGGTGGCGAACCAGAACAGGTGCGTCGGTTGGCCATCGTCCACTATGTCCTTCAGCGATACCTCGGACCCGTCCACCAGCGTCATCGCGAACGGCGGCGACGTGTTCCCAACGTCGATGCCCTCGACACCCACGGCCGGCGAATCCGCGGCCGGAGCGCATGCTGCCGCCATCACCAGGAGCAGTACCAGCGCCGCCCCAATCCATGAATGTCGTTTTAGTGTTGCCACAAACCGTTCCGGACCCTCGCCTCCAGGGTATCTGTTATGCTGGCGGGCGTCCCAGTGCGATTCTAGCAGACGACCCCTCGTTGTTGAATACGCCGCTCGCCCCCGTCCGGATTCGTTTAGGAGTGCGCCCCCATGCCCAATCGCCTTGCCAACGAGACCAGCCCCTACCTCCTGCAGCACGCCGAAAACCCGGTGGACTGGTACCCCTGGGGCGAGGAGGCCCTCAATCGCGCCCGGGACGAGGATCGCCCCATCCTGCTCAGCATCGGCTACTCCGCCTGTCACTGGTGCCACGTCATGGAGCGCGAGTCCTTCGAGAACGACGACATCGCCGCCATCATGAACGAGCACTTCGTCAACATCAAGGTCGACCGTGAGGAGCGCCCCGATCTCGACGCAGTTTACATGGAAGCCATCCAGATGCTCACCGGCAGCGGCGGCTGGCCCATGACCGTGTTCCTCACCCCGGAGGGCCGGCCTTTCTACGGCGGCACCTACTTCCCGCCCGATGACCGTCAGGGTATGCCCGGCTTCCCCCGCCTTCTTGCCGCTGCCAGCCAGGCCTACCACACCAACAAGAGCGAAATCGAACGCGTCACCCGCCAACTGTCCGACCAGATGGGCCGCTCCGGGCAGATGCCCCGTGGCTTCACTCCACTCACCACCGAAGTGATGCACAACGCCTACTCCCAGCTTGCCACCCAGTTCGACCAGCTCAACGGCGGCTTCGGCAACGCTCCCAAATTCCCGCAGCCCATGACCCCCGAATTCCTGCTGCGCTACTACCGCCATGGTTTCAATGTCCGTGCCCTGGAAATGGTCGAGCTTACCTTGCACAAGATGGCTTACGGCGGCATGTACGACCAGGTTGGCGGTGGCTTCCACCGCTATTCCACCGATGCCTATTGGCTGGTGCCCCACTTCGAAAAGATGCTGTACGACAACGCTTTGCTCGCCCGCCTCTATCTTCATGCGTGGCAAATCACTGGGAACACACTGTACCGCCGCATCGCCGAGGAAACCCTCGACTACGTTCTGCGCGAAATGACCGATCCCGCCGGCGGTTTCTACTCCGCCCAGGATGCCGACAGCGAGGGCGTCGAGGGCAAGTTCTTCGTATGGACGCCCGGCGAACTCCGCCCGCTCCTGGGTGATGACGCCGACCTCATCATGGCCTACTACGGCGTCACCGAGCGCGGCAACTTCGAGGGCGTCAACATCCTCAACGTGCCAAGCCCGCCGGCCGATTTCGCCACCCAACAACGCGTTTCCGACGAGGCTCTGATCGACGCTATCGCTCGCGCCCGCGCCATCCTTCTGGAAGTCAGGGAGCAGCGAATCCACCCGCTCCTCGACGACAAGGTCCTCACCTCGTGGAACGGCCTGATGCTCCGCGCCTTCGCGGAAGCCGGCGCCGCTCTGGAACGCCCCGACTATCTCGACGCCGCCCGCCACAACGCCGCGTTCCTCCTGGATAACATGCGCGACGCCAGCGGCCGCATCCTCCGCACCTGGCGCGGCGGCGAGGCCAAACTGCTCGGCTACCTCGAAGACTACGCCTGCCTCATCGACGGCCTGGTATCCCTCCACGAGGCCACCCTTGAACACCGCTGGCTCCAGGAAGCCGTCGTGTTGGCCGACGGCATGATCGCCCTCTTTTGGGACGAACCCGTCGGCGGTTTCTACGACACCGGCAACGACCACGAACAACTCGTTATCCGTCCCCGCGACGTGTTCGACAACGCCCAGCCTTGTGGCGGTTCCGTCGCCACCGACGTTCTCCTGCGGCTCGGCGTCATCACCGGAAACGACGACTACTCTTCCAAGGGCTCAACCCCCCTGCGCGCTCTGCAGCAACTGTTCGGCCGCGCTCCTTCGGCCACCGGCTACTGGCTCGGCGCACTGGATTTCTACGTCTCGCTACCCCGCGAAATCGTTATCGTAGGCCCGGCGGACGCAGACTCCACTCAGTCCATGTTACGCGAGGTCAACACCCGTTTCATGCCCAACAAGGTCGCCGTCGGAATGGCCCATCCCGCCGACCCGCCGTTGAAGGATTCCCCGCTCTTGGAGCAGCGCGTGATGCAGGACGGCCAGCCCACCGCCTACGTCTGCGAAAACTACGCCTGCCAACTCCCCGTCACCGACGCAGCATCTCTCGCCGCCCAACTCGACCGCCCATAACCGCCCTTTCCCATTGTTGCTTACTGCCCAAAATCTACGCATAGTCCCCTCTCCCTATGACGGGAGAGGGCTAGGGTGAGGGTGAAAATCTAGGGAAATAGTGCATTACGGGCCCTGGCGACCGGCCGCACCACATCCTCGCGACGGAAGAATCCCAAAACGGCAAATCCGCCCATCCCACCCCTACCGCGCCGGAATCAACCCCGCCGCCGAAACCGTCTCCCGGTTCACCGTATCCGGCAATCGGTATCTGTGCCACAACATCGCGCCGAGTAACACCAGCGCACCAGCCATCAACGGGGCCACCCGTATTCCCAGAGGGTTCTCCGGCGAATCACCCAGTTGCAGGATCAGGCTGAGGAGCAACGGCGGCAGTGCGTAGGTCACTTTCTCGAAGAAATTCTGTGTCGAATAGAACATCGCCTCCCGACGTTCGTCCCGTAGCACCGCGTCGTAGTCGGCTATGTCCGCCGTCAGCCCCTTGGGCAGCAGGAAAACCGCCGCCATCGGCATCCCCGACACCAGGGCGAATATCACACCCTGCGCCACCAGGTGGTCCGACGACACAAGGCCAACCAAGCTGAATATCGGAAAGATCACCCCGCTCGCCACAAGGCACACCCCGTAAATCCGCCGTTTCGTCAACCGCCCGGTCAGGAACAGGATCCATATGATGATGCCCGCTATCACCACCCCGCCGATCACGCTTGTCGACAGCAGGCTCGATGTCGCTCCGTCTCGCTCCTGCAAAAGGATTCCCACCGCGAAAAACGGGATCCAACCCTGCAGTACCCCCACGCCGGTGGTGAACATCACGAACGTCGGCAGGAAAGACACGAACTGGGAGTTACGCAGCGTATCCCGGATTCCTCGCCAGAATGGCACTTGCGCCGGCGTTATGTCTCGTGGCGCATGGTTCCAGACCGCCGCCAGCGCACCGCACCGGAACACAAACGCGATTACCGCGAAGATCAATCCCGCGATTTTGAATCCGTAAGCGTCCTTGATGAACCCTCCGACCACCAGCCCCAATCCCGCGCCGAATACTGCGAACAGGAATATCAGGCTGATCAGGTTCATCCGGTCGTTCGCCGTGGGCGTAACCTCGGGAACCAGTGCCTCCAACGCCCCGCTGGACATGGTCGCCGTAACAAAGAACAACTCCAGCATCACGACGAAGTAGATCACGTTCACCCAACTGCTGCCCTCCGTCGGCAGGAACCAGATCAACGCTCCAAATAGCGCGTAAAACGGCGTCGCGAAAAATATGAAGGGTATGCGTCGGCCCCACCTGCTGCGCGTTCGGTCGCTCCACCACCCGATCAGCGGGTCAGTGAACGCGTCTATGAAACGCCCCGCGAAAATCAACAACCCGGCGAATACTCGCGCATCCACCGTGAATCCCAGCATCGACACGTCTGGAACCCGCGCAACTCCCTCCAGCGCTGGCGGGACCAGGAAAAACAGTACCCATTGCTGACGGAAGTACGATAACGACTGTAGGCCGACGTGATCGGCCGTGAAAAAGAGTTTCTGGATCAGCGGCAGGCGCGCTGCTTGGCGTCCCGGCTCAGTCATCGTATCCCACAATCAATTATCAATCGTTATGTACGCGCCGCAATTTACCACATCCCTACCCAGTTCGCCCCTGAACCCGTTCGACAGTCAGGGCAATCGCATTTCGACCT
This sequence comes from Dehalococcoidia bacterium, assembly GCA_034423115.1. GTDB lineage: Bacteria > Chloroflexota > Dehalococcoidia > Lucifugimonadales > UBA3495 > Bin87. Next base: position 28,930 of record DAOUJD010000043.1, on the reverse strand, counting down.
TTGGCTCTTTGGTCCGGCACCCCCGGCTACCGTCATACCGGCGAAAGTCGCAGATGTCCGCCATAGGCGGATGCCGGTATCCAGTGCCCGAAGTCGGCTGTTTCGCAACCATTGTCTTCATCCCGCGACCTCTGGCCTCCAGCGTTCGCCGGGGTGACGAGTCTATAAATTCCAAATGCGATCGTCCTGGTTCGACGGTAAATGACTGTTCAGACTGCCAGACACCGCAATCGCCCGCTCATGGTGAGCCCGCCGTAGGTCCGCCTCTGGCGGATCGAACCATGAGCCCGCCAAAACATGAACCCGGAAACGTCAATCCCGGCCTTTGCGCCCACCCGCCCCAACACAATCGCCGCCATAGCCCGCCGCCCGCGTGTGATAACATACCCTCGTCCAGTTTGTATGCGCACCGCCGCATTCAAACCTGCTAATCTGCACCCGACTAGAGGTTCTAACATGGCTATCACCGTAGGACAGGCCGCTCCCGATTTCACCCTTCACGAAAACCCGGCCACTCAGCACAGCCTCAGTGACTATCGCGGCAAAAACGTCGTCCTGGCATTCTTCCCCGGCGCGTTCACCGGCGTCTGCACCACCGAGATGTGCGCCTTCCGCGACCAAATCGACCAGTTCAATAGCATGAACGCCGTCGTCCTCGGCATCACCGTAGACCCGCCTTTCGCCCAGGCCGCGTGGAAAGCCGCCAACAACGTCGAGTACACCTTCCTCAGCGACTACAACCGCGAGGTGGTCAATGCCTACGATGTCGCCCTCCCCGGCCTCGCCGGCATGCAGGGCTACGTCGCCGCCAAGCGCGCGGTGACCATCGTCGACGGCGAGGGCATCGTCCGCTACCACTGGGTCTCCGAATCACCCGCCAACGAACCCAATTATGAAGAGGTTCGCGCCGCGGTCGCCGCCCTGAACTAAACCGCCTGCCGAAACCCAAAAACTCAGAACCCCTCTCCCACCGAGAGGGGTTTCAACTTGCCGAGATGCCCGGCGCCTCACTCGAAGATCCCAAGATTGCTACAGACCTTGGAACGCCGTCGTGAGGATACCCTCCCGTTGACCTCTAGGCTGACGGCCAACCATGCCCAACCAACCGCTCCACCACCATTTCCGTCAAACGTTCCGCATCCACGCCCAGGCACACGTCCACCGTCGCGTCCCGTCCGGTCATTCCGTACCAATCCACCACCGTCTGCCCCCGCGTCAACTCCCCACCCGTGTCCACCGCTACCGGCAGTCGCTCCGTCTCGAACAGCGTCGGATCAACCGCGTACGCCACCGCCGGTACGTCGTTGTATCGCACCGCCTCTCCATCGGCCAGCCGGCCCAAACGCCGGTACGCCTCCCGCGTGTACGCCGACGCCCACACCAGCAACTGCACCGCCGGCGCCGCGCACGCTTCCAGTCGCCGAAATTGCTCGTCCGACAACCCGCAGTGATCACACACGTCCAACCCCACTTGAGCGATCGCCGCACCTGAATCGTACAGAATCGCCGCCGACTCCGGGTCCTCGTGTATGTTCGCCGTCGCCACCGGCGACACGTTCCCCGGAACCCGAACCGCTCCGCCCATTACAACCACCCCCGCGACCGCATCCGAAATATCTGGAGCCAACCGTAGAGCCAGAGCAACGTTCGTCATCCGCCCCAACGCCAGCACCATAATCTCACCCGGCGCGTCCATTACCCGCCGCGCGACCTCTACCGCCGCATGGCTGCTCACGTCGCCGTGATTCCCGCCCGGTTCCGCCGCTGCCTTACTCGCTCCACCCAGCGCGTCGCCGCCGTGGATGTGGCCCGCCCATCCTTCGTTCGGCTTTCGCAGCAGCGGCCCGCGCGCTCCCGCATACACCGGAATGTCCATCCGCCCAGCCACCGCTAGGATGTGTCGGGCGTTCGCCGCGCACTGCTCCATCGACCCATTCCCGTAGCTGATCGTCAGCGCTTCAACCTGCAACTCCGGGCTGGCCAAGGCCAGCAGGATCGCCGCCGTGTCGTCAACCCCCGGGTCGGTGTCGATTATCACGCGCTTGACCATGCTCACCTGCCTTTTGACGATGCCCACGTGTTGAGGCATTATAGCCGCTGCATTCGCCGCCCAAGAGCGCGCGATTCGGAGGGAATTTCAATGGCGGACAACAAAGTCCAGGGTGTAATTTCACGGGCCAAGGGTGCCCCCGTCGAACTGGTAACTATCCACGTTCCCGACCCCGGCGAAGGCGAAGCCCTCGTCCGAGTCCAGGCCTGTGGCGTCTGCCACACGGATCTGCACTACCGCGAGGGCGCAATCAACGACGAGTTCCCGTTCCTGCTCGGGCACGAGGCCGCCGGAATCGTCGAAAAAATCGGCGACGGCGTTACCAACGTACAGCCCGGCGACTTCGTGATCCTCGCGTGGCGCGCGCCCTGTGGCAACTGCCGATCCTGCCTCCGGGGCCGTCCGTGGTACTGCTTCGCCAGCCGCAACGCCCAGCAGAAAATGACCCTGCCCGATGGCTCGCCCCTGTCACCCGCCCTCGGCATCGGCGCATTCTGCGAACTCACCCTGGTCGACGCCCTGCAGGCAGTCAAGGTCGACCCGTCCGCCAACCCTCTCGCCGCCGGACTCATAGGCTGCGGCGTCATGGCCGGCCTCGGCTCCGCCATCAACACCGGCGGCGTCAGCCGCGGCGATTCCGTCGCCGTCATCGGATGCGGAGGTGTGGGTAACGCGGCCATCGCCGGTTCCTGCCTCGCCGGCGCCAACACCATCATCGCCGTGGACATCGACGACCGAAAGCTGGAATGGGCCAAGGGCCTGGGCGCGACCCACACCATCAACTCCACCCAGACCGACCCCGTCCAAGCCATCCGCGATCTCACCGATGGCAACGGTGTCAACGTCGCCATCGAAGCCGTCGGCAACCCCGCCACATACGAGCAAGCCTTCTACGCCCGCGACCTCGCTGGCACCGTCGTCCTCGTCGGCGTGCCCGACCCAACCATGAAAATCGAACTCCCCCTCATCGAGGTATTTGGTCGTGGTGGCTCCCTCAAGTCCTCGTGGTACGGCGACTGTCTTCCCACCCGCGACTTCCCCATGCTCATCGACCTCTACCTCCAGGGCCGCCTCGACCTCGACGCCTTCGTCAGTGAGCGCATCGGCATCGGCGACGTAGAGGAAGCCTTCGCCAGCATGGGCTGCGGCGAAGTGCTCCGCTCCGTCGTGGTGATGTAACCCCTTCGGCTTCCAGTATAATATTTTCATCAGATCATCTTGCAGGCGAACCCGTGACTAACGCTAACGGCAATACGTCCTCCGAATTCCAGGCCGGCGACAGTTTGGAAACCAGAATCGACAATCTGGAAACTAAAGTCGACCATGGCTTCGAGCGTTTGGGCGGCCAGATCGAACATCTCGGCGGCCAGATCGAACGTCTCGGCGGCGAGATCGAGCGCCTGGACGCCAAGATTGACAGCAGCGTGGAACGCTTGGACGCCAAGATTGATAGCAGCGTCGAGCGTCTGGAGGCCAGAGCCGACCAGACTGACGCCAGAGTCGATCGCATTGAAGGGTGGGTTAGCGGTATGCGCGGTCAACAATACGAGCAGCATTGCCGCGCAACTATCGGCGCCCCCATGAGTCGCTACCTCCGACGCGCCAGAATTGGAGACACGGAGGCCCTTGCCGATCAGCTGTCAGACGCTTTCGAGGGCGGGGCCATCGACCAACGACAGTACCACTCTGCCAGCATGACCGACATCGTAGGGCAAGGTTACTGCCGGCAGCGTCAAACCCACGTGCATCTCGCGGCGGAAACTTCCATCAGGCTGAATCGCAGCGACATTGACCGGGTCCGCGAACGCGCTGACATCCTCACCACCGTCACCGGGAACACGCACATCGCTTACTGCATCGCCCATCGGCAGTGGTCGGGGCAACTGGAATCCTATGCGGACGCCCGGCAGGTCACGCTCTTGCATTACCATTGGGATGGCCTGGTTGAAATTTCGGAAGCCGCAGTCGAAGAAGATGACTAAGTGATGACCACGTTCATCCTCGTCCACGGCGCTTGGCACGGTGGTTGGTGCTGGTGGAAAACGGCCCCACTCCTTCGCGAATCCGGCCACATCGTCCACACTCCCAGCCTGACCGGTCTCGGAGATCGGGAACACTTGGCCCGTCTTATCCCGCCCGCCGTCCTAAATCTCGACCTCCACGTCCGCGACATCACCGCACTGCTGGAATCCAACGACCTCTCGAACGTTGTCCTCGTCGGCCACGCTTACGCCGGCATGGTCATCACCGGCGTCGCTGAACTTCGCCCAGGTCGGATTCATTCGTTGGTTTATGTAAATGGCGTCGCCCCAGCCAACGGCGAAGCCATGATCGACCAACTCGCCGCCGTCCGTGGTCCCGAATTCGTCGCTCGTATCCAGCAACACATCGCCGATGGCGAGCCCTTCATGGCTCATGCAACAACCGCTCAGGAAATCGCGGATCGTTGGGCCATCACCGACCCCGATGATCAGGCGTTCGTCCTTCCGCGCCTCTCACCTCAGCCCACGCTCACCTTCGCGCAACCCGTGCGGACCGGAAACCCGGAAGCCGCGGCCCTCCAACGTGAATTCATCCTGTGCAGCGAGTCAGGTTTCGAGCCCGTCGCCGAACGCGCCGCCGCCAACGGCTGGGGCGTCCACCACATTGACACCGGCCACGACCCCATGATCACCGAACCCGGCCAACTCGCCCAAATCCTCCTCAGCATCGCCGGTTCCTAACTAACCGCGGCCGGCGGCCGGTACGCCGGCTCTCACCCTCCACACGCACGGAGATCTACTGCCGACCGCTTTTGCAGAATCAGGCGGTCTTGCCCCCTCTCCCTTGGCGAGAGAGGATTGGGGTGACGGGGCAACACGTCCCAAAACGCCTTCAACCCAATCCTAGAAATCGACGTGAAAAATTCCCCCACCACTGACACCCGCCCGTTGCCACTAACCGCACCCGTGTTCTATCCTAACCATGTCAGGTTCCCCGCTCGGCACTCGAGAACCGGGCGGGATCAGCCGCATCGCATGCAGCGGCAGCCACCAAACTACCAACATGGCGAGGTGTCAAAAAGGTTCGGGTCGCTCAACGGCCTGTCGGTTACCCAAAAGCAGAATACGGTTCCCAAGGAGCCTAGAATCGTCTTTTTCCGCGATCAAGCTCCCGGAACCCAGCGGGTGTTACCACCGCCCCGTGCTCGCGCTGTCCCGGTATCATTGGCCGGCTACCCGCGAGGACACGGAAGCCTAGGACGATATCTTTCTGCGCAAGCAAAAACAGTGTTGGCCGTGCTCCGACACGCAACCCGAACCACAACCTGACACCGAATTGATCAAACCAACCACCAACCCCCAACGGAGGTAAACAAACACCGAAAACCCAGGGGGAGTGAACCCACCAAGAGGGGCTCCCCGAACTGAAAAAATCTTTGGCAGCGGCTGTACCAAACGGCGCGTGTGCTACGATACCCGGCGCGATTTCGCTAATCCCAAGTAACAAGGAGTATCCCAGCATGGCCGATTCAGCATTGGGCCTCGACGTTCGGGCCTGCATCTTCGACGTGTTCGGCACCGTCGTCGACTGGCGTTCCAGCATCACCGAACAGTGTGCCAACATGGGCCGCATCAAGGGCATCGAGCGCGATTGGGGCGCTTTCGCCGACGCTTGGCGCGGTAAATATCGTCCCTACATGGACAAGGTTCGCAACGGCGATCTGCCGTGGACTAACCTTGACGCGCTCCACCGCATGTCCCTAGATGAAGTCCTCGACGAGTTCGAAATCAGCGGTTTCAGCGACGACGAAAAGATGGAGGTCACCTACTTCTGGCACAATCTCCGCCCCTGGGCCGACAGCGTCCCCGGACTCTATCGGCTCAAGAACAAGTTCGTCATCGCGCCCATGTCCAACGGCAACATCGCCCTGATGACCAACATGGCCAAGAACGGCGGAATGCCCTGGGACTGCATCCTCGGTGCCGAGGTCGCCCACCACTACAAGCCTGACCCGGAAAGCTACGGCACCGCCGTCAAGCTCCTCGGACTCAAGGCCGAACAGGTGATGATGGTGGCCGCACACCAGGGCGACCTGCTGGCCTCCGCCAAGGTCGGCCTTCGCACCGCCTTCGTCCCCCGACCCCGCGAGCACGGCCCCGATCGCACTCCCGATCCGACCCCGGACCCCTCATTCAACGTCGTCGCCGAAAACTTCGTCGACCTCGCCGCCAAACTTGGCGCGTAACGGACCAAACACTGCCACATTGCTGACCCATTACCGGTACGTGTAGGGGCGGGTTTGAAACCCGCCCCGATTCGTCCACGAGCGACACCTTTATAACAGTCACACCCCAACCGCCAAAACACGCCCCATCCCCGCTCATGGCGCGGAACGTCCGCCTACGGCGGGAGCCTTTCGAACCACGAACGCCTCCCTACACAACTTCAATCGGCTCCAGCCCGCAAACCTCCGCCACCAGCTCGTAAGAACGCACTCGATCCTCAAAGTGGTAGCAGATGGTTACCACGCTCAGGTCCCGCGTTTGGTAGTCCTCCGCCACCTTTTCCAGCCCGGTCTTCACCTGCTCCGGATCCCCGTCCACGCAGTTCCTCATGTATTGCTGGATGAACTGCCATTCGTTGGCGAGGTACTTGTAATTCGCCGCCAGTTCCGGCGATGGGATACCCTTGGCCCGACCGGTTACCGAACGCAACCTGCCAAGGTTCCGGCTTGAGGCGATCCGCCGCGCTTCCTCCTCGGTGTCCGCGCACAATACCTGCACGCCCACGTTCACCAACGGTGCGTCCAGATATTCCGACGCCTCAAAGTTCTGGCGGTAGGATTCCACGATCTGCGGCCCGTCCGTCGCCCCCATGCCGAAAAAGTGGGCGTACGCGAAAGGCAGCCCCATCTTCGCCGCCATGAACGCCGATTCGTACCGCGATCCCAGCAGCCACACCTGCGGCGCCGTCTCCGGCTGTTCGTCCGGCGACGCCACCACCTCGTTGAAGGGATGGTCGTCCGGTTGCGTATCCCCCAGATAGTTGATCACGTCCCGCACCTGTTGCGGAAAGTGCCGGATGTCCTTGGGCATGCTCGGATACGCCAGCGCCGCCGCCGTGATCTGGTCGCTCCCCGGGGCCCGTCCTATCCCCAGGTCAATGCGGTCCGGGTACAGCGAGTCCAGGATCCGGAACGTCTCCGCAACCTTCAACGCGCTGTAATGCGGCAGCATCACGCCCCCGGAACCCACCCGTATGCGCTTGGTCTGCGCCGCGATCTGCCCCACCATCACCTCCGGCGCCGTGCCTGCAAAGTTCGGTAGGTTATGGTGCTCGGCCACCCAATACCTCTGGTAACCCAGTTTCTCGGTCGCTTTCGCCAGTTCGATCGTCTCTCGCAGCGCCGTGCCCGCGTTGCTGCCTTCACGCATCGGCGACTGGTCAACCACGCTCAGTTGCAGTTTCTCGCTCAAATCGTTTCCTCGCGCCGTCCCGAAAATCAGTGTGCATTTGCCACTATCGGCCGCTGACATTTAATTTATCGGGAGATTTTGGGTTGCCGGCTTCGGTGGCCCAATCTATTATAGTCACGTTAGATGGCATACGCAGTGGCCCCAATTGTGGTCGAGTTAGCAAGGCTTGAGCGCCACACCGCAAGGTGAATAACGTTGCTTTTCGATAAGTTCATGGGCGGCAAGCCGGGGGTGGACCAAATCCCTGCTGCCGGCGCGCCATTGACCGCTAGCGGCAACAAGTACCTGCTTGAACGTATAGTCAAGTGGGTGCTTTTTCTTTTGGCCACCGTATCAGTCCTCACCACTGTGGGCATCGTCTCCGTGCTCCTCTTCGAGGGTGTCCAGTTCTTCACCTCGAATTTCTATCAAGAAAAACGCAGCGAATTGCACGTTACCAGCGAAACTGTCACGAACGGCTCCGCATCGGCTCCCAGCGCTCTCGCACCCGGAACCATCCCCACCCTTTCAGTCCGTTCCACCTCCGATGCTCAGATATTCGTAAACTGGGAAAAACCCGCGTTCGGCATCGCCCCCACTTCCTACCACCTGTCCATCGTGCCCAATTTGGGATTGGACGCCAGCGATTGCGCCAACCTTTCTGCCGATCGCACGTCGTGCGTCATATCCAACGCCGGACTCGGTCGTTCCTACAAGGTCTCGGTGGCGGCGATAGCGGGCGCGGCATCTGGTGTCGCCCTGGAAACCGAGTCCTTCCAGGTCCCCGAAAAGGTACGTTGGCACCGTTATTTCACCGACACCAAGTGGCGCACCCTGTTGGTGCCCCGCTCCTACGGAATCTGGCCCCTGCTGGTCGGAACGTTGATGATCGCCGTCCTCGCCATGCTGGTCGCTGTACCCCTGGGCCTGCTGAGCGCCATCTTCCTCAGCGAGTACGCCCATCCGAGGCTGAGGGCGATCACCAAGCCCATCTTGGAAGTCCTCGCCGGCGTTCCCACCGTGGTGTACGGGTTCTTCGCTCTGTTCTTCATCACTCCACTCCTGCGCGGCATCAGCGATGATGTGGGCATCTTCAACGCCCTGTCCGCCGCCATCGTCATGGGTGTCATGATCGTCCCCATGGTTTCCAGCCTCAGCGAGGACGCTATGCGCGCCGTGCCCATCTCGCTGCGCGAGGGAGCCTACGCCTTGGGCGCAACCAAGGTTGAGGTCGCCACCAAGGTGGTCGTTCCCGCCGCCCTGTCCGGGATAGTCGCCGCATTCATCCTCGGAATGTCCCGGGCCGTCGGCGAAACCATGATTGTCTTCATCGCCGCCGGTCAAAACGAAAAGCTCACCTTCAACCCTCTCGACCCGGTCAACACCATGACCGGTTTCATGGCCACCACCAACTTCAGCGACAACGCCATCCCCGGAACCGCCCAGTTCCAGGCTTTGTTCGCCGTCGGCATCACACTGTTCGTCATCACCCTGCTTATGAACCTCCTCAGCCAGTTCGTCGTCGCCCGGTTCCGTGAGATGTACGAATAATGGCAGCCGGATCGCAGCAGAATTATCAACGTCGCCTTGCCGCCCGCAGGCGTAGGGCCGCTATCTTCTACGGCGTTTGCGTCGCCGCCGTTGTCATCGCTCTCGTCATGCTGGTGGCGCTGCTCTACAGCGTGGTATCCGAAGCCTTGGCATGGTTCAATTTGGACGGGACCTCCATCGGCGCCCTGTTCACCGAGGGCCCGTCCAGCAAGGCGTTCAAATCGGGTTTGTTCCCCGCCATCGTCGGCACTCTCTGGGTAATGGCAATCTGTGTGTTCGTCTCGTTCACTGTCGGAGTTTCGGCGGCGCTGTATCTTGAGGAATATTCCAGCGGCAACCGCATCGCCGAGTTGATCCAGATCAACATCCAGAATCTCGCCGCCGTGCCTTCCATCGTTTACGGGATCCTGGGCCTCAGCATCTTCGTCGCCCTGTTCGCCCTTGGCAAGAGCACTCTAGCCGCCGGCCTCACGCTGGCCCTTCTTATCATGCCGGTGGTGATTGTCTCGTCCCAGGAGGCAATCCGCGCCGTGCCATCCTCAATCCGCGAGGGCGGTTACGCTCTTGGCGGCACCAAGTGGCAGGTGATCTGGCGTCTGGTCCTGCCCCAGGCCATGCCCGGCATCCTCACCGGCATTATCCTGGCCGTTAGCCGCGCCATGGGAGAGGCCGCGCCGCTGGTCATCATGGGTGCGTTGTCCTTCGTGTCCTTCGCTCCGGCCCACCCGCTCGACCGCTTTACCGTCCTACCCATCCAGATCTACGTCTGGATCTCCAAGCCCCAGGAGGAGTTCCACCAACTGGCCGCCGCCGGCATCATCGTGCTCCTCATCATGCTCCTGGGCATGAACGCCTTCGCCATCTTCCTGCGCAACCGTCTGCAAAAGAACCAACGGGGGTAGTCCAAAATGGCCGCAACCGCAATCGCAACCCGCTCCGCCATCCGCGCCATCGATGTTGGCGTCTATTACGGCTCCAACAAGGTAATCGAAGGCGTGACCCTGGACATGCCCGAAAACGAAATCACGGCCATCATCGGCCCCAGCGGCGCCGGCAAGAGCACCCTCCTACGCTGCATCAACCGCATGAACGACCTCATCGACATCTTCCGCATGGAAGGCGAGATGTGGTTCGGCGATTTCAATCTCTACGCGCCCGAATCTGACCCTACGCAGATCCGATACCGAATCGGCATGGTGTTCCAGCGTCCCAATCCATTCCCGAAGACCATCTACGAAAACGTCGCCTTTGGCCCCCGCATCAACGGTTACGCTGGACGCCTCGATGACATCGTGGAACGATCTCTCCAGGGCGCGGCACTGTGGGACGAGGTCAAAGACCGTTTGAAGGATTCTGCTTTGACCCTCTCGGGCGGTCAGCAGCAGCGTCTCTGTATCGCCCGCGCACTCGCGGTTGAGCCCAGCGTAATCCTCATGGACGAGCCTTGCTCGTCTCTCGACCCCATTGCAACGCTGGCTATCGAAGAGCTTATGCAGGAGCTCAAACAACGCTACAGCATCGTCATCGTAACCCACAACATGCAACAGGCCGGCCGGGTGTCCGATAAGACCGCATTCCTCATGCCCGATGAAAACCGGGTAGCTCATCTTATAGAATTCGGTGATACCCGCACCCTGTTCACCAATCCGACCGACGAGCGCACCGAAGCCTACATCACTGGCCGATTCGGCTAACCTTCATTCGGCTGGCTGGACAGCCTTTCTTCGTCCGCCCCGGGAGAGATCGCAATGCTACGTTCCGACTACAACCGCTCTCTTACCGATTTGCAAACGCGTCTCGCTGAAATGGGCCGGCACGTCGATTCTGCCACCCGAAGCGCTCTGGACGCCTTGGAGCATCAAAACCTGGAATTGGCCCGGCAGGTTATCGACGCCGACGACGAAATCGACCGGCTCCACGACGCGTTGGAGAATGATTGCGTGTTCCTCTTAGCGACCCAACAGCCCGCGGCCCGAGATTTGCGCTTTGTCATGTCCGCCGTCCACATCGCCGTGGAATTGGAACGTATGGGAGACTACGCTGAGGGAATTGCAAAGATTTGCATCCGCATCGGCGATCAACCCCTGCTTAAGCCCCTGATCGATATCCCCCGCATGGCCGACCTCGCGCTGAAAATGCTGGAGGAGAGTTTGCAGTCGTACGTCGACCAGGACGAATGGCTCGCTCGCAAGGTGTGCGCCGACGATGACGCCATCGACGATCTCTACAACCAGATCTACCGCGAACTGCTCACCTACATGCTCTCCGACCCTCGCACCATCGAACGCGCCACTTATTTGCTCTGGGTAGCCCACAATCTGGAACGCATCGCCGACCGCGCCACCAACATCGGCGAGCGCGTCCTGTGGTTGGTGTCGGGTCACACCGTGGGCTCCCGCCCCGAGAATCGGTCCCTCCGGTAGTTGCAAAAATCCGGTTCCGAACCTCGTTGACAATTCCCGACCTCGGCAGTATAGTTTTCGCAAATGCAAAGTACTTGCAAAAGCGCCTGCGTCTGCACTTGTTCTTGTCCGCGCACATTGGGGGCAGGACTAACCTGATCTGACCCGTACAGGTGCCGCCCGCTCCCACCGTTTTTGCCTTTGGGCACGGTGGGTTTTTTTGTGCCGCAACTTAGGAGGACACCTTGACCACCCAAGCACAATCTCCCAGCCTGGAAGAAATCCACTCGTCTAGCCTGGAGCTTGCGGAAAACGCTCAAACCATCATCCCCTTCATGGAGGATGAAATCCAGCGCTTCGACGCCGAGGTCGATCGCTTCCGCACCGGGGAACTGGACAATACTGTATTCACACCCTTCCGGCTCCGCCAAGGCGTGTACGGCCAGCGGCAAGCCGATGTGCAGATGATCCGGGTCAAACTCCCCGGCGGCATCATCTCTGCCGAAATGCTGGACACTTTTGGCGACATTACCGAAAAATACGCCCCCCTGCAGAAGGGCCACATCACCACCCGCGAAAACATCCAGCTGCACCACATACCGCTTGAACAGACTTCCGAAGTGCTGCGGCTGCTGGGCAGTGTGGGCTTGTCAACTCGCGAAGCCTGTGGCAACACCGTGCGCAACGTCGTCGGCCCCGCTACCGCCGGCGTCAGCCCTGAGGAGGTGTTCGACCCCACGCCGTACCTGACGGCATACGTCCGATTCGGTGTCCGGCACCCCATCACCCAGAACTTCCCGCGCAAGTTCAAGTCAGCGTTCACCGGCAACGACCAGCGTGACGAGGTGGCCGCCGCGATCCAGGACCTCACTTTCGTTTCCCAGTATAACGAGGTCGATGGTGAGCAGCGCAAGGGATTCAAGGTCTATTGCGGCGGCGGAACGTCCATCATGCCACGGCTCGCCAAGCCCCTCTATGAGTGGGTGTCCGAGGACGACTATCTGCGCGTGGCCCTGGCCGTCTGGACGGTGTTCAACAACGCTGACATCCTGCGCAAGAACCGCATGATGGCCCGGTTGAAGGTCCTGATCGACAAGATCGGCCTGGATGAATTCCGCACCATGGTCGACGCCGAACTCGCCAACATCGGCCCCATTGACTACCGTTCGCTCATGGTCGCCGAGGACATCCAGACCGAGCATCCCCCGGCGCAGCCCGCCTCCGCCAACGGAGACGACAATGATCCGGCCTACCAGGCGTGGCTGAACAGCAATGTCGAAGCCCAGCGCCAGGACGACTACCACGTTGTTTATGTCAAGACCGTTCGCGGCGACCTCGACCCGGCCCAGTTCCGCGGGTTGGCCGACATCGTTCGCCAATACACCGGCGGCAAGGCCCGCACCACCCAGGAACAGAACATCGTGCTCCGCTGGGTCCCCACCGGATACCTGCATGAAGTTTGGGACGCGCTGAAGGCGTTGGAACTCGGCGAGGCGGGACACAACCACATCACCAACGTGGTCTCCTGCCCCGGCACCGACAGTTGCAAGCTGGGCATCACTTCGTCAATGGGCTTGGCCAAAGCACTGCGGGATGAAATGTCCAATTGGAACGGCCTCGCCGATGACGCCGGCGTTGGCGACATCCGCATCAAGATGAGCGGATGCCCCAACGGTTGCGGCCTGCACCACATCGCCAACATCGGTTTTCACGGCGCCGCGGTCAAGGGCGTGGAGGGTCAGCAGATCCCGTCCTACGAACTCTTCTTGGGCGGCAACTACGGTGACAATGAGGTCGAAGACTCCCGTATCGGTACCCGTGTCCCCAAGGTAAAGGTTCCGGCCAAGCTCGTCCCCTCCGTCCTCAAAGAAATAGTGACCCACTACAAGGACAACCGGGATAACGAATCCGAGCGCTTCAACGATTTCCTCGATCGTGTCGGCCTGGAAGAGGTCACCTCAGTGGCCGCTCGCGCCCAAGAAGTTGGACACGAAGCCGAGGGCGGCGGCGAGATGTACTTCGATTGGGAGCGCACCAATCAGTACGTCTTGGAGCGCGGCGAAGGTGAGTGCGCCGTCTAGCTGCCCCACCTCCGAGCGATGGCTTCAGCATCCCTGAACGGCAGAGTGCTGGCCTTCGTTGAGGCTCGAATGCCCGACGAAATGGCCAGCCTCATTCGTAGGCACGGCGGCGTACCCGTCGGCGCGCCGGTTTTGCAGGAACACTACCTGACCGACAGCCCAGAGGTTCAGCAGGCCATTACCGATGTCTGTAAAGGCCGCGTCGATACTGCGATCTTCCTCACCGGTGTCGGCGCCAACGCCATGATGGGTATCGCGGACGCTATGGGCCGGCTGCAAGAATTCGAGGACGCACTGCGCGACATCACGGTGGTGGCGCGAAGCCCCAAACCTAGCCGAATCCTGCGGCGGCACAAAATCCCCATCGATATCATGCCTCCGGAACCGTACACCTCGTCAGACCTGACTGCCGCCATGGCCGGTTTGAATCTGGAGGGGAAGCGGGTCGTCTTTCAACGCTACGGCGGCCCGGACTCTGAGTTGCCAACCTACCTGCGCGAACAGGGCGCCGATTACCATGAGCTAACCCTATATGATTGGGGTCTGCCAGACGACACGCAACCGGTCTTGGAACTTATGGATCGCATGGAGCAGGGGGAGGTCGACGCCCTGGCTTTCACCAGCCGACCCCAGGTGCCCAACCTGCTGGCCATAGCTGAAGCCGCCGGCCGTGAGCACGACCTCCGACACACTCTAGCCGGGACCGTCGCCGTAGCATCCGTTGGGCCAGTCTGCACCCGCAAGCTGGTAGAGTTGGGCATCAATGTCGACGTCGAGCCGGATCACCCCCACATGGGAAACTTGGTCATGGCTGTTGCCGAGTATTTCGACTCCCAACCCTAGTACTTGAACTCCTCGCGCACCGGGCTGAATATGTCCAACGCGATGGCCTTGGTCCCCTGCCCTTGCGCGTAGTGCTCAACGTCGCCCGGGATGATGTACATATCGCCGGGTTTCAGGACGCGCACCTCGCCGCCGATCCCCATCTCCAGCTCGCCCTCCACGATGATCCCGCCTTGTTCGTGTGGGTGAGCGTGCAGCGGCACTAGGGCGCCCGCCTCCACCTCCACCAGGGAAAATAGCATCTGCGCGCCCCAGAATGTTCGGGTCCGCGCGCCTTCCGCCAGTTCCTTGTATCCTCTCCCTTCCGTTTCGACGAAATATTCGCTCATTGATCCGTCTCCTAATCCGTCAGTGTTAGTCGAACCCTAACTTACTCTCTTTCAGGCTGACAAACCGCCCGCCTAGTCCTATCACCAAATGGTCAAGCAGTTCAATGTCCATCAGCTTTCCCGCGGTTACCAGATCCCGCGTCACCGCCACGTCCTCTGGGCTGGGTGTCGGGTCGCCCGATGGATGGTTGTGGATCACTATTATTGACGGCGCGTTTTCCCGAATCGCAGGTCTCAACACTTCAGCCGGCCGCACCACGCTGCTGTTCACGGTCCCCATATAGATCTGCCGCTTAGCCACCACTTGATTCCGGGTGTTCAGCAGCAGAACCACCAAATGCTCTTGTGGCAGGAGCGACATTTCGGCGGCTAACAAATTGGCCGCATCCTGCGGGCAGCCGATTGATGCCCGCTCCTCAGGCGCCAACGACGCGATACGTCGGCCCAATTCCAACGCCGCCAGTATCTCGCACGTCTTTGCGTGGCTCAATCCGCGTTGCTCAAACAATTCGCCGTACCCAACCCGCGCCAACCCGGCCAGGCCCTCGAACTCTGCAAGAATCCTCGTCGCTACGCTGATAGCGTTTTCGCCCGGTATCCCGGATCGCAGCAAGATGGCCACCAGCTCCGCATTGTTCAAATAACGCGGACCGTGTTCTCGTAAACGTTCCCTAGGACGTTCCTTCGTTGGCATATCCAGGATGGTCGGTTGGTATGAGACCTTGCGGGCGTTTTCGGTTTCGTGCGGGTGCGCATCACCATTTGGGTCGCTATCCGATAGTTCGTCTTCTGCCGTTCGAGCAACCTGCTCCAAGGAACCTGGAGCCAATATCTCATCCAACTCTGCCCAGAACGCCTCCACAGCAGCAGATTGGTTCGAGGATCCTTTAGTCAACATCTCGCACCCCAACGGAATCAACTTCGCCAGGCAGTGTATGTCCGCCTGCGCCTGGGGAGCGACGCCGGGATGTCACCGATCCACACTGACCTAATTTAATTGGCCGCGCTAAGAGTCGGCGGGAAGGAATTCACCGGCATCCAGATCGTCGATGGCGGTCAGGGTGCGCTGCAAAAACACCGCCCCCAATTGCCGGCTGCGTTCGCTGCTCAGGTCCAGTTGTCCCCCGGCGATTATCGGCACCCGAAAACAGGTCAGCATGGCCTCGCGATAAGAGCGCCAACATTCATCGAACATAGGGCCACCGCTCGTAACGCTTCTGACAATGTCGGTATATGTCTCGATCGCCTCGCGTTCAATGTTGCGCCTGATATCCGTGGTAACGCTGGATGACAGGAAGTACGCGACATCGTACAGGCCGCTGCCCACGCCACTCACCTGCCAGTCCACGACCACGACATCCCCTAACTCATCCGGATCGAAAAACATATTGTCCAGCCTGAAATCCCCGTGTATGAGCGTCTGCGGCCGCCGCGCCAACCGGGCAGAGTGTTCCGCCAGATGGGCCCCATAGGATTCCGCCAGACCGCGCATCGTGGCGGAAAAGTAGTTGCCCAGAAGTTCAAACGCACGCGGTAGGCTCAATTGGTACACCGATTGGGCTATCGCATACTGCTCTGGCGTCGATGGAGCGTGGACGGTGGACACGGGCGGCTGATCAACTTGCCTCCAATACCGGCCATGTATTCGCGCGGCGGCTCGTATCGCGACCATTGCCTGCTCCTCGGTGGCTCCGTCGACCTGATCCGCTGCATCCAAATGTCCCAAATCCTCCAGCATCAGGACGAAATTATGGTCGCCCTCATCAAAATCCCCGTACAACAACTCCGGCGACCGCATCGGGACGTGCGGTGCGAGTGCCCGGTAAAAATCGTACTCCCGCTGGTACAACCGCAATTGCCGGGCCGTCCGACGGGTATTGTCGTCCAGGCTGGGCAGCTTGATGACCATGGTCTGAGGAGCGGAACCCGTCCCGCCGGCATAAGTGAGATGGCACCTCAGCAACCTGCCGACCATCCCAATGCCCGTTCCGATTTCTTCGATAACGACCCCTCGTATCGGTGGCACATCCGAGCCGGCTCCGAGCGCCAACGCCTGTTGGACCCACTCGGCGGTTATGTCGTCTTGATTCTCCGGTATGTTGAGTACGTCAGCCAAGTTCAGATGTCCTTTCCCCTGTACTGGCAGTGCATGGATTCAAAGCGAAAGGGGCGAATGACGAATTCGCCCCTGACAGGCACGGGTTTCGACCAAGGACTGTCGAGCCTAGTCGAACCGGAATTTCGAGAACGTCCCCTCTTCTTTGGTGATGAATTCTAACAGTGCAGGACGTCCATCGGCATTGGCCTGCATGGCCCGTTGCATCGCCGGCTTGATCTCATCTGGGGTGAGGATCTGTTCCGCGTACGCCCCCAGTGCCACCGCCACTTGGTAGAAATCGCCGCTCAGGTCCTTTATACCGTAGCGTTCCACCGCCGTCGGAATCCGGCTGTCCGGGTAGATCGCCATCGTGGAGTTATTCATCACTACCGTGGTGATCGGAATATTGGCCCGCACGGCTGTCTCAACGTCCAGTCCCACCATCCCGAACGCCGCATCCCCCATGAAGTTGATTACCATCTTCTCGGGCGCGGCCATCTTCGCGCCCATCGCCAACCCCAGGCTGTAGCCCAATTGGGTGGACTTGCCCCACCCGATGAAGCTGCGCGGCGCCCGGGCTTCCCAGAAGGGCGAAACTTGTTCGCGCGGGCTCCCCGACTCGTGCGTAACGATCGTGTTGTCCAGATCCACCGTGTGCATGATGTCCCACACCACGCGGTACGGATTCAACGGCACCTCGTCGCTGGTCAACCTGGGCATCCATTCCGTCATCCACGCCTCGCGACTCGCGGTTATCTCACCCGCCAATTCATGGTTGGGAGCACGTTGTTGTGCGCCCTGAGCCTTCAACTCGTCGATAAACTGCCGCAAAGCCAACTTGGCGTCGCCCAGGATCGGGTACTCCGTCCGGTAGTCCTTATTGATGTCCCCGTCCCCGTTTGTGAGGTGGATCAGCGTCTTACCCGGAGGAATCGGGACCGTGAAGCTGCTCTTGGTGAAACTCACCCCCGCCCCAAACACGACGTCGGCATTGGTCAGGAATCGGTGGACCGGCCCGGTCTGGCTGGAGCCGCCCACTCCCAAGGATAGCGGGTGGTTTTCGGGAAATGCGCTCTTGCCCTCCAGCGTGGTTAGCACCGGGATCTGAAGGAACTCAGCTAGTTCCAGCAACTCGTCGGTGGCTTCGGCGTACAGCACGCCCTGCCCCGCGATGATCACCGGCCTCTGCGCCGACAGGAATCCACGCGCTGCCCTCGTTACCGCAGCCGGGTCCGCTGCGACGCGCATCTGCACCGGCGGGATGTAGTCGAAATCTTCCTCGCTGATGTGGTCCGCTGACAGGTCCGACGGGATCTCCAGCAGCACCGGCCCCGGCTTACCCGACCGCAGCTTGGTGAACGCCTGGCGCATCAACTCTGGCACCCGGTCGGCGAAGTTCACGTGCGCCGCCCACTTCGTGATCGATTCGTACGCCCGAACCGGGTGGAAGTTGGGCTCCACGCCAACGCGATTCCGAGCGACTCCCGCCGGCAAAAACAGAATGGGCACCGAGTCGGCGTACGCTTGGGCTACACCGCCAAACGCGTTCTCAGCGCCGGGGCCATTCTGGGCCAGGAAAATACCGGTTTTCTTCCCGTTGGTCACTCGGGAAAACCCGTCCGCCATGTGCACGCCGGTACGTTCCTGCCGGCAAACCACCGGGCGGATGCCCGCGATCGCGGCGGCTTCGATCAGCGGGTTGGAAGGCATAACTGCGATCCAATCCACGCCTTCCATCTTCAGTACGTTCGCTACTGCGGTCACTCCGTCCACGGTTTGGTTCCTCCAGTTTCGGTTATCGCCAGAGCGCAGCGCTCCGGCAAGGGTCAATCTTGTTGCCCGATAGGTTGCTGCCGATGAGAAAGCTCAGTCTATCTCCAACAGGAAACTGTCCAGGGCATCATTGAATTCGTCAGGTTTTTCCACCATCGGGAAATGGCCGGCATCCTTCATCTTGATCAGCTTCGAGCCGGGCACCACCCGGTGAATTTCCTCTTCGTAATCCCCTGTCGCCAGTGGGTCGTCCACCCCCTGGATCAACAGCAGCGGGGTCTGCAAGCTGTGGATCCGGTCTCGCACGTCGAACCGGTCGATCACCACCAGGTCTCGATATTGCGCCACTGGCCCGACCTCACGATGTCTTTGCAGGAGCGACGCTCGCAAATCCGGCTCGACAAAATGCATGACGCCGTCCATCATGTCCACCCATTTCTCGTACGTTTCCGGGTTGTCGGCTGCGTCAAGCCGGAACTGCAGAGCCCCCGGGTGCCGTTGCTTGGGTCGCATCGCAATGGTCATCAGCGCCAGACCCTTGACTTCCTCCGGATAGTCCAGCGCGTATTGCAAGGCGATGCACGCGCCCAAGGTGAACCCACTCAGCACTAAGTCGTGGTCGTGGCCCTTTGAGTGCAGCCATCCCCGCAACCAGTCGGTATATCTCTCCACGCTGCTGCATGGTGTCCCATCAAGGTGCCCAGGCAGATGCGGAGCCAGGCTCCCCGGATAGTGCCGCAGTTGGTTGGCATACGAGTCGGCGCAACCGCCGGCTCCGGGGCCGTGAATGAATACCAACTGCGTCATTGCGTCCTCGTCGGTCCATCCTCGTAGATTGATATGGCTGCCGGCATTCTAGGGGCGGCGGTGAATCGGGTCAAGGCACTGCTCGAGCGGCGTTTTATCCTCCGCCCCAACCCGTGACCCGGTCAGGAGTTATCCGGATCATCGGATTCTCGCCCAAGTCCATTTGCCGGTATTGCGGGTATTTCGCCCGCAGTCGCACCAGCGCATTAGCGTGCTCGGCGTCGGGCTCCAACAACTCGGCCGTTCCCTGCACCAACAGGAACCAGAGTTTCGACCAATCCGATTCGTAGTGGTCGATCACAAGTGAAACCCTAGGGTTCTCCAGGATATTCCGAACCCGCCGCAAACGCCTCAAATCCGTGCTTTTTGGCTTGGCGTCCAGAACAGAATATATCTGCCCGCCGTCGCAAACAAAACAGAACGGCACCACGTAGGGCCGGCCGCCGCCATCAGCAGTTGCCAAGTGTCCGACCGGCGTTCTGTTCAGCAGCGCGACCTGCACCTCGTTCAGCGCCATCTGCTATTCGGCCTTATCGCCCGGAAGTCCGCAGTCCATCCATCAACCGAGGAATGCGGTGCAACAAATCCGTCGCTACCACCCCGGCGACACCCATCTCTGCCCGGACCTCATCACCTGCCTTCCCGTGCAGGAAACCGCCGAGTCGGGCCGCGTCGTACGGCTTCAATCCTTGCGCCAAGAAGCCTCCGATCATACCGGTAAGCACGTCGCCCGTGCCTCCGGCCGCTAGCGCAGGATTCGCGAACGGCAAAACCGTTGCTCGGGAATCCGGCGAGGCAACTACGCTGTGTGCTCCCTTCAGAAACACCGTCTGCCTCCATCGTGCTGCGGACTCTTGGGCCGTCGCCAACCTGTCCGATTGGATCTCTGCCGTAGATCGCTCTGAGAGAGTCGCCATTTCGCCCGGGTGTGGGGTCAGCACCGCATCTGCCTGCAGGCGGTCAGACCAGTTGTCGCAACTTGAAAGGCAGTTCAATCCATCGGCATCTATCACGACCGGCAGGGTGGCGCGGTCGTTCCCGCTCAACAGCAGTCGGTCCATGAAATCCGCCGTGCCGTCCGACCAGCCCAATCCGCATCCGACCGCCAACGCGGAGTATCCGCCGATCCGGTCCCGAATCATCGCTGCCGCAGACGCATCCACTCGACCATCCACATCCTCAGGCAAAGGGAAATGTATGGTTTCGGTAAGCTTTGATGCCACCATCGGATAAACGGAAGCTGGTGTCGCCAAAGTGACCAACCCCGCGCCGACACGGTGCGCCGCCATAGCTGCGAGCACCGATGCCCCCACAAAATTCTTAGACCCGGCCACAATCAACAGGTGGCCATACGTCCCCTTATGTGAATCAAGCGACCTTTTAGGCAGCAAAACCCCAGCAGCCGCTCGGGACATCCATTCGACGGGCAGGTCAAACCCGTCCGGTGCCTTGGGGTGCAACCCCACATCCAGCACAACGATCCGACCTGCCCATGCCGCGCCCGGAAAGTTGGCGATCCCCAACTTGGGATAACAGAGCGCGAGCGATAAGTCCGCAACCAGAGCGTTGTCATCCACCTCACTGGTATCTGGATTCACGCCGGTCGGTAGGTCTATGCTGACGACCGTGCGCTCTGCAGCATCAGTTTTGTGTCTGTTAACCGTTTCAACCACCTGCCCCACCGGTCCCTCAAGTGGTCGATAGCGTCCGG
Source organism: Dehalococcoidia bacterium (assembly GCA_034423115.1). Taxonomy (GTDB): domain Bacteria; phylum Chloroflexota; class Dehalococcoidia; order Lucifugimonadales; family UBA3495; genus Bin87. Next base: position 7,847 of record DAOUJD010000043.1, on the reverse strand, counting down.
CTCCCAAAATCGCATCGACCACAACCGATGAACGGGAAAGCCAACTCCTCAAACCGTGAAAGCCTAGGTCATATTCGGCATGCACGACGCCCACGCCGTACGTCAGCGCGTCCGCCATTTTCGGGTCGTACGCCGGGCGTCCGCGAACCACGTAGCAGCACACCTCGGCTCCCCAGCGCCGAAGATGCCGGGCGATCACCAGACCATCCGCTCCATTGTTTCCCGGCCCGATCAACAACAGTACGCTTCGCCCCGCCGCTCCACCCATGTGTTTGCGGACAAACACAGCGCAGGCCAGACCGGCATTCTCCATCAACGTATCGGTGCTCACCCCCAACCGCTCGGACGCCGCCTCCAACGCTTGCATCTGCGCGACGGTTACGACCTTTGTCGGGGTTATCGCCATGATGCAGTTCCTAGTACCGCAGTTGTTCAGAGGCCAGATTCAAGATAGTCCGCCCTTGGCGCCACCGGATCCCCCCACAACGTGGCTTCGGCGGCCTTGCGCGTTTCCTCAGTGTCGGGACGCGATGCTATCGCCACTACCATCGCGTAACCCCGCGAATGCGAAAGGCTGATCGCAATCTCGGTTACCCCCAGCCGCTCGGCTCGCCGCCGTGCTCTCCCGTGCAACCGGGGACTCGGAGCCCCGCTGGGTGCCCTCACCACCTCGACGTCCCGCCATCCCACGCCGCGAAACCCGGTGCCCAACGATTTCATCACCGCCTCTTTGGCGGCAAACCGGGCGGCAAGGTTGGGCGCACGACCTCGGCAGTAGGCGATTTCTCCGGGCGTGAAAATCCGTCGGAGAAATCTGTCGCCGTACCTCTCGAGGACGCCGGCGACCCGCTCGATCTCTATGAAGTCCACACCGGTGGTCAACATTTGCGTCGGTCACGTTCGGGGCAGGTTGGTGGAGATGAAAAGCTAATCTCCCGTGTGGTCGTCGATGCTCAGGTTGCTCAGGATGTGCGACACGGAATAACGCCGATTCAGTACGTAAAAATGTATGCCAGGGACTCCGTGGGCCCACAATTCTTCAGCCTGCTGCGTCGCGTGTTCAATCCCGATTTCCCGAACGGCCCTGTTGTCGTCGGCGTACCGCTCCAATTTTTCGTCCAGTTCCGCCGGGATGGTCGCTCCGCAGAGCGAGGTGAACCGCCGAATCTGCGGTGTGCTGAGGATCGGGAGCACCCCGGGAATTATCGGAACGGTGATGCCCGCGGCGGCGGCCCGCTCCCGCAGGTCAAAGAAATACTCGTTGTCATAGAACAACTGCGTGATGAGGAAGTCCGCGCCCAATTCCTGCTTCATCTTCGCGTATTTGATGTCAGTCGCCAGATCTTCTGATTCGGTGTGTCCTTCCGGATAGCAGGCCCCCGCCACGCCAAAATCGAAGTTGTCGTGAATGTGAGTGATCAAATCAGTTGCGTGAGGAAATTCATCCGGTCCGGGAACCGACGATTCAGCGTCCGCAGGTCGGTCGCCCCGCAACGCTATCACGTTTTCAATACCCGCCCCTTGCAATCTCTGTAGCACGCCGTGGACCTCCGGGCGTGTTTGGGCCACGCAAGTTAGGTGTGCCATCACTTCCAGGGGCGTCTCGGCTTTTAGTCGCATGGTTATCTCTTCGGTAAACGCCCTTGTACCTCCACCCGCGCCGTAGGTGACCGAAACGAAATCGGGGTTGAATCGTTGCAGGTCCTTGATCACCTCTATCACGCCGGGAACCCCGTCGGCTTCCCGCGGTGGGAAGAATTCAAAGGATATGGTGCGTCGTTCTTTTAGGATGTTTCTAATCTTCAAATCGTTGTCCTGTGTTGTGTATTGTGTTTCAAAATTCCGGTTGGCGCTTCTCCTTGAAGGCGGTGATGCCCTCTCTCGGATGCGGTGAGGTTCCAAAAAGGTGGGTAAAAGTCGCGCTCTCCAGCGCAACCCCATCGCGAAGCGGCACATCCTGGCTGGCCCGTGCCAGCGATTTCATCAGCGCCAACCCGGTGCGGCTCTTGGCGCGCAGACCGGCCAGCAGATTTTCAAGCTCCTCTTCCATCGCCTCCTGAGCCACGGAACGGAGTGCTAGACCCCATTCCACCGCTTCAGAACCCGAAAGCCAGCGCCCCGTAGTTAGTAGTTCCATCGCACGTGGCATCCCGACGCGCCGCGGCAACCGTTGGGTGGAGCCGCCCCCCGGAATCAATCCGAAGTTGGCATGTTGGTCTCCGATGCGAGCGTTGTCAGCGACGATCGCCATGTCGCAAGCCATCATCAATTCCATCCCACCCGCCAGCGCGTACCCATGCACCGCGGCGATGGTCGGGACCGGCAGGTCCTCCAGTCCACACAGCACTCCGTTGAGGTCCTTTATGTAATCCGGCAGCAGAGATAGGTCGTCTAGGGCTTTGTCAAAGAAGAGCAGGTCTGCCCCTGCGCAAAAGCCTCGGCCTTCACCCCGGATCACCAGGGCTTTCATCTCAAGATCTTGGGCTATCTCGCTCGTGGCGTAGGCGAACTCGCGGAGTAACTCGGGGCTCAGCGCGTTCAGGGCGTCGGGACGATTCAATCGAATCGTGGCAACTCGGTCGTCTCGTGAAAGCGTGATGTTGCTATACTGCATCCGATTCTCCGATAAGCTCGGCAGGGCCTTCCCTGTCCGGTGCCATTACTATACCAGACCATCGTTCACGGTTGATGTCCGACCCGGGTCCAGCCATCCTGAGGCTACGCGTTACTCCCAACTCCGCCAGAAGCGAAGTTGTGGGGCGGCATGGCGATGCACTGCGAGTTCGTGTCGCCTCACCACCGACCAACGGCAGAGCAAATTCCGCCGTTATCGAAATTCTCGCCGATTTTCTTAGTATCCGCCCGGCGGACATCGAGATCGTGCGAGGCCGCGGTTCCCGTGATAAGGTGGCGCACATCTACGGCATTGATTCCCGTGCATTGTTGGGGCGTTTGGAAGACCCCGCAGCCGCAACGGGCTCCGAAACCTCTTGACGGGATCGCCGCCACACCAGAAATTCCGGAGACGCCCATGCAGGATAATTTTCGAAACTTCAGTTGGATACTACACGGCTCTTTGGCCGGCGCCATGGGCCCAACCGAGCGTAGGCATCTGATCTACTTTGAGCGTCAGGACATCACGGCCGTGGTCCGCATGGAGGAGAATACGATCTCGTCCGAACCGTGGGGGTTCACCGAACTATTCGAACCGGTTCCTGATTTCGAAGCCCCCTCCATGGAACAGATCGATAAGATCGTCAATTTCGTCGAGCAGCAGATCGAGACCTGGGAGCGTCCCACCGTGGTCACCTGCGCCGCCGGGATCGGCAGGACGGGCACCATCCTGGCCTGTTACCTGGTGAACACTGGTTACGACCCCGACGAGGCCATCGCGTTCATCCGGCAGTTGCGCCCGGGATCCATCCAAACCGCCGGTCAAGAACAGGCGGTACGCGACTACGCCGATTTCGTGCGCGAACGCAACGCCAACCGCCCCCGGCGTTACCGTTAAGCGTTTCGGGGTTGACCGGTTCTCACGATCAACCCCGATGGACATGAACCGTTTCCGGAGTGATCAGGCGACCATGCGCTCTTCGATCCCTGGAGTCATCGGCGTCATGATATGTGGTTTATGTGCCGGGGCAACCAGCGCCGCCGGATCGATTTCCCGGCTGCACTGCAAGCACTGGTGATAAGCGCCGTACACGTCCCGGATCAGGCGCACGTTGCCCCCACAATGGGGACAGGACCGGAGTCCTGCCCGCCGGCGAGCGGCCTCGCCAAGCGGTCGACTGCTGACTAAACTTTCCATCATCCTTGCTCCTTATTAGATGGTGAGCGCCAACATTGTTATTGTGTCGATTCTCGATAGTTCCTGGTGCCGGATTTGGGTTGGACGTCTGGTATGAAAAAATGAAAACGGCCTCGGAGACAATTCCGAGGCCGCTGCCTGCGGGTTGTCTGTCAGATTACGATGGTCAGACCATCGCCGGTTCTTTTTGTTCGGTGTGATTGGCTGGAGCGGTAATCGGAGTCTGCGGGATCGTTACGGATGGTTGTCGGCGGAATTCGCGCCCGCACTGGGCGCACTGGTGATACACTCCGAACGTGTCTCTCATCCGGCAGACGTCGCCACCGCACCGGGGGCACGCCTTACGCATCAACGACTTGCGGGACCTGACTTGCGTCTGCATTTTCTTCCAATCCTGACTGGCTGCTTGGCCTTTATTTTGCACTGCTGCGGGCTATTGATTCCATTTTACCGCCACTCCATTACCGGAGTATTACGGCTATCCCGTAAAATGCGCGGAAAACAGCATATCATCTTACGTTTTTCGTAACAAGGGGTTTTAATGAGCAATTTTACGAATCCGCTGGATATTCCCACCGACCTGCTGATCTCGATATATCAGGAGGCCCGGCGTGCGTTTCCTGCCGAATGCTGCGGTTGGCTGACCGGCTCACTCGATCAGACCGGCGTCGACGCGATACGTCCTGCCGAGAACGATCAGTCCAGCGGTGCGCATCCCACGGCTTCCGACCGAACGGCGGAAACGGCCTACGTTTTCAACTCTGCCCACCTGATGGAACTCAACCGCAGCCTGGACTCCGACACCCCGGCCCGAATCATCTATCACTCCCACCCCAACGGTCGGGCTTATCTGTCCGACACCGACCGAACTGTGGCTACCAGTCCCTGGGGCGATGGCCCTGCGTATCCGGTGCAGCAACTGGTGGTGGGCATCGATGCCGACCGAGTCGTCGAATCCGCTCTGTTCGGTTGGGATGACGACGAAAACGGGTTCGTGGAATTGGCCCGCTACGAGGGAGCCGAAATCTAACACAGGGGCAACCCCGGGTTGAGTTTTGCTCGGAAATGCATCGGATTCAATTCGGGGTACGTTCCCTCTTTGGACCGCTCGGTTTCCGTGAAACCTATCTTCAGGTAGAAGCTCACCGCAGCCTGCATGTGGTCCCGCGTCCACAACTCCAGGTATCGGGAGTTCCAGCGGTAAAGAACGTAATCGATGCAGTGGAGCATCAGCTTTTTGGCGGTGCCGCCGCCCTGCTTCAACGGGTCCACCGCCACGCGCTGTAACTCGGCCCGTTCGTCATCGAGTTTCATCACCGCAGCCATGCCGTAGGGCGTGTTGTCGGGCGAAACCGCGACGAACAACGCCCGGTCCGAGCGTTCGATGAACGACGGCGAGATGTCCTTGAAATCGCCCAAGGCCCCGGCGTCAAGCATCCGGACCAACTGCTTCATCTTGGCCAGGCTCAAATCTGCTTTCAACGCAGCGTCCAGGTTGGCGAAGTAGTAGATCTTTTCCAATTCGTCCGCATCTGCGGGTACTGCCGGTCTGATGATCGTGGTAGGCGCTAGTATCGTGTTTAGCATCAACGTGTATCGTGTCCTTTTGGTATTTGATTGCTGAATTTATGTCATGAGGTCGGCGCCCCAAGGGTCGCCACCCATACGGCGCCGACGATATAAGCGGACGCCATCACAGCCAGTCCCACCACCAGCGCCGGTTGCGGGAATCGATTGCGGCCCCAGAGCATCAGGCCGCCAAACAGTATGAGACCTATGGCGAAAATCCCCGCCACGAAATGCTCCGGTTCCGGGTTGTTGAGCACTATGCCTTGACGGTAGAACGGGTCCGCGTATGACAATATCGTTATGTTGAACACGCAGCTTCCGTAGAGGCCCGCTACTCCCAGGTCCGCCGCGCCCATACGAGCCGCCGCCACCGTTGCGGAGGCCTCCGGCATCGTCGTCACGATTGACACTGCCAGGATGCCCAGAACGCCCGATGAGATCCCCGTGATATCGGCGACGCGGTCCACGCTCTGCGCCAAAAACACGCCGGCTATGATCACGCCGATGGACACCAGGCTGAACATGATCCACGCCTTGCTCAGCGTCATTCCAACGTCTTCTTCCTCGTCATCATCGGCTGCGGCCGGCCGCCGCTGGTACACGAACCACATCCCGATCAGGTAAACGATCAGCAAAATTATCGACGATATCCCGATTTGCCAGACGTTGATGCCCATCTTGATGCCGGCAAAAATCACGGCCAATCCGGTCAATACCGCCGCCAGCACAACCAAGTAGCCCTGCTCCGGCGCCACCCTTTGCAGGAATCGTTTGCCGCCGAATACCAGCGCCACCATGGCCAAGGTGAACATGTTCACCATATTTGCCCCGACCACGTTGCCCAGCGCCAACTGCGGGTTGTCGATCCGCACTGCCGTGATGTTGTTGGAAAGTTCCGGCAGCGAGGTCGCCAGCGCGACCAAAATGCTCCCCACAAACAGCCGGCCCCAGCCCGTCAATGAAGCCAACGCGTCCCCATACTTCGCCAGCTGCACGCCGAGGAATACGACGGCGACCGCGCTGGCCAGGAAAACTATGATGGCAACGCTCAGGCCGACGCCGCCCAGAAGGTTAAACAAGGATCAACTCCCGCGCCTACCCGATGGCTTGCGCGATGAGATCGCCCATGTCGACCGTGCTGGTTACCGTATCGCCCGAGATGGCGATGTCCGCCGTCCGGTATCCCCTTTCCAGAACACTCTGCACCGCCCGGTCGATGGCTGCGGCTTCCTCGGTCAAACCCAGTGAATATCGCAGCATCATGGCGACGCTGAGGATGGACCCGCACGGGTTTGCAATTCCTTGCCCCGCGATGTCGGGTGCCGTGCCGTGGATAGGTTCGTAGAATCCCGGCGTGCGCGCGCCGGCTTGAGGCACGCCGGAGAGGCTCGCCGACGGCAGCAATCCCATCGATGCGGCCAGAATCGCAGCCTCGTCGGTGAGGATATCCCCGAACGTGTTCTCCGCTACGATCACGTCATAGGATGCCGGGCGCAACACTATTTGCATGGCGCAAGCATCAACCAGGGCGTGCTCCAGTTCGATGTCGGGATACTCACTAGCTAACCGCGTGGCCGTGGCGCGCCAGAGCCTCGACGTTTCCAACACGTTGGCTTTATCCACCGAGGTCAACTTTTTCCGCCGTCCCCGGGCCAGTTCGAAACCAACGCGCAACACGCGCTCAATCTCGGCTTCGGTGTAGCGCATGGTATCTACGCCGACGATGCCTTGGGGAGTCTCCGTACGTCCCTTGGGCTGCGCATAGTACAGCCCTCCCGTCAGTTCCCGCACCACAACCATGTCCACATCCTCAAGGACATGGGGCTTCAGCACACTGGAACCCGTCAATTCCGGATACACCTTGACGGGTCTGATGTTGGCGAACACGCTGAGGTGCGCCCTCAGCGCCAGGAGTCCGTCCTCCGGTCGCGTGGGAGCCGACGGGTCGTCCCACTTGGGTCCCCCGACCGCGCCGAAAAGCACCGCGTCCGCCGCCGTGGCCACGTCCTGCACTTCGTCGGTCAGCGGGATTCCGTGGCGGTCGATTGATATGCCTCCAACATCCCCGTACTGCAACGTGAAGTTGTGCCCGAAGGCCCGGCCCACTGCCTCCACGGTTTTGACGCCTTCGGCCGTCACCTCGGGCCCAATACCATCCCCGCCAAGCACGGCGACATTGAAATCCATCGTTATATGCTCCTGGCCGCCAGCCCATCGTACAAACAAAAGGGGGCCGGAACGAGCCGACGGGTAGTATAGCCTACCCTTTTGCGGTCATCAAACGACGGTGAGAAGCGGCAGGGCCATTCGATGATCGGTCCAAAGCGGGTTGAGGGCATGGCTAACGCGCCGGCGCGGGAAGGTCCCAGCGGAGGAATTTGTGGTAGCGGTCGCCGTCAATCCAGGGAAGGAGGTTGATGACGATGTCTTCAGGGTGAGGGACGTCCCCCTGGCGTCGGGCACGGTC
>DAOUJD010000042.1:0-44736 GCA_034423115.1 Dehalococcoidia bacterium | reverse complement strand
TGATACCATGACATGGTCGGCCTCCCCTGGCGGAAATGTGGCAGGTAACCCATTCCTTACCCGGAGAGGCCGACCTTTTTCAACCCCTTAGCTCAAAGTGGGTACGCGTGAGCTCCGGCTTGCAGAGCTGCAACGCGCGTTGACAGTTCCGGCACCACGCGCAGCGAGATCGTGTTGAACGGGAATGGCCGTTCCTGGCGCAGGAAGTAGTCCTCAAACCGTTCGTACAGGATCTCTTCCTCGTAGCGGTGGCTGATCACCTTGTACGGGCCGGGCAGTCCCGGATCGGGGCTTTCTTCAAACGCTTCCGCCTGCTGGCAAACCTCGACCGGCGTGCAGTTTTCTATGGTCTGGCCCAGCGGCAAGCTGTTCCAGTAGTCCACGGATATGACGGTGCCGATCGCGGTGTTGTCCACCTCTGACACCGCGGCGCCAAAGAACGCCATGGGTTCCTTGAACGTGAACTTGTAGGTGTCGGGGCCGGTAATCTCCCGGTTGGTTATCTCCCGGGCGATACGCACCGTGGAAACGCCCGACGCCTCCTCCGAGATCGCCCAGGTGGCTTTGAAGTGGATGTCGTCGACGTCCACTATTTCGCCGTTATGGAACTGGATACCAGGCCGTATGGTGAATTCCCAGGCCAGTCCTTCATCCACGATCTCCCACTTGTTGGCGATTCCCGTCTCGGGATCCAGTACCAGGCTGCCGTCCGAGAAGCTGCCGCCCACGAGCCACACCTGTGCCAATCGATGCCACAGGTTGTTTTCACCCGCCGCATATTTCGAGTTGAAAAGCTCGTTGCCCTGCGTGGTCACCATCACGGTGAACATTTCGATGTCTTCGGACTCCATCATCGCCGGCGCTTCCGTGGGAGACGGCACGGCGGTGGCGGCAGCCGCTGCGGGCGCTTGCGGAACCGCCGTTGCTGGCGCCGCTGATTCGCTGGTAGCGGCTTCCGGTTCTCCGGCTCCTCCGCAAGCGATGCCCACTGTGAGCAGCAACGCAAGCGCGAGCGCGGCTAGCAGAGGCAATTGCAACGTTCGTTTAGCGAAATCAGTTGGCATTCAGTCCTCCTTCGGCGACAGCGGTCCTATGACGCGCCTCGTAGCAAGTCCGACTGCAACCCCTTGATGGCGCAGTCCGCCGGCAAACTATAGAAAAACCGCATCGCTTGTCAACATATGTTTCTGTGATACTAACGCTTTACGACATTATCCCTTCCGATATTGACGATAATGCGCACCACTTAATTGCAGTGCCTCATAACGATTTCAACAACCGGGGAGGCGAGAATCGCTCGGACCGTTCTTTCTCATTCCATCCAGGACCATTCGGGCACTACTGGGGCAATGGCATGGAACAGTTCGCGCCAAACCCGTTTTTGACGCGTTTCTCTTGTCACTGTTTTCGGTTGGCAGTTACACTCCGCTCACAGGAACTCAAGAAGGTACCAGCACGGTGCTCGTTAGATAATCTTTACGGCTCGTCCCACTATCCCCCACCGTTTACCCATGCACTTTGGAGATCGATGATGTCGCAACCCATCACACCATCCCTATTGGTAGATCTGCTGAATGGGCGCACTCCGTTCGCGTTGATCGACGTCCGAGAGCCGGGCGAATACAACGCCAGTCATATTCCCGGCAGCAGCCTGATTCCCCGGCGCATGCTGGAATTTGATCTCGCCGCCGCTGTTCCCCATCCCGGCACATTGGTCGTGCTTTGCGACGATGACGGCCGGCGTGTGGCTCCCGCCGCCGATACGGTTGAGAACATGGGATATTCCGAGGTCGCCTGGCTCCAAGGCGGTGTGAACCGTTGGATGAGCCTCGACTATCCCACCGAGTGGGGAGTCAACGTGCCGAGCAAGGATTTCGGCGAAAAGATGGAAGTCGTTCATCACGTGCCCGAAATCGACGCGATGGAACTCCACGCCCGCATGGAGCGCGGCGACAAGATGGTGATCCTGGACACGCGCACTCCCGAGGAATATCGCCGCTTCTGCATACCCGGTGGCCGCAGCCTCCCCGGTGGCGAGCTCGCCTACCGGATCACCGACGTCACCGCCGACCTGGACCCCGATACCACTGTGGTAATCAATTGCGCCGGGCGAACTCGCAGCATCATCGGAACCCGGGTACTGCAACGTATGGGAATGGACCGCGAGGTACTGGGCCTGAAAAACGGCACGTCCGGATGGGTTCTCGCCGGCTACGATCTTGAATCCGGCGCCGACCGCGACCAACTGCCCGACGTAACCGAGTCCGGCCGGGCCGAGGCTGAGGCATACGCAGAACGCTGCGCATCGGAGGACGGGGTCAAATTGATCGATGTCCCGGCCCTTGATGACCTCATCCAGCGAAGCCAACGCGAAAGCGTGTACTTCATAGACGTTCGCACCGCGGACGAGTACGACCAGGGGCGCATTCAAGGCTTCAGGTGGTTCCCGGGCGGACAATGCGTCCAGCGCAGCGACGATGTGGCGGTTGTGAAAAACGCGCCTGTCGTGTTCTGTTGCGACGGGAAAGCCAGGGCTACGCTCACCGCATCCTGGTACCGGCAGTTGGGTTATGAGGAAGTGTACGCATTGGACGGCGGCATAGGTGCATGGGCTGCTGCGGGCCGGCCGTTGGAATCGGGGCTCAGCGTCGGCGCATCGTTTGACGGTTCCATTAGCGGCTTGGGCGAATCGGAACTGCTTGCCGACGCCCGAGATAACGTGCCGCTCGTAAACGCCCGCAGCCTGCATGGCGACGAATCTGCCGTCGTCTTGTTCGTGGACACCAGCCGTGATTTCGCTCGCGGGCACGTCCCGGGAGCCCGCTGGGTCCCCCGTGGTTGGATGGAGTGGCAGGTCACGGATTACGTGCCGTCCACCGATTCACGCGTCGTCGTAACCTGCGGAGACGGCCGCCAATCGCTGCTGGCCGCCGCCACGATGATCGACATGGGCTATTCCGACGTCGCCGCACTGAACGGGGGCATGATCGCCTGGAACGCCAATAACTTGCCGATCGAAGAGGGACTCACCGGCGTGATGCGAACCCCCGGCGACATCGTGTTCAGCGGACCCGACCGTTCCTACGCCGACATGCAACACTACCTGCGTTGGGAGACGGAACTGGGCTTCAAATACGCCACCTAACCCTGCAGGGCCATTCCAAAGTTACGTGATCTTCTTGCATCCGCTCGTCCTGAGCTGCCGTAGGTCCGCCTGTGGCGGGTCGAAGGACGCGCTCGTGGTTCGACAGGCTCACCATGAGCGGGAGGCATGGAGACTTCGAAAAGACCCTGCTAACCCTGACAATCGAGTTTGCAAACAGGGCTGCGGCTGTTCCGCGGCCCTCATCAATCTGGTGGCCCTCATCAATCTGCCGGCACGTCCACCAAGTCCCCCTCCTCCGGATTGGGCTCGATGCGCAATGTCTGCACGATGCGGTTGTATCTCCGCTCCTCCGCATGGACGTCTCCGACGTGCCTTGTTGCGGCGTCTTCGGCCCGGCGCCGGTCGTCAAACATGTCATACCATCCGCAATCGGCGCAATCCACCCGCCACTCGGTGCGTCCCGTGGGGACCTGCTCCGCGATCTCCACGATGATGTGAAAGGTTGTCATCGGCGCCTCCTGACCTCGTTGGCGATGGCGCGACGATTGTTGCGGTTCTCCAAAAGACTGTCAAACGCTGACTGCAATGCCGAGTGTATTTTGCCGGGTCTTGCCGACGCGACGCCGGCGTGGGAAACTGGCGCACGACTAAGTTGATACCGACAAGTTCACTATCAGGAGAGGCTATCCCCATGACGACCCAACAGAATCCATCCCAGGCACAGGGCGACGACGCTGCCCGCCCAGACTTCCTCCAGATGGACGGAACTCAGTCCTCCGATGCCCAGGAAAACACCGATAGTTGGTATGGATGGCCCCACCGCAAAGTCGAACCGGTGACCCTGCTGCGTCCTGATGGTAAGACCGAACGCGTTCGTACTCCGGTCATGGAATTGGAAGGTCTGATTACCCCGACCGAGTTGCACTACGTCGTCCAGCACTTCGGCGTGCCGGAAACCGTTTCGATCCCCGACTGGTCCCTGTCGGTGGACGGCGAAGTCAAAAAGCCCTTGCGTCTCTCTTATGACGACGTCCGTCGCTTCACCTCTCGCTCCGTTCGCACTGTAATGGAATGTTCTGGCAGCGACGCCACCTATTTCGAGTATTTCAAGGGAGAAGGTCCTCGTCCCTCTCGCACTCAGGAGCGTATGATCCTGTCCGGCAGCGAGTGGACCGGTGTCCCGCTGGCTGCCATCCTCAACGAAGCCGGATTGACCGGACGCGCCACGCACATTCGCGCCGAAGGCTGGGACGAAGGAGTGCCCGCCACGGCCGAAGAGGGCACCGAGCCGTTCTTCTATGACAAAGGTCTGCCGCTCCAAAAAGCCCTGCATCCCGACACCATCTTGGCGTACGCGCAGAACGGTCAGATCCTGGAGCACCTGCACGGGGCCCCCATTCGGCTTCTAGTGCCCGGATGGTCAGGCAATTGGTCCGTCAAATGGCTGCGCCGGCTCGAAGTCCTCGACCACGAACCCGACTGCTGGTATCACTACAATTTCTACTACTACGGCGACTCGCCCGACGACCCCAACAAGGAACTGATCACCACCATCGGCGTCAAATCGCTGGTATCGCAGCCCAACGACGACACTTCAACGCTGCCTGCCGGCAAGCACGTCGTCCGAGGCTACGCCTGGAGCGGCGGCGGAGCGATAACCCAGGTGGACGTCAGCGTGGACGGAGGAAAGTCTTGGCAACCTGCCCGCCTCGAGGAACCGGCGGAACGCTGGATGTGGCGCCGTTGGTCTTGGGTTTGGGACGCTAAACCAGGCGACTACAACGTGATGTCCCGCGCCACCGACAGCGTGGGCAACGTCCAATCGCATGAACCCCGCTACAACAACATGCGGAAGAACTTCAGCGCCATCGTGGGTTACGATATCAAGGTGGAATGATCAACCGCCGCCACCGATCGGCTCACCAGGAAACTCATGACCACGACTGCCCAGCCTGCCGCCGCTGATCCTGAAATCTCGCATAACCAGGGGCCCGAGGAATGGCCTCTGGTTGGCCAGATACGCATCAATTTATCTGCTCTGGATATCGACGCGTCCGCACCAGATTTCGCTGACAGATTCTTCCAGTTGGCGAGTGAAAACGAGCCGTACACTTTCGAACTCTCTGCTGCCGGAGAATTAATCGTAATGGCGCCCTCGGGCTGGGAATCCAACATCGGCGAAAACGAGACCAACACAGCCTTGAGTCTCTGGCGGCGCGACCACGGCGGTTACGCGTCGTCCCAGACCGTGGCATTTCAATTGCCAAGCGGCGCCATCTACATTCCGGACGCTGCCTGGATAAACCAGGAACGCTACAACGCGCTCCGATCGTCGGAATACACGAGCATCATCCCGGGCGCGCCGGATTTCGTTGTTGAGGTACGGTCTCGCACCGATAACGTCGCCGACGGGCTCGCCAAGATGCAGGAGTGGATGGAAGGCGGCGCTCTTTTCGGATGGTACGTCGATCCTTACGAGCGTCAGGTTCACGTCTTTCGTCCTGAACAACCGACGGAAGTTCTGCAAGACCCAGAAACGTTGTCCGGCGAGGATGTGTTGCCGGGTTTCGTGTTGGAGATCCGTCGCCTCGTTTTCGACCGGTATGCCGAGTTGACTCAAGATGGAGACTGATACATGACCACCATTGCATCCATTCTGGAACGGGCCCCGGTGGTGGCCGCCGAGTGGGCCGAAGGTCGCGCCGACCGCCAGCAACGCACGACAGCCGACCCCGCCGACTACGCTCGTCTCGCTGAAATCGGCGTTCCGCTAATGGCCGTGCCGGTGGATCGGGGAGGAACCTGGGAGAGTATCGAGCAGTCCGCGCGGCCAATTTGCTCAATGCTACGCACGTTAGCCACTGGCGACCCGTCCATCACTCTGGCCAGCGCAATGCACCACCTGGTTTTGGCATCATGGCGTCTGCCGACGGTGCCAGAGCCTTTCACCGCCGGTTGGATCAAGCAACGCAACTCGGTCTTCGACAGCGTGCACAGCGGATGTTGGTGGGGTACCATCGTCAGCGAGCCCGGATCTGGTGGAGACACGGCGCGCACTGCCAGCGTCTGCGAACCGGACGGCGCCAGCGAATTTGGGTACCGCATCTCCGGGCAAAAACACTTCGGCAGCGGTTCGGGCCTCACCTCCTTCATGACCACGCGGGCCTTGGCCGCCGGTGAGGCCACGCCCGACTTGTTCTTCATGGAGGTGCGCAACCACCCGTGGGATGGAACCACTGGCCTGAAGCTCACCGCTGAATGGCGTGGTCACGGTATGAAATCCACCAACAGCCACGCCTTCGAGTTCGCGAACTTCCCGGCCACGCGCGTAGCTTGGCCTAACCACCAGGCAGAACTCATGGGAGCCAACGGTGGCTTGGGCGCCGCCGCGTTCCTCTCCGTCATCGTCGGGGTGGTGGACGCGGCAATGGATTACGTGCGGCCGCGTATCAAAAACGGCATGGCGTCGGATCCCGGCCTGCGCGCCTTCCAACAGGTGGAATGGGCGCACGCCGAGCAGGAAGCCTGGCTGATTGGGCAAGCTTGGGAAGGCGCGATACGGTGCCTCGAAACGAACACCGGACGCAGGGAACTGCTTTTGGCAAAAGAGAGCGTCGCCCGATTGTCCGAGGACTGCTTGGGCCGCCTCTGCAAACTGAGCGGTGGCAGCGCCTACACTCGTTATTCCCCGCTGTCGGTTTGGTATGACGATGTTAGGGCGTTGGGATACCTGAGGCCGCCGTGGGCATTGGCGTGGGACCAGGTATTTCAGCAAAGTCTGTCCGAGTGACGCACCAAGGCGGCCCCCGCCCGCCCTGGCCCGCGTACCGACCACGCCGATAGGACATGCCCTCCTGACCGTTCGCGCCAGCCGTCGAAAACGTGGCGTGATATGGGGCACAGTAGTACAATGTTGCCGCTATGGGTGCTTACGCAAGGCGAAACACGGCGATCGCTACATCGATAGGGGCGTTGGTTGTCGCCTTTCTGCTGATCATATTCTTCGGCGCTTGGGCGGTTTCTGCCAGCAGCGAAGGCGACGTAACAAGTGTGCTGGCCGGCGCGGCGGCCGGATTCAGTGGCTCAATATCTCCTCAGTCAGCGCAACCCGTTGCGGCGCGTGCCGCCTCCGATCCCAATAACGTCCCACGTCTGGCGACTGGCGAGGCCGCTGGTGATACCGTCGCCGATACCTGGTGGGGCAAGGCGTTCTTGGGCGCGTGTCCGCTCCATTGAACGTTGCTGAACGAATCCGTCGCGAGGCGATTCCCTAAATGTCAAACGATTCATCCTCCGCCCGGCCGACTGGACGCTTTCATTACGCTTGGGTGATTATCGGCATTCTTTCGGTAGTGCAGATATTTGGCCAATCCATCTCGATGTCGGCCGGAATCATGGTGCCCGAACTGCGCATGCCGCTGGATGAAGGCGGCCGGTTCGGTTGGTCACCGGCGGTCATTGGGTTCGCGCTGGCGGGCTACTATCTGGTAGGTTCGCTGACCTCGCCGTTCAGCGGACGGTTCGGCGACATATTGGGCGCGCGCAAGTTGCTGTTGGCCGGTGGCGTGCTGTTCGGCGTGAGCATGGTGTTGATCGGGTTTATCACCCAGGTCTGGCAATTCTTCCTGGTGTACAGCGTGATGCTCGCGCTCACGTCATCTATCGCCATGGTGCCGCTGATGGCGGCGGTCAACCCTTGGTTCAAGCGGCGACTCGGTCTCGGCATCGGGTTGATGTGGGCGGCCGGCGGTGTTGGCGCGGCCGCGCTGGCTCCGGTTTACTCGCTGCTGCTGGTGAATTTTGGTTGGGAGGCCACCTTCGTCTCGATCGGTTTGGTCGGCGGAGGGCTAACCCTTGGTCTCATGCCGTTCTTCCGCAACCAACCCGCGGAAAAAGGTTTGATGGCTTACGGCGCGTCAGCCAACGATCCGCCGCCGGTTACCTTCACACCCGACGCGTCCAGGCTGCGCCTAAGGGTTTTCCAGCGCCAGATGAAGCACACCCGGGCGTTCTGGAACCTGCCGGTAATCCACGGTTTGGGCTGCGCCGGCCACGGCATAGTCCTGATTTTCGTGGTGGACTTCGCCGTCACCCGGGGCATCGAATTCACCACCGCAGCGGTGATTCTGACGCTGATCAACGTATTCAGCATCGCCGGACGTTTCTTGGTTCCCATAATCACCGAGCGCGTGGGCGGCAAGCTGATCATGTCGATCGCGCTGGGCATCCAGGCCGGAGCGGTGGTCATCTTGCTGATCGCCGGAGAATATCTCGCCGGAAACGCTTGGGCCTTTTACCTGTTTGCCTGCGTGTTTGGCTTGGGGTTTGGTGGCGAAATGTCGGCCTACCCGGTGGTGAACCGGCAATACTTTGGCACGGGCCCGGTGGCTACGGTGTACGGTTTCCAGATATCCGGCGCCATGATGGGCCACTTCATCTCCACGCTCGTGGCCGGAATCATTATCCAGTTCTGGGGATATATTCCAGCTTTCATCCTCTCCATGATTTTCAGCAGCCTTGGGGTTGTCATCATCCTGACCCTGGAGAGCACCAAACGGCAATTGATCCCCGATTGGGAAGACCAACTGCCACCGGAAGCCAGGACCCCGTCCGTCGGCGCCGTTCCGGCGGTGGCTCCCCCCGCTGCGGCCGCGACCGGCGTTGCATTTGGCAACGTTGCGGGTGGCGACGGCAACTAACGTAGGCGCTTAGCGGTGAACACCGAACTCGCTTTCCTCTGCGATTCCGCCACCGATGATCGGGGCAAACTGCATGCCTTGGGTATCGGCATTGACAGCGTGCAGGGCGAATCCCTTCCGCTGACCCACCCCCGGTTCATCATCGTCTGCGTGGTGCGGTACTCTTCCGTTGAATCCGGAGACAAGCGGATGGCAATCCGTCTGCTCGACCCTGATGCCCAGGACACCATTGCGCCTATCGAACAGGAAATCACATTTTCGCCGCGCCGCGGTGTCGTCGATTCCAAGGCGCGTATCATAGTGGAAGTCAACAGCGTCACTTTCAAGTCGGCGGGGCCCCACGCCTTCCATGTCGTAATCGATGGCAACGAAATGGCCCGCCTGCCCCTCAACGTCAGCCTCCGATCTGGTTGATGGGATCGCGTCCACCCCGTCCGATCCTGCTTGCCACCGGCAACGCCGACAAGCAACGGATGCTGAATTGGCTATTGGATGGCCTGCCGGTCAGTCCGGTAACGCCCGCCGAAATTGGAGTCTCGGCCTCGCCTGATGAGTCGGGCGACACGCACCAGGCCATAGCGGAAGCCAAAGCGGAAACGTGGTCCCAGGTAGCGGGAATCCCCGCCATAGCCAGCGACGGTGGGCTATTGGTCCCGGCGTTGGGAGCCAATTGGGAGAGCCGCTACACCAGGCGTTTCGCCGGCCCGGCCGCGGATGACGCCGAACGCCAGCGTCGGTTGTTGGCGCTGCTGGAACCCTATAGAGACACGGATCGTCAGGCAGCCTTCGTGGAAGGGCTTGCCATCGCTGAAGGTGGGCGCACCATCGCATCGTGGGAAGCCCGCGGAGCCACCGGATATATAGTGGATGACCTTGCTGATGCTGGCGATGCCACCAGCGGGGACGGGTTTTGGATCTTTCCTCTCTGGCGCTTCCCCGAATTCAACCGTACCTACGACCGACTGACCCAGGCGGAACGAGCCAGTTTGGGAGACCACTGGGACACGCTGCGTGTGTGCATCCGAGAATTTGCTGAGCATTGGTTGGCCTAAGGGTACGCTGCAAGAGATAAGATAGAATGGTTCCCTGATAACCGCCGGCGGAGTTTCCAGTTGACTGCTGTTCCCATTGATTCAACCACAACGCCCCCCGTTGCTATGCCCACCTCCATCGAGGATGTACAGGGGTTATTGCGCGACCAGGCTTACATCACCGACCGAGGCTTGTCCATCGCGATTTTTCTGGCTCTGAAACTTCAGCGACCGTTGTTCCTGGAGGGAGAGGCCGGCGTCGGGAAGACCGAAATCGCCCGCGCACTGGCTGCCGGCCTGAACACCGACCTGATCCGCCTCCAATGTTACGAAGGACTGGATGTCAACCACGCCGTGTACGAGTGGAATCACACGCGGCAACTCCTGGAAATCCGCCTGATGGAAGCCCGCCGCGAGAGTAATGGGTCGTCTGATCTGGATCTGTTCGACCCGCAATTCCTGATTAAGCGCCCCCTGTTGGAAGCCATCGACGAGTCTAGAGACCGTGCGCCGGTCCTGCTGATCGACGAACTTGACCGGGCCGATGAGGAGTTCGAGGGCTTCCTGTTGGAACTTCTCGCCGATTACCAGATAACCATCCCCGAACTCGGCACGTTCGGAGCAACGTACCCACCCGTGGTCGTGATCACGTCGAATCGCACTCGTGAGGTCCACGATGCTCTCAAGCGCCGGTGCCTCTACTACTGGGTTGACTACCCCGACTACCAGAAGGAGTTGCAGATCGTCTCCGCTCGCTTGCCCGACGCTCCCAGGCAGTTGGCCCAGCAGGTCACATCGTTCATCCAGGAACTGCGCGACACCGAGCTTTACAAGATCCCGGGCGTATCCGAAACCCTCGACTGGACCTCTGCGTTGATGGCTCTGAACATGCGTGAGCTGGAACCCGAGGTCATCGACGACACTCTGGGCATCATGCTCAAATACCAGGACGACATCGAAGCCGTACGTGGCGAACCCGTCCGCGCGTTGCTGGAGCGCTCGCAGAATCGCGGTCCCCGGCGCGGTGGTCGCCGAGGGTAGGTTAGATGCGACCCCCACCGTACATGCAAAGGAGGCTTACGGAACGCAACATGACTCAGTTTTTTGACGATATGGACATGAGCATGTTGGTGCCTTTGGACGCTGATATGGTGGAGGAAGCGCTGTCCGGATCGAATCGCAGCGTGTCCGAACTCCTGATGCTCTATTTCGCCTGCCTTACCAACACCACTGACGAGATCGCAATCGTCGACGCTCCGGAGCGGATCGCCCTCGCCATATCCGATATGGCCGACGATGGCGACGAGGATGCCATGATGGCCATGGTCGCGATTTCCACCCTGTCGTCGGATGACGCGCCAGAGCAGGATGTCATCGTGGGCGTTGCAATGCTGAACTCTGTCGCGACTCGGCCGCTGCTCAGGGGTGTGATTTCTGGCGAACTGGATGCCGACACAGCGGCCGGCGCTTTGAGCGTTATTAACATGCTCTCCGCTCATTTGCTGGGCGACGCCTTGGACCTGGATGATATCGACGACTTGGACCTTGACGACATCGATTTCGAAGAATTGGCTGCCCGACTGGGGGTGTCAGATTTCGACGACGACGTAGATGGTGAACTAAATGGCCGCTAGAGAAAACGCTCAACACGTGGCCGTCATCGGCGCCGGCATCGTCGGAGCAACCATCGCTTGGCGCATCGCGTCGCGAGGTCTGCGCGTAACTCTGATCGACAAAGGCGAGCCGGGCAGCGGAGCATCGAGCCACAGTTTTGCCTGGGTCAACGCCGGCGCTAAGGAACCCATCGGTTACCATAACCTGAACCGCCGTTCGCTGGAAATGTGGACCCGTTTTTCGGTCGCCCTGGGCGACGAAACTGGCCTGCGTTGGGGCGGCAAGATTTCGTGGGAAACTGATCCGGGGCCGGCGGAGCAGTTGAAAGCGCGCGTTTCTCAACTACAGTCGTGGGGATATCCCAGCCGCCTGGTGTCAGCGCAAGAACTGGCCGAACTCGAACCTGCCTTGGAAATCGGCCCGGTGTTGGCGGCCGAATACAGCGAGAACGAAGGTCAGGTCGAGCCCCAGATGGTCGTCGACACTTGCGCCAGGCGTCTGACAAAGATGAAAGCATCCGTGCTCACCGGCGTCGACGTCGTCGATTTCCACCGCAATTCCTCCGGGAGAATTCGCGCTGTCCAAACCGATGCTCACGAAATCGAAGTCGATACGGTGGTGTTGGCCGCCGGCATCGATACCACCGCGTTGGCAGCCAAGGCGGGTGTGAAAATTCCCCAGGCCCAGAGCCCGGGAGTGGTAGTGCGAACCACACCCCTGCCGCGTCTTCTGGAGCATGTTCCGGTGGTCTACGCCCCTCCGCTGGGTGACGGTCGGCGTGAGATCCACCTGCGCCAATGCGCGGACGGCAGTTTCATGATCGGCGAGGGGGACCAGGAGAGCCTCGCGGAAGACGACAGCCAGGAGCACGCCAACGAACTGCTGGCGCGCGCTGCCTGCTATCTGTCCGGCCTTGCCGATGCAGAGGCCATCCCGGTGCCGGTGGGCTGGCGCCCAATGCCGGTGGATGGCTACCCCACCATGGGTTACACCGACGAAACCCCGAATTTGTACGTCGCGCTGACCCACAGCGGGGTTACTCTAGCGCCGGTATTGAGCCAGTTGGCGGCTCTGGAAATCTGCGAAAACGTGCGCGCCGACGCCGTCCTGGAACCCTACCGCCCCGGGCGATTTGCGACGCTCTCCGAGGACCAGATCGCGCAAATGGCGCATCCGAGAGCCGGACACCGGTAATCCCCGTTTGGATTCACCGCAAGGCGGTATTCCCGAAAATACCTCGCTGCGGGGCTGGACGGTTCTCATGCTGAACCGTCTGCACTACAGCACCGTTGTGCTGGCGTCCTTCGGGTTTGGCCTGTTCCTGCCCTTCCTCAAGGAAGACCTGGGCCTGAGCTATCTTCAAATCGGCCTGCTGCAGGCGGTGGCCTGGGGCACCTCGGCCGTGTGCCTCGTCCCCTTCAGCGTCCTGTTGGCTAGGTTCAACCCCAATCGGCGGGTGCTTGTGGGTTTGGCGCTGATGACACCTTTCCTGTTCACCCAGGGTTTGGCCGGCGGCTTTTGGACCCTGTTGGCGTCGCGTTTTCTGATGGTGCTCACCCAGGCCGGCATGACTCCCGCCCGACCCTTGCTGTTGCGTTGGTGGGTCGCGCCACGCCAGTACTCGAACGTCACCGCCGTAGGGCTTTCCCTGCACTCGACCTTCATGGCCGCTGCGCTAACCTTCAGCCCCGTGATCATCGTCGTCCTGAACAGCTGGCGCTTGGCCTACTTCCTGCAGGCTGCTCTGATGGCCGGTCATTTCCTGCTTTGGGCTGGCTTGACCCGGAAAGCTCCGCCAAGCCTGGAGGAAACTGCGAACTTCACCCCCGGCGACTCGCTCGCTGATATCGACCAAAACAGCGAACCGGTGGCCCAAACCACATCGTTGCTCAGTGCCCTCATCCGGTACCCGTACGCCTGGCTGCTTGGCGTGGTGATGCTCTGCCTCTCGGCGTCTTGGACTACCGTCCTGACGTTCCTGCCCATCATTTTGGAAACCGAGCGGGGAGTCGCCATTTCCGCCGGCAGCCTGTTGTTCGGGTTTTTGTACTACGTCCTCATCCCCGGCGGGATGCTCGGCAGTTGGATTTTCAATCACATCTCCAACCGTCGTTTGATGGTCATGTTGCCGGCTTCGCTCAACTTGGCGTCCACCTTGGGCGCGTTGATGTCTGGCAACGAAATCCTGGCCGCGGTGGCCCTCACCGGCATGGGACTGGCGTGGGCGTTCGTCCCGGCGATGGAGATACTGCCCTTCGAGTTCAGGAACATTCGGACTCGGGAGGTATCCGTAGTCGCCGGGCTGGTGCAGACTCTTGGCGCCATTGGATTTGGCGGCGGTCCGGCACTCGCCGGAGCGTTGGCCGAGATTACGGGTTCGTTGGTAACCGGAGTTCTCGTCGTTGGAGGGTTGACCGGCATGGCGGTCCTGGCGGCGGCCGCGCTCCCACGGCGGTTCCAAGGTCGGCTCGTGTGATAGTATTCCGGCGTCGCCAACCCGCCATTCTGACGAGAACAATCTACCGCCCGGCTATTCCCAATTGACCCCATGACCACCAACGTCGACATCAACATGCACACTGCCCCCGCCGACATCGGCGAGGGCGCGATCCTGCCCAACTTGCTCATGTTCGGCGAGGTCCTGCGTCGCTTGGGTTTGGAGGTCGGATCGGCCAACATGCTCGATTTGGTGCGGGCGACCGAGTACGTGCCCATCGGCGGCAACCGCAACGATTTTCGCCTCGCCGCCCGTGCCCTATTGGTCCACAAGCAAAGCGATCTGGCTTTGTTTGATGAGGCGTTCCAGGTTTTCTGGCGTCGTCCTGCCCACGGCACGAGCATGCGTGACCTGCGATCCATGGGAGAGGAGCGACGCTATCGTACACCGCGCGTAATGCCGCACCGGGAGGATACTTCGGACGGCCCGCCCGACGATCAGGGCTCCGAGGACGCCGAAAACCGTCAACCCGTCGTCGATTTGCAACGATCTTTTAGCGCCCGCGAGGTGTTGCGCCAGCGCGATTTCGCCGAGTTCACCCCCGCTGAGGTGTCCGCCGCGCGCGTGCTTATGTCCGAGCTTGCCTGGGATCTGGGGCAACGCCGCACGCGTCGCCTCACCCGGGGCGACGGCAGCACTATCGACCTGCGCCGATCCATGCGCCGCAGCCTCTCCCACGGCGGGGAGATGCTCGAGCTGGCGCGCCGCCGGCGCAAGACCAAGCCGCGCCCGTTGGTGCTTATCTGCGACGTCAGCGGCTCCATGGAACGATACACCCGGATGCTGCTCCATTTCGTGCACACCGTCACAGTCAGTGGTCAGCATCTCGAGGCTTTTCTATTCGCGACCCGGCTCACCCGCATCACCCGTCATCTCGTGGTGCGCGGCGTGGATCAGGCCGTCGCCCAGGTTGCCCACGCCGTACCGGACTGGGCCGGCGGCACCCGCATCGGCGAGGCGATCAAGAGCTTCAACTACCTGTGGGCCCGTCGGGTCCTTCGGGGCGGCGCGGTGGTGCTCGTCATCTCGGACGGTTGGGACCGGGGCGACCCGGACCTGCTTTCGCGGGAGATGGCGCGGCTGCAGCGCAGTTGCCACCGGCTGATCTGGCTCAACCCGCTGCTCGGTTCGCCCACATATGAACCCCTGACCAGGGGCATGCAGGCCGCCCTACCCTACATCGACGACTTCCTGCCGGCCCACAACTTGCACAGCCTCCAAGAACTGGCTCGGCATCTTAACCAGCTTGCGGATCGCAGGCCGTTACCTCCGGTCCGTCGTCGTACGGACGAGACCACCGACGCATCCCCAACGGACGAGAGCGCCTCCCACGATGGCACCGTAGCGGCTCGGTCGCGGCGCGATTTGAACCCAGCGCTGGCTCCAACTTTCCGCCATCCGCTCTGGGGACACCCCAATATTCCGGGCCGCGGTTGACCTACCCGGCCTGCCCCGGCGCGATCTCGTTGTACAGTCCGGCCAGCGTGGTCGCGAGAGCCCGCGGACGCTCTTCGTATTCGGGCGTGGGATACCACTCGTAATCGAAACTGCGCACGATCGCGCCCTCAATGCTGGTGCGTAGGCTGGACACTATCACCCGAAATCCCAGCGCGTTGGTGGCCTGCTCCGCCAATTGCTCCAGCACGATGTTCGGGCAGTCAAATATCACCATGAATCCGCCCTCGCGCTGCCCGTCGGTTACGCGCGCTCGGAACACCTTGCCGAACAGGTCCAGGTCGACGATGGTGTATTGCCGCTCTGCCGCGCCGTGGTCCGGCCACCCGATGTAAATGTCGCCGCCGACTGCCCAATGGTGCATAACTTGCCAGACCTCCGGTTTAACGGGCGAATCAGAACGTCGGCATGGCCGCGACGCAGCGACCTTGACGATTGATGAACCGGCGCAATTGGGTCCCGTCAGATGCTTTGAGAATCAGAGAGGCGATGACTCAGGACACTTCGCTGGATTTCGCGCCCAGGGAATCACGTACCTCTGCCCACCCGTTCGCCATGGACCGCTCGGGGAACGGCGACGGCTCCGCTTCGGGTATCACTTTCACGGCGACCAGCACCGGACCGGGCCGGCGCATGATCTCCTCCATCCCGATCAACAGCTCTTCCAGTTTGTCGAAGCGGCAGGCGTGAGCGTAGCCCGCGCTCCGGGCCATGCCTTCGAAATCTATCCGGTCGAAACCCGCGATGGGCATTCCTTCCGTCGATGTGTGGTCGGCGTCTTCGAGGACGAAGTGCACCAGGTTTTGCGGCGCAACTTCGCCAATCGTCGCCAGTCCCGCCAGGTCAGTGCGGAGCGTGGCGTCGCAGTCCAGAACCAGGATGCGGCGACCCGGCTGCGCCAGCGACAGTCCCAACCCGACGGCGGGCGCCCGGTCCATGCAATCCGTAAGGTCCACGTCCAGATCCCTGCGCTCGGAAACCTGGTGCCACTCGCGGAGGGCAGCGGACGTGGACACCACCAGCGCTTCCTCACGGTGGTAGTTGATGGCGCGCGCGACCTCGCGGGACGGGATCATTTTGTGTCATCCATTCGTGTGTCAACTGCGTCCGCGGAATCAGATTCCCTGCGGATGTCCCTCCGTCGAGAGGATACCATCAGGTACAGGCCAACGGGAATCAACACGCCCCCCAGCACCGCTTTGATCAGGTTGCTCTCCATGAAACCCAACCAAAGGAGATAGAAACCCGCCAACACCGCCGCCGAGGCGAGGAGCCGCCCGAAAATGTTGAATGGCTGGAACCTCATGAAACCCGAACCCATAAAGAACGGACGGGGGGAAATTCGTTTCGCCCCCGCCCACGATGCCGGCTGGTTAAAGCCTAGTTGTCGGCCAGAGCAGCGGTTACTTCCTGGTATGCCTGCTGCGCGGTGCGGGATGCGCGCTGGCGGAACTGCACCGGCGTGTTCTCAATCTCCGGCTCCACGGCCAGATGGATGAACACCGGACCCTCGGCAGCCAGGACTTCGCTGATGCCGGTGGTGAAGTCCTCCAGGTTGTCGAAAGAAAAGACGGCGGCATAGCCGGCGCCCTTGGCGATCTCTTCCCAGTTAGTGACGCCGTCGGAACCTGGGATCGGCTGACCGCCGGTTACAGCATACACGCCGTTGTTGAACAGGAAGTGATAGAAATTCTTAGGTGCCTTGGTGGAGGTGGTGACCAGCGCGCCAAGGTTCATCAGCAGGCTGCCGTCGCCGTCCAGAACCATGACCTTGCGGCCGGGTTGGGCCAATGCGATGCCCAGACCGACGTTGCTGGCCTTGCCCATCGCGCCAGAGATTGGCAGGTCCAGGTTCTGGTTGCTGGTAACGGAAGGCAGGCCAAATCGCACATTACCCGCGTTCATGGTAGGTACGACGACGGCGTCTTCACGGTTGCTGTCGATGACGCGGACGGCGTCGGTGTTGTTGATCATGGGATTCGCTCCTGGGGTTCGTAGGCGCGGGATGCGAGGGATACGGCTGCGATCGACTAAGCGCCGAATTCGGTGCCGATCAGTACGGCCACAGGCCTGCTGAGCCGCTGGGACTCGTCGAAAGCAATGCTGATGCGGTCGGCATCGTCGTCGGTCTCGACCAAATAGTAGTTGATGCCCCACGCATGGAGGATATGCTCAATGAACCGGCCCGCCGAGTCTGGCGTAGGCCCGCGTCGGGTCCAGCCGCGATAGCCGACCAGCATGACCAAGGGCTGGTTTAGGTCCAGGCACAGGCCACGGATGGAATCGCCCGCCTCGAAAACGCCGGTGTTCTGGATCAGCACTACGGGGTTGGCCCCGCCGACCCAGAGGCCCGCTGCCACCGCCATGGTCTCGCCCTCGCGACACACCGGGATCAGGTCCAGAGTGGGTTCCTCCATCATCATGTTGTAGAGGAAGTTGGTCTCGCTGTCGGGCAACCAGACCACATGGGAAACGTTGTTCTTCTTAAGTTCAGCTACCAGCGAAGCCGGATGCAGAATAGATTCATAGACTTCGGTTGTCATTCCTGAGACTCCTTGGACGATGCGCCTCAGTCGGCGCCAACACCATACATAATAGTCGAGCCGGCATTATATGGTGCGCCCAGTAGACCGTCAACGGCGGGAGCCTCAAACTTCCCCGTTTTACGCCCATGTGTTCGAGTGTGCGAGGTCGGATCTGGACCTTCCGCCAGGGTGCGGGCCGGGCCGGAAAAGCGGATTCTAAAATTCCGCGCTGCGGGGAGTGCGCGGGAACGCGATGATGTCCCGAATGTTCTGCATTCCGGTGGCAAACTGAACGGTGCGCTCGAACCCCAGCCCAAAACCAGCATGCGGGGTGGTGCCGTAACGTCGCAGGTCCAGGTACCACCAGTAAGGTGCGTCATCCAGCCCGGCCTCGGCCATGCGCGACTGCAATACATCCAGCCGTTCCTCGCGTTGGCTCCCGCCGATGATCTCCCCGATCCTCGGTACCAACACGTCCATGGCCCTGACCGTCTGGCCGTCTTCATTGAGCCGCATGTAGAAGGCTTTGATCGCGCTCGGATAATCGGTGACGATCACGGGCCGGCCGACCTTCTTTTCGGTGATGTAGCGTTCGTGTTCCGATTGGAGGTCCGCTCCCCAACGCACCGGATACTCAAAGGACTCACCCGATTCCTCCAGCAAACGGACCGCCTCAGTGTACGTCATGCGTTCGAAGTCGGAGTTCGCGATGTCCTCCAGCGTCGTGATTAGTTCCTTGTCGTAGAAGCGGTTGAAGAACGCCATGTCCTCCGGGCACGTCTCCAGCACATGAGCGAAGATGCTGCGCAGAAAGTCCTCCGCCAGTTGGGCCAGGCCATCCAGGTCGCAGAAAGCGACCTCAGGCTCCACCATCCAGAACTCGGCTAGGTGCCGCGAGGTGTTGGAGTTTTCGGCGCGGAACGTCGGCCCGAACGTGTAAACGTCCGACATCGCCTGGGCGAATATCTCCGCTTCCAATTGACCACTGACGGTGAGGAATGCCGGCCGCCCGAAGAAATCGGCGTCGTTGTCAACACGACCTTCCTGCGTGGGCAGGTCATCCAGGTCCAGCGTGGTCGCTCGGAACATTGCCCCGGCGCCTTCCGCATCGCTCGCCGTGATGATCGGCGTCTGGATGTAAAGGAATCCGCGCTGCTGGAAGAATTGGTGGATGCCAAACGCCATTGCATTCCTGACCCGAGCGACCGCTCCGAAGGTGTTCGTACGGGGACGCAAATGGGCCAATTCGCGCAAAAACTCAAGCGTGTGCCGCTTCTTTTGCAGCGGATACTCCTCGGGATCAGCGCCGCCGAGCAGCGCTATTGAGCTTGCCGCAACCTCGTACTGTTGCCCGCGACCCAGTGACTCCTGCAAAACCCCGAAGGCCGTGATGCTGCAACCCGTGGTAAGGCTATCCACCAAGGCGTAATCCGGGCAGTTGGCGTCCACGACTATTTGCAGGTCGGCGAGGCTTGATCCGTCATTGATCTGAACGAACGATACGCCGCCCGAAGACCGCACGGTCTTCACCCATCCGTTCACCGCGACGGGGTTTGGAGCGTCGTCCAGTTGCTCTACCGACAGGAGGTCTTTGATGCGAGTGCGACCCAAACTAGTCATACCGAGGAACCTCCTGGAGGGGATGTTTATCGGATTCTAGCACACGCTCCCGGTCGGCCAACACGAGCACCACCGAGACGTGTGTCTTCGCACGGCGTTTATAGATTCGGCCGCGCCTTGTGCCACTCGGTCGCCTGCTGGTAGGCGTACGCGATGTTGAGGAGCCTGCCCTCCTCCAGGTGCGGCCCGATCAGTTGCAGTCCCACCGGCAACCCTTCGCTGAATCCGCACGGCACTGACATCGCCGGCAGCCCCGCAATGTTCACCGGCAGGGTGTACACATCCACCAAATACATGCGAACCGGATCATCCGCTCGCTCGCCGATGGGGAATGCCACTAACGGCGACACCGGCGCCGCCAAGGCGTCCACTTCTTGGAAAACACGGTCGAAGTCTTCGCGGATCAGCGTCCGCACTTGCTGCGCCTTGTGGTAGTAAGCGTCGTAGTAACCCGACGACAGGGCGAACGCGCCCAGCATAATCCGCCGTTTCACCTCTGGACCGAATCCATGCTGTCGAGTGCGCTCCATGGCCTCCCACATGTCGCCGTCGCCCTGGTGGGAGTAGCCGTACTTCACGCCGTCGTACCGCGCCAGATTCGCCGAGCATTCGGACGGCGCAATGATGTAGTAACACGCCAACGCATAGCCAGTGGTGGGCAGCGATACCTCGCGTACCTCCGCTCCCAGACTCGCCAACTCATCAACCGCCGCTGTCACAGCGTTGCGCACGCCGTCATCCATGCCATCTGCAAAATATTCCTTGGGCACCCCCAAACGCAGCCCCGAAATATCGACGCTAAGGGACGCCGAATAATCCGGGACCGGATTCGGCAGCGACGTGGCATCATACCCGTCGTGTCCTGCGATGGCTTTCAGTATTAGGGCGCAATCCCGAGCGTCCCGGGCGATCGGGCCAACTTGATCCAATGACGACGCGTAGGCCACCAGCCCGTACCGGCTGACTCGCCCGTAGGTTGGTTTCAGTCCCGTAACCCCACAAAACGACGCCGGCTGCCGGATGCTGCCGCCTGTGTCCGTGCCGAGGGCGTACGCAGCCTCACCCGCCGCCACCGCCGCCGCCGAACCTCCGCTGCTTCCTCCGGGCACC
This sequence comes from Dehalococcoidia bacterium, assembly GCA_034423115.1. GTDB lineage: Bacteria > Chloroflexota > Dehalococcoidia > Lucifugimonadales > UBA3495 > Bin87. The sequence goes on along the minus strand of DAOUJD010000042.1, from coordinate 24,079 downwards.
CTTTCTGTATCCCAGGGGTTCCGCGTCGGGAAGAATGCCGAATTTTCCGTCGACGAACCCATCCCGAACTCGTCCATGTTGCCCTTGCCCAGCAGCACCGCGCCTTGCTCGCGCAGTCGAGCCACCGCCGTCGCGTCGTACACCGGAACATACCCGGCCAGCATCTCGGACGCGCATGTGGTGGTGGTTCCCTCTGTACACAGCAAATCCTTGATTTGCATCGAGATGCCGGTTAATGGCGCACCATCCCCCGCAGATATACGGCGGTCCGCTGCCTCCGCTTGATGGAGCGCCGCGTCAGCCGTAACCGTGATGTAGGCGGACAGTTGCGCGTCGACCTCCTCGATCCGGTCTAGGAATGACCGCGTTAGATCGACGCTACTGATCTCTCCGTCAGCCAGCAGGCGGGACGCCTCGGCAACGCTCAACTGCCAAAGTTGGTTGGTTGCGGATTCGGCCACGTTTATTCGTCCAGAACGGCCCGCACCTGGAAGAAGTCGCCCCGGCGTCGCGGCGCATTGAGCAAGCTTTGCTCGGATTCCAGGCTGTCCCCGGGTTCGTCGTCCCGCAGCACGTTGTCCAGCCCGGCGACGTGAGCGGTTGGGACCACGCCGGCAGTGTCGATATTCTGCAATATCTCAAACTGGTCCAGGATGTCCGACAACTGCTGGGTGAACGATTCAATTTCGGACTCGCTGAGCGAAATCCGCGCCAGAGCCGCGATGTGTTGGACTTGGGATTCTTCAATCGACATAAACGTGAAGCTCCACGCGTGCAACTTTAGCCAGGTATGTTTCTGTTGCTATTGATGACCGACAGGATGATGTAGCCCGCCACCGCGAGGCTCAGCCATTCAAAAGTCCGAAAGAAAACGCGAGCCGCGCTGAATGGGCGTTCAGCGTTCCAGGTATCGCGCAGTTCGCCAAAAATGCTACCAAACAAAACAACCACAGAGAGGGCGCTAATGATCACAGGGTCGCGCGCGAATACATTGACAACAAAAAGGATGGCGATAACCAGAACTAGGCCACAAATCGCGACGGCGACCTTTTCCCAGTGGCTGGGTCCAACCCCCATCCTCCTACCGCAATTTCCCAGAGCCGGGGATGCCCAGGAGCGTCGCCGTGAAGCACATCAGGCTACAACCAAACACTGCCATCATGAGCAGGACTTTTTGATACCACACCCATCCACTCGGAATCGCAAAGAGGCCCCATATGCCGAGGGAAAGAAACATAAGCCCTAGAGCAATCCCTGCTGCTTTGTCCGCTTTCGTGTTCATTTCGCCACCCTCGCCAACGGTATTATACCGGGAGGGGACCTGCCCTAGCTCATCTCCGATCCGCCGGACACGCTGATGCTGAGACCCGTCATATAGTCCGACTCGGCGGAGGACAGGAACGCCGCCATCCGCGCGATGTCGTCGCCTTGGGCGATACGGCCCATCGGCACCCGCATCTCCCTCTCTCGGACCATGAGGGCGCGATGCTCCTCGCCCGAGGTGCCCTCCGGGGCCAGCGCGGCCGCGATGAAATCGACCCGCTCGGTGTCCACCAAACCCGGGCAGATCGCGTTGACGTTGACCTTGTAGGGCGCCATCTCATGGGCCAGAGACTGAGTGAACCCGATCACCGCGAACTTGCTGGCGCAGTACGCCCCATACCGGGCAATCCCGCGCTTGCCTGCTCCGGACGAGATGTTGATGATCTTCCCGGGGCCACCCCGATCAACCATGTGGCGGCAGAACGCCCGACTCACCAGGTAGGTTCCCCTCACGTTGACCCGCATCACCTCGTCGAACGCGTCCTCTTCCAGCTCCACGATCAGAACCCGGTCGCGGCCCGGGCGGGACCCGGCGTTGTTCACCAGGATATCGATCTTGCCGAACTCGCCGAGTGTGTCGGACACCATCGCGTCCACCTGCCCGCTGTCCGCCACGTCGTAGTATAGGCCCACGCTGCGGCGGCCCATGCCTTGGATCTCCTTGACCACGCTGGGCAGGCCTTCCCACCCGTCAAGCCGATCCTCGGTCCGAATGGCGTCTAGCGAAGCCTCCACATCAGTTACCACCACGTCCGCGCCCTCCGACGCTAGCCGCGTGGCGATGGCGCGCCCGATGCCGTGGCGTCCTCCGGCTCCGGTTACCAGGGCTGTCTTGCCGTTCAGGTCGTACATGTCGGTCTCCTGCTAAAGCGGATTCCAATCGAATCTACCGCAAATTTAGTGCCGTAACATCCTATCAGGTTTCAAGGGGTAGCGCAGTCAGGCGATGAGAAGAGGCGGCGGCGCGAATCAAAAAACCGCGGCACCACAACGTTTACCGGCCAAACAAACCTCGCGCAGAGGCCAAGAGGATCGGGCCAATTGTGCGCCTAACCGGTCCCGCCCAGCTCATCTACGCCCAGGGGGAAATGAGTGCTACCCGCGACCCGGCCATGCGGCGTGGTGGTCGTGGTGATGGAGCGCCAACGCGCCGCCGGTGGCGTGCACCACCAGTTGATGCCCAAACGCGTCCCCCAAAATCGATTCCAGGAGTACCTCATCCGGGGGCCCGTATGCTATCAACCCGCCATTGATCACCGCGACATCGCTGGCCCGGGCCGAAACGCATGTGAGGTTGTGGGTGCACATTACGACGGTGGCTCCGTCCTGCCGCAGTGAGTCAATGATGTCCAGAAAGCGGTGTTGCGCGTTGGGATCGAGACCGGTCATGGGTTCGTCCAGCAACAACAAAGATGGATGGGATGCGATTGCCCGGGCCAACAACGCGCGACGCCGCTGCCCGCCTGACAGTTCTCCGATACCCCTCCGGCGCAGGTCCAGCAAGTCTACCGTTTTCAACGCCTCGGCGGCGGCTTCCCGGTTCGCCTTACTGTGTACTCGGAAGAGTCCCCGCGATGGTGTCAACCCCATCATCACCACGTCCCAAACGGTGGCCGGGAAGTTCCAGTCAACCTGCTCCTCTTGAGGAACGAACCCAATCGTCCGCCGCATCCGGTGGCTGGGCCGCCCATCCACCAGAACCTGACCCTGGTTGGGCTTCACCAGACCAACGATTGTTTTCAGCAGCGTGGATTTGCCGCCTCCGTTGGGGCCAATTACTCCGGAAAAACTGCCGTTTTCGATGGAAAACGAAACGTCTTCCAGGGCGACGGTGGGGCCATATTCCACGCCCACGTTATGAAACGACACCGCCTGGTGGGTGTAACCATCGTGGGTGTGGGTTTCACCGTGGCGGGAATGGGCGTGGCCGTGGGATTCCGGCAGCGTGGTTGGTTGCATGCCTGACTATTCCCGGTACCACTCGTCGCCGGCCGGCGGCCACGGATTCTCGGCGTCTAGCACTTGCGAAAGTTGCGTGAACGCTCCCTTGAACGTGGACGGGTGCAGCCAGATGCTGTTGAACCCCAGGTTGACGTAGTTGTCCGTCCGGCGGGAGGTCGTGAACCGCAGGCCGTCCAATGTTTGGAGATGCGCGTCGGTAGCCAGTGAATCGTCAATCTGGTAGATGGTCAGATAGAGTCCCTCGCCGTATCGCGCCAGGAATCTTCCCGACGGCGAATCATCGCTGGTCGGTTGCGCCAGCTCGATGAACGTGTCCCGACCCTGTAGCGGAAGCACGGCGATCTCCAGGTCGGTGAAGCTGATCTGGAACCGCCTGGTGGGTTGCAGACCGAAAAGCGCGCTCCAACGAGCGATGGCCGCATCCAGATCATGGACTATGACGGCGACTTGCCTGAGTTGGGTCGTTCCGGGCGTGTGATCCGAACCATGCCAGTCGTTGCCCGCCGCGGGCCAGGGATTTTCCGGATCTAGTACCTCTATAACCTCGATAAACGCCCCGTTGCACGACGCCGGATGCAAAAACGCTGATCGTGAGCCATCATGTTCCGTTTCGCCGGTGATGCGCACCCCCTGATCCCGCAGATGGGGTATCAGACGGTCATACTCCCTGGTTTCGAAGATGATCAGGTAGGGAGCAGACCCACGCCTTTGCAGAAATCTCGCTCCCGCGGAGTCCGCGTTATTGGGGGCCAATAGTTCCACGAACGTGCCATTCCCAGCCGGCAGCACGACGTTGTCCAGTCCAAATTGGGGCAGTGCTCCGGTACGCGACGGTGCCATCCCGAGCGCCCGCCCATATAGGTCAATCGCCTCGGGAAGGTCGTCCACCATCATCGCGATTTGGCGCAGCTTGTGGAGCATCGTATTGGTCCGACCGGTTGGTCTTGTCCCTCAGCAGCCTTATCGGCAGGTAATCAACCGGTCGCTTCCCGTCATGAACGGGATGGCAGGTTGATCCTGGCTGTGCCGATAATGTACGGGCGGTCCGGCACCGGGCCGGTCATGGTGATGTCGCACTGGATGTGGTTGCCGGATTCGTCCTGGTCAGTGTCGCTGATCATGAAACCCACGTGCAGAGGCTGGTTGTGGGGGATCGTGCCCCGGAACACCAGGTCCAGGTCCTCCACCGTCTCAGCGCCGGCCCAATCCGTGAGCACCCGGGACACCAAGGCCATTGACATAATGCCAGGCACGATCGGCTCGGAAAGGCCAATCTTTTCCGCCTGTTCTTGGTCGGTGAACCGGTTGGGCGCGGGATTGCCCCACAGCGAGCAGAAGTTCACCACCTGATCGTCGGCGACGGACAGGATAACCGGGCCAATCTCGTCGCCCAGTTCAACGTCTTCGAAATAAAGCTTGGCGGATTGGGTCATCTTGATCATCACTCCCGCACTACTTGGGAACGTTGGACGTCGGCCACGACGATGCCATCCTGATTGCGGAACGTGGTTTCCCACACCACGTGGACCATCGTTCCGGTTCGCCCGGTCTTGGTGTACACGTCCTTGAGGTGGGATGACGCCGAGAGCGTGTCTCCCGCTACAATTGGCGCTCGTGGCTCCACCCGCTGCCCGCCGTGGAATTGGCGGCGACCGAACTGCAACTTGATGTCGGGCAGTTCGCCCCGTTCGAACAGCGCGCACAGGGTGGGCGGCGCAACCTGGTTACCGTATCCCGCGGCTTGCGCTGCCGATGGATCGACGTAGATCGGGTTGTCCTCACCGATGCTGCTAGCGTAAACGTCGATGATTTCCTTGGTCACTTGGAACGGGCCGGACTCGTGCTCCACACCATAGAGCGAGTGGTCGTATTCGTAATCTATTTGGGTTGGCATCGGGGGACTCCTCTCAGCCTACTGGCGTGGCGGCGGTTTCTGCGATATACATGGGGCGGAATTCGCCGGACAATAACGCGTCGACGAGTTCGGGTTCTGACCGGATGTTGGCTTTGAACTCGGTTACCGCCCGGCCAATGTGGCTGGCCAGATGAGCGTCGCTGCCGGCGATGCCCTTGTAACCCATGCTGTTGCACAGGGCTTCGGCGCGTTCGTTCTCCTCGGGCTTGCTGCCGGCGTTTATCAGTTCGACCATCGTGACGTCGTCAAACGCTTCGCCCTGTTCCATGTACTCGACCAGACCGATGCCGAACCTCCCTGGATGCGCGGGTACCACGAAACCGCCGTGGTGCCGGGCGGCCTTGATCAACTCGCGACCGTCCATTTTCACGTCGCCGAAATCAACGTCTTTGGCGAGCCCGCGCGTGATGTTGTACACCAGCATGTGCCCGAAGCAGGTGTCGAGCTCAGCGCCCTTTAGCACCATAACACCGTACTCGGCGGCCAACTGGGAGTAATCCACCTCGTAATCAAACTTCCGGTGTTCGGTAAGCACGATTCCGTCGATGGTAAAGCCACGCTTTCGCAGCACATTGACGAACTTCAGGTACTGCTCCACCGTCGCGCGGGAATCGTCGGACGCTACTGAATGGCAATGCAGGTCAAGGTAAGTGGTCAAGGAGAGCCTCCAGCGGGCGGTCATTCTCGCCGCCAACAGCCGATTATATGTGCGCGAACCGCAACGCGCAACTGTGGCCCGCTCGGCGCAGGGCAATCGCGTCTTCAAAGCAAACGATGCCGGTGCCTGCATTACATTCCGTTTGGTGATAATGACCACACAGTTCGTTTCCTGTAAGTCCCCGAAACCAGCCCATAACCCCAAAACTCCCAAATCAAAATATCCTGTTCATCCCGTTCATCCTGTTTATCCCTGTGAATTCACCGTCCGTTACTGCCAATTCCAATGGCGGCGCTGTCGCTCATTAAGGCGCGATTGCCCTGCCGCTCGGGTAAGAGTTCAGAATCGAGGTGCCGGTCAGGAACGCAAACCGTCATACCGGCGAAAGTCGGGGATGTCCGCCATAGGCGGATGCCGGTATCCAAGTAACCTGCTGACGGGCATCCGTGAGTAGGGCGCGGATTTTCTGGATTCCGGCTCAAAGCCTGCCCCGTACCCGATACGGGGGCCGGAATGACAGGCTGAATGTGGAAATGGCTCAGTAAGTCTGAACTGTTACCGTCTCGGCGCAGGGCCGTTCGCTTCTCCAGGTAACCTCCTCTCTACCACTGCCAATGACACTTCCCCATTTTCTTTACCCTTCACCCATCTTTACCATAGTAACTGGCGCCTCAAACCTGTCCCGCCGCCATCCCCCGAGCCATCCCAATCCCCACATCCAGACACCGAACTCCCCAACGCCGCTCCCTCAAATCCTCTCAAATGCCCGCCAAAACCATCAATATCGCCCCTAAAACAACCCAAACCGCCCCCATTTACCCCCACAACCCACCCCAACGCCCTGCTCAAATGAACAGAAATGAGCGGAAATGAGCGGGATTTCCAAAAAATCCCCGTCGTCCAATCCCAATCCATAATCCTGTCCATCCTGTCCATCCATGAAAATACCCTCCCCGCCGAGGTAATCCCATGACCCTTTCCCAAATCCGCCGCCGCATCAACGCCCTCAAGCGCAGGTTCGCCCTCGAACTCACCATCATCAAGCTCCGACGCATCGCCGAAGCCGTCGCCGACCACTGGGACCCCGCTCAACCCCCTGAACCCGCCGAAGTCATCGAGCGCTTCGTCAAGGCCGGCTGCCGCCTCCCCACCTTCGGTAACCTTCGCCGCTGCCTGGACCGTGCCCGACGCCAGGGGGACGTCCCTCACCCTGAAGACATCGTGATCAACCTGCTTCCCTGGATTGACGGCGACCGCTACCACAAATTCCTCCGCTGGGACCTTCCCGCCCCCGCGCGCTAGCCACGCCCTCAACTCGGTTTACGCCGATAATCGAAGTGCCCTGGTCTCGGCGAAACTTCTGCTGCCACCCGGGCCAATTGGCCCGAGGTTGGTTCGTTGCCCCGAAACGAATCGCCCCGACTGGTTGGCAAGGCGGCGACAATCGGCGTAGCGTGGCGCCCCACGACACGATATGATCTTACCGCCTCGCCACACGTATGCGAGCGCGCCAAACAAGAGGTGATTAACATGACCATGCCATCAAACACGCTTGAGGGCCGAGTAGCCATCGTTACCGGCGCAGCCAGCCCCATCGGGATGGGCCGTTCCATAACCACCGGCCTGGTTCGCGCCGGCGCCCGAGTCGCCATGCTGGATATCAACGAAGACTGGCTGGACCAGACCGCCAACGACATGCGCGAACTGGGCGGAGACGACGCCGTCCTGCCCATCATCGCCGACGTTACCGACCCGGAGTCCGTGCAAAATGCGGTGAGCCGTACCATAGCCGAAATGGGCGGCTTGCACATCCTGGTCAACAACGCCGGCATCAACCCACGCACCGCCGGGTTCGGCGGCAGCACGTCGGGCAGTCGCACCGGATTTTTCGACATCGTTCCCGACGCTTGGCTCAGGGTGATTTCAGTAAACCTCAGCGGTCCGTTCCTGATGTCCAACGCGGTAGCCGGCCACATGATGGAGCAGGGATTCGGCCGCATCATCGGCGTGACCACCAGCATGGATACCATGTGGCGCAAGGGCGGCGCGCCCTACGGCCCGTCCAAGGCCGGCCACGAGGCGCTGGTGGCGATCATGGCTCAGGACCTGGAGGGCACGGGCGTGACCGCCAACGTGCTCACTCCCGGCGGCGCAACTGCCACCAACATGGTGCTGCCCCCGGAGGGAGCGAGCGCGGATGCCCTGATTCAACCTGAAGTGATGCAGGCTCCGGTGGTATGGATCGCGTCCGACGACGCCAGCGATTGGAACGGCCGTCGCATCATCGCCTACTACTGGGACGAATCGCTGCCGTTGTCGGAGCGATTGGAGAAATGCGGCGCTCCGGCGGCGTGGCCGCAACTCGGCCTGCAAGCCGTCCACCCCGACTGGTTTGGCCGCAGTGACTGACCTCGACAAGCGCGAAAATTAATTGGGGCGGATCCAGGATCCGCCCCGTTTCATGTCGACTCCTAGAGACGCTCAGTGCCTGAAGCCCGTGTCAAATCCCCGGGCCGCTGGGTTGATCAGCAAATCCGGACGGTTGCCCCAGCGCCTGAGGAAGCGACCGAAGTTCTTGCGGCTCAACTCGTCGCGCTGGTTTTCCTCCAGTTCTTCCCATTGGCGGTGCTCGTGGCGTACCAGCGGCAGGCTGCTGTCGCACACCACGCGGTAGCCGGCATTCTTGAACTGGAAGCAGTAGTCGATGTCCAGATTCCGGTAGAACCGGAACGACTCGTGCATCAGCCCCACCGATGTCAGGTCGGCCCGCCGGAAGGCCATGCAGTAGGCTTGCATCGCGTCGGCCTCTCCCCGATCGACCTCCTCGTGGAAGTGTTGCATGTCGTCGGTGGTGAGTCCGAACGGCCCAAATACCCCGATAGTGGTATCCGACAAGTGCTCCGCCACCGGGGAAAGGACGTCCCCCACCACTTCGGTGGACGCGTCAATCAGGATGATGTACTTGCCGCGAGCCTGTTTGAGGCCGATATTTTTACCTGCGGCGTCGCCCACGACATGGTCGCAGTGTACAACCCTGAGATTTGCGTGTTCCGCCTGCGCCTGCTCGAGGTATTCGGCGGTACCGTCGGTGGATCCGTTATCCACCACCACCATTTCAACCGACGCGCCCTTGGTGTGATCCAACACCGCTTCAACGCAACGCCGCACGTCGTCAACGTAGTCGTACGCGTTCAACAGGAAGGTGTAGTCGTATAGGTCCGGCTGATCCAATAGCGAAGGGACTTCCCGCGATGCCGACACGGTCGGCCACCGCGCCGATTGAAGCTCCAGCTGAGTTTGCGGCCTCACCCTGGTCGCGGATCCAGTATCCTCAACCACAAGCCCGTTGGCGATGCACTCGTCCCTCATGGCGTCGGCGTCAGAATACGCAGACTGCTCGCGCAGGGTGGCTCGCCTGGATATCGCGTCATTCTGCGCCGGACCGATCTCGTATCGCATCGGGACTTTATCCAGATCCAGGCCAAAGACCCGGTCAAAATCAAGGAGCAGGGCCACCTTGTCCGCCGGCGCCAGTTCCGATCGGGTCATGGCCCAGGTGATGGCCAGCGCGCTGGGCAGGTCCAAGTCCGTGTGCACGGCGTCCCAGAATCGCCGGCTCCATGCTTCCCCGTCGCTGCTGAGGACGTGCTGAGCCGATGCGTCGCCGGCCGCGTTGCGCCAGACCCACAGCCGGTTGCGGAGGCCCGTCAACGCTTTTTCCGCCGCCCTCAGGGACGTGAACGTGAAGTTCATCCGATGGCGGTAGCGAACCGTCATGCACAAATACCGGAATGCCAGCGGATCAAACCCCCGCGTAGTCAAATCCTCGATGAGGAAAACGTTCCCCGCCGACTTGGCCATCTTCGCCCCGTCCGCCAACAGGTGCTGCCCATGCACCCAGTAGTTGACGTGCTGACGGCCGAACGTCCCTTCGCTCTGGGCGATTTCATCCTCGTGGTGGGGGAACACGTTGTCCACGCCACCGGTATGGATATCGAAGTGCTCGCCGAGGTATTTGTGGGCCATGGCTGAACACTCGATATGCCAGCCGGGGAATCCCTCGCCCCAAGGGCTGTCCCACTTCACGTCTCGCCCGGGCTCGGCAGCTTTCCACAAGGTGAAGTCACGCGGGTCGCGTTTCAGCGGGTCTGCCTCGGCGCGAACCCCCTCCAGGAGGTCCCCGCCGAAATTGCGCGACAGCTTGCCGTATTCAGGATAACTATTGACGTCGAAATAGATGTTGCCGCCGGCCTCGTATGCGCCGCCTTTGTCCATCAGCGTGTTCACCATTTCCAACATTTCTGGGATATGGTGCGACGCCCAGGGGAACACGTGGGCCGATTTAATGTTGGTTCGCTCCTCGTCCTTCCAGAACCATTCGGCGTAGTATTCGCCAATCTCCTGGAGCGACTTGCCTTCGGCCAACGCGGCCATGATCATCTTATCGCCGCCGGCTTCGGCTAACTCCTGCCGCATGTGCCCCACGTCGGTGATGTTTTTGATGTGGTACACCTCGTTGCCGTCGGCCTCCAGGATGCGGCGGATCCAGTCGGCCATCAGGTAGGTACGCAGGTTGCCGATGTGGGCGTAGCGGTACACCGTTGGCCCGCAGGTGTACATGGTGACGCGGCCCGGCGTGATGGGCCGGATCTCCTCGACGGTCTTCGTCAGGGTGTTGTAGATGCTTAACACGTCGTCACCTCCGCCGGGTGCGGGATGGCGCAAGTTTAGCACGCCTACCCCTCGTTTGCATCAGAGCCTGAATTCCCTTTGCGGCAAGTAAGTACAAGCATCAGGGGCGAAACTTTGTCGCCCCTGACACGTTGACCGTAGGTACGTCCATTGGCTACGGTTGCGGAGCCACGGCTGCTCCAGAGGCTTTCAACCCCTCGATTTCCGCCGGCGTGTACCCGGCCTCGGCAAGAATCTCGTCGGTGTGCATGCCGAACCACGGAGCCGGCGGGCCCAACCTCGGCGGAGTCGCCGACAGCCGCGCCGTGGTGCCCGAATGGTCAACGCTGCCCCAGACGTGATGGTCGCGCGTGACGATGAATCCCGCATCCCGCACTACCGGATCATGCCGGTAATCTTCCATAGTCAGGTTCGGCGTAACCGACACCCCCAATGGGCGCAACTCGGTCATCCAGTGTTCGATGGTATTGGCGCCGATCACATCAGTGATCGCATTCCCATCATCGTGGATGTCCCGGAAGTTCAAGGCAGACAGGAAAGCACCGTAGGCAGCATCATCCGGACAGTGGACATAGAGCCACCCGTCCGAGGCCTGGTACAGGCGCGAGCGCACAGAGTACCCCCTGGCGTCCACACCCTCGATGTCGTCCCGCTGGTAACCTTCGTAGTCCAGGAAATAAGGGGACTGCAAGATTCCCGCGGTGAGCGCGAGACCGCTGTCAACGGATTGTCCCATCCCGGTGCGGTTGCGTTCGTGCAACGCCAGCGCCACCGCGTATGCGCCCATCAGCCCCGTGCCATAGTCGTTGACGGCGTACGGGGAGAGCATCGGCTTTCCGTGGCGACCGCCGCGCCTCACCTGCATTCCGCTAGTGCCCTGAGCCAGTTGTTCCCAGCCCGCTCGCTCCGACCACGGGCCGTCGTAGCCGAAGGCGTTCAGCGAGGCGTAAACGATGTCCGGCTTTACCTTCTTGACTGCCTCGTAACCAAGGCCCAGGCGCTCGACGGCGGATTTGCGGTTGTTCTCAACGATCACGTCGGCGGATTCGACCAGCTTCCAAAATACGCCGCGCCCCTCCTCGGTTTTTAGGTTGAGCATGATGCTGCGCTTGCCCCGGTTGACGTCGATGTATCCGACCGGGTCGAGATTGCGCGTCGGGTCGTCGATCTTGATTACGTCCGCGCCAAACTCACCCAACGTGCGCCCGCAGGTCGGACCGGCCAGGATGATGCACAGGTCCAGCACCCGTACTCCCTGTAGGGCGGACATAACGTCGGCGGCGTCGCCATTGCTGGATGACGGACGTGCCGACCCGTTTTGCAGCTCGGCTAACACTTCGTCGGTGTGCTCGCCAAGTTTCGGTGCGCCACCCTGGATCTTTCCCGGTGTCCCCCGCAGTCTGACCTGCACGCCCGGCTGCTTCATCTTGCCGTGCTCGGCGTCATCAACCTCTTCCACCATCTTCGCGGATACGGCATGTTCGTGGACCAGCCATTCGTCCACTGTCTTGCAGACTGTGCAGGCGCCCCCCTGAGCGTTGATGTCGGCTTCCCACTGCCAGGCCGTTCGTTCCTTGAACATCTCGGCGAAACGATCCTGCCACAGGTTTAGGGTGTCTGAATCGACCGGTCGCCCGAATAGCGGCGTCACCTCGTCGATCCACTCGGTCCGCCCTGCGGCAGTCAGTGTTTGCCGGGCGAATCGCTCGAACATCCCATGGTGGTACACCCACCGGCCATCCGCGCATTCGTACGGATGCGACATCACGGTGCGGGGGAAATCGAAAAGGTCAACGTATTCGTAATTGTTGAACTTGATGATCCGGCTGCCCATCGCCGTAAACATCGCCGAGTGCAGCGGCACCTCGATCCTCTGCCCCTTGCCCGTCTTATCCCGGGCGTTGATGGCCATCGCAACTGAGACCGATCCCAGCAGCGCCGAAAAGGTGCTGGCGATGGGCAACGGTGTAAACAATGGGTCTCCGCCGCTTTCGCTCGTCTCGGGATAAAATCCTGTTTCCGCGCTGATGACGGGGTCCCAGCCGGGCTCGTTACGGCTTGGATGCTCCTCACCATATCCTGGCAGCGAACAATAAATGAGGCCCCGATTCCCCGCGGACAACTCTTCGTACCCGATGCCCAAGCGCTCCGCCACTCCGGGCCGGAAATTCTCGATCACCACGTCCGCGTTGGCAACCAGTTTCTGAGCCGTCGCCTTGCCCGCGTCGGTTTTCAGGTCCAGGGTCACCGACCGTTTGCCTCGGTTCCACGTGGCGAACGCCGGCGCGGATCGCGCCGGGTCGCCGCCCGGTCGCTCCACCTTAATGACGTGCGCGCCCTGATCGGCGAGCAACATTCCCAACATGGGCCCGGGGACGTACTGCCCGAACTCTACGACGTGGATATCGCGCAATGCGCCGGAGGTACCGTTGGTGGTCATCAGTTGTTCTCCTCTGTGGCAAGGTCGCCGTTCAGGGTTGGCGGGGGTTCGTTAAATTCTTCGCCGTTGGCTTCGGCTTGCTGACGCCTTTCCAGCCAGGCCAGCCAGCGCGCATGATTTTCCTGCTTGCCTTGCTTCACTCCTTCTTCCCTTCCTTCTTTCAGCCCTTCCCGGCGGGCCCTCTCTCGGGTACGTTCCCTTATCCAACTTCCGAATACCATGTCAATCACCTCGGTCAGGATGTACGCGATGGGCAATCCGAAACCAATGTTGGGAGCGCCGGCCCAGATCAACGATGTGGCGAGCGCATCCCACGTTTCTGCTTGGCCATTCACCACGCTGTGATAAGTGGTGACTGCCGTAAGTATAAGCCAGGTTACGCTGAAGATTCCGGAGAACCAACGTATCAACCTGGTCGGGATGTTGAGTATGCCAGTGCGTTCATTCCATTCGTTGGCGTCGTCGATTGGTGTCATCATTACGCGATGGGTTATGCGTTGGCAAATCGAGCGGGGTCGCATCCTTCCAGGCTGATGTTGGTCTCGCCGTCGGCGATTACGTCGGCGATTCCTTTCCCCATGGCCGGCCCCAGGAGGATGCCCTTCTTCTGGCCGCCGGCACAGATGTAGGCGTTCTCCCAGTTGGGAGCCTGGCCCACGATCGGTAGCCAGTCCGGTGTGACGGGGCGCAGGCAAGCGGTGTGTAGTGCGACCTCTGCATCGGCAAGCGACGGCATCAACCGAACCGCCTTGTCGGTTATGCTCTGGCGGGCGTCGTCGGTCAGGGATAGATCAAAGCCGGCGTCCTCTTCCGTCGCGCCGCACCAGATGAGCCCATCCGTCTTGTTGTACATCGAACTGCCGCCGCCCGATAGCTCGTGTTCCAGCCCGGGCCCGTTGGGCTTCATCCTGATGATCTGACCCTTCAGAGGGTCCACCGGGATTGCGATATCCAGCCACGGTTCGGCAGTGCGGCACCAGGGTCCGGCCGCAATCAACAGCGCCCCACATGGTATCTGGCCGTCGTTGGTAATTACGGCCTCCACGCGATCGTTGCCCAGCCGCAAACCGACCGCAACGCCGGCAACTACCTCGACTCCGGCTTGCCGCGCCGCGGCCGCCAGCGCCTGCGTGAATTCCTGCCCGTCCAATGCTCCGTTACCCACGGCCCGCACTCCGGCCAGTGCATGCGGGGTTACGCGCGGCTCCAGGGCCAACACGTCCTCGCGCTCCAGCCATTCCCCGGAGAACCCAGGCTCCGGTGCGTTATTGAAGGTCTCCAGCGTGTCCCGCAACTCCTGCAACTCGCTTTCGTCCAGCGCTACCTTGATGATGGATGAGAGCCTGCCGTGGTAGTCGATGCCGGTCTGTTCCGGCAACGATGACCACAGATCCTGGTGCAGGTTGAAGGACTGCAGCGCCATCGGCTGGAGCGGTTCAGGCCAGCCATGGCCCTCAAGGGGGTTCAGGCCCCCGGCGTTGTAGCCGGACGCCTTACTGCCCACGCCCTCGCGCTCAAGAATGGTTACCTTGATTCCCCGTTGACCCAGGTAGTAAGCAGCAGCGCAGCCCGCCGCGCCTCCCCCGATGATCACCACGTCGTTTACTCTGTTGGTCATGTCTTTCATCCTGCGTTCTGTGGTTGACGTCGGCTAAGATATAATTCCGGTTAGGAGGTGTCTATGCCGATTTACGAGTACCGTTGCTCCAGGTGCGGAGCGGAATTTGAGTCAATTCGGCCAGTGTCGCGGGCCGACGATCCCATCGATTGCAAGATTTGCGGCGCGCCGGCGAGTCGTCAGCTATCAAATTTCTCGTTCAAGTCGGACACGTTCACGTCTCCCAAGCTGCGGAACCGACCGGGGACGACGTTCAGGGGCGACGGTGCGACGGGTTCGGGTGCATCGGGCTCGGAGGACGCGGGCGTCTCCGCGAGTTAGGGCCGGCTGGCGCGCGCTTCTCCGCATTCGATGGAGTTGGAGATCGCGCGCAGATACCTGTAGGTGTAGATGCCGGTGTAGTGGGCGTCGCTCCATAGAAACTGCAGAGCGTACTGTCCCACGGTCATATAATCGAGCGCGATCACGTCCTGGGCGACGCTGTCTGGGTCCAGCAGGGCCCGGCCGGTCATCTCCTCTACGCACGAGGCGCAGGGGCAACGGAGGCGAAGCGTGCGATGAGGATATACGCTCCGATGACCGTCGTCCCAGTTGATGACGATGGAAGTGCCGGAGATGTCAACGTCGGTCGGCTTGATGTTGTCGTAAGTTCGCATTGACATAGTGCGCGTCACCCACCCGTTGGCGCCTGCACTTCCGCGAGGCGAGCCGGCCGGGGCATCTCGTCGGGGTCGGTGGGGATCTCTATGATGCTGGGCCCGTCCACCGCCAGCGCCTCCGCGAATGCGTTTGCGATGTCCTCGGGCCGGTCGACGTAAAAGCCTGCGCCGCCGAACAGCTCAGCGTACCGGTCGAACCGTGGATTCACGGTATCTGCTCCCACGTACCGCTCGTTGAACGCGTACTTCTGATAAGCCTTTTCTGATCCCCAGCAGTCGTTATTCATTACTACTGAAATATTCTTCAGCCCATAACGCACTGCCGTCTCGAATTCCTGCGCGTTGAACAGGAACCCGCCGTCGCCATTGAAATTCACCACCGGACGGTCGGGCGCGGCGAAATTGGCCCCAATGGATGCAGGGAAGCTGAATCCCAGCCCGCCCAGGTCCAGCGCCATTATCAGGCTGCGGGGTTGGTAGTAGTTCAGACGGTCCTGCCCAAAATTGGGCGCGAGGCCCGCGTCCAACGCGACAATCGCGTCCCGGGGCATCACCTTGCGTAGCTCTGCGTACACCCTCTGCGGTTTGATGTAGTCGCCGGCCAAAGTTACTTCGGAGTCCAAGCGTGCCGCGCGGGCAGCGTTCCATGCGGCGACCCGTCCGGTCCAGTCGGCATCCGGGCGCAACTCGGCCTCGGCCACGATGGCGTTAATCTCTTCCACCACCGCGCCTACATCTCCCTCAACACCCACTGTGATCGGATAAATGCGGCCGATTTCCTTGGGGTCAATCTCGATGTGGACGATCCGCGCGTTCTCGGGAATGAAACGATGGTCAAAGAAAGTCGTGGACTGGCCCAGGCGAGTACCGGCGGCAACAATCACGTCAGAATTGCGCACAGCGTCGATGGCCTCTTGCGCGCCCAGGCGTCCCAGATGCCCGAGATAGTTCGGGTGGTCATTGGGAACCGCGTCCGCTCGTCCGTAAGACGTAACGATCGGTGCGCCAGTGAGTTCGGCCAGGCGAGCAACGTGCTCATCAGCCAAGCTCCATTCCACACCGCCTCCGGCGATGATCACCGGGCGCTGCGCCGAAAGGATCTCCCTCGCCGCGGCCTCTACCTGCGCCCGGTCTCCGCGCGAACGCCCTTGGCCCGTGCGGTAAGCGTTGGGAGCCAGCAGGTCCAGGTCAACCTCAGCGCCCGGAAGCAGGTCCCGCGGGATGTCCACCAGTACCGGCCCCATTTTTCCTGACGTGGCAATCCTGAACGCCTGCCGCAAAGCGTCGGGCAAGCGTTCGATCTTGTTGATGGAGAAACTGGCCTTGGTGATGGGCTCGAACAGCGCCACCTGGTCGAATTCCTGCGTGGAATCCAAGTGCTGGTGATCGCGCGACGCCGACGGCGCCAGCACCACCACCGGCGAGTGCGCCACGTAGGCCGATCCGATGCCGTACGTAAGGTTCAGCACGCCGGGGCCGTTCGTCACCAGGCACACCGACGGCGCGCCGGCGATGCGGCTGTAGCCATCGGCCATCAATGCCGCGCCCTGCTCGTGCCGCACCCCCACGAACTCCATGTCGTCGCGGTCGTACAACGGGTCCAGCACATCAAGGAAAGAAGAACCGACGATTCCGAAGATCTTGCTGACGCCTTCCTGCTGCAGCAGTTCGATAACCGCCTCGCCGGCTTTCATCCTCTGGGGCATGTCTGAACTCACCTCGCTCCGAAAAATAGGTTGGCAGTGTACCATACGCACATTGTTGGCTCAGCGTTATAGGAAACTGTTGCGTATGGCGACCACCCGAGGATTTTCGGTCGGTTTGTCGGCCTGTTTGTCACCCGATGTCGTTGGTGTGAGCGTGCTATAATGCCGCATCAATCACTGAGGAGGCTTCCCCGAAATGAGTACAGTGGCAGTGGAGGTGGTGTACCGGGGGATTTTTCAAAAAACCCTGGCCCGGAACATCGTCCGCACCATCGTTTTTGCGGCCCGTAAAGAAGGCAAAATAGGCACCGCTTTCGGCCGCTATGGCGACTCGCCGGAACGCAATGGCATTCCCGCCAAGCAGTTCGCCATCGTATCCGACAGCCCCGAAGAACTTGAAGAAAACCTGGCCGTATACGAGGCTAGGGAAGTGGACGTCACAATAAATGTCGACGACACCATGTGCAAGGGCATCGAGTCCTGGGCTTGGTATGGCCTGCAGCCGATCAACGAACTAACCAAGCCGGGCGGCACTTTGATCGTTACCTCCCGTCAGTCTGCCGATGCCCTCATCGAGGACATTCACCAGAAGGACTCGGCGTACAACCTAGCGATCGTTCCGGCCTCCACCAGTTTCTCGGGACTGTGGGTCTACAAGGACGACCACACCGACGTCCGAATCCTTGGCGCGCTGGCCCGGGCGTGCCCCGAACTGGTAAGCCTCGATTCAATGCTGGCGGCCCTGGAAGACCAGGGTTGGGGCGGCCTGAAACTTACTTCGGCCCGCAACACTCATGACCGTCTGGTCACTCGCCCGGTTGAGCCCGGCGAAGGCAGCGAGGACGAACCGTTCAAATTCGATCTCCTGGGTTGGCAGTCCATGGAAGAAGGTCTGGTCATCCGAGGTATCGAGGGTGGGGGCGGTTTCCGCGGCGGCTCGCTCGGTGATAGCTACGATCCCATCACCTCCCCCGCGGACGGCGGCGAACAGGGCTACGAACCCACCCGAAACTCCGTGTTCAAGAAGTTCAGCACCCGTTCCATGCGGCCCGTCATCAACTTCGACACCTGCATCAAGTGCACCCTGTGCTGGCTGCAGTGCCCCGACACCTGCTTTGACGTTACGCCAGACGGGTTGTACGACGCCAACATGGAGGCCTGCTGCGGCTGCGCGGTCTGCGAAGCCGTGTGCCCCGTTGCCGACTGCATCACCATGGTCAATGAAGCGGAATTCAACGACAACAACAGCCAGTACGAGCACTGGACCCGGGACAAGGACGGCTACCACAAGTGGATGACCGACCTGATCCAGATACAAAAGGACAAAGACGCGACCAGGAGCCATGGGTATCACAGTCCGGGCACCTACGAAGCCGAATCCGAAGCTGAAGTTGCCCTGACCGGAGACGATGACTAATGGCTACTCAAACTCTCTCCCCGACCGAGCGCGAGGAGCTCATCAGCGGTAGCGAAGCTATCGCCATCGCCTGCTCCCTCGCCGACGTCGACGTGATCACCGCATACCCCATCCGGCCTTATGACACCGTGATGCAGTACGTGTCCAAGCTCAAGGCTGACGGGGCGTTCGACTGCGACTTCATCGTCGCCGAAAGCGAACACTCACAGTTTGAAATCGTCAAGCACGCATCCGCCGTAGGCGCGCGCACCTTCTGCGGGTCCAGCGGCGTGGGCTGGTTCTACGCCTTCGAGGCCATCACCGTTACCGCCGGTCTCCGCCTTCCCGTGGTTGCCATGGTGGGCAACCGCGCCCTAGACGACCCGGGCGCCTTCGGCGTCGAGCACAACGACGCCATGGCTGTCCGCGACCTTGGTTGGATGCTCTACTGGGTCGGCACCGCGCAAGAGGCGCTCGATACTGCGTTGCTTGCCTGGCGCGTCGCCGAAGACCCTCGCGTCTTTCTGCCCGCCGCCATCTCCTGCGACGGCTCATTCCTGACTCACTCGCAGGCCATCGTCAACGTTCCCACCCAGGAGCAGGTGGACCAGTTCTTGCCCCAGTACGACCGGGGTCGGTTACTCCTGCACCCTGACAATCCCATCACCGTCGCCCCCCAGGTCAACGAAGACTGGCTGATGGAGATACGTCGGCAGACCGACGACGCCATGCGCCGCTGCGGCGACGTGATCAAGGAAGCCTACGAAGAATTCAAACAGGTCTTCGGGCGCGGCGACCCCAGCCCATTCATCGAAGAGTACATGACGGAAGACGCCGACATCGTCTTCGTTGGCATGGGAACCCTCGCGATGCCGGTCCGCGTAGCCGTGCGCCGGATGCGTGAACAGGGCATGAAGGTCGGATTCCTCCGCGTCAAGTTCTTCCGACCCTTCGCTACTGAAGAAGTCCGGGACGCCCTGAGTCACTGCAAAGCGGTGGCCGTGGTTGACCGCGATTATTCCTACGGATCGCCCTCATACGGCGGCGTGTTGTTCAACGAAGTTCGCTCCGCGTTGTATGAACTGGACCAGCGCCCGCTGGTGCAGAGCTTTATCGCCGGTCTGGGCGGACGGGAAGTCCTGGTCCGCGACGTGGAAGAAATGGCCCAGATGACCCGGGACTCCATCGACGCCGGCAAGGTCAAACAAATCAACACCTGGATAGGTGTACGGGATTAGGAGAGCCGCTATGACAACTATGACCCAGGAACTCCCCCAGGTTAGGGGCGTCAAACAAATCCCGGTGTTCGAAGGCTTCACCTCCGGGCACCGCACCTGCCAGGGCTGCGAATCCGCGCTGGTGATGCGGCTCATGATCAAGGCCGCCGGCCCGCGCACCATCGTCGTGGGCAGCACCGGCTGCATGTACGTGGCCAACACCACCTACTACAGCACTCCCTGGGTGGTGCCGTGGATGCACACCCAGTTGGGTTCCTCCGGCTCCGCCGCCACCGGCACCGCCGCCGGTCTGGCCTCCATGATGCGCAAGGGCAAGATGAAGGAAGAACCCATCAACGTCATCGCCTTCTGCGGTGACGGAGGCGGCGTGGACATGGGCCTGTCCGCCATCTCGGCGGCCCTCCAGCATGACGAGTACAACCTGCTCATCCTCTGCTACGACAACGAGTCCTACGCCAACACCGACATCCAGGTGTCGGGCAGCTCGCCCTGGGGCGCCAACTCCACATTCAGCCCTCCGGGGACCGAGACCCGCATCATGAACAAGCGCTGGAAGAAGAACACGGCGCCCATGCTGGCTACCGGCCACCCCGGCGTCCGCTACGTGGCTACCGCCTGCGGCTCCTACGGCCTGGACTTCAACAACAAGATACGCCGCGCCCTGACCATAGGCGGCCCCACCTTCATCCACAGCATCGACCCCTGCCCCAAGGGCTGGGACTACGACCCCAAGTACTCCCACGAACTGGGAATGCTGGCTGTGGAAGTCGGTCTCTGGGTCCAGTACGAGATCATCGACGGCGAGCTCATCCTTAACGGCCCGTCCCGAGCCATCGCCCGCGGCATCCGCAAGCGGAAGCCCGTGGAAGACTACCTGTCCCGCCAAGGCCGCTTCGCCCACTTCACCCAGGAAGACATCAAGTTCTTCCAGGAACAGGTAGACGAAAGCTGGGAAAAATGGTGGGCCCCCGGCGTAGTCCCCTTCCACCTCCGCGAGGAGTAACTCCGGCTACGACATACTCTGGCAAGACGACGGGGCGGCCTAGTGGCCGCCCCTGTTTTGTACTCAAAAAGGTTTTTGAGTTCTCGCGCACTGGTATACAATGAACCAATAAGCCACAAAAGAATGACCTATTGGATGTGTGCGGTCAGTTGCCTGGAACACACATCGCGAGTCTGAAGGCCATGATCCACGGTTTTTGGTGCAACACGAAAACCTTTCCGCTCAATTGCCGCTATTGTGGCGCACGAGTCTATTATTTTAGTTGCGACCATGAAAGCCGGGTGTTCTTCGACGAGCTTGGCCCGCCTTGGCCGTTACACAATTGCTTCAATCAGGTTGCCTCGCAAGTTGACAGTTCGCCCTCTGTTCAGCCATCGTTGCTGGACATAAACCATTATCGTGGCGGCGGGAGGCATACGGGGCTGTTGCCAGGCTTTCGGCGCGCCGTCGATTCCGTAGATACCATGGTCATTCGTCGAGTTAACCAAAGCCGGACTTTGACGCGTGACATTATGAAAATCGAGCCGATGGGAGACCAACCGGTAAACATCACCGGTGTCGTTCAGAAACGGTCACAGCCCAACTTGGCCCGGCGCTACCGCCTTGATCGGAACTCTATCGGATTCGGAGAGTTGACGAGAGTAATAGGCGAGGCTGACCCGGTCCAGTTGACGATGTTCGTTGATGAATTGTCCGACGACCCGGCGGCGATCGACTATTTCAGCTACACGTTCTTCTTGCCCAAGCGCCAAGCCGGAAAGTCCATCAGTAAAAACACGGTGATAAAGGCGCGGCTTGCTCCGGTGTATATCCTGGGCATAGGCAAAGTTTGGCTCACAAAAGACATTGAACAGATGTACTGAGGTGTGGAAAACGGCATGACTACTACAACGACGAGGCGGCGTTACGGACTTGAGGCGTTGCTTGAGGAACGGCCGGAAGAACTACGGTGTTGGGTCAACGACGCCCCGCTGAAACTCGTTGCCGCCGCCTTGATTGATATTGGCGGCATGGCGAAAAAAGGTGCCATTATTGAAAAGCTCCCGCGTGAGCTATTTGATGGAAGTATTAAGGCGGACCCATGGTGGGAACGTGTACGACCGGCCGTTGCCGAGTCAAACTTCTTTAAGGTCAATAAAAATAAAAAAAACATAATCACCGAAATAGGTCTTCGCCCTTTTACCAAAGTCGACGACATACCTGCCGAACCGCTGCCGCCAAAACCAGCTAAGCCCGTAAAGAAAAAACCAGCCACGCTGACCGATTGGAGGAAATGGCTCCAAAGTGATGTCGCGGAGGCGCCACCCGGTATTTTCCCGACCAAGGCGGTATCGAATACACTCACCAAGTGGCCTACCAAGACCTTAGACCATGCCATGGACAGGCTGATTTGGGGGGCCAAAGCGTTTTTGGTATCAGACAGACCCACAGCCCAACCTGCGGCGGGATGGATGGAGGCCTTGCGCAGTGCATCGTTAAGATGGCGGGAATGTTCTGGGCAAGCCTCCGACTCCGATCTTTCTGCGGTCGTGGGAGAACTGCTCTCAAGGCTGGCTGACATTGCGGGGCACAACGATGAATCAGGAGACCGGCTGATCTCAGCCAGCGGATTGGACGGGAAGTCCAACCCTTGGCGGCAGGGTTTCATGGCGGGAGTGTGGGCAACGATTGAAGGTTTTGGCGACGGCTCCAGAAATCTCTTGAATGCAATGTCTAACCAATTAGGACGCGAAGGAGAAGCGTACCTGGTAAGGGAAGTGGCTCTAACCGCTTTGGACTCCGATGATTTACCCCGACGCCACGGGGACATGGATCGTCTCCTCGGCGTTCTGCCTGCCAGTCAACGCTACCAGGTCATCCGAGAATTGATAATTCACTCCACAGGTAGACCCTCGGCAGACGGGCTTTTGGAGTACCTGGCTAACAGCCGGTATTTGACGGGGCTGGACCGTTCCGATGAGCGTCTCAATGTATTAGCTCTAGCAACAATCTGCTTGGCGAATGGTGATGGTACTGTTGCCAGTCTGGCATCAAGGGAGTTTGCGGATGCGTTCAAGTTCCCTAAGGAGGATAGCAGTGCTGTCCAAGCACTATTCCAGGACATCAGAGTAGAGAACGAAGAATTGCGAGCCCGCATAGCCGGGGAGTTGGATGAGCAACGCAAGGCCTACGAAGAAAAATTAGTCCGGGAAAGTCAAGAACAAGATCGCCTCCGCCAGCAAAACCAGACCTTTCGTGCCCTAATGGCTTCGGGACGCGAGGAGTCTAGGCTGGAAGTACGATGGGGCATGTTGTTGGCGGCAGGTGACGTTCTCCAACGAGCTTACCAACAGGGAGATACACCAGAAGCACGTTTGCAGGCCGTAACTACAAGCCTCCCCAACATATTGCGTGAAGCTGGAGCAGAGCCGTTTGGAATAGTCGGAGAAACCGTACATTATGACTCCAAGTACCATCACACTACGGTAGATGTTCCCAATGGCGCTATGGTGTGTTTACAGGCTCCAGGTGTTATCGTTCGCGGCGGGTCGTTAGGAGAACGGGTGATACTTAAAGCCAGCGTGCGGGTTCAATCGGAGGTTGGATATGCAAGTCGTCGGAATTGATTTCGGCACGACCAACGTTCGGATCTCTACTTGGGACCCTGACCAGGATCAGCCACCCGGACCGAAGTCCATCGGTACTTCTGCTCAAGGTCAAGGCGTCACAATTATGCCTGCCCTTATCACATTACAGCGCCATCAAGATGGCGGAGTTTCGTATCTAGTCGATGAAGAAGTAGTCCCGTGGGACGCTAGAAATAACACTCCCGTAACAGATCAGTTACCGATTGAGAACATCAAGAGATATGCTTTGTCTGGTGATGCCTTTGTCGACTGGCATTTGGAACACCAAACTCATCAAGACCAGGGCTTCCAATGGCCTGAACAATGGTGGAATCAGGAAAAGGGTTGTGTGGAACAATGGGGGATGGAATTCCCAGTTTGGAACCTTATAAGACTCATCCTTTCGGAGGCATTCCGCCGGGCCGATTTAAGTGGTGAAATAGAATGGCGAGCAGGATGCCCCGTACACGCGAACTTCCAATACCGTGCTTCCCTGGCGCAGGTGCTATTTGACCTGACAGGAAAGAGCAACGTCAATTGGGTAATTGAGGAACCAATCCTGGTTTTGACCCTCGCCCGTGAACTTGGAAACTTGGACGAGGGTTCATATATGGTCTATGACCTTGGGGTGGTTCATTTGACTGCGCATTGGTCGAGATAGAGCAAAACGATATGCATGTCTACGGGGCCGATGGACACCCCCTGCTAGGCGGATCGGACATAGACCGCCGACTTACTCAAATGCTGGGCTATACGGGACCACCAGACTTGATGCGACAGGCCAAGGAAAGGCTTGATAGTTCTAACCCTTCCGATGTTCTCGGGACGGGGACCGCTGTTACCCTTGAAAATATCGAATCGAC
>DAOUJD010000041.1:0-4599 GCA_034423115.1 Dehalococcoidia bacterium | reverse complement strand
CCACTGCTGGAGTGGTGGCAAATGGATGAGGCTGAGGTACGACGACGGATGTATCGGGCGCCGACGCCACGAGAGCGGGAAAGGTGGCACGCGATGTGGCTGCTGGTCCAGGGTTGGACGGCGCGGCGGTAGGTCGGGCGTTGGATCGGGATGCCCACACCATAGGCCAATGGGCCACGATGTTTGCGGAGGGCGGTCCCAAGGCGCTGTCATTTGAGCAGTCAGGAGGTTCCCCCCCGCACTAACCGGGGAGCATCGGGCCGAGTTGAAGGCGGCGGTGCAGGAACTGCCCAGGCAGGCGGGCATCGAGCTATCCAACTGGAACTGGAAGGCGGTACGCCAGTTTGCGGAGGAACGCTTCGGGTTGACGCTGAGCCGGAGCAGTTGCCTGAACTATCTGCACCGGCTGGGGTTTGTACTGAAGCGTCCCAAGAAGCGGTTGCTCAAGGCAGACCCGGTGCGGCGGGAAGCCTTTGTGGCGGAGTATGCCGCCCTTACCGCAGCGGCCCGGCGCAGTGGGGCCAAGATATTCTTCGCTGACGAGGCGCACTTTCAGGCGGACGCTGACCCCGTATCGGGGTACGGGGCAGGCTCTGCGGGGCAAGTGGGTTTTGAAAGGGGAGCCAGCTTTGGTGGGCTCCACCAGCCCGCGCCGTGGGGAGAAGGTCAGCTACTACTCGGCGGTGTGCCTGGAGACTGGGGAGGTGGAGGTGATGGAACTGGAAGGCAACAGCAACTCCGAGACCTCAACCGCCTTTCTGCGAAAACTGCGGGCGCGACACACCGAACCGCTAACCGTGATTTGGGACAACTCCCCTGCCCATCGGGGCCATGCACTACGCACTTATCTGGCCACGCCCAGCTTGAACCTGCTCCTGGTGAACTTGCCCAGTTACAGCCCAGACTTCAACGCCGACGAAGCTATCTGGGGCTGGGTGCGCCAGGAGGCAACCGCCAACCTGTGTCTGGGAACCCGTGCCGCAGTACGGGAAAGGGTCGGCGACTTTTTCACCCATCTGGCCCACCGTCGGGAAGAAGTCAAGCGACGATGTCGCACCATCCTTCAGGCTCGCGCCGCAGCACTGACCGGCAGCGCCCGAGTCGACTTTCTCCGCCCAGCCAATGTAGATTTCACCTTGGCTTCGGTTTAGGAGCGTCTCATATCAATGGTACGGTGATAATTGCGGATGCGGGACCCTATCCGTACACTTCCCCCATGACGGAAGCCCTGATCGGATACACCCGCTACTCCACCGACCGGCAGGACCTGGCCGCCCATGGCCAAGCCCTCTTGGAGCTGGGCTTCGCCGAGGATCGCATCTACGCCGATCACGGCTTCACCGGCACCACCCGTGCCCGACCCGGCCTCCACCAGGCCCTCGCCGCCATGCGTCAAGGCAACACCCTGGTCGTGCCGAAACTCGACCGTCTGGCCAGATCCGTCCCAGATGCCCGCGCCATCACCGACCAAATTCAGGAACGCGGCGTCAAACTAGCCCTCGGCCACACCCTCTACGACCCTGGCGATCCCATGGGCAAGATGTTCTTCAATATCCTCGCCACCTTCGCCGAGTTCGAGGCCAATCTCATCCGCATGCGCACCCGCGAGGGCATGGTCATCGCCCGCACCAAGGGGAAATTACGCCGCAAGCAACCCAAACTGTCCGACCGACAGTGGTGAAAGGCAGGAAATTAAAGTGCCCTGCTAGGCGAGACCTAGCAGGGCCAAAGTTGGTCACCATATACGCATGGCTTTTGTTGTGATCGCAACTGCGCCGGCAATCCCGCCTGCTAGGAGCAGCACCGCGAGTATGAGCGCCAAGTGGGTCAAAACCCAATTGAGTGCGAACAGAACGACCGCCAACGCAATGACGCCAAGCACAATTTGTGTGTAAGTCATAACTTACTCCTTGGCTTGTGTCGCGTGATTTTGAAATCACATTTGTTGGGTTTCTGCTCGCCTGTCTACTCGATCTGAGGATGGCTGCCCGGAAACCAACCGGAACCGCAAACAAGTTTGCGGGTTCGGCATTTCTGTGATACGAGCGAACTTAGGGCAGCCGGTATCACCAACCGGGAAAGCGCCGTTTTGGATATACCCGTCAGGACATTGGCCAGCGCGGCCTTACCGCTGTCGGATAGCGAGGCTATAGCTCTGAAATCAATTAGCAGCAGAAGGTAGAGTAGGCCATACGCTACCCAGACCACGAACAGAGACTGCGCGGGCTCTGCGGCAGTAGCAGGTGCGTCAGCCAAAAAAGGCAGTACTACATCAGCAGGGTTTACGCCGACCGAGGCGGCAGCGAGGGCAAGCAGCAGCGACGCCCCTCCGATCACGTAAAGGAACGGCTTGACGAACGCCTTCGCCAAATCCCACGGCGTCAGCATCCCGCTAATTGGTATGCGTCCCTGGATCAACACGGTATCATTTTAACATAGAGCCGCTCTGGAAAATAGCTTCGGGTTCTATAGCCGGACGTACTCAACAACCGACTCCCTTTCCCCGGTCACGTCCTACCTGTGAAAGAAACGCGCTCCTAAGGACTTCGAACCCAGCGACCAATTCGTCCAGGACCGAGCCGTGACTCGCCGAAGATGCGGCCTCATTGAAAAAATTGATAAGGCTGTTTACTCACGTAGTATCACAGATACCGCAGCGCCGATCCGGCCGTTTCGCCGCGGGTGTAGCGGCCGACCATGCCGCCGCCCTGTTTCCAGCGGCCCTGGCGCTCGATCTCGTGGGTGGGCGCGCCGTTCTGGGCCATGCGCCTTGCCATGCCCACCCGTCCGCTGTGGCCGCTGAAGAACTCCCAGTCCGAAAGCCCCGCGGCCTTGGCGATAGCCTTGACCCGCCGGGCGATCTGGGACTCCGACAGCCCGAAGACCTTCCCATCACCGCCAACACCCGCCGGCCGTATCGCGTCCAGAGCGTTCATGGCGGCGGAGGTGATGGCCATCACCGCGCCAACCGCCTCGGCGTCGGTCTTGGACCGGATGACGGTGATGCGGCCGGAGCCGTCCTCCCAACGCTGGACGTCACTCCAGGTCAGCGCGGCCGCCTCGGAGCGGCGCAGACCGGCGTCGGAGAGGACGGCCACCAACGCCACGTCGAACTTACCCCGCTCGCGAGCCTGCGCCGTCGTTTCGAGGCCGCGGCCGCGTTTGCGGGGCTGGACCGCGGTGAGCCGGATCACGGCGAGGACGTCGGCGGTGAGGGCGCCGGACTGGCGCTGGGGTTTCGAAAGGCGCCGGCCCCATCCTTTTAAAGAGGCGCGCACGCCCGGGTCCCGGCAAGGTGACTCAAGCTTCGCCCACTCGTGGGCTTTCGATATGGCGGAGGTGGCCAGGCGCAGGGTGGCAATGCTGGCACCTGATCCGGCCCGGGCGGCCAGGTAGCGGGCCACGGTCAGGGGCTCGGCGGGCAAGGACCTGAGCCCGACCTGGCTGCACCAGCCGTCGAACATCCGCCACTGGGCGTCATAGGTACGCCTGGTGTTGCCTGCGAGGACCGACTCCAGGGAATCGGCCACGCCCCGGTCGGCGGCGGCCAACTGGGGGAGCGGCGCGGGTTCAACGGGGACGACGTGGGCGCTGGCGGCGGTGGTCATGTTAGGGTCTCCGGAGGGGCGTTTACGGCGCGATTTGGGGGTGTGAAAGATGCGCGATAAATGCGATTATCAAGCGGCGAATGGGTGTTCGCAAGTGGGGCACTAGGGGCTCTTTTCACCGTCGTTTGCCTGACTGCGGCGGGTGGCGAAACCGTTCATTGGGGAGGGCTGCCTTCCACGTACTCGGGGGAGCGCCGGATCCTGCCGCGTGAGCGCGCCCTCAACTACCACACCGCCACCCGAGACGAATGAATAGGTATCCATTGTAATGGTATGCATACCTATCCAATGGAATGCATTCGCAATGGAATGGATTGGATACGATACGATTCCATTGGAATCCATTGCAGAGCCTGTCCCAGAAAGAGTTCGGGTATGGGGAGTTCGCGAAGGATGGCAGGATTGGCAGAAGGAGCCATCCTGAAGGGCGTAGAGCAAACGATGGTCTGCAACGGGTAGGTTGTCGTTGTCTTCAACCCCGGTTCAGGCAGCGGGATGAGGTGAGGGCCCCTGAGGTAGAGGAATGGAGACTAAGGACCGCCACACCCGCCAGAGGGTGCGCAGGTTGAAGGCGGTGACCAACATGGTCCATTCAGCCGCCACGTTGACAATGACCCGCAACAGGAATCTCCGAGCTCCCTGTTCCTCCTTGATGATGCCGAAGACCCGTTCCACCAAGTGCTTTCTCAAGTCATAGACCTGTTTCGCGTCCTCGGTCTCCATCCACGCACGATGATCGCGCAGCACCGCGTCATAAGGACCTATCGCCAGGCTGCGTCCCAGGCGGCCGTCCTTCGTACACTATCCAAAGGCTGGACATGCCCGGCATACAGCCCCAGATGCCCGATAGACCCGCATCGGCGCTCCCTTGTAGTCCTTGGTGCGTACGAAGCGCAGGGACTGCCCGTGAGGGCAACTGTAGCTGTCGCCCTCCTGATCGTATGTGAAGTGGTCCTTGTGATACGGATGTCCCACTGGTCGTTGCGATGGC
>DAOUJD010000040.1:0-10619 GCA_034423115.1 Dehalococcoidia bacterium | reverse complement strand
GTTTATTTGAGTAGGGCGTTGGGCGAGACTTGGGGGTGAATGGGGGAGGATTGGGGTTGTTTGGCGGTGATATTGGTGGTTTTGGTGGGCCGGTGAGAGGATTGGGGGAGCGGCGTTTGGGGGTTTGGTGTTTGGATGTAGGCATTGGGACGGCTCGGGGGATAGCGGCGGGACAGATTTGAGGCGCCAGTTAACTATGGTAAAGATGGGTGCAGTGTGGAGGAAAGGGGGAAGTGTCATTGGCAGTGGGAAAGGGCAGCGAGGGGATTTCCTGGAGAATTGAAAGACCCTGGCGCGAGTGCTCCTCACTGGACGGGGTAGGCGACGCCGGGTATGATTTATCCGGCAAACGCACCATCGCAAAAACTCTCTGGAGGTACACTGCTACCATGAAAATCGTAAAGATGTCCGCCGTAGAAAGGACTGAAGGCACCGCGCCCCTGTTCACCGGCCCCGTCGGCCGGCAGGCGATCCTCGATCCCGACGACAGCAACAATTTCAACTTCGGCATCGTCCACTTCGGCGCCGGCGTCCGCAACAAGTTCCACACTCACAGCGGCGACCAGATCCTGATCGTCACCGAGGGAACCGGTATCGTCGCCACCCGCGATGAGGAAGTGACCGTTACCGAAGGCGACGTTGCCATCATCCCCGCCGGCGAGGACCACTGGCACGGCTCCCGCGAAACCGCTATGTCCCACATCACCATCACGGTGAAGGGCAGCCAGACCCAGCAAAACGAAGACTAGTCCCCAGGGACAACGGATAATCGTAGGGGCGGGTTTCAAACCCGCCCCTACTTCTTTGTCCGGTGGTGTTTTCGAGCCTAGTGGTTCCGGTGTCCGTGGTCACCGTGTCCATGCCCGTGATCGTCATGATGCCTGTGTCCACTGTCGCCGTGCCCACTGTCATGGTCGTCATGGTGCCCGTGTCCACCGTCGCCGTGCCCTCCGTGGTCACCGTGACCATGCCCATGACCGTCGTGATGGTCGTCCACTTGGAGGGGTTGCGGCAGGCGGATCACCGCCAGCAGCAACGCGGCAACAAAATACAACGCTGCCGTGTAGTAGAAAAGGTAGTCGTAGTTGATGCCGTACAGCCATCCCGCGAGGATGGGCGATGCGGCGCTCAGGATGAACCGCGAGGTTGAGAGTAGCCCCAGCGTTGTCGCCGCGGTGCCCTCGCGCACGATGTCCATGGCCGCAGCCGTCAGAATCGGCTGGTCGCTGTACAGGAACAGGCCCAGCAGGGCGAGCAGGATCGTCATCACCGCCAGGTCAGAACCCAGCGGAGCCATCAGCAACGTGACCACGCCCAGGAACAACATTCCCGGAATCAGCACGATTTTGCGGTTCAGCCGGTCCGACAGGTAACCCATCACCGGGCTGGCGAAGATGCCTACCAGCACCAGCAGGCCCACCAGCGATCCGCGTATGAACAGGTTCTCAAAGCTGCGGTGCTCGGTGAGTGTGCTGCCCAGGTTCAGCTCGTCCACCAGGTACAGGGGCAGAACTGTGATGAACCCGATGTAGGCCATGCCCCGCAGGCCTGCGACCACGGTTATGCCCCATACGCGGGGATTCCGCACCAGCAGCTTGGTCTCGGCCAACTGCGTCTGCATGGTGCTGACCGCCCGTTCTTCCACTGCGGCCTGGGCGCGTTGCCCGATGTCGCGAAACGCCCAGAACACCAGGAATCCCAGGAAGATGGGCACCGCCGCGTAGATGGTGATGATGGCCTGCCACGCCAGCACGGCGAGCAGGGCTCCGGTCAGGACCGGGCCGATCACGTCGCCGATGTTGCCGCCCACGCCGTGCAAAGAAAGCACTGAGCCGCGCCGGTGGGTGAAGTGGGATGATAACGCCGCCATCGCCGGCAGGTGCCATACCGATGCGGCAATCGCCACCACCGCCATGCCGATAATCAACAGGGCGTAACCCGCGGGATTGAGCGTCGGGTTCGAAGGCGCTGAGACCCATGATGCGCCGGGCACCTGCCAGCCGGCCGAAGCCATCAGCAGCCAGCCCACGCCGAACATGGCCATGCACACGGCCATGACCCAGCCCCAGTAACGCCTCAACGCGTCGGTCAGCACGCCGCCGGGCAAGGCGACCACACCCGAGGCTATCTCACGCGTGGTTTGGAGGCTGGTGGCCGCGATGACGCTGCCGCCCAGCAGCAGGTCGCGAACCTCGGGCAGCACCACGATGAAGCTCTGGGCGATGGAGTGGAAAACGCCGTGCCCGCTGGACAGGCCGCCGATGATGAAAGCCGCGCCTCGTCGGAAGCCGGTACGTCCCTCCGTTACCGAAGGAGCGGCATGGTGGTGATGTGCGTGCGCCATAGCGACCTCCTGTGGCCGTGGTTGCCTGATGCGCGGATGCGGCTGATTACTCGAACGTTCCGGTGGATTCCCGGGGCAGCCGCGACAGGCCGCCTTCTGGATCAGGGAACCAGTTGCTGCGGATTTTAGACCAGGACAATACCACCACGAACAATGCTGATGAGAGCAGGACTACGCTGGCACCCGATGATACATCAACGAAATAACTTATGTAGATACCCAGCACGGAGCATAATACTCCCAGCGCGGTGGACAGCACGACCATTTTGCGGAAGCTGTTGGTGAGCAGTCGTGCCACGATGGGCGGGATCACCACGGCGGCGGCGATCATCGTTACACCCAGCACCTGCATGGAAACCACCACGGTTCCGGCCAGCATCAGGGAAAACAGCGTGTCAACCCAGCCGGTGGGGACGCCGTAGAATTGAGCGACATCGGGATCGAAGGTGGCAAAGAGGAACAGCTTGTAGGCCACGAAGAAAATCACGGCGATCACCAAAGCGGCAATCGCAATGGCGATCAGGTCTTCCCGGTCAACGGCCAGGACGCTCCCCCACAACGAAGCTTCGAAATTTTGGGTAGCGGTGTGGCTACGGCTGACGATGGCGATGCCCAGGGCGAAACTGGCGGTGGTGATGATCCCGATGGCGGCGTCGGATCCGATGGGGTTTTTGCGAGTCGTCCACGCGATGAGCAGCGCCGACAGGAAACCCCAAACCGTCGCGCCAATGAAGAAATTCAGCGACATGATGGCGCTGACAACGGCGCCTCCGAAAACGGCGTGGGAAAGCCCGTGCCCGATGTAAGACATGCCGCGCAGCACGATGTACACGCCCATGAGGGCGCACAGGCCGCCGACCAGGCTGGCCGCGATGATGGCGCGCACGAAAAAACCGAACTCGAAGGGTTCCAGGAGCATATCGGTTCAGTCGGTGCGCGACTGATTCTCCTCATCATGGTGATGGTGATGGACGGGCACGTTCTCCCCAGTGGGGTGAGCATGTGGCAGGATGGGCTCCCGGTGGCTGTTGTCCGTTATGGTCGCCACGGGTTCGCCGCCGTTGCGGTCGATCCAGAAGTGCGCGCTCTCCGCGACCATGGGCATTCCGTGGTATTGGATGACAGGCATCTCGGCGCCGTACACCTCCCATAGGATGTGGGGAGATATCACGCGGTTGGGCGGGCCGTCGGCAACG
Source organism: Dehalococcoidia bacterium (assembly GCA_034423115.1). Taxonomy (GTDB): domain Bacteria; phylum Chloroflexota; class Dehalococcoidia; order Lucifugimonadales; family UBA3495; genus Bin87. Next base: position 7,079 of record DAOUJD010000040.1, on the reverse strand, counting down.
ATGGAACCGTTCAGGCAAACGATCCTCGGCAGATGCACCGCCACCGTGTTGATCTCGTGGGTGGACTGGATGATGGTGACGCCGGCGTGGTTGAGGTCGTGCAGCAGGTGCATAACGTCGTCCCGGGTTTTCACGTCCACGCCGGCGGTGGGCTCGTCGAGCAGCAGCAACTCCGGGCTGCTCACCAGGGCGCGCGCCAGGAAGACCCGCTGCTGCTGACCGCCGGACAGTTGGCGGATGTGCCGTTTGCCCAGATTGCCGATGCCCAGCCGCTCCATCATGCCATACGCCAGTTGCCGTTCGTGTTTCCGGAACCAGGGGAACCAGGCGTTGGACATGGTCCGCCCCATCATCACCACCTCTTCCACCGTCACCGGAAAGTTCCAGTCGATGGTTTCCAGTTGCGGGACGTAACCGGCGGTCATACGCCGGGCGCGCATGGGGGTGTCATGCACCCGCAGTTCACCGCTCTGCACCGGCACCGCGCCTAGGATCGTCCGCAGCAGAGTGGTCTTGCCGGAGCCGCTGGGCCCCAGCAGGCCGACGAAATCGCCGGGCATTATGCTGAGGTCCACGTTGCTGAGAACCGGTACTCCGTTGTAACCGGCCGATACGTTTCTCAGTTCAACAATAGGCCGGGCGTTGGGATCCGGTCGGTGAAGGTGATCCAGCTCGGGCGGGTGCAGCATGGCGTGTCCGTGTTGAGATGATTGGGATAACGGCGTTGATTGTTGATTGGTGAATGACTCGCCGGCGTTACTGTGAGTGACTCGCCGGCGAGAGTGACGCCGGGTTTACTGAGGATAGACCGCGTTGGAGTCGCCTTCAAAGACGGGCGAGATGTCAACTTCGTCCAAAGCGGAGGCATCGCCGCCCAACGCGGGTATGATTATCCTCAAGTTCGCCACCTCGAGTCCCAGGTAGCTGTGATCCGGATCCCCCGGTCCGCCGGGCAGGTCATCGTCGCTCAGTTCGTCGATGTAGGTGGCCCCGGATTCTGCGGCGATGGTCTCCATAATGTCGTTGGGAAACACCTCCGAGCCGAACACAGCCGGGATGCCCTCGGTCTGAATCTGGGTGATCAGGTCTGCCACCTCCTTGGCCGAGGGCTCTGAGAAGTCCTCCGGCTGGGCCGCGCCCACTACGGTTATGCCGTAACGGTCGGCGAAGTAGGCCCAGGAGTCATGGTAGGTGAGCAGTTTGCGATTTTCCGGCGGTATGGTCGGTATCGCGGTCTTGATGGCGGCGTCCAGGGACGCGATGCGTGCCGCAAACGCATCATAGTTGGCCGAGTAGTAATCGGAGTTGTCCGGATCCCGGGCCGACAGGTTGTCCCGTACGATCTCGGCGTAACGCAGCGTCAGGATGGGGTCGGGCCAGAGGTGCGGGTTGGGATGTCCAATCTCTTCCGGAAAGGAGAAGTCGAACTGCCATTGGTCGGTGCTGATGGTCTGTTCCCCCAAACTCACGATGGAGGCCCCGGGCTTGAGGTTGGCCTTGGCCATCTCCAGGGTAGGTTCCTCCAGGAACAGGCCATTGAGGAAGATCAGGTCCGCGCCGGACAGGGTGGCGGCCACGGAGGGAGCAGGTTCGAAAGTGTGTGAGTTGACGCCCTCCGGCACCACGCCCATCAGGTTGATGCGGGTGCCGCCGATGTTTTCCACCACGCTGGTGATGGGAGACACCGTGCTGACAACGTTGAGCGTCGCTGTCGAGGTTGAGGGTGATGATGCCGGCGGTTCGGTCGGGACCGGCGGCGGGGCCGCCGCCGGCGAACAGGCAACCAAAACTGTGGCGGCGAGCAACAGCAGGATGCCGGATAGCTTGGCAAACATGGTGATTGACCTCTGATGGGGCGCAATTGGGCGGTGGCAAATTACGTTACGGCTCGGCATTGGTTGCATACGCCTCCTATGGTGATGTTGTCCAGGTTGGGTGAGAAACCGAATTCCTGCTCGAGGCGCTGGCTGAATTCGGCCAGGTAGTCGGAGGTGAGAGTCTGCACGCCGTCGCACACGGAGCAGACCATGTGGTTGTGTCGGCTCTGATGATCGGCCATTTCGAAGTGCAGCTTGTTGCCGATGATGACCTCGGTGACCACGCCCAGGCCCTTCAGCCACTGGAGCGTGCGATAAATTGTCGCCAGATCCACGTAGGGGTGTTCCTCGCGGGCAAGGCTCCAGACTTCATCCGCTCCGACGTGCCCGGTGCGCCGGGCGACGATGTCGAGGACGGAAAGGCGCTGGGGCGTCATCCGGTAGCCCTGGGCGCGAAGGCGCGAAACCGCTGATCCGTGTCCGGACATATGCGAACCTCCGTTGTTGCAATCGATTGCGACAACGAATAGTAGCATGTTGGCCCATGAAGTCAATAGCCAAGGCGATGTCAGAAATGGCGCACCGTCCTGCGGGTGCGCAAAAAGAAATCGAGGCAGGTCGAAACCTGCCCCGTGGATGGGTGCCCCTGCCGCGTAGGTCTTACGCGGTGTTCGACGCCCCGGCGCCGGCGATGGTGAGCCTCCGCGTCTGCGCGGCCTCCGCCACCGGGACCGTCACCGTGAGTACCCCGTGCTCGAGGGCAACGGCGGCGTCTTCAAGGTTCAGGTCGCTGGGCAACCGAATGGCGCGGGAGAAACTGCCGAAGCGCCTCTCGCGCATCAGGTATTCCTCACCCTCCCGTTCAACCTCGGTGTGGCGCGCCGCCTTCACCGACAAAACGCGGTCCGGGCTGATCGCCACCTCCACGTCGTCGGACCCAAACCCCGGCAATGAGGCGACCACGGTCATAGCCTTGTCGTCCCGTCGCACGTCCATCGGGATGGACCAGGACTCCGCAGGGTGCTCGACGTCGCCGTCCAGGGGATCGCCCCAGCGGGATGCCCAGAACGGGTGGTTCATCATACGGGTAAAGTGGCGCATTTCGCGGAATGGATCGAATCGCTGCAAGCTGGTCATATTTTCCTCCATCAAGTCGGCTCGTTGGCCGGAATTACCGTCTGTCGATGTGTTCGACTGACATCACTCACTTTACTAACCTGATGATATCTTGTCAAGTTTCTGGTTGTTGACAGATCAGGTTATTGACCAACGCCCCATCGCGATGTATGATGTTGCCAAGACCATTTCCATATGAGCGGAGACCGACATGGCTGACTACTATGACATATTGGGCGTGTCGCGTACCGCCGATGAAAGAGAAATTCGCCAGGCGTATCGACGGCTGGCCCGGCAGCACCATCCCGACGTGAACCCGGGGGACGAAGCATCCGCCGAAAGGTTCAAGTCCATCAACGCCGCTTACGAGGTCCTGTCCGACTCCGACAAGCGCGCCAGGTACGACCGCTACGGCGACCAGTGGCACCACTCCGAGCACTTTGAGCAACAGGGCGGCCACGATTTTTCGCGGTTCTTCCGCGGCCGTGAATCCGGCGGCGGACGGGGCGGTTTCTCGTTCAATACCGGCCGCTCTGCCTTTTCCGATCTATTCGGCGGCTTGGGAGGTTTGGGGGACTTGGGGGGTGTCGGCGAACGCATGCGCCCCCCGCCGGCGGAGATTCCCGTGGACATCACGCTGGAAGAAGCCGACGCCGGAGCCACCCGCATCGTCAACCTCCCCGCCGGCCGCCGGCTGGAGGTCAAAATCCCGGCCGGCATCGCCGACGGAGGCCGCGTGCACATCGCCGCCGGCGGTGATTCCAGCGGCGAGTTCAACCTGGTGGTATCCGTGTTGCCCCACCGCCGCTTCGAGCGCAAGGGGGCCGACCTGCACACCTCCGTCGACGTGCCGCTGTTGGACGCCGTCCTGGGCGGAACTGCCCAGGTGCGAACGCTTCGCGGCCAGATCGAACTGACCCTGCCCCCGGAAACCCAGAACGGCCGGCGGTTCCGGCTGGCGGGTCAGGGAATGGCCCGCCTCAACGATCCCGAACGCCGGGGCAACCTCTACGCCACCGTCAACGTGACGCTGCCGTCCAACCTCACCGACGAGCAGCGCGGCCTCTTCGAGCAGATGCGCGCGGCGGAACCCGAGCATGAAGTGGTGGAGGAGGAGTAACTGACCATGACACTGAATAACGATTTTGCAACCGAACCCTGTTTCGTAATCAGCGTGGCGGCCCGTATGGTGGGCCTGCACGCCCAGACCCTTCGATACTACGAGAGGGTCGGGCTGGTGATGCCGTCCCGGTCCCAGGGCCGGCAACGGCTCTACTCCATGGCCGACGTGGAACGCCTGCGACGCATCAAGACTTTCACCGACGACATGGGAGTCAACCTGGCCGGGGCCGAACTGGCCCTGCGGTTGGCCGACCAGATCCGCGACTTGCAGGCGCAGGTTGATGCTTTGACTCAAGAGGTAACGCGACTGAGGGCCACTTCCAATAACCGGGCCGTCAGCCCATCCCGCAATAACTAAAACGAGGTGACCGATATGGTTTTGAGCGCAGAAAAATTCACCCGCCAGGCGCAGGAGGCGTTGCAGCGTTCCCAGGAACTGCTGCGCAACTACCAGCACACCCAATGGGACGTGGAGCACGTCCTGCTCGCTCTGGTCGCCTTGGATGACGGCCTGCCCGAACGCATCCTCAAGGAACTGGGCGTGGACCCGGAACAGGTCAAAAGCCGCCTCCACCAGTCGCTGGAGGGAATGCCGAAACTCACCGCCGGCTCCCAGCAGATTTTCGTAACCCCCAGGTTGCAGCGCATGCTCCAGGTCTCCGACGAGGAGGCCCAGCGGCTGCACGACCAGTTCATCAGCGTCGAGCACCTGCTGGTCGCGGCGGCCCGCGAAAATTCCGGTGATTCCGCCCGGCTGTTCCAGGACCTTGGCATCAACCAGGAGATGGTCTATCAGGCCATGCAGAAGCTCCGAGGCGCGCACCGCGTGGACGACCCCAACGCCGAGCAGCGTTACCGCTCGCTGGAAAAATACAGCGTTGATCTCACCGAACTCGCCCGCATTGGCAAGCTCGACCCGGTGGTGGGCCGCGAGAAGGAAATCCGCCAGGTCATGCAGACCCTCACCCGCCGCACCAAGAACAACCCGGTGCTCATCGGCGAGGCCGGCGTGGGCAAAACCGCCATCGCCGAGGGCCTGGCCAGCAAGATCATCTGCGACGACGTGCCCGACTCGCTGCGCAACAAGCGGGTGATGGCCCTAGATATGGGCCGCCTCGTGGCCGGCGCCAAGTTCCGCGGCGAGTTCGAGGAACGCCTCAAGTCCGTAATCGACGAAGTCACGTCGTCCAATGGCGAGGTCATCGTATTCCTCGACGAGATGCACACCCTGGTCGGCGCCGGCGCCAACGAAGGCGGTCTGGACGCCAGCAACATGCTCAAGCCGCCGTTGGCACGGGGAGAACTACAGGCCGTCGGCTCCACCACCCTGGACGAATTTCGCAAGCACATCGAAAAGGACCCGGCGTTGGCCCGGCGGTTCCAGCCCGTGTTCGTAGAGGAACCCACCGCCGACGAATCCGTGCACATCCTTAGGGCGTTGAAACCCCGCTATGAGGCCCACCACAAGGTGTCCATCACCGACGCCGCGCTAGAGGCCGCCGTCCGCCTCAGCGACCGTTACATCACCGACCGCCGCCTGCCCGACAAGGCCATCGACTTCATCGACGAGGCGGCAAGCAAGGTCCGCATCGACGCCGGCTCGCTGCCGCCCCGGGTGCAGGAGATGGAAAACCGCCGGCGCGAACTCACCGACTTGGAGGAACGCGCCAACCAGATGTCCGACTACGAGCGGGCGGCCCAGCACCGCACCGAGCGGCTGCGCCTGGAGGATGAACTGAACTCCGAACACCAGCGCATCGAGCACACCTCCGGCCCCGACCTGGTGGTCAACGAAAAGGACATCGCCGAGCTTGTTTCCAACTGGACCGGCATCCCGGTGGGCCAACTCATGGAGGGCGAGGCCGAGCGCCTGCTGCACATGGAGGAGCATCTCCACAAGCGGGTCATCGGACAGGACGACGCCATCAACGCGGTCGCCGACACCATCCGCCGCGCTCGTTCCGGCCTCAACGATCCCAAGCGCCCCTACGGCAGCTTCATATTCCTTGGGCCCACCGGCGTCGGCAAAACCGAGCTGAGCCGCGCTCTCGCCGAGTTCCTGTTCGCCGATGAGGACAGCATGGTCCGCCTGGACATGTCGGAGTACGGCGAGCGGCACACGGTATCGCGGCTCATCGGCGCGCCCCCGGGCTACGTCGGCTACGACGACGCCGGCCAGTTGACCGAGGCCGTCCGTCGCCGCCCCCACCGCGTGATCCTGTTCGACGAAATTGAAAAGGCCCACCCGGATGTGTTCAACCTCCTGCTCCAGATACTGGAAGACGGCCGGCTCACCGACGGCCAGGGGCGCACGGTGGACTTCCGGAACACCGTCATCATCATGACCAGCAACCTCGGCACCGGGAATCTGTCCCAGCGTCCCTTCGGATTCAACCCCGAATCCGACCGCGAGGGCGATGCCGGATCCGTATCACCCGAACTCGCCCGCACCGTCCACGAGGCGCTGCGCCGGGCGTTTCGTCCCGAGTTACTCAACCGCATCGACGAGACCATCGTGTTCCACCCGCTGAGTCGGGCGCAGATCGGCCAGATCGTCGGCCTGCTGGTCTGGCAGGTGCAGGAACGGTTGGCCGAGCGCAGCATAACCTGCGAACTCACCGAGGCCGGCTGCGACTGGCTGGTGAAGGAGGGATTCGACGTCAGCTACGGCGCGCGCCCCTTGCGCCGCGCCATCCAGCGGCACCTGGAAAACCAGCTTTCGCGCGGCGTGCTCTCCGGTGAGTTCAACGAGGGCGACCACGTCGTTGCCGATGTGAACGAGGCCGGCGATGGGTTGAGGCTGACGGCCAGGGAGCGGGAACCGTCGGAGGAGAGGGAGTTGGTAGGGGTGGCGTGACCGTGAGCTAGTCACTCGTAGGGGCTAATGATCATTCGCCCCTTGTATATTGGTGAGAACCATCAGGCGATCAGGCGCGGCAGACCGTTTCGCCCCCGGGTTCTACAAACCGAATCGTAGCTGGGTCGCCGCGCCGTTTCCTCACAGCAGCCTGTACAGTTGTTTGG
>DAOUJD010000039.1:0-109518 GCA_034423115.1 Dehalococcoidia bacterium | reverse complement strand
TAGCGGTCGCCGTCAATCCAGGGAAGGAGGTTGATGACGATGTCTTCAGGGTGAGGGACGTCCCCCTGGCGTCGGGCACGGTCCAGGCAGTGGCGAAGGTTACCGAAGGTGGGAAGGCGGCAGCCGTCCTTGACGAAGCGCTCGATGACGTCGGCGGGTTCGGGAGGTTGATCGGGGTCCCAGTGGTCGGCGACGGCTTCGGCGATGCGTCGGAGCTTGATGATGGTGAGTTCGAGGGCGAACCTGCGCTTGAGGACGTTGATGCGGCGGCGGATTTGGGAGATGGTCATGGATTACCTCGGCGGGGGGGTATTTTCATGGATGAAGGGGATGGAAAGGATTGGATATGAGGTCGGGACAGCGGCGATTTTGTCGATATCCCGCTCATTACCGCTCATTTCTGTTCATTTGAGTAGAGCGTTGGGGTGGGACTTGGGGGTGAATGGGGGATGATTGGGTTGTAATGGGAGCGAAATTGACGGTTTTGGCGGGCGGGTGACAAGATTTGGGGGAGCGGAGTTTGGGAGTTCGGTGTTTGGATGTGGGCATTGGGATGGCAGGGCAATCGCATTTAGAATTTAGACGCCCGTCGCTCCGGCGCAAGCCGGAGTCCAGAGGCCCCCGAATGAAGAGAACGACCGCGAAACTGCCGATTTCAGGCACTGGATACCGGCTTTCGCCGGTATGACGGTGGCCGGGAGAGCCTTATCCAAGGGCCGACAATTGAAGTGCGATTGCCCTGATTGGGATGGCTGGTGGCTTGATTGGCGGGTTGGATTTGGTGTGTTGGTTAAATGATATGGACAGGTGAAGGGTTAGGGAAAGGGGGAAGTGTCATTGGCAGTGGGAAAGGTCAGAGAGGGGATTTACTGGAGCATCGAACGGCCCTGAATCGATCAGCTCGCGCCCTGTACACGTTGCGAGATTGGGGTTATACTCTGGATATCAGCACGAAGACCTGCGCAGGTCGGTGCTTGAGCGGAAGTGGCTCAGTGGTAGAGCGTCTCCTTGCCAAGGAGAAGGTCGCGGGTTCGAATCCCGTCTTCCGCTCCATTTTTATGCCAACCGCGCACCGCTGCCGGAGGAACCGGACCTTTGAAGCCGGTCCGGAGGTTTCCTTGCCCCACATCCAGAAAGGCCCCGTTTTGTCCACCTGTCTAGTCGGGGCGCGATCGTGAACCGTTCCGGAATTTTTTGCCTAACTGACGTCGCGAGGTATATTCCGGTTTACCCACTCGTATTCCTCGGCCTCGGTTTGGAAATAGTTGAAACGGTGGAACATTTTGGTGCCACCGCGGGCAACGCGAATTTGGTCTCGTTGCGACTCGGTGGCGAGTTTGTCAACCTGATTGGTCTCGGGATTTATGACGACGCCGTAACTGTCGCGGGCGGCGTCAACGGATACGAAGCCGTCCATGACATCGTCAAGAACCATAGCGACGTCCCGTTCCAGCGGATCGCCCCAACCACCTCCCCCTGCGGTATATATCCGCACCAGGTCGCCGCATTTCCAATGATTGTCGTCAGAGAACGGTCGGATCTCGCGTTCATCAGGCGTGCTCGGGTTGAGGACTACCCTGGAAATTCCGCCGCCCATGCCACCCGCGACGCCCCAGGTGGGGAACAAGCTGTTCTCAACCCGCAACCCGAAAGTGCCCTCGTCGGCCAACAGGCGCACGTCTCGAATCACGCCGCAACCCCCGCGGTATTTGCCGGGCCCGCCTGAATCCGTGGATATGGCGTAGCGTTCCAAGCGGAGCGGGTACTCCATTTCCATGAACTCGCCGGGGTAGTTTTCGTTGTGCCTCTGGTAGATGGCGTCGAGGCCGTCTCCGAAAGGTCTGGCGCCATGCCCGACCGCGATTCCGTCGGTGCAAAGCAGCCATGCACCAGTGTCGCGGTCTTTCATGCGCCAGTAGGCGATCACGTACACAGCGGCGCCGGCCATCACGTTGCCATCAGTGGCTTGGGCCAGGACGGCCCGGACGGCGCTTTTGAGTTTGGTGAAAGTGTGGGCGCGACAACCCAACGCCGCCGGCCATTCCGGGCGGAGAATGCTGCCGGAACGGAGTTTCACTGCGTCTATTCCAGACAGGAGGCCGTGGTTGGCGAGCAACGAAGCGTCAAACTGGTGAAAGTACTGGCCGAAATACGCCTTGAGGGCGCCGTCGCTGGCGATGAAGTTTATTGATCCGTCGGCTTGGTCGTCGCTGTTGGAAGCGTCAAGCGATATTTCGTCGCCTTTCCTGCTCAGCGTAAGGTGGAATGAATGCCAGTGGTCCCCCAGGCCCTCGTGGTCCATGTAGTCACGGACTGCGTACTCACCCTCCGGGATCATTTCCAGAGTCTTGTCTCGAACCAGACGCCCGGTGTCGGCCTGATCTTCAGCGATAGCGTCGAGCATGGTTCGCTTTCCGAAGCGGTCGAACATCTCCAATAGGCGTTCCTGTGCCCGATTGGCCGCAGCCATCAGCGCTCGTGAGTCCCCTTCCAGCAAATCGGGGTATCGGGAGTTGCGGAGGATAATGCGGTAAGCCTCGTCATTGAGCCGACCGCTGTCGATGATTTTTATGGGAGGCACCAGCGTTCCATCGTGAAAGATTTCGGTATTGGCGGGACCAATGCTGCCGGGGCGGGATCCGCCCAAGTCCCAGAAATGGGCGAACGAATGGCAGTAGGCCACGATTTCTTCGTCGCAAAAGACGGGAGCGATGAACACCATGTCCGGCGTGTGGGTGATGCTCCCTTCCGAAAGGTAGGGATCGTTGTACCAGTAAAGGTCGCCCGTCCGCATGGATTCGACGGGATAGTGTTGCCAGACGCAACCCAGAATGTCGCTCCCCATCGTGTCGCCGTATATTTCCTGGCCGTGGCGGTCCAGAAAGCTGACGGTGTAATCCTTCTTCTCGCGGATGAACGCCGACATAGCCGTGCGTTCGATGATCAATTCGCACTCCAGGCGAGCGGCTCGTAAGCTGCCACGAATAAGTTGGCGAGTGATTGGGTCGACCTGGGTTTTGTTTGCGTCGCTCATCGCTAACCTCCGTTCCCTCGAATGATGCAATTGCCGTGCTGGTCGATACGGGATAACCAACCCGGGTTGATCACTACCGTGGAGTCCATCCCTTCCAAGATGGCAGGTCCATCCACAACGCAACCCGCCACTAAATCGTCGCGCTTGTAGATCGGGCATTCGACGAACCCCGCAGTCTCGTCGAAGTAGACTTTCCGGTAAGTGTCTGGTTCGATGGCCTGGGCAGGGGAAGAGACTCCGTGCGTAGGTTCAACAGGAGGGGAACCGTTCGCCGCCCCTACCTGTCCGGATGCAGTCACCCGGAGAGTTACGATTTCGACGGGCTGTTCCAGGGAGAATCCGTATAGTTGGTGATGCTCTTGGTGGAAATTCTCCACCAGATTGCGGAGACCCGGTTCGTCGACCGCCGTATTACTGTATTGGACCGTCAACTCGGATCCCTGGTGGGCGTACCGGAGATCGGCCGAACGGGATAGGTGGCGGCTGGCCGCAGGGACGCCTTCGGCGCTCAGCCAGATCATACCCTCCCGTTCCAGTACGTCGAATACGTCTGCGATACCCCGAATATCGAAGTGATTGCCCTGTTGAGGCACAGTCCGAGCGTAGTCGTTCTTGAATTCAGCGGCGAGCAAACCGGAGGCCGATGTGATGCCCGGGTGCGCCGGTACGACCACCGTTTCGATTCCCAAAAGGTTGGCGACATCGATCGCGTGCATCGGCCCGGCACCGCCATACGCTATCAAGGCGAAATCTCGCGGGTCGTGGCCGCGCTCGACACTGATGTTGCGGATGGCTCCTACCATAGCATTGTTTGCGATTCTGATGACCCCGCTGGCTGCGGCGGCCAAATCCAGGGCCAGGGGCGCGGCAACGGTGTCGTGGACAGTCTGAGCGGCCGCCTGAGCGTCCAGGGATAGTTGACCGCCGGCTATCTGTGTGTTGACCCTTCCCAGGACGAGGTTCGCATCAGTAACCGTCGCCGCGGTCGCGCCCCTGCCATAACAGGCGGGTCCGGGGTCGGCTCCCGCGCTGTCGGGACCGACGGTAAGACTGCCGTATGGGGAAACTTTTGCAATACTGCCCCCTCCGCAGCCGATAGTGGCGATATCCAGCATGGGGAGCTGGATAGGCCAATCTCCCAATTTACCGTTCAGAGTCAAACCGGGTTGGCCGTTGCGGAGCAGCGATACGTCGGTGCTGGTGCCGCCCATATCGAACGATATGCAGTTCGTTACCCCGACGCCCCCGGCGATTTGTGCGGTAGCGATGACTCCGGCCGCCGGACCGGATAGAGCAGTGTACACGGGCTGACTCACGGCGGCGTCAGCGCCGATAATGCCGCCGTTGGATTTCATTATGGATAAGGCGGCCGGGGTTTCCAGCGACGCCAAAGAATGCTTGAGATTATTGATGTAACGGCTGACGCGTGGCGTCACGTATGCGTTAAGGACCGTGGTGATGGCCCGCTCGTACTCGCGATATACGGGCAACACGTCGGACGACAGGGAAACGGGCACCTCCGGAAGTTCTCGGAGCAGGATTTCCCGAGCGCGCTGCTCATTGGTTGGATTGGCGTAGGAGTGCAGAAAGGCGACGGCTACGGCGGCGACCCCAGCCTGGGCGAAAAGCTGAGCTGCCCGAACCACTTCCATTTCGTCCAGTGCCAGCAGGATTTCACCCTCGAAAGTGGTGCGCTCATTGATCTCCAGGCAATTTCGTGGCTGCACGGGACGTTCCGGCTTGACCCACGTATTGGGATTGGCCAGTCTGGGAGTGCCGTGTCGCGCGATCTCAAGGACGTACTTGTACCCGGTGGTGACCAGCAGGCCAACTTGAGCGCCCTTGTTTTCCAGCACGGAATTGGTGGCGATGGTCGTACCGTGCAAGATGTGAACCACGTCCGCTGGTTTGACTTTTTCCACGTCCAAGATATCGGTCAGTCCCTTGAGGAATCCTATCGACGGATCTTCAGGAGTGGAAGGAGTTTTATACACCGTCTGTGAGCCGGTTTCCAAGTCGGCAAGAACAAGATCTGTGAAGGTGCCGCCGACGTCAACGGCTAAAGTATATTGAGGCATCTGCTTCCCTTTTAATGTACGTGTCGGGGCACATGGGCGTGTCGGTCAATCGCCAGTGCAGTCAAGAACTTGGGCACAAGGCCGTTCATGCACTAAATCGGTAATGTTTGTGCGCACAACGATGGATTATTGGGCTAACGTGGGTTTAAAAACGTGATACTATTGGCGGAAACACTACACCAATAAAACATGCGGAGCGCACAATGCCGCCCATTGTAATAAAAATCAGCATCGAAGGGGATCCGGACGGAACGGTGGATGCGTTACGGCGTATTGCCTCAATGGGAGATCCTGACCAACTGGGATTGGCCTCGTCAACGTCGGTCTTTGAAACGGACTGGGAAGATGAAGGAGGCTCTCATGTCGAATGGACCACTGAGCAGGTTGGAGAATTGCCAATGGGACACCGACCCCGATTCGGGAATCATGCGCCCGGCATCGCCTATCGTCAGTCCCTTCCCGAACCCGCATGGCCGGCACAATGGGATAGCCGATTGGGCAGCGAATTGGTGAGGAACATGTCGGAGAGCGCGCGCCGATTGGTGTCGATCCTGGCCGCGGCCGGCGCGGAAGGCATGACCAGGGACGCCATCACAGCTCAGCTTGGGATCGAAACTGACACCATTCGTACGACACAAGTAAGTATCGGACACGCTCTGCGGCGTGTGCAGCGAGCGAACGGTAACATAAGCCTGCCCCGTCCCGTCGAATTCCACAAGAGGTTGGACACTTACATGCTGAATCCGGCATTCAGGGAGGCGCTCCGAAGCGAATAAAGGGTAGATAGGCTCAAAGTATTTGGACATCCTGACTTTGGGGCAGCAAAAATAGTTTTACCTAGGTGCTTGAAGTCGGGGAACAAATCCGTAGGAAACAGTCGCGTTCAGTTGCCGGGCCGCACGAAAATGCAAAGCATCGCCGCCAATTTGTATTGAAACAGACAAAAATGGCGAAATAATGCACGATGTGCACAATATGTGTGCGCTTGTGCATTTCATGTTTACCTGGGCGCTTTCCGATTAAACGATGCACACGGGGCCGATTCGTAGGTGGAGAGACGAGCACCTTTCCTGTTGAAAGGGTTCTCCGCTCTAACCGAGCCGTGAAACCATAGTAGACCGAGTGGTCGACAAACGTTACCAGGATCACGTGCGGCTGTTGTACAGATAATGGGGATTTGCGATGACCGGCGGATGGTTTAGATAAAAACGCTCCACGTACGGTGAAAGTTGGGCGGCCATACGCCGCACCGCCAACGTCTCGGGTTCCACAGATCGCGCCAGTTGCTCCCTCAATTCGCGGGCCACGTCGGCCTTGTCAACCCGTGGATGCTGGCGCTCCTGTGTCACCACTTCTCCATCAACGATGGTGGCGGCAATGTCGCGGGCCTTTGCGCGCCCTAAAATCACTTCCACAGGAGGGACGTCTTCGTCCAGGTGGGGATCGCCCAATGCGTCCAACCTGATCAGCAACATGTCGGCACGATACCCGGGCTGTAGTGTGCCGATCTCACCCGCGAAACCGGTGGGAACAGCGGCGTTGGCGGTGGCCATACTCAGCACCTGTTCCGCTGTAATGGCGGGTTCGGTGAGGCCCGGTTGCCGATGCAGTTTGCTCACCAGGCGCATTTCCTGGAGCAGGTCGTCATCATCATTGATGGCCGTGCTGTCGGTTCCCATGGCGACGTTGACGCCCCGGGCCAGCATCGGATTGACCGGCGCGATGCCGTTCTTGAGCCGGAGGTTCGAGCTGGCGTTGTGGCAGACCGTCGCCCCCGAGTTAGCTAGAAGGTCGATGTCGCTGTCCGTCAGCCACACCGAATGCGCAAAGGAAACCTCCGGGCCCAGGAACTCCAGATCCTGAAGGTGCTGCACCGGGGTTTTGCCCCAGGTACGGATGCCGTAATCCTTCTGGTAGGGGCTTTCCACCAAGTGCATGTGGATGCCGGTTTGGAGACGCGCGGCTTGCTCTTTAGTGCGGAGCAGGAAATCATCGGAGTTCCACTGCACGTTGGCCGGACTTAGCAGCACGCGAACCTTGCCAGAGTGATCCCCGTGGTATTGCCGATGCATCTCATTGCTAAACGCGAAATAGTCGTCATCGCTCATGTGGCTGACTGCCAGGTAACGACGGACGTCGTTGGACAGGTCGGCGGGCAACCCGCCCAAGAAATCAGCATCGTCGGCATACACCACCCGGTTTTGATTCCGTAGGTAGCTGGAAAAGGCCACACGCATCCCGGCATCCAAAAATCCCTTCAGCACCGCGTCGACATCCTCCTTCAGGGTGCCGGCCGCAGTTTGTGGATGGTTGTACATCACAGTGGTGGTGCCGGATTCCAGCATGTTAATCGCGGTGTAGAGGGTCATCAGATAGTGGTCGTAGGGGCGCCGCCCCCATCCGGCCAGGATCCACATCTCCAGGCAATCGTCGCAGGTACCCATTTGTAGCGTGGTGACGCCACGCCCGTGGTGATGCGAGTTCACCAGACCCGGAATGATGGCATAGTTCGGGCCACCAAATTCCGCATCAGGCGTGTATTCCGCTCTCAACGTTTCGAAGGGACCGACATCCTTGATGAGGCCATCTTCCTGATAGATCGCCGCATCGTAAAGGGTCTCGATTGGACCGCTATCGCCGGTCGTGCTCAGAAGGTACCTACCGCGTATCAATGAGGAAGCCATGATTTGCCCCCGTCAGGTGGTTTGGGCCCGGTACTGCTCAACAATATCCGAACCGGTTGCGGCCCATACACCGCCGGTCCGCATCATGTGCCCCAACGCTGCGTCAATTGCTCCGACTCGGAATGGCTGCCCGACCAACCACGGATGCCAATTGAGCGCCAGGACCCGGCCGTTGGATGCGCCGTCCTCGAGCAGAGTGTCGAAACTTTCGGTGAGCCGGCGTTGGTAGTCGGCTACCGTCACCTTGCGCTGCGCCAGGCTTGCGACATCATCTAGTTCATAGAGCAGAGGCAGCGCAAAGAAGGGATGGTCGCCAGTGGTCATCGGATAGGGTTGCTCGTCGTTGGCCCAGTCGCAGACGTAACGAAGACCCGCTTCGGCCAGCAATCGTGGGGTGCGCTCGGATTCGCCATATTCCGGGCTCAGCCAGCCTTGTGGGGCTGATCCTGTTGCGGCGACGAGGGAATCGATGGATGAGTGAATGTAACTGCGTTCCTCGTCCTCCGACATGTCGGACGTGATCATCCTGCTGACTGAAATGCCGTGCCCGATAATTTCGCAGCCCCGATCCAGGCAGTGCCGCACCAGGTACGGATAGTTCTCCGCGGTCATCGCATCCATGGCGATGGTCGCAGGGATACCGTGTTTTTCCAGCAAGTCCAAAAGGCGGAAGATGCCGATCCGGTGCCCGTATTCGCGGTGTGATAGCCGGGCGTAGTCCGGAAAAGCGCGCGGCGCCGATCCACCGGCGAGGTTGGCGACCTGAAAACTCCCTTCAGGAACTTGCCACTCCATGTGCTCCAGCACCAGGATCACGCAGAGCGCGACGCCCGCTCCGTCGGGCCACCGCAGTGCTGGGCGCGAAATGATCGGCGACCACTCGTGGTGCGGGTGGTCCATGCCAAAAGTGCGTTGTGCGGGCATAGGGACGACCCTCCGTACGGTCAAAGTCGGTGAGCGGCGTGTTTATCTGACAAACTGCTGAGCGTGATCCATCGCCTGGTCGTAATAGTTGGCGATGTAGTATTCCGCTATCTCGTCGGCGGTAGTTTGCCACACACCGTCGTGGGACATGATGTAACCCAGGGTGTCATCCAGGTACTTGATGCGATGCGGTTGCCCGATCAGGAAGGGATGCAATGCGATGCACATGACGCGTCCGCTTTCCGCGCCCTCTGCGTACAGTTGGTCGAACTGCGCTTTGCAGATGTCGGCGAAATACTCGGCGGTATAGTGATTATCCCGCAGGACCGACGAGTCGTTGAGCTCGATGGAATAGGGAACCGAGACCAGTTTCCCGGAGTTGACCTTGATCGGGGTCGGCTGATCGTCGTGGAACCAGTCGGTGTGATAAATCAATCCGGCCTCGGCCATCAGGTCCGGCGTGCTGACACTCCCTGAAATGGCGGGTCCCAACATGCCTTTCAATTGCTTGCCGGTGTGCCGTCTCAGGGTGTCGATACAGTCGCGGTAAAATTCGCGCTCCTCGTCCTCGGTGCAGGTGTACAGGTAGCGGGTGTTATAAATCCCGTGGCTCATGAAGTCGTAGTCGCGCTCAATCATGGCCTCGGCGATCTCAGGGAAGTGCTCCAACACCGCGAGGTTGAGCGAGACGCAACAGCGGATTCCGTGCTTGTCCAGCGGCTCCAGCATCCTCCAGAACCCGACACGGTTGCCGTAGTCCCGGTAGGTGTACTGCTGGACATCCGGATACGGAGTGCGGGGCCAGGGGTCGCGCACCCCCTCGTTTATCGGCTGGTACTCGTAATGCTCGACGTTGGGAGAAATCCACAGTGCGACGCGAGCGTCATTGGGCCATTTGATCACCGGCCGGTCAATGATTGGCAGGTAGTCGATGCGGTCGGGAGGCAGAGCCATCGGTGGTTCCTCCTGGTGGGAGCCCGGATTATGAACGGTTGACGAGCTCCTGTACTGCAATTTCCGCCTGTCGACGCAGGCTCTCGGTGTGACTCCTTTCCTGGTGGACGGCTTTGAACGCGTCGAGCGCGAAGGGTTGCCAAGTATAGCGGAGGGTCCGGATGGAGTCTTCGTCGCGGGCCGCCGCCTCAGTCAGCAGAGAGTATATGGGCAGGAGTGGGCCAGCGCTAGGGAGGCCCCGCACGTCGCGGGCAATCTCTGCGATCTGCAGGCTGTGTTCTTCCAGGTCCTGTACGACCTGCGCGCGATCGCAGCCACCATCATCTTTCCGCCAATCGTTGTACCCTTCGTGGAAGGCGTCCCAAGCCCGGACCAGTCGAACGTATTCGGTGTCGAATACCTGCAACTCGGCCAGACCTCGCTCGGCGTCAGGGTCGGCCAGGTCCTCGATGGTGCGGTTGGCCGCTTTGAGTACCTTGGCGTTGGCTTCCGTGATCTCGTCCAGCGGTGCGAAATCTGGAAATGCGCCGCCGGCGCTGCCGGATCCGTTGGTCGCCGAATCCGTCACTGCCGTTTGTACGGCTGAGTCGGTAGTGGTGGCGTCCGTGCCGCTGGTGGATTGGTCGGTTGTGGCAGCGTCGGCGCTGCCGGTGGATTGGTCGGTGGTTGCGGCGTCCGTGTTATTGGTCGAGCCGTTTGTGCCGTTGGCGGAGCCGTCAGTGGAATCAACTGTCGAAGATGTTGAACTGTCGGCCTCTTCGGTAGTTTTGGTTGCGCTGGGAGGGGCGTTTGCGGCCTCGAAGACTTCCAGCTCGGCTTTGGCGGCGGTCAGGAGTTCCTCCACCGTTTCTTCGGCTCCTTCGAGTTCGGGCAGTTCCTCGATAGCATCTATGATCCCGCCCAGGTTTTCCGCGTGCTGCTCGATCCCATCGAGAACGGCTTCGTCGCCCAGGCTCTCAGCTTCCTCGCGCAGAGTTTCATATTCTTCGTGCAGTTGCTTCCAGTCATCCCTAATGGGTTCAAAGGCCTCCAGGAATTCTGCGGTGGCTTCGGGGTCGGCCGCATCCTCAAACCCGTCCCGCAACTGAATGACGCGATCCTCGGCGCTCTTTTGGGCCTGGGAGGCTTTGGTGCGGTGTTGCTCCACGTTTTCGAACAACGAGATATTGTTGGGCTGCCAGCGGTCGCGCAACTGTCGGAATGCCGCTTCCTCCTCTTCCGCTGCGACGATCAGCAGGTCGGCGATTTCGCCGCTTGTCTTCCCCCGGGTGAGGCCTCGTGCCTGCTCCGTTACGGAATTGAATGAGATGGCGAAGTCGTTCACTGCTTCACGCAAGGCATTGGGATGGCACTCCGCGAGGCTGGCGCTCCACTGATCGAACTCCCCGTGGAACTGGTCCCAGGATTCTGATATCGCAGAATGCTGCTGAACGAAATCAGCTATAGGTATGTCTTGCTGATTTGTTGACGATGCGCCGGCGGCCGGCAGAGTGGCGTCGGGCGCGGTGGGCTCACTACCCGGCGCTGGCGAAGAGGGCGCGGTACACGCGATCACACCGATCGCCGCGACCGCAGACAAGACCGGGAGCAAACGCCCGAGGAATCGAAATTTGTTACGCATGTATCACTTGCTCACTTTCGCGAAGGAAGCGACGGAGGCGAAATCGTTGACCAGATCTTGTCTGTATGTTCCGTCCAGAACTCTGTCGACTGCTTGTGCCAAAACTTCGGGAGTGTCGGCCAAAATTATCAAAACGTGTCGTTCACGATTGGGATTTAAAACCGTGATTGCGGTGCCTTCCAGCGGCATATCTGCGCCGAACGGGCCGGACAACGAATCGTCCACCTGTATGCCGGCCGCGTGTAGATACCCGCCAACGCGGAGAGCATCTTCATGCAATCCCAGGAACACGGTATCGCGGCCAAAGTCCTCTGTGGTCTGAAGGCTCGCGGATATTCCGTTTTCCGCCAAGGCGTTTTTGACTGCGGTGCCGCTGCTCAACAATGAAGGTTGCGCCAGAACGATATCGACATCCTGGTCTGACCCGCTCCGATAGAAGTGGGGAAAATCGTCCAGCTCGTATTCGCGCGTGCCCGCGGTCAGGAAATCGGCGACATTGGACAGGAGTTGGTCATTATCCAGAGCCGCGCTGTGGGGAGGGATCATGAAGGTGAAGTCCCCAATCGCCAATACGTTCCTGGAACTTCCCCAAGCTATGGGTGACAAACCGACCCCTGAAGCCTCAACGGATGACTCAGTGGCTCCGTCGGTGAACGCGATTCCACCACCGGGGGACTGTATGGACCCGGCGGAATAAAGGGCGATTTCATTCACGCCCGACGTGAGGGCGTCCGGCTGGAACTGCCTGACGAAGATGTTCTGGAAGTTGAGGTCGAACTCGTGCTGGTTATAGAGGTAGTCAGGCCGGAAAGTCACGCCGAATCGTTCGGCCAGCGTGTTGCTACGCTGGATCCGGGTTGGATCGGATATCAGAAGCAATTTTCCGCCTTTTTGGACGAAACTCTCGATGAGGTCTGCTTCGGCGGGCGTGTAAGCGTCCCGCGGCAGCATCACGATCAACGCGTCGGCGCGGCGGAGTTTTTCACGATAAAGGGTCAACCGTCGGGTTTCGTCGGTCGTGGTGAAGTGCCCAACCAACTCGGTCGCATACCCGTTGCCGCTTATTTTTGAAAGCAGGGTGCCAATCTCATTCTCGCGGAATGAATTCCGGTGTGTGGCGTCGATCAGCACCAAGCCACCCGCGGATGCCGGAACGAAAGGTCGCTGAATCTCGTTTGTTGGTAAATCAGGAAGGCCCGATTCAGAAAAAACGCGTTCGGCAGTGGCGGGGGGCTCGTAGCTGCTGGTGTTGAAAAAGAGGTAGCCGCCTCCGAAAGCGACGCCAGCAGAGACGATCAGAAGTCCCAACGTCACCAGTAATCTAGTAGTCATTTCCGGCATACAGGTAGTAGATGTTGGGGCTTTGGATGTCTAGAGGGAAATCTGGAAGAGGGTTTTCACGGTCAATGTTGTCGAGCAGCAAAGTCGGCAATGCTCCCTGGTCAGTCGGCTCGGTTTCAAGCTCGGAGCGGAAAATGCGCCGGGTGCGTTGGATGGACTCGCGCAAAACCTCGGCGTTGACGTCCACGGTACCGTAGTTGGAAATGCCGGCCAATTCCGCCGCTTTCTCCATGGCATCGCTGTCGCCGCCTACTTCGTCCACTAGGCCCAGCCTGACGGCGTCGACTCCGGCGTACAGCCGCCCCTCGGTTAGTTCCGCTTCGGTGATGCGGATCTTGTCGCCACGTTCCAACATCACCATCTCAGCGAAGGCGTCCTTGAGCTCTTCCGCGAGACCGATCCAATCCCTGCGCGACGACCCATAGAGTTTGTGTGGTCCGGTGACGACGATACTTTCTGGGAGCGGCCGTGGGACCAAGGGCCCGGCGATGGTGATCACGCCCACATTGCCGACCAGCGAAGAGGTTTGCGCGTACGTGTGATTGACACCCATCGCCATCATGTATCCGCCGCTGGCGACCATCCCGTTCATCACCATGACCACGGGTTTCTCGTCCCGCAGATTCCGGGTTGCGATGTACAACCTTTCGCTGGAAGCCGCACCGCCACCTGGTGTCGAAATCCGGATCACGACGGCTTTAATGGAGGGGTCCTTCCGTGCGTGTTCGAGGTATTGGGTAATGACGTAGGCGGAGTCGTCGGTGATCACCGTGAAGGGGATGTCGATGACCCCGATGTTGTGCTTGGTGGGAAAATTGGTCGCGAGCACCACGGCACCAAGTACGACCCCAACGACAATGGCAGTGGGGGCAAGGAAGTACCAACTGGTCAGTACTCTGAAGGGTGCGAGAAACCTGTTCAACACGTACCTGGGCTAATTGGATGGGCGCGCAGAGTAAAGAAACCATGCGCGCATGTCAATCGGCTCGTTTGAATTGTGGAAACCCAATCCTTTGGCTACAATCTTCCGAGTCATCATACAACACCCGGCAAGGAGTATGCCCGATGTCTGCCAGCCTGATCACCGACGAAATAAGAGCCTTGATCGGCCTGGAATCCGAACCGGAAAGGAACCGGTTCCCGATCAGCGCTGAGATGGCATACGACGTTGCCGACGCCATAGAAGACTACAACCCCCTGTATATTGACCCTCAATACGCAGAGAGTAGCCGTTTCGGATCTCTGCTGTGCCCTCCGTTGGCTGCCTGGAAGGATATTGCGCCGCCGATTGGGTATTTCGGGGCCGGTCAGGAATGGCATTTCGAGGTCCCACTCCCGTTCAACAGTTATGGCCTGAACGGCGGCAGCGATTGGCAGTTCCTCTCCCCGGCCAAGGTGGGAACCTGGGTGACTCGCCGGTTCAGGATCCTGGACATCTTTGAGAAACAGGGTCGTTCGGGTCCCCTGGTGTTCATAGTGCGGGAGGAGACTCAGACCGACCAGGACGGAACGGACCTGAGCCGGGCTCGGCGCGTGAGCATACATCGGGCACTGCCGGCCGGAGAGCAACCCACGGATGTTGCCCAGGTAGCTTCCGACCTGACCACCGTGGACGTGGCCCCGCCGAATCCCGAGGTTATATTGTCCAAGCCGGAATCATCGCCGGGATCCCAGCGCTATTTCGAGGACGTGGCGGTGGGCGACAGCTTGCCGCCGGTGGTGAAGGGTCCGATGACCACCACCCACCTGATTCGCTGGGCCGCCGCCAACGGCAACTACGCCCGTATCCACTGGGACCTCCCCTTCGCCCAACTGCACCAGGGTTTGCCCAACGTGGTGGTGAACGGCTCGCTGAAAAATCAATACCTGGGTCAACTGCTCCTAGATTTCGCCGGTGAAGAAGGCTGGTTCAAGCGGTTCTATGTGGAACACCGGGGGATGGATTTTCCCGGGGACACTCTGACTGCGTCCGGAATCGTTACCGGGGTTCGCGAAGTCGGTGACTATGGACACGTAGATTGTTCCGTTGTGTTGCAGAACGACCGCGGAAACCAGACTGCGGCGGGAACCGCCACGTTGATATTGCCCAAACGCAGCCAATCTCTACCGTTGACCTGGGAAGAGGAGCCGTGGTGATGCCGGGTCTGCTAGATGGCATTCGCGTGCTGGAGATGGGCGGGCACGTGTCTGCCCCTTTCTGCGCCAAATTGCTGGCGGACTACGGCGCCGATGTCATCAAGATAGAGCCGCCGGGATGGGGAGATGAGGCGCGACGAATGGGGCCGTTCGTGGGCGACGACCCTCATCCCGACAAGAGCATCCCTTTCCTGTACCTGAATACCAACAAACGCGGCGTCACCCTGGATCCGGGCACCAAGTCAGGCGTCAGGCTTGTGTCGGAATTACTCGAACGTGCCGACGTCCTGGTGGATAACTACTCACCTGACGATAGGGCCGGCCCTGCGCTTGAAATCGACAGGCTCCAGCATGAACACCCAAACTTGGTCATCACGTCCATCACGCCGTTCGGCCAGACTGGGCCGTACCGGGATTATGCGGCAACGGACATAGTTGCGGCGGCGATGAGCGGTTTGATGTACCACTCCGGCGACTCCGACCGGGAACCGCTACGGAACGCGCTGAACCAGTCCTTCTACGTGGCGGGCATCAACGGCGCAGTGGCGACCACGACTGCACTGTTCCAACGAATGTTCACGGGAAAGGGGCAAACCATTGACGTTTCCACGGTGGAGTGTTTGACGTCCCACCTGGTGCAGGCGGTCCCTTACTACAGTTACATGGGAGCCATCAAGGGGAGGCGTCCGGTGAGAGGATCGGGATTCGAGGAACTGATGCCTGCCCGGGACGGGTACGTGATTCCATCGGTGCAGGGTTCCCAGCCGTGGTCCACCGTCGCCGACCTGATCGGCGTGCCCGCACTGCAGGACGAGCGATTTGCCTCGGGCTCAGGCAGGATCGAATTCGGCGAGGAAATCTACGATTTATTGATCGAGGGCTTGGCGAACTGGGATCGAAAGGCGTTGCATCAGGCATCGGGAGAGCGCCGGCTCGTGTTCGGGATGGCCCAGGACGCCGGCGATCTGTACGAGTGTCCGCACCTGAGCGAACGGGAATTCTACCGTACGGTGGATCACCCGGTGGCGGGCAAGGCTGCGTACCCGAGCATGGGACCCAAATTGTCCGGCATGGAGTACGACGTCAGAATGCCGGCGCCCTTGCTCGGTCAGCACAACCGCGAAATATACGGCGACGAACTGGGGCACTCGGGTGGAGAATTAACACAACTCAGAACGCTGGGGGTGATATGACGCTGCCGCTGGACGGCATACGCGTGGTCGATCTCAGCCGGGTGTTCGCCATGCCCTACTGCGGGGCCTACCTGGCGGACCTGGGCGCTGAGGTCATCAAGGTGGAGACGCACCATAATCAGTTCGTGGACACCACCCGAACACTGAATGGGCCGTACCCGGACAACGAACCGGGCGAATTGTACTGGGAGCGCGCCGGCACGTTTCACACGCTCAATCACGGCAAGTTGAGCGTTACGCTGGATTTGCGCTCTGCAGAGGCGTTGGAAGTACTGAAGCGATTGGTTTCGGTGTCGGATGTGGTGCTGGAGAACTTTACGCCCAGGGTGATGCGTCGATTCGGGTTGGACTACGCGAACCTGAAAGCCGTCAAGCCCGACCTCATCATGGTATCCAATACAGGATACGGACACTCGGGTCCCTGGAGCGATTTTGGCGCAATGGCGACGGCGCTGGAACCGACCCACGGGACCGGGGCATTCATGGGGTACCTGGATGTTGATCCCGATGGTCGCTCCTCGCCTGGCACGGTGCCCAACAAAATCGCCAATTCCTACACTGATTTCCTGGCCAGTTGGACCGCTCAGTTGGCCGTGATGGCCAGTCTGATCCACCGCGCGAAGACAGGCCGAGGGATGTGGATTGACCTGGCGATGTACCAAGTGGGAGTGTCGTTCGTTGGCGAAGGGGTCCTGGACTTCGCATTTAATGGCCGTCGCGTCCGCCGCTTGGGGAATCGACACGAGACCATCGCGCCACATGGCTGCTACCCCTGCGAAGGGAACGACCAGTGGGTGGTTATCGCAGCGCGAGATGAAGAGGAGTGGCGCTCATTGTGCGAGGCCTTGGGTATGCCGGAGTTGGCCTCCGATTCCCGATTTGAGGATCCCACCGAACGACACCGGAATCAGGATGGCCTGGACGCGATAATCTCCGCGTGGACTATGGAACGCGACAAGTACCAGGTCCTGGAATTGCTACAGCGAGCCGGCGTACCTGCCGGGCCGGTCCTGGATGGACGCGACCTGCTGACCGACCCACACTTCAGAGCGCGCGGGTATTTTGAAAAGGCGGAACACGGCCCCGCGACCGGATTGGGTCGGCAGGAATACGTCAGCCGGGGCTGGAGGATGTCCGGGAATGACGTCAAGATCAGAAAACCCGCTCCTATGCTGGGCGAGGACAACCAGTACGTTCTCTCGTGGGTCCTGGGACTGGGCGCGTCGGAAATCGCTGGGCTGGAAGCGTCCGACGCGGTGGGCCAACGGTTGACCCCAGCGCAAACTCCGTCGGCGGTCCCGTTGGATCTGCAGGTCGAACTGGGCTGGACGGTGGATTACGACTCGGATTACCGTCAGCGGCTAACGTCCAGCGACGCCGACTGAACGGGGCGAATCGTCAGGGATCAAGCCGGGTCGCCCCGTTGCGGCCCAGAAATGTCAAGGCTGTAAGCCGCTATCAGCGGCGGGAAGTCTATCGCTCTGTTACGTCTGGCCCGAATATAAGGTCTTGGGGGGTCGGATACGCGGCGTAGAGTTCCTCCCTTGCGTCCGCGAACTCCTCCATAGCCCAGGGAGGGACCCCTTCCATCACCCGTCGGATCTGACCAATATTGTCGGCAAGAGCGTTGGGAAGCTGAACCGTGCGCTCGGGGTCAAACGTGGTTCCGTCGTAGATCAGGAAAACTATCCGGTCTTGCGCGGCCAGAATTTCCAGTTCCTCCAAACCGCGCCCGTCGTCTGAGCAAGCGTTGATCCACGATTCGTACCAGGTGTCGCCGACTCGCGCCACCAGCGGAACCAGATGGACATCGCCTATCTTGAATAGTCGCGAATGGACCTCGACGCTGGGTGTTTCGGGCAGACGTCGGACCGCGTCGGGAGTGTTCTGCACCAGGAAGCAAACCTCACGTGAAGCTCCCGGCTCCTGGACGATGGCGGTGAGCATCCCCCCGCCTGCTGAAAACAACACCTCCAGGGGGCTACCCAGGTTCTGGAGCCGCACCGCGTATCCTCGCAACTCCAACCAGGTCCAGGAAATACACTTCTCCAAATCCGCGATTTCGTAGGCAATCCGATCTGCGGAGGGACGATTTCCCAGCAGGCCCGAACCGATGGCCTGCAGCCAGCCTCCCATGCTGGTCATCAACATCGCCGGCTCACCGTCTTCTTCAGGCGGTCGGAGAGTCATTTCAACAATAGGCTGGGTCCCAGCGGCACCGGAACCGAACGTGGCGCGAAGTGCGTTGGACGAGGGCCGGTCCGGAATTTCCGCTGCGGTGAACCAGTAGTCAGTAGGCGGAATCGAAACCGACGATTCGCCGGCAAGGGCGCGTTCCAAAAACGGGGTCAGCGTCTCGATGACGCTGCTGGCAACCGCGCTCTGCGCGATGTCCTCCTGATCGCCCGACTCGAGCGCCAGGCGGCGAAGGACGGTGGTGCGTGCGTGTTCTGGCATAACGTGGCGCTCCTTGGACTCCCGCCGGGGAGTATCTGCACGCACACAGTGTAACCGCACCACCCAAAAGTGGCCTACCATCCCGAGGGCGCGGGGTTCCGGTCGGGCCCGAACTCACCCGCTCGACTGAGACGGGCCAATCCCCAGGATTGTACCGTTGCCCTGGAACCCCTGGCCGGCGGTTTAGGCCCTCGCCATCCGGTAGCCCGTGCCGTGTTCGGTGAAGATGTAAGACGGGTTCCGCGCGTTATCGCCCAGTTTCTGTCGCAGGGACTTTACGTAAGCGCGCAGCAACTGCGACTCTCCGGAGTATTCCGGTCCCCAAACTCGTTTCAGCAACTCGTCCTGCGTCAACACTCGCCCCGCTTTGCTGGACAATTCGTGCAGCAGCTTATATTCCGTCGCGGTCAACTGTATCGGTTCGCCGGCCACAGTTACGGCGTGAGAACCGTAGTCGACAGTAACCTCACCGAACGCATAGTCCGTCGAGTCCGTGGCCGACGAGGTACCACCATACCGTCTCAACGTTGCTCGGATCCTCGCGACGAGTTCCGAGCCGGCGACTGGTTTGACCATGTACCCGTCCGCGCCCATCTCCAAAGCTTGCACGGACCGATATTCGTCCCACTGCTCCAGCAGAGCGATAATCGGAACGTTGTAGAACCTGTAAAGTCGGTGCATCAAATTGAGGCGCTCCGGACGGCATGAGGCCAGATCGAAGAGGATGACGTCGGGTTCCCCGTTGGCTATGAGCTCGTCCAGTAAGTCGCCGTCAGATGCCTCAAGAGCGACGTAGTCTGCTTTTGACAGAGCCCGTCTGATCGTGTCCGAAGTGTAGGGATCGTCCCCTGCCACGAGAACCTGGGTTGGATCGCTCTTGGGCGACGAATTGGCCCTCCGCTGGCCGTCATTCTCGTGCACGTCTTCAGCTATGGGGACCGTGAAGGTGAATGTCGATCCATGCCCACAATCGGCGTTTTCTGCTGTGAATCGTCCCCCGTGTGCCTCCACGATGCCTTTGCAAATTGTGAGAGCCAGGCCATCGCCGATATACGTGTGGATGGGCTCTTCACCGGCGGCCAACTTTATTCGCTCCATCAAACCGGTCGGTTCGGCGCCGTGCGCACGGCCGCTGGCGATTGAAACCGAAAATTCTACGTTCATCTCCTCTTGTCTGGCGTTGACCGACACCGTGGACGCCTCGGAAGAGTATTTGAACGCATGGGCGAACAGGTCCCGGAAAACCTGTGGCATTCGGTCCTTGTCAACCATCACGCGAGCCAAGTTTTCCGGTATGTCTTGACTGACGGTGAAACCAGCATGATTTCGCCGGAAGTCGCGGATACTATCGGCAACCACGCTCGAAACGTCGGCCGGTTCCAACGACAATGTCAACGTGCCCGCTTCCAGGCGGCTGAGTTCGATCAGGCTGTTGATTTGGGTGCGCATGACCTCGGCCTGATGGTCAATGATCTGCAGCAACTGGAGTGGTTCGGCGGTTCCCAACGATTGGACCACATCTGTGAGGGCGACGATGGACCCCTTGATTGTGGTGAGCGGCGTGCGCAACTCGTGACTCACCATTCCGAGGTATTCCGCACGCATGCGGCCCGCGTCATTCAGGAGCGCCATGTCCTGCATGGCCACGACGATCGAGACTATATCTCCTCGTTCGGAGTAGATCGGAGCCGCGTTGATCAATGTGTTGACTCTGCGGCCGTCCGAGAAGTCCAGGATTATTTCCTCGCCGCGGACAATCTCGCCGCTCTGCAAGACTTGGGTCGCTGGTCGATCACCCACCGGCAGATGCCGTCCGTCAGCCCGGTACATGGTCACATTTTCGAAAGTCTCTTGCCACGTCTTCGCATTGGAGCCGACCGCTCCTCCGATCCTCTGGCACTCCTGATTGGAAGTCAGGACGGCGCCGGTCCTGGCGTCGAACACTACGAGACCCACCGGGGCAATCTTCACCAGAGCTTTCAGGTCCGTCTTGATCTTGAGTTCCCTTTCAAACTTCTTGGAGTTGGTGATCGCGGCGGCGGCGTGCTCGGCGAATCGTTGTATCAGTTCTTCGTCCAGTTCGGTGAATTCCGGCGCGTCCCGCTTTTCGCCCAGGTAAATGTTGCCGAGGTGCTGGCCTTCATGGCGTATCTGAACCCCGAGGAAAGAGGTCATTGGCGGGTGGTCGGAGGGCAAACCGACGGATCTCGGATGGCTCGCTATATCTGCGACCCTCAGGGTTCCTTCCAGTTCGTTCAGGTACCCCAACAATCCCTCCCCGACCGGAGGGGTGTCCATCAGTTCGAGTTGGTGCGGTTCAACTCCTGAGGTGACCGTGTGGCTGAAGCCGCCAAACTCGTCGAACAACGCCAGCACGCCATACTGCGCGCCCGACAGATAACACGCTCCATCCGCGATGGCCTGTATTACAGAGTCAAACTCCAGACTCTTGGCAATGCTAAGGGAAGCTTCATTTAGCCTGAGCAGTTGATTAAACGATCCATTGTGGGGCGAGTGGGACAGATCAGTCTGCAAGGAACCTTGGGATGAGAGCATGGATGACATGTTATTTCCGTGATATATATGTGTGCCTATCATTCCGACGCCATATCCTCTGGGAGTGCTGGCGCCCACCCAAAGACCAACCGTCCGCCGAGAAGCCTACCACATTTTTTGTAGGATGCACAGATATGTTAAGGAAGTATCTCCAATGTGTAACAAGCATGTGTCAAAATAACTACCATCCCCGCGCCCCGCATCGATATTTATGGGGAATGTGCGCTTGAACCCACCACTTTTGCGTCCGTCGTTCTACGATACATAATCTAGGCGATCCGAGTGAATCCTGCGGACGGTTTCCCACTGTAGTATTGACCCCAACCAAATGACGCCGTGGGGCGGTTTCGTCGAAAATCCAGCCCCGCCATTTGCGAAGTCCACGGTATAATCAGCGTACTCAGAGCGATTTGGGTTTCGTCGGTACGTGATCTCGCACGGAATGCGTCAGGTTGGGAGGTTTTTATGCTGGACTTGATCATCAAGGGAGGGACCGTAGTAACTCCGGAAGGTGTGGGGTTGATGGACGTGGGGATCCGGGGTGAGCAAATCGTGGCGGTATCTGCGCCGGGCGTTCTGGACGATTTGGGGCCGGTGGAAACCATCGATGCCACCGGAATGATCGTGCTGCCGGGCGGAATCGAACCGCATACCCACATCAACGTGCCCGTCCCCGACTATTGGGCCGGCGGCGATGAAGGTGTTTTCACACAACCCCCGGAAGCGGCCAGCCGTGCCGCTGCTCATGGGGGAGTGACGACCTACGTGGATTTTGCTGGCGCGCTGCCACTGACGCCGGGCGCAGTGCCGCCGGCGGATCCCATCATGGCCCAGATTGAACAACGCCGGGACATTTTCAGGGGCCATTCCTATACCGATTACACCTTCCATTACATCCTCGCCGGCGCGATCCCGCCCAGCACCATGGGGGAGATCGCCGAAGCCATTCAATCGGGCGTGGCCAGTTTCAAAATATTCACTACGTTCCACGCTCGGGTGCCCATGGGCCACCTGTGGGAAATTTTCCAGCAGGTCGGCAAACACGGCGGCATCATGGCGGTGCATGCCGAAGAGGACGACATCGTTACCTACATGGAAGAGAAGCTAGAACGAGAGGGTCGCGACCACGGGTCCAATCTGCATCTGGCCCACAACAACATTTCGGAGGATATTTCCTTCCGCAAGGTCGTGCGCCTGGCGCAGCAGACCGAGACCGGGATCTATTTCGTCCACACCACCGCCAAGGAGGGAGTCGCCGCCATCGCTGAAGCCCGCACCGCCCAGTTACCCGTGTACGGCGAGGCGCTGCACAACTACCTGGAGTTCACCTGCGACGACTACCTCAAACCGGAGGGGCTGGCGATTCACACTTACCCGGCCATCAAGTTCTCCGATGATCGCGACGCGTTGCAGCAGGGCTTGGTGGACGGGCCCATCTGCACCACAGCGACCGACGAATGGACCACCTACAAGAACATCAAACTGGCCGGCGACACCATACGCACCCTCTGCGGCGGGCACAACGGCATCGAAACGCGCATGCCCGTTACGTACACCAAGCTGGCCGCGAACGGACGCATCGACTTGCAGCGGTTTGCCGCCATCACCTCCACCAACGCCGCCAAGATCCTGGGGATGTACCCGCAGAAGGGGGCCATCGCGGTGGGCAGCGACGCCGACATCGTGATCTTCGACCCGAACCTGAAGAAAACCATCACCGTGGATGAGCTTCACGCCGAATCCGACTATTCAATATGGGACGGTTTCGAGTGCGAAGGCTACCCGATCATGACCATCCTGCGGGGCAAGGTGATCGTGCGCGACGGACAGTTGCTCGGGAGTTCTGACGACGGCCGCTGGCTGTCCCGAAAAGTGGCTCCCAGGGTCATTACACAGACATCGGTATAGCTGCTGTGCCATACTCTCGTGCCAGCGCGCCGTTCGACGGTGATCGCACCAGGAGATGACCATGGAAAAGACCAGAAACAATTACCCCGACATCGCGCCGTCAGGATCGACTTTCAGCCGGGGCGTCCGAGTCGGCAACCTGCTCTTCATCGCGGGCTGCACCGCCCGGGGCACCGACGCCCAGGGGCAATCGATGTCCGACCAACTGCGCGTAACCCTCGACCGGATCAAGCGGATCGTTGAAGCGGAGGGTGGGAACGCGTCGGACATCGTAAAGATCACGACATTCGTCACCAGCGTTCCGGCCTGGCAGGAAATCCGCGAGGATCAGGAAACGCAGTTTGCCGAATGCTTCCAGGGGGATTATCCCGCCAACACCCTGGTGGAAATCACCGCCCTGGCTGAACCGGGATTGGACCTGGAGATCGAAGCCATTGCGGAGATAAGCTGAATCCCAGCATGCCGAGACCGCGGGCGACGCAGAGGAACCTTGTCCCGCGATTTTGTTTCCGCTAAAAAACTGATTTTGTGACTACGCCCCGCATGATTGTGGGAACGACTACCGGGAGGTGTGATGATGGCAACTGCGAATGTGAACGGGGCAGAAATCTATTACGAGGAATCAGGCAGCGGACCGCCCATCATCCTGTCGCCGGGCGGATTGCAAGGGGTTGCCAGCAGCTACCAGCCCGTCATCGAGGCGCTTTCCCAGGAACACCGGGTTGTGGTGTACGACCGCCGCTTCGGGGGACAGTCGCGCAGCCCTCTGGTGGTGCAGACGTGGGACATGGTATGCGACGACGTGTTCGGCTTGATGGATACCCTGGGCATCGAGCAGGCCTACCTCGGTGGTGGTTCCTTCGGCGCGGCGATCTCCCTGGGTTGTTCGGTGCGCCGTCCCGAGCGGGTGCGCGCCATCTTTCCGTCCAACATCGCGGGCGGCGTGATCTGCGACGCCTACCTGGCGGCCAAGCTGTTCAAGAGCATGGACATGGCCGAGAACGACAGCATCGCGTCGGTGGTGGATGCCTTCGACCCCGACGACCGCTTCTCGCCTTTCAGCCCCGAGCTGGCCCAAACTGATGCCGACTACCGCAAGAACCTGGATTCCATGAACACCGAGGACTTTGTGCAGGTGATGCGGGACACCATCTACGCCCTGTTCGACGGCGCCTACCTGACCCTGGGAATGACCGAGAAGGCCCTGAAAAGCGTCTCAGTACCCGCCATGGTCATGCCCGGCAACAACGATGTCCACCCCCGTCGCCTGGCCGAAGCGGTGCATCGCCTGGTCCCCAACTGCCGCTGGGCCGAGGTCAAGCCCCACAGCGAAGAACCGGAAAAGTACACCAAGCGCGTGCTGGAGTTTTTGGTTGAGGTGGAGGGGTAGGGGCGGGGTAGGTTGGTGGCATAATGTCCCAGCGCTAGTACCTCGCTGGCCTTAGGAGCGCCAACACCCGATCCCTTTCTGCTCCTCAAAGCAGGACAGCCATTGACAAACAGCCTGTGATAAGTTAATGTGCCGAACATTCATTTCGTTTTTCCGATGCGTCGAACTGCTATGGCCGATTCAAACTTCATCCCGAC
The DNA here is from genome assembly GCA_034423115.1 of Dehalococcoidia bacterium. Classification (GTDB taxonomy): domain Bacteria; phylum Chloroflexota; class Dehalococcoidia; order Lucifugimonadales; family UBA3495; genus Bin87. The sequence continues at coordinate 85,045 of DAOUJD010000039.1, read as the reverse complement.
AGCGGAATTCAGAGACCCGATACACGGATTCATCGAGGTGTATCCTCATGAGCGGGTTATCATAGACACTGGTGAGTTTCAGCGGTTACGCTGGATCCACCAGTTAGGACTAACCCACTATGTCTATCACGGTGCCGAACACAGCCGGTTCGGACACGCTCTCGGCGTAATGCACCTAGCCGGGCAGGCTGTAACCAATCTGCTAGAGCGCCATCAAGACGAAATCCACGACACCCTAGGCTGGCGTCCTTCGCAGAATTCCGACGAACAGCGCCGATTGGTGATCCTAACTCGATTGGCAAGTCTACTACATGATATCGGTCATGCACCCTTTTCTCACACTGGGGAAGACAAACTATTTCCAGGAGAAGCTCGTCATGAGAGCCATGGGGCGGCGATTATCAAGAACTCGGAGATCGGCCTGATCATCGACAATGACGAGCACTGTCGTGCATTAGGCATCACGAAGGATCAAGTAGCGGACTTTTTGCTTGGTATTGCCATACTGCCAGAGGGTTTCGTCCAAGAGATAATTTCAAGCCCTTGGGACGTGGACAAAATGGATTATCTGTTACGCGATTCCCACTACTGTGGAGTGCAATACGGCACTTACGATCTTAGCCGTATTTTGAATACATTGACTTTGGACCATGACCCGCAGTCTGGGAGTCTTAATCTAGCAATCAACTCTGGAGGAGTCCATGCGCTCGAAGCTTTCGTTCTGGCACGTTACTATATGTTCACCCAGATTTACTTCCATGATGTGCGGAGAGCCTTCGATCTGATACTAACAGACTTCATCCAGGAACTACTTAGCATCGAAACTGCATCTGGGAAATATCCGGACATCGATGCATTGGACGAATATTTGCGGTGGGACGACAACCGCGTCATGTTTGCAGCTGGCCAAATGGCCGACCCGACAAACAAAAATTTAGCGTGGAGGATAATCAATCGTCAGCACCCCAAGGCAGTTTTCGAAACTTCGGATTCTCCCGATGCGGGCATCATACGTAGAGTCAATGAGCTAGGCGTAGCCGTGAAAAGGCAATTTGATAACGTGCAATTTTGGCAAGACAGGGCTGTCGATCATCCCGATAGATTCAGGGTTGAAACTATGATGGTAAATTTTGGCGGCCAGCCTCCTGTCTTGAGGGAATTTAGCAGAGAGTCACAGCCACTGTCTGGGCTAACCGACATTAGTAAATATCGGTTCTACGCCGACGTCAGAGGCAATAGTAGCCTGGAAAATGAGGTCCGAGACTTCTGTCGGACTTTCTTGGCCTGAATGCTCGGCCGCATCTTGACCGGAGGCAAAAACCGACATGGATACCCAAGATCTACGGCTAGCAATCGCCCATGTGATCGTCACTGAACTAGATGATGTGGGCAAAACCAAGTTGCAAAAGCTTGTCTATTTTCTTCAGGCAGCGTACGGGGTTCCTACAAGGTACCCGTTTAAGATGCACCATTACGGTCCTTATTCAGAGGCTCTGGAAACGGACGTAGCCCGGCTCTCACATGCCGGTTATGTCAATGTGAGTCGCGACAGGATGGGATTTGGGTTCCACATCACCCCTGGCGACAGTCAACAAGAAGGCCAATGGCGCTTGGCGTTGGCTCCTCACAAACAATTAATCCGACAAGCAATCAATATGTTTGGCGAATGCGAAACTTACGAATTGGAATTAGCCGCGACCATACACTTCGTCAAATCGCTTTCGCCGCAATGGAGAAAGGACCGAGTGGTCACGACCAGCCAAAGGTTGAAGCCCAAATTCACTCGGACATTTGTTGAAGAATGGTACGATCGGTTGGAACGGTCCGGGCTGCTTTGATTTTGGGAACTAATTCGTGATCGCCACATGGAAAATGGCGCTTGCTGGGATTGTCTCGATCCATACCCTGATAACTTAAAAGCCGCTCCGGTCGGAAATTAACAGTCGCTTCAACTTCTGAACTGCCGCCAGTCTTCCCTTCGTTCGTTGCCAGCACGCTTGGCCTACCCCGCCACCAGCATCTGGTCGGTGCTTATCAGGGGCGACAGGAGACGCGGCGCGGCATCGGCGACCACCACCATGTCCTGCAGGTGCCAGCATGGGCCGATGTGCGGCTCCAAAGCTACGACCATGCCCTCCTCCAATACGCGCTCGCTGGACGGCACCATGTACGGCTCCTGTTGATGCCACCACGCGCCGACACCGTGTCCGGCCAGCGCTACGTTGCCCTCGAACCCGGCCGTGTGGAACCTGTCGTTGGCGTAGTGGTAGATGTCCGCCGTCCGCGCTCCGGGACGGCACATGTCGATGGTGCCTCGGTAGATGTCCAGCACAACTTCGTAAGTCCGTTTCTGCTCATCTGACGGCTCACCCACGCAAACGGTGCGCGACTGGTGGCCAGGGTATCCGTTGAGGTACGCGACATAATCGTTGCGGATGATGTCGCCGGCCTCGAACGCCATATCGCTTTCGCCGCCGTAGCCCACGGTGTTGCGGCTGGAGTTCAGGATGCCGTGGACCCAGTTGGCGCCTCGGCGCAGGCAGCTTTCGACAATGCGGCTGTGCACCAGCCGCTCGGTGTCGCCCGGTTGGACGGTGGGCAGAACCTCCAGGTACGCCTCGTCCAGCAACTTGGCGCCCGCCTCCAGGGCCGCCACCTCCTCGGGCGTCTTGATCCAGCGCACTTGGTCCATCAACTCCGTACAGTCCACCAGGTTGGCTCGGGGCAGCAGCCGGCCAATCTCTTCCCACCGGTTCGCGCTGACGTAGCCCTTCTCGAAACCGATGGTCTCGCCAGCCAAACCCAGTTGGCGCAAAACGTCGGCGGCCCGCTCGTAAGGCGACTCAGCGTAGTCGTCCACCACCTCGATCCGTTCCAGCCACGAGTCGCGGCGAGCCAAAGGGGCGGCGTAGGAGTTCAGCACCATCGCCGGTTCGCCCTCGCGCGGCCATACCAGCAGGACCTCACGGGGCGAATCCGGGAATTCCAGGTGCCGCGCCAGCGTTCCGGGATACGCGAATCCGGCCAGGTAGGTGAAGTTCTTGCCGGAGCGGGCGACGATGGCCGAAACGCCCTCCTCGTCCATCAACTGGTGCAGACGCTCCACGTTGGCGATTATCTTTCCGAAAGCGTTGGCCATGCTTCTCACTCCTGGTCAGGTGATATGGTCAAGACTGGTCAGTCCTAAGCTTCGCCCCGTAGATCCCTGAGTAGGCTGCTTCCATGTGCTCTGATCCCTTACCCATCGTGTAACGGGACGAACACCGGCAGTACGACTTCGGGGTCGTCGACTGACGGGACGAAAGTAACCTGCACCGGCATGTCGATGCTGATGTCCTCGGGAGCGATGTTGAGGACGTTGCTGCAGATTCGCAGACCCGCCTGCTCCTCAAGCTCAATGACGCAGACGTTGTACGGAGTTTGTTCATTCTCGCGGATTGCGGGGTGCACCGGATGGCGGACTATCACGTAGGAATACACGAACCCACGCCCGCTGACTGCGTTCCACTCGTAGGCCAGCGACGAGCATTGGGGACACATGGGGGTCGGTAAATGCCGGAACAACCCGCAATTCGAGCATTGTTGGATGCGTAGCTCGCCGGCTCGCGTCCCATCCCAGAAACCGCGCTCATAATCCGGCACCCGCTCCAGTTCAGGCAGCGGCACGCCTTCCAACGGCCCGGTCATCGGACGGGATTTGGCGGATAGCTCACTTTGCTGGGTCATTGAAGCTCCTCGCTATCCCCGTCTAATGATCACCGCGCCGCTCAACTGTGCCACGCTGCTGCAGGAAAGCACGCGGTTGATGGTCTTGTCGGGCGGTTGTGCCGTGGATGTGCCACGGATGAGCCGGACGGCTTCCTGCACATGGGTCAGGCCGTGGATGTACGCCTCGGAGTGATTGCCGCCGTGGGTGTTGATGGGTAACGCGCCGTCGAAGCGGATGTTTGCGCCGCCTTCCACGAAGTCCTTGGCCTCGCCCGGAGCCACGAATCCGTATGTCTCCAAGTTGATCAGGCAGAACGGCGTGAAGTGGTCGTAGAACATCATTGCGTCCATGTCGGAGGCGTCCAGGCGGGCGCGGGCCCACAGGTCGCGGGCGGTGTGTTCCGACTCGGCCACCGCCAGGTCCGGCCGGTAGATGATGCCGTCGTTGCGCGGGCCGGACCCCTGGGCCGCCGCTTCAACCAGGGTCGGCGTGCCAGAGTGTCGCAATTCCCTGGCGCGGTCCGTGGTGGTCATGACGATAGCCGCTGCCCCATCGTTTTCCTGGCAGAAGTCAAGGACGTGCAGCGGGTCCACGACCATACGGGAGTTCTGGTGGTCGTCGATAGTGATGGGTTCCCGCCTGAGGGCGCGGGGGTTGTGGGACGCGTGCTCGCGCAGGGTAACCGCGACCCAACCGAAATGCCGGCTGGTCGCTCCGTACTCGTGCATGTAACGTCGGACGAACATGCCGAAGCGATGGGCCGGCGCCATGTTGCCCCAGGGCACCGCGAAACTGTCCGCCCCGCCGGGTATGCTCTCCGGCCCACGCGCTCGACCAAGGCGGATGCCCGAGCGGAGGTTGGCGGCGCGAAAGCAAACGACGTAATTGGCGTACCCGGCGGCGATGGCCGCGGCGGCATGACCCACCACCGCGTTGCCCGCTCCGCCGCCGTAGGAGACCGATTCCCAGTGGCGCAGGTTCTTGATGCCCAGCGATTGCACCAGCAGTGTCTCGTGGTTGGACTCCATGTCATACCGGATAAGGCCGTCGATGTCGTGGGGTGCAATCCCGGCATCGTCGCAGGCTGCCTTGATCGCTTCTGAGGCAAGCTGTAGCTCGCTGCGCCCAGAGTCCCACGAAAACTCGGTTTCGCCGATGCCGACGATGGCCGCCTTGTCGCGGATGCCGTTGGTGTCGGTTGGAATGATGTTGGGCGTCATGGCTGCTACGCCTCCTCCCAGTCCACCACTTTGCGCTGTTTGAAATCGTGGATTTGTGCGTCGGTGTAACCCAGTTCCCTGAGGATCGGGCGGGTGTGCTGGCCCTTGAGCGGACCCGGTCCCGCCTTGCCCGAGGTTTCCGAGAAATCGACCACCGGCGAATACCGCCAGAACTCGCTGAATCGTGGCGCTTGCACCTGGGTGAGGAGTCCATTCTCGTGCACGTGAGGGTCTTCGTTGAAGAAGAAATACATCCCCCGATCCTCGGCCTTGACGCACGCGACGTCGGCTGCACTGAGCAGGTGTTCCCAGTGCATGGGGTCTTCGGTAACGAACACTGCGGCTAACTCTTCGACCAGCGCATCATCATGGCCCGCTCGCGATTCCGCATCGGCAAACCGGAGGTCGTTGAGCAGGTCGGTGCGGTCCAGGATTCGGCACAGCGCTTCCCACTCGTCTTCGAACGGACAGGCCAGGAACACCCAGCCGGTTTTCGCTCGGTAGAGGCGGTAGAGGGCGTGCAGCCCATACCCGTCGCCATCCGGCAGCGGGCGCGGCTGTTTGCCCTCGTGCCAGTAGAAGTCATCGATGTTGGCGTAGGCGTTGGCCGAGATCATGGTGGACTCGACGTATTGCGCATTGCCAGTCCGCTCCCGGGCGTAGAGTCCCAGCAGCAAGCCGACGGCGTTAACCATCGCGGTGTTGTGGTCGGCAGTGCCGTCGTTGGCGCGTTTGAGCTTTTGGGAGACTGCGGCAATCTCGTCGATGGACATCGGCTGATCCGGCGGCGGGAAGGCGTCCCGGCCCATCTGGGCCACGCCGCCGCCTGACACAGCGCCGGCGATGGGGGCCATCGAGGGCCGATGCGAATATGGGCCGGTGGACCCGTAGCCGCCGGCGTACAGATAGACTAAGTTGGGGTTGATCTTCGCCAACTGCTCGTAGCCGATCCCAGTGCGTTCGGGAGCGCCCGGGCGCATGCTGTGCAGCAGCAGGTCGGCTTTGGACGCCAACTTGCCCATGATCTCCTGGCCTTCGGCGGTTTTGAGATCTATGCAGATATCCTCGGAGCCGGCCATGGTGCGGTGCGCCGAGAAGGGCAACCCCAGCCTTCCCCAATCGCCGCCTGGCGCTTCGATGCGAATCACCCGCGCGCCGAGTTCGGCTACCAAGGCGCAACCCAGGGGCCCGTTGATCACGGTTCCCAGGTCAAGTAGCGTGATGCCTTCCAGCGGATGTTTCGGCATTGGGCTTTTTGCGCCGTTGGGGCCACTCCCCAAATCGCCTCCTAGACGGGTGAGCACATCCTCAGTGTGTTGGCCCAGAGACGGAGCCGGCCCTTGGGTCTTGGCCGGCGTGCCCCTCATGTCCACCATGGGACCAAGTTGTCGCGTGTCGCCCACGGCCGGGACATACAAATCCTGGACGTTCCCGTTATGCACGATCTGCGGATGATCCAGAGCTTTTTCGGAGGTGTAGTAGGGCTCGGCGGCTACGTTGCCTGCCTCACCCAGGAAAATGTCCATCCACTCTTTGAGGGTCTTCTGCTGGACCTTTTCCAGCATGATACGTTCCAGGGCCGCTACGGCGTCCGGGTCCAAACGAGGGGCGGTCTCAAAGCGGGGGTCTTCGTAGATGAAGTCCATGTCCAGCCAGTGCATCATTGACCGGAAAAGTCGCTCGACCACGTTGCCCAACTGAATCCATTGGCCATCCTTGGTTCGGGCAGGCAGGTAACCGGTGGGGTTGGGCCGCCCGATGCCCACCCGCGGATCCGGAGGGTACTCGTCGGGTAGGTTCTCAACCATCTGGCCGTGCACCCATGACACGTGATCGTAGGTGGTGACCGCCTTGAGCATGCTGGTCTCGATCCGTTGGCCCCTACCGGTCCGTTCCCGCACATACAGGGCGGCAGTTATGCCACGAATCAGCGCCGTGGCGGCGGCGTGGCAAACCCCCCGCACTACGACGTAGTTGGGACCCTCCCGGGGATTTTGCCCGGCGAACATCATCATCCGCCCGCTCTTGGCTGCAACCACGGCGTCGTAACCCTTGTAATTTTTGTAAGGCCCGTGAGACCCGAACCCCGTTAGTGAGGCGTACACCAACCCCGGATGATCGGCGCCAAGCGTGTCGTAATCGATGCCCAACCGTTCAGCGACCTTGGGCCGGAAACTTTCAATAACAATGTCAGACCGCCGAGCCAACTCCCGGGCGTTATCCCTGCCCTGCTGAGTCTTCAGGTCCAGAACGACACTTTTTTTGCCCCGATTCCATTGGATCGATCCCGGAGCATCTCTGAATTTTTCGCCACCGGGAGGCTCGACCTTGATGACCTCGGCGCCGAAATCGGACAGCACCATCGTGGCGACGCCGCCGGCCCGCCCGCTGGTGAAATCGAGGACGGTTATCCCTTCAAACACCTGTGTCATAACATCTCCTCACGACTCGACTGGTGTGCTGGCCGAGCAACGCATCGCGCGACAGGCCCGGAACGCCTTGGCTCATCTGATTCGCCGTTCGCGACATGTAGCGTCTGACCGACACCGCGACGTGTTGCCCTGTTTGTTACGCCGGCGTCGTCCAGTTGGTGTTGCCTTCCTGCATCGCGAACGGCGGCGAGGTGGACGACACGTAGATCAGCGTTTCCTCTCCAATGTTCTTGATGGAGTGGTCGGTGTTCGGCGGCACCAGTATCAGCGTGCCCCGGCTGACCTCTTCAACTTCATCGCCGACCCGCATCGCTCCAGTTCCCTGGACGACAACATACACCTGCTCCCTGCCGTCGTGGGAGTGGACGGCCTGTTCGCTGCCCGGCTCTCCTTCAACCCAAGTTACCGCCAGGTTTTCCGCTCCGAACTGTCCTGCGCCCAAAAGCAAATGCGATACCTGTCCACCCCGGTGGTTTTGCGGGCTTTGCCCCAAGGTCTGAATGTTCACGGCTGAACCCTCCTGTTTTCCATTGAAGTGGGATCTGTTGGTCAACGAACCACTGATTCCGCGTTCGCGGCCACCCATGGTGCGCCTATCGTACCATCGGGCGCTCGGTTTGTTTGTTGACAGCCCCGGAGAAGGACTCTAGGCTTGCGTCAGATCATTACCGACGCTGGGGACACAGGTGAAATTATGGAGATCAAAGACCTGATCATCGATGATCGTACCAAGGGGATTTTCAGGGTCCACCGGTCTTCCATGACCTCGACGGACCTGTTCCAACGTGAACAGGATGAAATTTTCAGCCGGTGCTGGATCTACCTCGGCCACGAGTCGGAGGTGGGGAATCCCGGGGACTACCGCCGCCGCACGGTGGCCGGCCGCCCGTTGTTCTTCGCACGCGGCAGGGACGGCCAGGTGCGCGTATTCCTCAATTCCTGTCCACACCGGGGCGCGTTGATCTGCCGCCGCGATGAGGGGAATACCGAAGTCCTACAGTGCTTCTATCACGCCTGGTCGTTCAACACCAACGGTGAGTTGATCGGCGTACCCGACCAGGAGGCGTATGGTCCCCATTTTGATCGGAGCGAACTGGGACTGAAGGAACCGCCCAGGGTCGATAGCTATCGCGGCTTCTATTTTGTGTGCTTCAATCCCTACGCCGAAGATTTGGTCACCTACCTGGCCGGTGCCCGGGAATACCTCGACCTGATCATGGACCAGTCCGAGGCAGGGATGCGGGTGGTTCGCGGCTCCAACAAGTACACCATGAAGGCCAACTGGAAACTCCTGGTGGAAAACAGCCTCGATGGTTACCACCTGGTGCCCACCCACCAGACCTACCTGGACTACATCAGCAGCCTCGGCTCCGACGACAGCGGACAAACGGCGGCGAACCGCATCGTCGGCAAGGCGCGAGCATTGGGCAACGGGCATTGCGTGATCGAGACGCCGGTGCGGAATGGACGACCCATCGCCCACTGGCATCCGCTGTTCGGCGAAGAAGCCAGGGAGCCCATCGCGCGGACCCGTCAACGATTGGTGGACAAATACGGCGAGGAGCGTACCTTCAGGATGGCCGATACCTCGCGCAACCTGATCATCTATCCCAACCTGGTCATCAACGACATCATGGCCATCACCGTTCGGTATTTCGAGCCGCTAGCTCCCGACAACATGGAGGTGACGGCGTGGCACCTCGTCCCGCGAGAGGAGTCGGACGCCATGCTGGAGACCCGGCTGGATAGTTTCCTGACGTTCCTGGGCCCCGGCGGCTTCGCCACCCCTGACGACGTGGAAGCGCTGGAATCGTGCCAGATCGGTTTCCGCGCCACTGAGACCGAATGGTCCGATATCTCCAGGGGTATGCTCCGGCCGGCCAAATCGACCGATGAGCTCCAGATGCGGGGATTCTGGCGGCAGTGGCACGCAAACATGCAGGGTTTCAGCAAGACCAACGTGCAAGACGCGCCGGTCGAGGAACTGGAACCCGAGCTGGCTCTGGCTACCGATGACTGACGCCCCCTCCAGGTACGGTGCAAGATGACGACCGCTAGCAAGCCCACCTTGCGCGAGCAGGTGGAGGATTTCCTGTTCCTGGAAGCGGCTCTACTGGATGATTGGCGTTTGGACGAGTGGGTCGACTTGTTCACCGACGACGGCCGCTACGTGGTGCCGACCACCGATCTGCCCGACGGCGATCCCAAGCGCGACCTGGTATTCATCGACGACGACATCACCCGCCTGCGGGCGCGGGCCGTGCGTTTGAACAGCCGCCACGCGCACCGGGAGTATCCCTGGTCGCGCACCCGCCGGTTCGTATCCAACGTGCGGGTAGATGAAACCGGTGATGGTGAACTGGCCGTCTCGGCAAACGTCCTCGTCTACCGGTTCCGCGCCGGCGAAGGCGCGCCCTACGTGGGCAGCGTCGACTACGTCCTGCGACGGGACAACGGCGATTTCAGAATCGCATATCGCCGCGCGGTGCTGGATCTGGAAGCGCTGTCCTGGCACGGCGCCGTCAGCATCATCTTTTGACCTCACCGTGATTGGACCCGCAAATTCGCCCAACCGTTGGAGGGCACCTTTTGAAACTCGAAGGTAAAACTGCGCTGGTAACGGGAACCAGCCCCAACATCATGGGCGGCATCGCCGAGGAGTTGGCCCGCGAGGGCGCCAACCTGGTGTGCGTTGATGTCCGTGAGGAATATGCCCACAAGTGCGCCGCCGCTATTGTTGCCGAGGGGCGCGAGGCGATGGGCGTGGTGTGCGACGTTACCGACGAGGACCAAGTGCTCGCCGCCATTTCACAGGCAACGGAACGGTTTGGCGGCGTGGATATCCTGGTCAATGGCGCGGCGCTGTTCAACTTCAAGGGTGTGCTGAACATGCCGGTGGACGAGTGGCGGCGCCAGACCGATATCATCCTCACTGGCGCCTTTCTGTTCACCAAGCACGTTGCCCACCAGATGATCGACCAGGGCCGGCAAGGCAACATCATCAACATAATCTCCACCGCCGGACACCAGGGCGAGCCCGGCAACGTCGGCTACGGGACCGCCAAGGGCGGGTTGCTCAATTTCACCCGCTCGGTCGCCATGGAGTTGTCCGGGCATGGCATCCGCGTCAACAGCCTGACGCCGACCGCTACCAGCCAGACGGAGGGACGGGAGCGGGCTGCTCGTTGGGGCGTCGGGTGGCCGCGGCCGCGCCTGGGCGAGCGCGCCGCCGGATTGCTGCCCGATGCCAGCCGAGGCGCGCCCCTGCTCAAACTGCCCAGCCCATCAAATTACGGCAAGGCCGCCGTTTTCCTGGCGTCCGATGACGCCGAGATGATTACCGGATTCGACCTGCGCGTTGACGCCGGCGCGGTTTCCAGGTACTGGATCTGGTCTCCGGGCGACGCCTAGCCCGAACCGCGACGGGCACCCGCGCCGGATGAAATTTTATCCGGCGCGTTCTGTATCGCGCCTAGATGTTCAACTCCAGGATGTACAGGCCGCCGTGGAGGCGGTCCACTACGTACATGATGCCGTTTTCGTCCACGTGCACGTCGTTGATGCCGTTGGCGTCACCTCCCTCCGGTATCTGCGGGATGAAGTAGGCTACCTCTTCCGGTTGGAACGGATTGGTGGTGTCGAAGACCCGGATGCCCGCGTTGAAGAAGGTTGCGTAAACCAAAGTATCAGTTTGCAGGGAAAGGGAACCCGGCCGGTTCTCGTGGATGTTGTGCGCCCCGTAACGGCCAGGCCGGTTGAAGAAGTCGTCGGTGTCCTGCATGGGTAGGGTGCTGATGATCACCGGATTGGTCTCCAGCCGGTTGTCCATCATCCACACCAGCTTGGGATAATCAGCGCCGCCCATGGCCGTGGCCTCTTGGGTCACCACCAGCAGGTCGCGGCTGAACAGCGGTAGGACCGTGTGGGTGAATCCGGGGAACGGAGGGGCAAAGTTCAACTGGGCAATCATCTGCGGACGCGACACGTCGGATATGTCCAGCGTGATGACGCCCGAATCTTTCCAACCGCAGTAGGCCCGGTCGGGCCGGTTCGGGTAAACGTTGGTGTTGTGCACGCTGTGGCCCACGTCGAGTTGGGGATGTCGCGCCGGCAGCGGAGCGTCGTCGCCGTCCTGGGTTCCGGGCAGCCACCAGCGACCCGCTTCCTGGGGATTTGAGGGGTTGCTGACATCCATGATGACGTAGAACTGGTCGTCCTTGGGATCAGTGGGTTGGGAGTCGGGCGTGCCGGTCGCCAGGTGAGCGTAGTCGCCGTCAACCCACCACAGGCAGTGGCAGCCGCGGGAGCCGGGACCCTGTGCATCGTAGAAAGCGATACGCCTGGGCGATTCAGGGTCGCTGATGTCGAAAACGCCCATGCCCGTGCCCGGCTGGCCATGCTGCTGCGACTGGTAGGCCACCAGCATCGTATCGCCGACGATTGACAGGGAGTTGGAGCGCAGATGGTTGTAGTCCAGATCGGTCTGCGCCACCACCTTGGGATTGGACAGGTCGGTAACATCGACGCTGGTGAAATCCTTGGGCGCGCTCTCGTGGGCCATGTAAAAGATGCGCCGCCCGTTGGCCGTCTGGTGCAGGTCCACACCCTCGCCGATGTTGTTGTACCCGTTCAGGTCGACGTGGGAAATGAGCCTCATGTTTTTGATTTCCTGGGTTCCGGTAGCCATGATGTCTCCTCCGGCGTACTTGCGACGCCCAGCACGACTTGGTCCTAACCTGCTCTTCGGGGCAGTGTAACACCGCGGAATGATCCGAACTGCGCCGCGCAACATGACCTCGGCCCACTTCAGTATCCGGCGAGCCGGGGGTGCGACCATCGGACTTACGCGCTCAAACCGGCCGCGACACCCTTATGCTTCAACTCCATCCTTCCGGGGCAGGGCCATTCGATGGTAGGTGTAAACCGGGTTGAGGGCACGGCTAGCGCGCGGGGGCGGGAAGGTCCCAGCGGAGGAATGCCCGGTAGCGGTCTTTCCAGGCCCAGGGGAGCAGGTTGAGGACCATGGCCTCTGACTCAGGGACGTCGCCCCGGCGTTTGGTGTCGTCGAGGTAGCGGCGGAGTCTCATGAAGGTGGGCAGGCGGAAGCCGGCTTTGGCGATACGCTCGATGACGTCGGCGGGTTCGGGAGGTTCAGAAGGATCCCAGTCGTCGCTGACGGCTTCAGCGATGCGGCGGAGCTTGATGATGGCGAGTTCGGTGGCGAACTTGCGCTTGAGGACGTTGACGCGGCGGCGGATTTGGGAAAGGGTCATGGGAGTACCTCGGGCGGGAGAGAATTTACATGGATAAAGGGGATGGACAGGATTATGGATTTTCCGCTCAATTCCGCTCATTTCCGTTTATTTGAGTAGGACTGGGGTGTGTGATATGGGGGTAAATGGTGGCGGTTTGGGCGGTTTTGGGGGCGATATTGATGGTTTTGGCGGGTGTTTGAGAGGACTTGGAGTAGCGGCGTTTGGGAGTCCGGTGTTGGGAGTTCGGTGTTTGGACGTGGGCATTGGGATGGCTCGGGGGATGTAGGCGGGAGCGATTTGAGGCGCTAGTTAACTATGGTAAAGATGGGTGAAAGGTGGAGGAAAGGGGACAGTGTCATTGGCAGTGGGAAAGGGTAGATGGGGAATTTTCTGGAGAATGGAACGGCCCTGCCTCCCGGCACCGATGCCGTCGACGCTGCATCGCTCATGGTGTTAGCATGCTTGAGGCTTCAAACCCTCAGGATCAAACAGCCCCAACTAGACGGAGGATCAGCGCATGTCAGGGAACGGCTTGGACTATTCCGCCCTCTTCAACAGGGACCTACCGCCCCCGTCGGGCCGTTGGGGCGGACACCCCATGTACAATTTCATCGGCGGACACAGCGACCCTGACATGGTTCCCACCGAGGGGTTCATCGAATCCGCGGCCCGGGTGTTTCGCGGGGACCCCAGGAACATCTCGATGTACAACTTCTCCGGCGGGCCGCAGGGCATTCTCCCGTTGCGCGAGTTCGTGGTCGACAAACTCGGCAAGCACCGTGGGATAGACACCAACGTTGACGACGTCCTGATCACCGGCGGCTCCGGCCAGGGTATCGAGTTGATCAACGAGATCCTGCTGGAGGCCGGCGATACCGCAATTGTGGAAGCGTTCAGCTTTTCCGGCGCCCTGGGAAATCTGCGCCGTCGGGGGGTCAACATCGTCGGTATCGACCTCGACGAGGACGGCATGCGCATGGATCACCTGGCCCGGGTGTTGGAGGACTTGCGGGACAGGGGAGTAGGGCCCAAGTACATCTACACGATCCCTACGCTCCAGAACCCCACGGGCACCGTGTTGACCATGGAACGGCGGCATCAATTGCTTGCCTTGAGTGAGGAGTACGGCGTCCCGATATTCGAGGATGAGTGTTACGCGGACCTGATATTCGAAGGCGAGTATGAGAACGCGATCCGGTCCATGGACGACACCAACCGCGTGCTGCACATCGGCTCGTTCTCCAAAACCCTTGGGCCCGGCACCCGGTTGGGGTACGTCGTCGCGCCTTGGGAAGTGATGAGCCGGTTGTTGTCCCGCAAGAACGATGCTGGTACCGGCGTCATGGACCAGATGATCGTCGCCGACTATTTCAACAACCACTACGATGAGCACATCCTGGGCGTCCGCGCCGCGTTGCAGCGGAAATGCGATGTGCTCAGCAGCGCCCTCCGAGAGTCGTTCGGGCCCAGCGTCGATTTCGAGGTCCCACCGGGCGGCATGTACCTGTGGGTCAAGCTGCCCGCCGGAGTTGATTCGCGAGACCTTGAAGGCCCGGCTCTGCGCGAGGGCATCGCGTTCAATCCCGGGCCCGATTGGTCAGCGGACCCCGACGCAGCCGCTGGCTATATACGGCTGTGCTTTGCCCTGCCATCCGAGGCGGAGATTCGCGAGGGGGTGGAAAAGCTGGCGGACGTGTTCCGGCGGGAGGGCGCGCTGCCGTAAGTGGATGGCCTTACAACGAAATGCGCATCAGCTCTTCGGAAAAGACCACCTGTCCGTCGTAGATGCGGCTGATGTCGCCGATGCCCTGCTCCATTGGCCCGTGGGACGAGAGATGCGGGCCGATGTGGACCAGCACCAGCTTTTTCACCCCGGCGGCCTGGGCCATGCGGGCCGCGCCCGTGGTGCCGCACTGGCCGGTGTACTCACCATTGGCGTCCATTACGGCCTGGTCGTCCCAGCACATGCACAGCATCATGTCCGCGCCCCGCGCCAACTCGATGACGGAGTCGCAGGGCTGCGTATCGCCCGTGAAGATGACGCTGCCGTCCGGCGAATCCACCCGGTAGGCCAGTGAGTCCAGGTACGGCTGGACGTGCTCGGCGGGAGCGGCCGTTACTTCCCAATCCGAACCGCTGAATACCTTGCCGGGTCCGACGTCCGTCGCATCAACCGACGGCGCAGGGCGGGGCAGCGTGCCGCCGCGGTTGACGAAAACCTGTTGGCTGAGTGGGTGGTTGACCCGGGCCTTCCAGTCGTGGGCGAACAACCCGTTTTCGCCCAGGATGCCCTCGGTGATCTTCTCGGTCAGATCGGGGCCGAACACCTGGAGTTTGTTCTCCTTGCCGACGCTTTGGTCCCAACGGCAGAGGAGGAAGCAAGGATAATCGACGTCATGGTCGAAATGGTGGTGGGTGAAGAAGAGGTAATCCACCTGTGTGGGAAACAGTCCCGCCTTGACCAGCTTGTGCGTCGTCGCTGGCCCGCAGTCGAACATCAGGTGTTGGTCTCCCAGTTTGAGCACGTGGGAACTCCCGAAACGGGTGGGCGTGGGAGTGGGTGTGCCTGCGCCCAGGGTGTAGATTTCAGCCATTTGTGTCCTCGCGTTCGTTTAACGGTATCGCACAGTATTTTGGGCGGCTCAGCGTACCATTGGGGAGTGCTTGAATGCAGACGCGCCCCACGATCTCGGGCCGACGGCTGAACGAGCCGTTTGGACAGTCTTTTGGAAACTGCCTCAGCCCGAACCTGCGGATACTCTCCCGGTCAAGACTTCGCTACGGCTGGCCCAGGACAGTTCCACGATGCGGTCCACGGCGTCGTCGGGCAGTTGGTGGTGTTTTGTCACCCATGCAATTTCGTTGGCCAACGTTGTGCCGAATATCCCCGGGTCGTCGCTCGCAATAACAAACGGCGCATCGTTCGCCAGAAATTGCTTGACCGGATGATGCTCCGGGCACGTGATGCCGCCGATTCGCTGGTTGGAGGTCGGACAAACCTCGATGACAGATCCCAGTGATCGGACGCCTGCCATGGCGTACTTTTGGCGCTGTCGCACCTCTTGGAGTTTCCAGTCGTCGTACTCTACGGTGAGCCGATGGTCCGCTGGCAACGCGCTGATACCCTCCAGTTCTGCCGTCGCAGCGGCAACATCTACGTGAACCCCGAGTTCGTACAGCCCGTCCCGGTGTCGCAGCTCGTATTGGAGTTGGTCGATACGTTCTGCCACGCTTTCTGACCGGACGTGCTGGCCGTATTGGTCAGGGTCACCACCCAGCGAAATAGCATGGCCCAGTCGATGCGCGCCCAGTTCCGCCGCTTCGTGGACCCACCGTATCGCGCTCTCCAGGGACTTGTCGGTAAAGCTCTCGCCCACGTGATACAGGATTGCCAACGCTCGGTCGGGATGCTGCCGGTTGAAATCCCTCACCTCAGCGAACAGCGCCGCCTGATTCTTGGGTGGATGCCCCTCCTCCAGGTAGCAGAAGTCGATGCCGGTCAAAAGGTGGCCCAGCGGGCCCAACGCGGCATCCCTCACC
The DNA here is from genome assembly GCA_034423115.1 of Dehalococcoidia bacterium. Lineage (GTDB taxonomy): Bacteria > Chloroflexota > Dehalococcoidia > Lucifugimonadales > UBA3495 > Bin87. The sequence goes on along the minus strand of DAOUJD010000039.1, from coordinate 68,889 downwards.
ACCTCCCAATCCGGCCACGGGTCGCCTCGGGCGAGGCTGATGGCGAGTCGCGGTTGTATATCGGAGTCCTCGTATGCCGCGTATGTAGTCAACATCGCGTGGACCAATTGCTTTGCTTGGTCTTGCGTATATTTCGATCCCAGGTTCATCCGTTGCTCTATGTATCCGACATTCTGGCATCGTTGTCTGGCGATGATTTTGTGGATGAAACCACACACTTCGTCGATGAGCGCCGGCAACGGTACCTCGCCCTTAGCAAATCCCGACAACGAGCCGCCGTGGTTCAGCATGTCGTACTTGGCCTGGAATCTGTCGAAATTGCTGGCGTCATCGTCTCCGAACACGAAAAGCCGCGCGAAATCGGCACCGGAACCCTCGACTCCCCGCCGACAGCGATCCAGAATCTCCTCAATGGGCGCGGGCGCGCCGTAAACGCGCCGGAAATGGCTCTGGTAATCCGACCAATCCACGTCCCTTGGCAGCAGGTACTCCAAGAAATCTGCCGCTTCGATGCACCCGTACAGGTGCGTATGCAGGTCGGCCAGCTTTCGGTGGGGCGTGTACATGCGTTGAGATTACCACGACTCGCCGGGCCTGATGGCCGGGGTATCTCTGTCCGTCGAGCGACGGAGATACGTCGACGTATCGAACTTGCTCACTGCCCCATCCGCCGGTGCTACAATCCCATCGTTACTCGGTACAAACCCTTGATATTGGTTTACCACCTTGGGGCCATCGGCGCATTGGAGGCATCTTGGCACTCACTGAATTGGAAATCACCAAACGCGGCAGTTTCGCATCCGGCGAGAGATTCGGCGACGTGGGGGCGTATGAGCTTCTGGAAGGCACGGCCCACTACGCAGTGGACCCTTCGCACGCCCGCAATCAAGGAATCACCGATCTTGACCTGGCGCCCCGCAATTCGGCGGGTCAGGTTGAATTTTCGGCTGACTTCGCCATGTTGCAGCCGGTGAACATCGACAACGGCAACCGCCGGATACTGTTCGACGTGGTTAATCGCGGCCGCAAGACTGCCCTAAGTCTGAACAGCGTGCCCACGCCCAACGACCCGACATCGCCCCTGGAGGCCGGAAACGGCTACCTGATGCGCCGGGGCTATACCGTGGTCTGGGCCGGCTGGCAGGCCGACGTGCCGCCCACGCCCGGACTAATCGGGATGCACGGACCTGAAGCCATCGGTCCGCAAGGGCCACTGACCGGCAAGATCATGTGCCAGTTCCAATGCAACGAACCCACCCAGGTGTTCCTGCTGGCCGACCGGCAGCACCTGCCCAATCCCGCTGCCGACCCAGAGGAGGCGGACGCCACACTGACGGTCCGCGACCTGCCCAACAGCCCCGCCACGGCGGTTGACCGCGGCCAATGGTCATTCGTACGCGTGGAGGACGAGGATCTGGAGCCGCAGCACAGCCATATCTACATGCCCTCAGGATTCGAGCCGGGCAAGATTTACCAGTTGGTGTACACCACGACCGGCAGCCGGATTGTGGGGCTCGGGTTCACCGCCATGCGCGACGCCGTCTCCTTCCTGAAGCACGCGCCGGCGTCGGCGGGGAACCCCTGTGCCGACGCCATCGACTACGCCTACGCCATGGGGCGGTCCCAGAGTGGACGTTTCCTGCGCCAATACATCCACGTGGGCATCAACCAGGACGAGGAGAACCGGCCGGCGCTGGACGGGATCATCCCCCACGTGGCGGGCGGTATGCGCGGCGAGTTTAACCTGCGGTTTGGTCAGCCTTCCAAGGACGTGTGCTACATCATTCCCGAGATGTTCCCGTTCACCGATACCCTCCAGACCGATCCTGTGACGGGCTCCCAGGGTTCCCTTTTGGACGCTCTTGAAAGGCAGGGCAACGTGCCCAAGATCATGTTCACCAACACCTCCGCCGAATACTGGCGCGGGGATGCCGCGCTCATCCACACCGACCTGGAAACCCTCACCGACGCGTCCGAGTCGCCATCGGTGCGCCGCTATCACTTCGCCGGTTGCCAGCACGGATCCGGTGAGTTCCCTCCGTTGGAAATCCGGCCCGCCGACGGCATAAAGGGGCAGTTGCCTTTCAACAGCGTGGACTACGCTCCCCTGCTGCGGGCCGCTTTGGACAACCTGGACCGCTGGGTTACGGACGCCGTGGAACCGCCGGCCAGCCGCCATCCCAGCCTGAACGATGGCACGGCTGTGGCGTCCCACACATTGCTGGACCGGTTCGCCCAACTGCCCGACGTTCGGGTGCCGGGCCACACTACCCGTGCGATCCGGCTGGACTACGGCCCTGAGTCGCACCTGGGACGCACTACAAACCTGCCTGCCGACGAAGGAGAGGAGTTTCCGGCGCTGGTGGCCGACCTTGACGAGTCCTTCAACGAGCGCGGGGGCATCCGCCTGCCGGACCTGACCGTTCCGGTTGCGACCTACACCGGCTGGAACCTGCGCGACGAGAGCATCGGCAACCCCGGCCTGTTCATCGGCATCACCGGCGGCCTGGCCGGCTGGACGCTCCCGTTGCCCGCCACCTCAGCCGAGCGCGAGTCCACCGGCGACCCAAGGGCATCCATCGAGGAGCGCTACGCCAACCGAGAGGACTATCTGGAGCAGGTCACCCGCGCCGCGATGGAACTGGTGTCTGAAGGCTACCTGCTGGAAGAAGACGTCGCCGAGGTGACGGACCTGGCGGGCCGCAAGTATGACTATTGGTCCGGCAATAACGCTCAGTGCTGAAACAAACGACAGGAGGGCCACCATGCCTCTGCAGCTAGACCACACGATTGTGCCGGCATACGACAAGGTTAAATCGGCGGAGTTCATCGCGCGCCTCTTCGGGCTGAAGTACGAGGAGCCCTGGGGCCACTTCGCCCCGGTCAAGGTCAACGACATCCTTACGCTGGACTTCGACGACTCCGACAACCCTCGCTCCAACCACTACGCGTTCCTCGCCTCCGACGAAGAGTTCGACGCGATACTCCAACGCATCAAGGACGAGGGCGTCGTATTCGGTAGCGGTCCGCGCTCCAGGACGGACGGTGAGATCAACCACCTGCACCAGGGACGCGGTTTCTACTTCGAGTGCGAAAACGGGCACGTTTGGGAGGTAATCACCCACACGTACATCACAGACTAGGCCTCAGCCGCAATGGTGGGATGGACATCGATGGAAGTAGGACTTTACATACGGGATTACCTCGAAGACCCGGACCGGCCCATGTACGAACAGGTCCAAGAGGCTGCGGAAGTATGCCGTCGCGCCAAATCGCTGGGGTTTTCGGTCATCTACATGCCCCAGCACTACATCGCCCATCCCACCGTCTGGATGCAGCCGATGCAAACCCTGGCCCGATTGGCGCCCGATGCTGAAGGGCTCAAACTGCTAACCGGCATCCTGCTTCTCCCTTACCACAATCCGGTGGACATCGCCGAACAGACGGTTACGCTGGACCACATCAGCAACGGCAACTTCGTGCTCGGGGTGGGTTTGGGTTATCGGGTGGCGGAACTTTCCGCGTTCGGCACCAACCGTCGCGATCGCGTCAGCCGATTCGAGGAGTCCATCGGGTTGATGAAACTGCTGTGGAGCGGGGACGAGGTCAACTTCGACGGCCAGCACTGGCAGGTGCACGACGCCCGGCTCGCCCTCACTCCCGCTCAGAAACCGCACCCTCCAATCTGGATAGCGGCGCAGAGTCGCGGTGCGGTTCGCCGTGCTGCGGCCCTGGGCGACCGGGTTATCCTGGGGCCCCAGCCGGGATGGCAAGACATCGGCGTGCTGACTCGCCAGTACAAGGAGGCGCTGGAAGAACTTGGCAAAGACCCGGCGGGACGTATCGGCGCTCACCGTTCCATTGCCATCGCCAGGGATCGGGAAACCGCCATCACCGAGGCCAGGGAAATGGCTGCGAAAAAAGCCGGCATGTACGGAGCCTTCAACATGCAGGAAAGCACCACCGTGGATCTGGGTCTCGGCGGGCCCAGGGAACTGACCGATTGGGCGGTGGCCGGCAGCCCCCAGGACTGCGCGGAAATCATCAACCGCTGCAAGGAAGAGGATGGCTTGGACTACATCGGACTGGCGAGCCTGAATTTGCCAACGGATTTCTCCGCTAGGTTGGACTATCTCCAGCTGATTTCCGAGGAACTGCTGCCGAATCTACAATAGTCTGCCGCTTAGTGTTCCTTCGAATCGGCCGCACGCGGACGCGCATGCCGGCCAGACCGGGACGGTTCCCGGTTGCCCGATTTCCACGGTTCCGTCCGATTACCGTATCGTGCCCCAGCCTATTGGGTGTAGTGGGGCATGACCTCAGACACAAACAGTTCCGCGGAGCGCATGGTCTCCTCATGGGACAGGTGCCCCCACTGGAAGGCGGCCACAAAGTAATTGGCGCCGGTTTTCAGGTATTCGTCCATGTAGTCCCGAATGGTGTCCGGGGACCCGGCAACAACGTTGAACCCGCCGCCTCCGCGCGCTGCGTGCTCCTCAAAACCCCGGGAGCCTGCGGTCCTTGCCGCCACTGTGCCGCTAGCCTGCGATTCGCGGTCTGGCAGGTTTGACGGCCTCGGGTTGGCTTCGCCCTGCAAAAACTGAGTCAGACCGCGCCTTTCGGCTTCCAGTCGGCGCGGCGCTGCCAGGTTCCATTTGTATTGGTCCCACGCCGGCTGGGCGATGGCGATGGCCTCCGCATCCGTCTCGGCCACGTACAGGTGGTTGACCAACCCGATCTTTGGCTTTTCTCCCTGGGCGTTCAGGGAGCCCTGCCCTTGATACTCGTCCCAAAGTTGGAAATAGCGATCCACGTTCGCCTGGAATGAGTCCAGGTTCCCCACAATGATGGTGTGCATCCCGTTGGCGGCCGCCGTTTCCACGTTCCGCATATACCAGAAGGGTGGGTGGGGGTCCTGCTTTGGCCTCAAACGCATCGGGAGGTCGTCAAAATTGTAAAACTCTCCCCGGTAGGTCAGGGAATCGTTGGCAAGGCCCTCTTTGACTACTGCCAGTGTCTCCAGATACCGGGAATAGTTAATCTCCACGTCAGAGTCCTGTCCCCAGAAGTATGCTTCGATCACTCCGCCGCGTCCTACGCCGATGTCCATCCGTCCGTCGCTGATGTTGTCCAGCATGCAGATCTCTTCGATCAGGCGCACGGGGTGGTGCAACGGCAGCACGTACACGCACGGGCCCAGGCGCATGGTCTTTGTCCTTTCGGCCGCCGCCGCCAGGAACACGTTCTGGGACGGCGCAAGACTGTGGACCGCCGGAGTGTGGTGCTCTGCCAGATGGTAGGAATAAAACCCAACGTCATCCAACCACGCAATCTGCTCCAAGCGTTCCCGGTAAATTTGATCCAGCGCTACGCCGGGTATGGGCTCGATGTGATCGAATACGCCAAACTGCAATGCCATGAATAAAGTCCTCGTGTGATCCGGTGGTCGTGTGATGGTCGCGAATCACGCGATCTGAGTTTCTACCATCTTTGCAACTCTATTGGGAATGCTCACCCATGTCAAAGTCTCTCGCGCTCGACGGATTGCTGTGATAAACGCAACGGCGGAAGGGTCTGGAACACTCCTCGAACTGTCTGAACACGACGAAAATTATCGCCTTCAGGCTGGCGCTCTAAGGATTGGCATCAATCTTCCGCCGCATCAAAGCGAAAGCCTAACCGGCCAGTGGCGTTATTCGGGTTGGATTAGTCCCAGGCGCATGGCAACCATGACAGCTTCCAGACGGTTGGACGCGCCCAGCTTGACTCGCAGGTTGTCGATGTGGTTTCGCGCCGTGTACCAACTCACGCCCAATTCCTGGGCGATGTACCTGGTGTCCCAGCCCTGAGCCAGATAGGACAATACCTGCCGCTCCCGCTGGGTCAATCTCACCGGGGATGGCCTGGGTTCGGACTCCGGGACCTCAGTGTCGCTTTGATCAGGTTCGTCCGGCGATCCGCGTGCGGCGGCGTCGAGTACCAGGTAATCGTCAACCGGCGACTCGGCCACCCTGGGGGACTCGGAGCCACCGCTGCCGACGTTTGGGTAACGGTCGTACGATACAGAGCCGGTGCCTCCGGCCAACTCGATCAACCGCCGGACGTCCGCGGAAAGCGCGACTTCGCCCGAATCGCCGAACAGGTAGACCAGCAATGGGCCGTCATCCTCTACCCCCGAAACCACCATCGGTGTTACCACCACCCATTTCCACTCGCCCCAGGAGCATCGCATCTGCAACCTGGCTCGACTGGGCACCAGACCAGCGCGCAGGCTGCGCACCATCAGACAACCGGACTCGCAGTCGTGGGTCAGGGTGTTTCCTTCCGCCTCGCGTGCGATAGCGGAGCAACGCTGGCCAAGGACAAGGTCTGGGGAATAACCGAGGATTTCACGGGCGCGGCGGTTCCAGAAAACCACCGTCTGGTCGGTGGCCAGGACGAAAGCGCCGCACTGCGCTGACGACAAGAGCCCAAACAGCCCATCCGGCGTCACTTCGGTTATCTCCCTCCCACGGACAAATCGGCCGATGGGATCCCAATTTCGTGGCCTGTCGCATGTGGACGGCCAAAATGAATCAGCCCCTAACCGCCCGCCGCCACGACTCAAGAAAACGTAATATCTGGCTCTAATCCGGTCTATGGGTAAAATGGCCTATGCGCATTGAGGCGCTATTTGCGCTCAATTCTTCTGCTATCCGAATCCCGCACACTCAATTGAGGCGCTCATTACTGCTTAATACGACAGCGTGTAAGTTCCGGTTGTAGGGTGAATGAACTAGTAACGTCTGCGTGCCGGGCAGACGAGTGCATCGGATGCCGCTCATAGGTGAAGCTAACGCATCGATGCGAAGGGACTTGGAACTGTTGCAAACCCCGTGCCGGAATAGGTGTACATAAAGGGCGAATGTCGCGTTGACGGCACTATCCACGACGATTACACTCGCCCCGATTGAACTGCGGATAATCCGACGCCTGCCATGGGACGATAATGCTTGCCACCGACGTTTCCGATGCCATTGAATTGATGTTCGAGACCGGGTGGACCGATGGCCTGCCGGTGGTGCCGCCGTCCGAGCCGTTGGTTCGCCGGTTTGTGGAGATCACCGGACGCGGGGGCGATGAACTCATCGCTGAGTTGCCGCCGCTGGGCGGACGGGCTACCGTCGAGCGCATCGCGGTCAACGCCGTAATGGCGGGCTGCGTGCCGGAGCACATGCCGGTGATCATCACGGCCCTGGAAGCGATGATGGACGAGCGGTTCAACCTGCGGGGAGTGATGTGCTCCACGGGCATCCACACGCCGCTGCTGATAATCAACGGCCCCATCGTCAAGGAACTGGACATCAACGGCGGCTACAACTGCTTCGGCTCCGGTTGGCGGGCCAACGCCACCATCGGCCGCGCGGTCAAGCTGATTCTGCTCAATCTGGGCGGCGCGATACCCGGCGAGACCAACAAAGCCACCTTCGGCCACCCTGGTGCGTACACCTACTGCGTTGCCGAGGACGAGGATGCCAACCCCTGGGAACCGATGCACGTTGAACTCGGCTTCGCTCCGACCGACAGCACGGTGTCGGTGTTCCCGGCGGAGGCGCCCCACAACATCATGTACCACGCCACCCACTCGCGGAACTTCCTGACCGTGCTTGCCGACACCATGTGCACCCTGGGCAACGTCCAGATGTACGTAATGGGCGACACGATGGTGGTCATTGGCCCTGAGCACGCCAAGTTTCTCCACCGCGACGGCTGGAACAAGCGGGACATCCGCCAGTTCCTCTTCGAGCACGCCCGCAAGCCGGTACGGAAACTCCGCCAGGGCGGCCCGCCCCAGGGCGACTCCCGCCGCGGCCACTTCTGGCCCAGGTACATCGACGCTGAAGACGACGACCAGATGGTGCCGGTGGTCCGCGCCCCGGACCGCATCAACATTTTCGTCGCCGGCGGCGCCGGCGGCCCCCACTCGGCCTACCTGCCGGGTTGGGGTTCACGCCGGGTAACGCGCAAGATCGAACGTTAAACGCAGACCCCGTATGAAGTACGGGGTGCCCCCGGGTCGAGCACGGGGCAGGCTGCTATTGAAAAGGGAACGATGACTGCATTGAAGAGGGAACGATGACTGTAACGAACTACCAGGACCGGATGCGGGAACTGGGCCTTGCCTTGCCCATTGATCCGGATGCGGCGTCCCGTTGGCGGGCCGCGCCACGATTGGACACGATGCACGATAAGGTCGGCGGTTTTTTGGGCAACCGCAAGGCCAACGCCGACCTGCTGCTGCGCAACATAGGCGAGCAGATGGCGAAGGACCTGGAACTGGGCGACGTGATCACTGTGGACAAGTACGTCTATTCCCGGCCGGCCGCCGATGAGATCATCAGCGACCTTTCCGCGCGATGCGACTTCGTGGTGACGGCGATTGCCGATTGAGGGTCCTGCACCGCGTGCAGTGTGCACGACGCAATGACGCTGGAAAACCTCGGCATCCCTACGGTGGTGCTCTGCACCGATCCGTTCCTGAACTCGGCCTTTCGCCACGCCCGCACCTTTGGCCGCGGCGACTTCCATCCGCTGGGCATCCCCCATCCTCTGGGTGGTCTGACGCCTGACCAAGTGTCCGTCCGCGCCGGGGAGTTGGAGCAGGCGGTTATCGATACGCTGACAACCTTCTAAAGCGTTGGCATCGATTGGGAGGATGGGCAGAATGAGAATTCATCACAAAAGTAAACGAGCACTGGATGCTGCGGAATATATGACGGCAAACCCCGACAGCTCCCAAAAAATCCACGATTATGCCGAAGCATTGGCACCCGTGCATGAGGTCTCTTCCAAGTTTATTAGAACTGTGCGCACAATGCTCGAAGAAGGGTGCCCGGAAGAATTGAAATTGGAATTGAGACACAAGGCTATAACGGTTCCTGATGCCAAAAGGGACTTTGAGGCGTTCAAATCCGGGGTGCCAACCGACATCCCTGGCAGTTACTTCCTCTATCTCCTTAGCTTGGACGGAGATAACACTGTGGAAAAAATTGGCACCACCAACGATCTTCCCCGCAGAGTTGCGGATCTGGAACTGGCATCTGGCACTCTTATTCTCCGTGCCGCTTGGAAATTCGAAAACAGGGCCGCTGCCCGTGCAGTCGAACGTGAAGTGCTCCGCACGTTTGCCGCAGACCGGGAACGGATAACCAGTGAGGGTTACATGCAGAAGCATGAGATGGCTGTCGGTGGCGGCGGAAGATGGGTTCCAGTTGCCGCCGGATTTGACCAGTCGGGACGGCTATTGTGACGAGTTTTCGTCCGGGCCTCTCAGACAATCCTAGAGCAACCGATAACCAACTCCCGGGTGTCACCGGGCCCGATCAAGGAGGCGACGATATGGTTACAGTCGGCAGTGGCAAGTATACATATGAACAGGTCGAGAATTGGGAGAAGCTGCCCGAGGGGTGGGCGCTGGGACAGACAGCCATCGTGACCGATTCCGAGGACCGGGTGTATCTCTTCAACCGCGGCGAGCACCCCCTGATCGTCCTTGACCGGGACGGCAACTATCTCGCCTCATGGGGCGAGGGCGTCCTCACCGACGCCCACGGCATGTTCATCGACGACGACGAGAATCTCTACCTGCCGGTCAAGAACAGCCACGTGGTCCTCAAGTACGACCCCAAGGGCAACCTGCTGATGACCATGGGCGAGTGGGACAAGCCCTCGGATACCGGCTGGTCGGGGAACTACAGCGACCCTGCGGTTCGGGCGGCCGGCCCATTCAACCGCCCCAGCGACATCGCCATTTCCCCGGACGGCCTGCTGTACATCTCTGACGGCTACGGCAACGCTCGGGTACATCGGTTCACCGCCGATGGCGAGCTGGTGGACTCCTGGGGCGCGCCGGGGAAAACCGAGCCCGGCGAGTTCCACGTCCCCCACGGGGTTTGGGTGCACACGGACGGGCGGGTGTTCGTGGCCGACCGAGAAAATAACCGGATGCAGATCTTCGACTCCGAGGGCAACTTCCTGGAGCAATGGACGGACCTGGCTCGGCCCTGCGACATCTACATCGACGAGGATTTGGCCGTTTACGTGCCGGAGCTGGACGGATTCATGTCCATCCTGGACATCGACGGCAACGTGCTGGCGCGCTGGGGCAGCCCCTCGGACGCCGGGTGGGGCAACGGCGCCCACGCCGTGTGGGTCGATTCCCACGGCGACATCTACGTGAACCAGAACCTGGAAGGCGAGCGGCTGATCAAGTACCGCCACGTCGGGGGATAGGGCTTGTTACAAAGTAGATAAGTCTCCCGATCCGATCATCCTGAGCTTGTCGAAGGATGGATTGGCTAGAGCAGGGCATGGTTCGACAGGCTCCCGCCAGAGGCGGACGTACCGCACCATGAGCGGGAGTAGAAGACTTTGCACTCGTCCTTTCTGCATGGATAGGCTGCCCGCGCTGGGCGGGGCAGGGTGATAAAATGCGCGTTGGTTATCAGGTCGGGCAGGTGGTGCAGCGGGACAGTATCGACCACCAGCAACAGTGGCAGAACCACCTTGAGCAGTTCCGGGCCTCCCGCGATGCCGGGTTCGACATCTATGGCTGGGCCCACCACTACCTGATCGACCCCTTCCAGCATTTCCAGCCGTGGCCGGTGCTGGCGCGGCTGGCCGCCGAGTCGGGAGACATGAAGCTGGCCACCTCGGTCCTGTTGCTGCCGTTGTTGAATCCGGTGGAGGTGGCGGAGCAGGCGGCGACCCTCGATCACATCGCGGAGGGACGCTTCATTCTCGGCATCGGGCTGGGTTACCGCCCGGAGGAGTGTGAAGCCTTCGGGACGCGGATGTCCCAGCGCGGCGCCCGCTGCACCGAAGCGCTGGGTCTGATGCGCCGGCTGTGGACCGACGAAGAGGTTACCCACCACGGCCGCTACTACAACGTGACCGGAGCGCGGCCTACCGCGCGGCCCTACCAGAAGCCTCACCCCAAGATCTGGCAGGCGGCGATGAGCGATCCGGCGGTGCGGCGAGTGGGGCGGGGCGGCGACATCCTCTACGTCGGGCCGGCGCAATCCAACGCCACCATCCGGCACCAGATATCCCTGTACCATCAGACCCTGGAGGAGAACGGCCACGACGTTCCCGAGGACATGGTCATCGTGCGCGAGTTCTTCTGCGCCCCCACCCATGAGGAGGCGCTGGAGCGGGCCCGGGCCAACTTCGCCAAGAAGTACGAAGTGTATGCCTACCACGGTCTCCACGGCACCGATGACGAATTGACCAGGAAGGTAACCGGCGACCTGGAAACGCTGATGGACGACACCTTCCTGGTGGGCAGCCCTGAGGAGTGCGTCGAGCAGATCGCCGCCTACCACGAGATGGGATTCACCGACGTGGCGATCCGGCTGTTCTACCCGGAGATGTCCCAGACCGAAGTTTTGGAGCACATCGACCTGGTGGGCCGAGAGGTCATACCGGCGTTGCACGCCCTGTAGTTCCCCCGGCCGACCGCCATCAAGGAGGACGCATGACTACCCAGACGACCCAGCCGACGCTGCTGACCATTGGAGACTACGAGGCGCGGGCCAAGCAGACCATGCCGCGGGCGCTGTTCGACCGGCTGTTCGGCGACCTTGGCGCGCCCGACTGGATTACCAACACCACCAACGTCCAGGCCATGAGCGAGGTCAAGCTGCGTCCCCGTATCCTGGTGGACGTCACCGAGCGGGACATGACCACCACGGTGCTGGGCGAAGAGATCAGCATGCCGGTGATGCTTGCCCCCACCGGCACTCACCAGCGCGCCCATCCCTTGGGTGAACTGGCTTCCACTCGGGCCGCCGGCGCTGCGGGAACCATCCTGGGGCTGAGCACCGCCTCCAGCTACAGCATTGAGGAAGTGGCCGATGTTGCTACCAATTCGCTTTGGTTCCAGCTCTATTTCTTCCAGAACCGGGAACTGACCGAGATCCTGGTGCACCGGGCGGAACAGGCGGGCTACAAGGCCATGATGCTCACGGTGGATAACCTGGGCGCCAACTCCCGGGAGCGGGAGTACCGCTACGCCTACACTCTGGACCAGGAGCGAACCCTGAAAAACTTCCAGGGGATCGAGCTGCCCAACCTGCCCACGCGGGAGAATTTTGCCGAGAGCTTTGAGCATGGCCTCAACTGGTCTGACCTGGAGTGGCTGCGCTCCATGACCTCGATGCCGTTGGTCATCAAGGGCGTGCAGACGGCAGAGGACGCCCGGCTTTGCGCCGAGTACGGCTGCGATGCGTTGGTGGTCTCGAACCACGGCGGCCACGCGTTGCAGGGCACGGAAGGCACCATCGATATGCTGCCCAAGATCTCGGACGCGGTGGGCGATCGGCTGGAGGTCTATCTCGACGGCGGCGTTCGCAAGGGCGCCGATGTGCTCAAGGCGTTGGCACTGGGCGCTCGGGCCGTTTTCGTGGGCCGGCCCATCTTCTGGGGGCTGTCGGTCAACGGGGAAGATGGCCTCCGCCACTGCCTGGAGATCCTGCGTACCGAGCTCAGCGTGGCCATGGGTCTCTGCGGCGTCACCGACGTGAAACAGGTGGACCGCTCCGTGGCCCAGGACCCGGGCCCGGACGGGGCCGGCGGTGTGGTGGGCGAGCTGGAACGCCTGGCCCGTCTGTTGGAACAGGGATACATCACTCGCCCGGAGTTCGAGTCGCTGAAGGGCCGGCTCCTGTAGTTCGCAAGGAGCCAAAAGTCCGCGGCGGAACGAGCAAGTACAAGGGACGAGCAACCAGACGGGATCCGTCGCTGAAACTCCGCGACGGGATCAAGACGGGCCGCCACGGCGTGCGGCGCTCTGCCCCGGCTCCACGGGGTTTGGGATTTGCTTGTTCCTCCAGACACCGGGTGCCAGCAAGGAGTCGCTGTTGGCCCTAAAGCCAGGTTCTGGGAGCAACATCCCAAAGCAAGTCGAGGGAATTGAGAAACTGGTGCCGAAGGTCAGACTCGAACTGACACGGGATATTATCCCACCGGTTTTTGAGACCGGCGCGTCTACCATTCCGCCACTTCGGCCCACTGACAAAGTATAGCACGGTTGCGCCGGCGGCTCGGGGCGTTGTAGCATTGTTCTCTGAAGCATCGAGCATTCGGGGAGCAAGACCGGAACAGATCCAGGGCGGCGCGACATGACAACTATCAAAGATCGTCTTGAAGAAGATATTCGCAACACCATGCGCGCCCGCGACCGGGAGCGTCTAGAAACGCTCAGATTCCTCAAAAGCCAGATCCAGTTGGCCGAGAAAAACGCTCTGGCCGATTTGGATGATGACGGTGTTTCGGACGTCATCACCAAGCAGGCCAAAGATCGCCGCGAAAGCATCGAGATGTTCGGTCAGGGCGGCAGGAATGACCTCGTGGAGAAGGAGCAGGCTGCCCTCGCCATCCTGCTGGAGTACATGCCTGAGCAGATGGACGTCGACGCCATTGAAGCCCTCGCCCGCCAAGTCATAGCCGACGTTGGCGCTGCCGGCCCCGGTGATCGCGGCAAGGTCATGGGCCGCATCATGCCTCAGGTGCGCGGGAAGGCCGACGGCAGCGAGGTCAACGCCGTAGTGTCCCGCCTGCTCGAATCCTTGGGTTAGCGAGTCCTATGCGCTTCGGCATCCTGGTATTCCCGGGGACTTGGAGCGATACCGATTGCCATCACGCGGTCAACGGCGTGCTTGGTCAGGACGCCGGCTATGTCTGGCATAAGGACAGCCACCTGACCGGATACGACGCCATCATCGTGCCCGGCGGATTCTCCTACGGCGACTACCTGCGGGCCGGAGCCATCGCGAGATTCTCCCCAGTCATGGATGCCGTAGTGGATTTCGCCCGCTCCGGCGGCCCCGTGATCGGTATCTGCAATGGATTCCAGATCCTTTGCGAAGCCGGCCTCCTCCCGGGCGCGTTGAGACGCAACGGACACCTGGAATACCGCTGCCAGTGGACCCACCTGCGAGCCGAGCGCAACGACACTGTCTTTAGCAGTCGTTGCCACTCCGACCGCCCCTTGGCCGTACCGGTGTCTCACGGCGAGGGCAGTTACTACGCCGACCCAGCAACCGTTGCCGATCTCGAGGAGACCGGACGGGTTCTATTCCGTTATTGCGAACCCGAGGGAACCGTTACCGAGTCTGCCAACCCCAACGGTTCGGTCGCCAATATCGCGGGCATCATCAACGAATCTGGGAATGTCTTGGGGATGATGCCGCACCCCGAACGCAGTTGCGAGTTGCTGCTGGGATCCGATGACGGCAACCTGATTTTCGGGTCCATCATTGACGCAGTTGGCGGGCGCGCTAGGTAGATATGCTCATATCCATCGGGCTGGCCGGCATCGCGGTGTTGGGTTTTGGGAGTTCCGCGATTCTGGCCCGATTGGGGATGAGCGCCCAGGGCGGCCTGAGACCAATGCCGGGCGCGCTGGTCTCACTGGTAGCCTCAACGCTGCTGGCCGGGGCGTTGGCGCTGATCTTTGAATTTCGCGCCGTCATCGCCTTGCCGGCAATCGCGATGGTGTGGTTGTTCGCCAACGGAATACTCACCTACCTGGGCGGTCGATCCCAACAGTACATCGCCATCAATCTGATCGGAGCCGCCCGGGTCACTCCGATAGTGGGCAGCGCGGCGTTGTTCTCCGCGCTGTACGCGGTGACCCTCACGCGCATGGGAGTCTCCGGCTTCAACGAGCACCTGAACCCGTTGCTGGCTCTGGGCACCATTATCGTGGTGGTGGGCTTGGCCTTGACCGGCGGCAACTTTTTGCGCCAGAGTTGGGGGCGCGACTGGAAATCGGTAGCCGGCTACGGGCTGGCGATACTGGCGGCGGCCTGCTACGGAGCGTCCACGCTTAGCGGCAGGGTATTGAGCATCCAGTTCGGTTCCCCGTTGATCATGGCGGCGGGCAGCATGTTCTTCGCCACCCTTTTGCTGTCGCCGGTGTACGGACGTGAGGCGGTCCAGAAATCCGTGGCGACGGGCTGGGCGCCTTTCTACGTGTTCCTAGCCGGATTCGCGGCGGCCTGCGCGGTGATGTCCCTGTATTTCGCGGTGACGCGCGAGGGATCCAACATCCTGGTACTCGCTCCCATTGTGTCGTGCAACCCGTTGTTCACCCTTTTCCTGGCGCGCCTGTTCCTACGCCAGACCGAATCGGTAACCAAGGAACTGGTCATGGGTACGCTCATGGCCGTGGGCGGCGTGGTGATTGTGGTGGTGGGCGGGTTGGTCTGATCACGTGGTTCAACTTGCTAGACCTGCGTATCCGCGCTATGTCGTCTTTGGTTAACCCGCCATATAATGCGACCCGCAATCTGAATGAGTTTGGATCCCGGTGAACCATGCCCGTTAGCCAGGAAATACTCGACGAAATTGCCCTGTCCGCTGCCGAATACCAGATGATCGTGGACCGATTGGACCGCGAGCCGAACCCGGTCGAGTTGGGTATGTTTGGCGCGCTGTGGAGCGAGCACTGCGGCTACAAGCACTCCCGCCCATTGTTGGGTATGTTGCCGGCCACATCGGATCGCACGTTGTCCCAGGCCGGCGCTGAGAACGCCGGCGCGATTAACATCGGCGATGGATTGGCGGTGGTATTCAAAGTGGAATCCCACAATCACCCGTCCGCCATAGAACCGTTGCAGGGCGCAGCCACTGGCGTGGGCGGCATCGTCCGCGACATCCTCGCCATGGGCGCTCGACCCATCGCCCTGCTCAACTCCCTCCGTTTCGGCCCGCCCGACGATCCGACCAACCGGCGGTTGTTGCGTGGCGTGGTTGACGGCATTGGGTGGTACGGCAACTGTATCGGCGTCCCCGACGTGGCCGGCGAGATCTATTTCGATGAGTCCTACTCGCAGAACCCCCTGGTCAACGCCATGTGCGTGGGCATCGCGCGCATAGAGGAACTGGCCAGCGCCGCCGCTGAAATCCCCGGCGATGTCCTGCTCCTCGTCGGCGCCGGGACCGGTCGGGACGGTATTCATGGCGCGTCCGGTTTGGCCTCCCGCACCTTCGAGGAGGAGCAGGAATTGCGGCCCACCGTCCAGGTGGGCAACCCATTCCTTGAGAAAGTCCTGATCGAGGCCTGCCTGGAGGCTTTGGCTACGGGCAAGGTTCGCGCGTTGCAGGACCTTGGCGCCGCCGGGCTGACCAGCGCCGCGGTCGAATCGGTAGCCAGGGGTGGCAGAGGCTTTGCCCTTGACATAAATCACGTGCATCGCCGAGAAGAGGGCATGACCGGTTACGAGGTCATGCTGTCGGAATCCCAGGAACGCATGCTATTGGTCGCCGCGCCGGCTGATGTGCCAACCATCAACAACGTTTTTGCGAAGTGGGACGTCCCATGCCGCTCGATCGGCGTAGTGACCCCGGAGCAGGCCGCCAGGGTAATGGAAGGATCGGACACCATCGCCGCCGCTCCGGTCCCGCACCTCGCCGACGCGCCCCGGTACCGGCTAACCGGAAAACAGTCGGCGGACGATGAGGCGCGCCAGCATTTGCGGTTGTCCGACGTCCCGCTGCCATCCGACGTCGGTTTGGGTGATCCGGGCGAGGTATTACTGAAACTCCTAGCGTCGCCCAACATTGCCAGCAAGCGCCACGTTTACCGTCAATACGACCACCAGGTGCAGACCAACACCGTGATCGGCCCCGGCGCGGGCGACGCCGCGGTCCTGCGCGTCAAGGGAACCGGCAAAGCCATTGCCGTTGCCATCGACGGCAACGGACGCCATTGTTTCCTGGATCCGTACCATGGCGGGCAGCGCGTGGTCGCTGAGGTAACGCGAAACCTGTCCTGCGTCGGCGCACAGCCCTTGGCGCTAACCGATTGCCTGAACTTCGGCAACCCCGAGCGTCCCGAAATCTACTACCAGTTGGAGCAGTGTATCTCCGGAATGGCCGATGCCTGCCTTGAGTTGGGTGTCCCCGTGGTCAGCGGCAACGTCAGCCTGTACAACGAAAGCCAGGGTACCGCCATTTTCCCGACCCCCATCGTCGGCGGCCTAGGCCTCTTGGAAGACGTCCGGCGTCATTGCGGCGCGGGATTCCCCGACGATGGCCTGGCGGTAGTGCTACTCGGCGCGGACAGCCTGTCGGCGAATGCGCCCGATTTGGCCGGCAGCGAGTACCTCTACTCAATCCACAACATGATCCGTGGTCGCCCCGACATCGACCTATCCCTGGAGTGGCGGGTTCAGAATCTATGCCGCCGCTTGATCGACGACGACATCGCCCTCGCCGCCCACGACTGTTCCGATGGTGGGTTCGCCGTCGCGCTGGCCGAATCCTGCATCTTGGGGGATTCCAGCGTAGGCGGTCGCGGCTCTATCGGTTTCACTGCCTCGACGGAGTTTGCGGAGGCTATACACGACCGTTGGGACGCCGCCCTGTTCGGCGAAGCCGCCTCGCGCATCTTGGTCGCTGTGGAGCCCACCAACGTGGCCCGCGTCATGGCATCGGCTCGCGAGGCTGGCGTACCGGCCTGCGAGGTGGGCGCGACAGGCGGTACGCGACTGCGTATCGGATCGTTGGTCGACGTGGGCGTTGACGAGGCGACCGAAGTCTGGTACGGAAGACTCAGCCAGGCTTGGAGCTAGCTTCTGCTCCGGGCCGGAGCCGGATACCGCTTAGGAAAATATGACCGCGGGCTCCGCGTCCTCGGCCGACTCTGCGTGGGCAGCCTCCGCCGAGCCGTGCTCTTCCAAGGCCGGCGTGGCGAGCGCGTCGTTGATCCCAACGTTGGGTGGAGCCGCAGACTCGTACGGCAATCCCAGGCGCAATGCCAGCGCCACCCCAACCACCGGATTCTCCCGGTTCAGCCCGAACACGCGCCGTCGCCGCATTCGGTTAGTCTCGGGGTCACGCACGCTGACGTTGCGGTACTGGAAAACCTCGTTGGAGGCTAGGCTGCGGATCAGCCGTATCACGTACGCTCTGGAGTTGTTGTCTCCCCAGCCGGACACGATGTGCCCGTCTTCGGCTTCGATGCCAGCCGTTAGCGCTTCACTGATCTCGCTGCACAGGGCATTGAACATAACGTGGTCGGAACCATCGCGCTCTTCCAGCGTGTGCCCCATGGCGATCAGGTCGGCGATGCGGGTGGCGTCGCCGGCATTGTCTTCCGATTCCGGCAGGTCTAGCTTTCCTATCTCCTCGGACAGCAGGGCATCATAGTCGGGGCCCCGGGGTCGAACGGGAGCCGCACGTCTCGGGCGCTCATCCACTCGGACTTCGGGTTCCTCTGCGGCCGACTCACTAGGAACAACGGCGGCGGAATCGTATTCGGAGAAGTCGGTAGCGTGTTCCTCCGCTTCCCCGATGATCCCGTCGTCGGCATCCCCATCGTCCGCTCGGGCTGCTGTTTCTTCCTCGAACTCCTCTGGCTGGTCGTCGTCAACCCTGATTTGCGGTACGGGGTCCGGTTCGTCGGCCATCAGAATCCAGTCCACCAGATCGACGCTGCGGATCTTGATATTCCCTTCCTCCGCGACTCGCAGCATGAGCTTTTTGAAGCCAGAGAAGCCAAGTTTCCGCTCGTCGAACCCTGCTATGCGCCGCACCAGGCGTTGCTTCAACGAGGTCAGCAGCAGCGTGTGTCCGGCCGCCCGCTCGGTGCGGATCACGTCCTCGATCGCTCTAATCACTTCCGGCAATTGATGGCGCCCGGGGTTGCTGAGTTGGGCCGGCGCCGGCTGTCGACTCCTTTGATACGGACCGCGATGCGGAGCGGGTTCAACGTCTATCGGATCGACGTCCGAATCATAGAAGATCAGGCCGTCCACGTGGTCCGCCATGCGACGGGATGTAGCCCACGAAACCCCGACCACCAAGACGCGTTTGCCAACTGCCCGCAACGAGTTGATGACGTGGATGAAATCCGAATCGCCGGAAACCAATACGAACGTGTTGATGTTGGGGAAGTTATGCGCCGTGTCTATGCAGTCCGCCGTCATTTTTACGTCGACGCTGTTTTTGACCGCAATCGTCCGACCGGATCCATACGAACCGCCGGGTGGCAGGCGAGTCGGCACGTAAACCGGTTCAATGCCGGCTGCATAGAGAGAAGGGGGATCCTGGATGAACTGGCTGGCGCCTTTGAGTTCGGGGGCGCGCGTTACCCAGTCTGCGTAGGCCTTGCCTACCACCACCCGGCCGTGATTGGAGACTTCTTCCTTGAGGGCGGATACGTTGGGGGTTCTTCCCCGCACCGCCAGGCTGATCTTGAAGTTCTCCCAGTCTATGAATAATGCTACGTCTTCACTGAATGCCGGGTTGCCATTGACCTGTTGTATAGCGATGATGGAACCTCTGGTCGCTCCTCGCTGGAGCGTTTGTGCCTTAAAGTGTATTCTGGCGTACCATTAGCGTCAAGTTGGGGCGAATACCGACGGAGTTGGTATCGAATATCCTGCCCCACCAACGTGACGTGGATGGATTCCATCATTGATGGCAAAAATCCCTTGTGGTATCGTGCCGCCGATTCAATTTGGCGGGTGATAAGTGCAATCCTTTTCGACTGGCTTGAGGGGTCGGATACCGGTCGCCACATATATGGCGGCAGCGCTATCGGCAGTCGCCCTCGCCCTGGCTATCCTTGCGACCATAACCCCCCAGTGGCTACAGAGCGTCCACGCCAATGGGGCATCCACCATCATCATGGACCGGACCCAGGGACCATACCGCTTGGTCGTGGGCATTATTCCCGCCCGCCCCGTAATACCTCAAACCCACCTGGCGATCCAGGTTTTCAATTCCGATGATGAAATCCTGCTCAGGGACACCGACGTCGACCTGTACTTCGCCGCCACAGGGCCACCCGGTGCCTCAGATATCGGTCCCCGGTTGGTGCTCAACGAGCAGACGCTGCGATATTTCGAGATCGATGTACCCTTTACCGTCGTAGGACCGTGGGACGTGACTCTGTCAGTATCGTCCGACATGGGCGACGAAGTGTTTTCGCTCGACCTGGATGTGGAGGAACCTCGGGCGCAGGTCCAGTGGATCTGGATCACCGCGGTTTTGGTCGCGATATTCGCCTTAGGCATCTGGACTTGGCTGACCCTGCAACGCCGGCGAGGTGAGCGATGACCCTGAGGCGAGGCGTTATCGCGTTTTCCGCGGCGGCTTTGTCGTCCGTCCTGGCGACGGTTCTGTTGCTGCGGCCGGCCTATGCCCACGGGTTTGGCGAGCGGTACGA
Source organism: Dehalococcoidia bacterium (assembly GCA_034423115.1). Taxonomy (GTDB): domain Bacteria; phylum Chloroflexota; class Dehalococcoidia; order Lucifugimonadales; family UBA3495; genus Bin87. The sequence goes on along the minus strand of DAOUJD010000039.1, from coordinate 48,671 downwards.
CTTACCTTTGCCGTTGTCTCTATTCGTGATCGCCGGCGCAGCTGCGGTTGCGCTGTCGTTCCTGGTCGTCGCCGTTTTCCTGCGCGGGGATGCCATCCATCAGTCCTACCCCCGTTACAACCTGCTCCGGGCGCCCGTCGTCGGCCGGCTGCTCTCTACACCCGTGATCACCGCGCCGTTGCAATTTTTGTCTGTGTTGCTCACTGCCTATGTCATCATCGGAGGGTTGATTGGCACGGAACGCGCCGCCTTGAATCCTGCTCCAGCGGCCCTGTACGTTGGATTCTGGGTTGGACTGAGTTTTTTCACAGCCCTCTTCGGCAACCTGTGGGCGTTGGTCAATCCGTGGAAGGTGGCGTGGGGCTTTGCCGAAACGGTTACGGCCACATTCGCTCCGGGCCAAACCTTGAGCCGCCATCTCCCATACCCCGAACGCTGGGGCCAGTGGCCGGCAGTGTTGGTTTTCGCGGGATTCGCCATCCTCGAGACCGTGATTGCCGGCGCCGCCGGACCCCGCGCTCTCGGTTGGATCCTCGTCGGATACACCCTCTACAATTTTGCCGGCATGTACCTGTTTGGGCGCGACACCTGGTTGAGAAACGCTGAGGGCTTCACCGTCGTCTATGGGTTCATGTCTCGGTTCTCGATCACTGAAACTCGGGTTCCAGCCTCGAATTGCGCAGATCGTTCCGCCGACGGCCGTTGCGCCACAGAGGGCCATGATTGGGTCGATTGTTACGAGCGCTACAACCTCGCCGAACCGTCGGAACGCGAATTCAACCTGCGTCCGTTCTGCGTGGGCCTCAACCGACTGGGCGATGTGACGCCGGCTGCCGTATGTTTCGTGATCCTCCTGTTGTCCACCGTGTCTTTCGACGGGCTCTCGGCTACACCCGAGTGGGTCATATTCAGCACGCAATTCTTGCTGCAATTCCCCAGGAATGGCGGTTACTTGGCGAATCTCGTTGGGGTGGTGGGTTTGCCAATCGTGTTCGGCATCCTGTACGTCGCCACTTGCCGCGCGATGATGACGTTGACCGGCCCATACACCGATGAGCCACCTGATATCGGAAGTTTGGCGCGGGCTTTCGTGTTTTCACTGCTGCCCATCGCTTTGGCATACCACTACGCCCATTTCCTTGGCTTTCTGCTGATCAACGGCCAGCGGTTCATAGTCTTGGCCTCCGATCCTTTCGGTTGGGGTTGGGACCTGTTCGGCACTGCGGACGCAATCATCAACATCGGAATACTGTCCCCGGTATTCATCTGGTACTTTTCCATTTCGGCCATCGTGGTGGGCCATATCGCTGGCGTTTACCTGGCACACGTCCAGGCCGTCCGGTTGTTCCCTGATCGCCGTGCCGCCCTGATCAGCCAGGTGCCCATGCTCATTTTGATGGTGTGCTACACTTGCGCGAGCCTGTGGATAATCTCCAGACCCATCTCTGAATAGCCCCGAAACCAACCCGGAGGACAGCACTGTGCCCGAACGCAGCCCCAGACTGGAAGGAAAAGTAGCCATCGTCACCGGCGCTGGAACCAGCGGCCCCGGTGTAGGCAACGGACGGGCTGCCGCGACGTTATTCGCCCGGGAGGGCGCCAAGGTACTGCTCTCCGACCTGGACGAAGGGAGGGCCAAAGAGACGTTGGAACTCATCGAATCGGAGGGCGGCGAGGCCTCCACAATCCAGGCCGATGTGACCAATTCCGGCGACTGCGAGCGCATGGTCGCCGCCTGCATCGAGCGCTACGGTCGGCTGGACATACTGGACAACAACGTCGGCATATCCCATCGGGGCACCGTCGTCGAAATCGCCGAGGATGCGTGGGATCGCGTCATGGCCATCAACGTCAAAAGCATCGTGTTGGCCAGCAAATTCGCCATCCCCGAAATGATCAAGACCGGCGGCGGTTCCATCATCAACATCTCGTCCATCGCCGGCCTGCGCGCCCACAGCAGCACGCCCTATACCGCGTCCAAAGCTGCCGTCATCGGCCTGACCATTTCCATGGCCGCCGACCACGGGCCCGACGGCATCCGCACCAACTGCATCGCGCCGGGCCTGGTGTACACGCCAATGGTCGCGCCCCGCATGGACGACGACCTGCGGCAGATACGCAGCAACGCGGCTCCCCTGCGTACCGAGGGAACCGCGTGGGACATCGGCAACGCTGCCCTATTTCTCGCCAGCGACGAGGCGCGTTGGATCAACGGCGTGGTGCTGCCCGTGGACGCCGGCCTGGTGGCAACCTCCCCGGTTACCTACCAGACGCTGGCCCAGCAGGTGCGCTTGTAACTTCGGATCTTTTGTATGTAGCCTAGGTCCCTGCCGCGCTTGCTATCCCTCTATCGAAACCAGTGTTAGGTCGAAAGTGAGGTCTTTCCCGGCCAACGGGTGATTGGCGTCCAGCGTAACCGATTCTTCTGTGACTGCCATAATGGTGAAGGTCACCGTCTGGCCGCTGCTTTGCTGACCTTGGACCGACGAGCCGACCTCCAGCGGCATTGCCGGCGGAAATTCGCCTCGCGGCACTTCCATCACGCCGTCGCTGTGTCGCTCGCCATAAGCGTCCGCGCATGGTATGTGGACGGTTTTGGTGTCCCCAGGCGCCATGCCCAGCACGCCGTTCTCGAATCCGGGTATCACCTGGCCGTTGCCTATGGTGAAAGACAGCGGCGTCCCGCCTTCGGAGGAGTCGAATACCTCCCCATCGTCTAGTCGGCCCGTGTAGTGGACCCGTACTCGGTTGCCCGTCTGTGCAGTAGTCAACTTTCGTCCTTTGCCGGAATGGATGCGCCACTATAGCACGAGGCGCAACGCGGCCCGATTTATGGTAATGTACTGCTTGAACCGCGCCGGGCTGCATTCGCCACGGCCAGGAGTTCGTCGGAGGAGCCATGAAGTACGGACTGTTTATGATGCCGTCCCATCCGCCGGAACGGAACATCTACGACGCCCATCAGTGGGATTTGCAATACCTCAAGCTGTGCGACGAACTCGGTTTCGACGAGGCTTGGATCGGCGAGCACTTCACCTCTCCCTGGGAGCCCATACCCGCGCCGGACCTGTTAATCGCCCAGGCATTGATGCAGACCAAAAACATCAAGCTCGGTTCCGGAGCCCATCTGCTGCCCTTCCATCATCCCGCCGAGTTGGCCCACCGGGTTGCTTACCTCGACCACATCTCCCAGGGTAGGTTCCTTTTTGGTGTGGGCGCCAGCGGATTGCCCAGCGATTGGGCTCTGTTCGATGTCGATGGCAACAACGGTGAGCATCGCGACATGACCCGCGAGTCGCTGGACATCATCCTGAAGATCTGGGCGAACGACGGCCCATTCGAATACAAGGGAAAATACTGGAACGTGAGCATCCCTGAGCCCATGTACGGAACCCTTGAGTTCTTTCTCCGGCCCTACCAGCAACCGCATCCCCCCATCGGCGTCGCGTCCGTTAGCTACAAGTCTCCCACCCTGATGATCGCCGGCGAACGGGGATTCATCCCCATGAGCCTGGCTTTGAACGCCGACTACTGCCGCAGCCACTGGGAGGCCATCGAGGAGGGAGCGGAGCGCACCGGGCGGACGCCATCACGTTCTGACTGGCGCCTCGTCCGCGACGTTTACGTGGCTGACACCGATGAGGAGGCTCGCGACCTTGCCCTCAACGGGATGCTGGGCAGAGTATGGCACGACTACCTGCTGCCATTGTTCCGCGAGTTTGACCTCATGAAAGTGTTCAAGCACGACGACGAAGTGCCGGATGAAGCGGTCAACATCGAATACATGGCCGATCATCTCTGGCTCATCGGGTCCCCGGATACGGTCGCCGGGAAAATCAGGAATCTGTATGGGGACGTGGGCGGATTCGGTGGTCTCCTGATGCTGGTGTACGACCAGTCGGAAAACAACGACGCTTGGGATCACTCCACCCGGTTGCTCGCTGAGAAGGTTATGCCCCAGGTATCGGATCTGACCGGGTCAGCGGTGGCATGATCTGAGGCAATTTGCCCATCGCGCATAACATCGGCCGATATAGGTTGTGGAATTTAAGGTATTTTCTAAAAATAGCCATAGGTTGCGCGGCAATCCCATATCCGCCGCCCTTTGGTTGATGTAAGATGACGGCAGTCTCAAGAATATCGGTAGTGCCCCCGAAAGTGTGCGGCCTCCGCCCGGTAATATACGAAAAGCAGAGGGAATATGGCGACGCAGCGAATTAGAAAGACCAAGTTAATGCGTAGTGTGGAAGAAAAGCATGGTCAACCGTTGGAGAGCTTGGTGCCGCACTTGGTCAACGATGTGGGGATGAGCCGAGCGGCCTCCCAGTTGGGAGTGAGTCCGGCAACGTTGGGCTACTGGATGCTGAAAATGGGAATCCAATACCGTCGCGTTGCCCTCGCGGATGGCGAAACTATCGAAGTCCGACGCCCTGGGTAGCGCCCGGGGTGCCGTTGACAGCGGCGACCATTACAGCGTAGGCGGCCACGGGCCGCCTTTCTCCATCTCTATCGCTTCATCCATTCCGGGCCACGGGGGCATGGTGACGCATATGAAGCGCAAACCAACCTCTTCCCCGGCGCGAAACTGAAAACCCCACCCGGTAGGTATGCTCAGTGAGTCCCCAGCGGACACTGCTACCGGTGCCGTCCTCTCGATGGATTCCCCGGGCGGGCACCGCCAGACATCGCCCGCGCCTTCTATCACGTACCAGGCCTCTTCGACCGTTCGGTGACGCACCGCCCGGCTGACCGCGCCCGGGCCGATACTTACCTCCACCATGCTGCAGCGCGTCGCCGCGTGCTCATACGTTAGGAGTAGCCTGACCTCGGAGCCATCGGGCGCCAAGATAACGCCGTCGGAACGGCGTCCCAACGGCGGCACAGAAGGCAGTTGTTCAGGATCGGGCATTACTCGCCCCGAGTTTTCCGGCCCTTCCTCGCCAGGAAGTCCGAGAACCCTTCTTCCACCGACAGCCCCTTGAACCGGTCGGTGCGTCCTTCGATTTCATTGCGGTACTGCTCTTCAATCGGCAGTCCTGAGTGTTCATGGAGCAACTGCTTGATGTTCGCCAATCCCTGCACCCGGTTGCGGGCGATTCCGGCCGCAATATCCAGCGTGCGATCCATCAGCTCTTCGGATGGCACCAGGTGATTGATCAGGCCGATGTGGTAGGCCTCATCAGCGAACACCTCGCGCCCGCTCAACAGCAGTTCCTTGGCTCGGTTGATGCCCACCAACTGCGGAAGACTCCAAGTGGCGTTCATCTGCCCGTAGTTCACTGCCAGGAACCGGAAACTGGTCTTTTCGCAGCCCACCAAGAAATCCAGGCTGGTCGCCAGCACAGTCCCGCCGCCGTAGCACAGTCCATTGACCGCCCCGATCACCGGCTTGCTGCTGGTGTGCAGGTGCCAGGTATATTCAGAGCGCTCGGCCTGGCCGGCCGCCCGTTCTTCATCCGACAATTCGCGGTTCTCATGGATGTCGGCGCCTGCCGAAAACGCCCGCTCGCCGGCCCCGGTGATGATCACCGCGCCCACGCTGTCGTCGGCCTCGTAATCCGATATCGCCTGGTCCAGTTCGCGGACCAGTTGCAGGTTCAACGCGTTCAACACCTCCGGGCGGTTCAACGTGATTACGCCGATGTGCGTCTCAACCTCGTTGCGGCCCATCATCGTGTTGCGGGCGACCGTTTCGACTTCAATGCACGAGTAGGTGGTAGCGACCATGATTACGTCCTCGCGTGTACTTTGATACTCGTTAGTTCGGGATTAGCGCGTGTCATTATAACTGCATTGCCAGCGGCTAGGTAGGGCGATCATAGGGTACGTGTGATGCCCAACAGCCCATCACCCCAACGGGCTGATTCCCCGTACCAGGCGGATGATGTCGTTCGCCGATATGGCGATCACCAAAGCAATCATCGCCACGAAACCAATCAGGTGCACCAGTCCCTCCTTCTCAGACGGCACGCGCTTCCCGCCGCGCACCCACTCGATAGCAACGAACAGCAAGCGCCCGCCGTCCAACATGGGGATCGGCAGGATGTTCAATACCGCCAGGTTGATGCTCAACAGGATCGCCACCACCATCCAGCCGTGGAACCCTCCCCGCTGGGTCACTTCCCCGGTGATTTGCGCGATTCCGATGGGTCCGCTGAATTCCGGCCCTCGCCCGCCGCCAAACCAACCGCGCACTTCCCGGCCGATGAGCGTCAGCATATCCCAGGTATCGGTGACGCCCAGGCGTAGCGCGACCCACGGCGGTTCGGTGCGCCGCTCGGCCCGTTGATCTACGATCTCGTATCCTATGCCCACCGCGCCTTGACCTGCTGGCGGATCCACTCGAGGGGTCACTTGTGCGACGCGGCGTTGCCCGTTGCGCTCAATTACCCACGTCATTTCCGACCCGGCGCCCAGTCTCACCTCTTGCGGCAGGCGTTCCGGTTGGTCAAGGGCCCGTTCGCTGATTGACAGAACTTTGTCGCCCGGCATTAGTCCCGCCTCAGCCGCCGGCGAGCCGGGAGCCACCGCTGTGATCTGCGCCGTCCCGCCGATCAGTTCCGTGTGCGGCACCATTGCCATGATCGCGAACGCTACGATGGGGAACAGTGCGTTCATCGCCGATCCCGCTGCCAGCACGATGGCGCGCTGACCTACGCCCCGTCGCGCCAGACTCTGCGGGGCCGCCGGGTTATTCTCGCCGGACAGCCGGACGAACCCGCCCAACGGCAACCAGTTCACCGAGTAGAGCATGTCCGCCAGCACGATCCGGTCCGCGTGTACCTCTCGGACCTTGCCCTCGTGTCGCAGGTATTCGTCGCTTTCCACATCCTCCAGGGTGCGGCGTTGCGGGTGCTCGGGCCGTTCTTCTTCCTTGTTGTTGCCGCCAAACCCGACGAAACGCCCCAGCGCACCCTTGGCGCTTGAGCCCCCGACACCGCGGCGGATTTCCACGTACCGGGCTACCAGGTTTCCTTGGTCGGTTTCGCCCGAAAGGACGCGAATGACGTCACCCGGCTTGATGCCATCCAACGTGCCGTTGAGGCACACGGTGGTTCCTGCCAGTAGCGTCTGCGTCCGCCCGGTGTAGATCCCGAAAGCCCGTGGCGGGTATCCCACCCCAAACTCCAGCACCTTGACCCCGAATGCTTTGGCAGACCAGAAATGGCCCAACTCATGCACCACCACCAGCAAAAGCAGCATCGGAATAAACGATGCCACGGCGATCAGAATGCTATCCATAAGCAGAGTCCGGTCATCGTGCCGGCAGCCCGGCGATCTCCGATGCCCGCGCGCTCGCCCATCGGTCGGCGGCGGCAATCGCGTCCAGGTCGGGGTCGGACTGAGCAACGTGCTCGCTTAGTACCTGCTCCACCAATCGGTAGATCCCCGTGAACCCGATCTTGCCTTGAAGAAAGGCCGAAACGGCCACCTCGTCCGCCGCGCTCAAAACAGCGGGGTTGGTGCCGCCCGCCTTGCCGGCCGAAACCGCCAGATCAAAGCAGGGAAACCGCTCGGCCTCCAATGGTTCGAAATCCAAGGACCACGGCACGCCGATGTCCAGGCGCGGTATCTCCGCGTTGGCGAATCGGCGTGGATAAAACAGAGCGTACTGGATCGGCAATCTCATGCTGGGGGGCCCCAATTGCGCTTTCACCGACCCGTCGTCAAACTCCACCATCGAGTGGATTGTGCTCTGCGGATGCACCACAACCGCGATATCTTCCCACGGCACCGAGAACAACCAGTGCGATTCGATAACTTCAAAAGCCTTGTTCATCAGCGTTGCGGAGTCAATCGTGATTTTATCTCCCATACGCCAGGTGGGATGCTGAAGCGCCTGCTCCGGCGTCACCGATTCCAGGTCTGCTAACGGGGTGCGGCGGAACGGGCCACCGCTGGCCGTGATCATCAGGCGCCGGATGTGGTTGTCCTCGCCTTGCAGGCACTGCCATATCGCGCTGGGTTCGCTGTCCACCGGGAGGATCACTCCGCCATGCTGAGCCTCGGCGGCCTTCAGCGTCTCTCCCGCCATGACGATTGGCTCTTTGTTGGAGAGCGCCACCTGCTTTCCGGTCTTCAGGGCGTCCATCGTGGGGCCCAATCCCACTGCGCCAATCAGGGCAACCATCACCTGGTCAACTTCCGGCAGGACCGCCATCTCCTCCATGCTCATCATCGCGGTCCCGGATGGGAGCGGTGAGGGAGGATTGTTGCACCAGATGTACCGGGGATGGAACTCCGCGACCTGTTCCAATAACAACTCGGTGTTGTTGCCCGCAGCCAGCCCTACCACGTCAAAATCGTCCGGAAACGCCCTGACTATATCCAGCGTTTGCCGGCCAATCGACCCGGTGGAGCCCAGCACTACGATGCGTCGCATGAAATTAGCATCCCGCTCAGTTGAGTGCGGCCGAACCAACCGCTATCACATACACCACTATAAACGATGGCAGCAGGCTGTCCAGGCGGTCCAGCATTCCCCCGTGGCCGGGGAAAATCACTCCCGAGTCTTTGACGCCGGCCCAACGTTTGATTTTAGATTCCAGCAGGTCGCCCGTGGGCGCCACGATGCCTAAAATAACACCAGTAACCACGGCTTGCCAAACCGGTAAATCCAACGGCGTGTAGATTCCCAACAGGCTGACAACTATCACCGCACCAATCAAGCCGCCAGCGGTCCCCTCCCACGTCTTTCCGGGACTGATGCTTGGAGCCATCCGATGCCTGCCGATCAACCGCCCCACAACGTATGCCCCGGTGTCGGCCGCATATACGCCCAAGATCGCCAGCAGTAGCCACCAAAGTCCGGCGGTCGTTCCTGTTATCACCGGCGTAATCGGAATACCGGCCAATTCCTGCTCAATGCCTCTCAACGCGACTGCGGCGGCCAACGCTCCGCCGACGTACACCGGCGTCAGGCACAACCAAGCCCCCGCCGCCACCGGCCGTTCTCCCCGCCACGCCGCGATCATCCAAAGCCCGCCGACCACGCATCCGGCTACACAGATGGCTACTACCGCTTTGGCGAAATCCAGTGGCGCTACGGCCAGTTCGCCAGCCAGAACCAACGCGGCTGACCAGACGCCACCCAACGCAGTAGGCAGGCCTTGCGCGCCAACTGATCCATTTTCCGCCGCCGCCAGCGGGTACAATCGGTAACCCTCCCACACCCCTACCACCGCAGCCGCCACCGCCAGCGCGGTTATCCACGGTGGTCCGGACCAGATGGCCGCCAGGATGATCGGGACTGCGACCAGGGCGGTCAACACCCGGTGGAGCAGCAAGGGCTCAGACCTCGTCGCCCGAATGCTGTTCATCGAGGGCGCCAAACCGCCGTCGACGTTGGCGATAAGCATCCAAAGCCTCGTCCAGTTCCTGTTCGCCCAGGTCAGGCCAAAGGACCGGAGTGTGGTAGTACTCGCTGTACGCCGCTTGCCAGATCAGAAAGTTGCTCAAACGCTGTTCTCCCCCGGTCCTGATGATCAAATCCGGATCGGGGCAACCATCAGTGTAGAGGTAACTGCTGAATCTGGACTCGTCGATATCGTCCGGTGCCACGCCCTCCTCGATCATCCGCCTCACTGCATGCAGTATTTCATCCCGGCCGCCGTAGTTGAACGCGACATTCAGGGTGAACCGTTCATTGCTTCGGGTGATCTGTTCGGCCTGCGCGATTGCCTCTTGCAGCGCTGCATCCAGAGGCGTCGGGTCTCCCAGGTGCACGATACGGACCCCGGCTTGGTGCATTTCCTCGGTCTGTGGCGCGATCTCCTCAGCCAGAATCGACATCAGCGCGTCCACTTCCGCGGTGGGCCGCCGCCAGTTTTCGGTGGAAAACGCGTAGAGCGTCACCACTGCAACGCCACGCTCCACCAACGCTCGCACCACGCGCTGAATGTTGGCGACGCCTCGGCGGTGCCCCATTTCTCTGGGTAGCTTGCGGTTCGCCGCCCACCTGCCATTGCCATCCATTATGATAGCAATATGCTGCGGTATCGGTTCGCTCCGGTCATCAGCGCCGGGGCGGTCGAGTTTGCGGTCTGGCGTCGGCAAGGACGGAGGGAAACGAGTGGTGGGGATGCGGCGCAGTCAGACCTCCATGATTTCCGCTTCTTTGCCGGCCGCGACCTCGTCTATCGTTTTGATGTGGGCATCCGTGGTTTTCTGCAGGGAGTCCTGGCTGCGCCGGCTTTCGTCTTGAGATATCGCCTTGTCCCTTTCCATCTTCCGCAGTGAATCCACGCCGTCCCGGCGCACATTCCGGACCGCGACCTTGCTGTCCTCAGCCTTTCGCTTCAGCAGCCTCACCATCTCCCGACGGCGCTCTTGCGTCAGCGGCGGAATGGGAACCGTAATCACGTTACCGTCGTTGGACGGATTGAACCCCATGTCCGATTGCGTCAGGCTTCTCTCGATATCCCGTAGTGCCTGTCGGTCCCACGGCTGCACCATGATGGCCCTGGCGTCAGGAGCGGAAATAGACGCAATCTGCTTCAGCGGAGTGGCAGTACCGTAGTAGTCCACGGCCAAATCTTCGATCAGGGCGGGAGTCGCACGGCCCGTGCGCAGCGTGCTTATATCCCGCCGCATTGCTTCGATGGACTGGCCCATCTTTCTTTCCATTTCGTTCAGAACGTCTTCAATCGTGCGTTCCGGCTGGCTGTCGCGGTCGTCTCTACCTCTGCGGTCAGGCATTTCGCTCCCCTCCTGGTCCATTTTGATGGCCGTCGTCGATGGTCGTGCCAACGGCGTCGCCCCGCAGGATGCGGCTCATAGCGCCTTTGTCGAATATATCAAATACGATGATCGGCATCTGATTGTCCATGCACAATGTCATGGCGGTCGAATCCATGACTTCCAGCCGCCGGTTCACGGCGTCCAGATACTCAAGATTGCCGAACCGTACTGCTTCCGGATTGGTGCGCGGGTCTGAATCATATACGCCGTCCACCCCGTTTTTCGCCATCAGGAGCACCTCGGCTCCGATTTCCAGCGCTCGTAGGGCCGATGCGGTATCCGTCGACATATACGGGTTGCCCGCCCCGGCGCAGAACAGGACCACCCGCCCCTTTTCCAGGTGCCGCATCGCCCGCCTGCGAATGTAGGGCTCGGCAACCGCCTGGATCGGCAGCGCCGATTGAGTGCGTGTCGTAACCCCGCGTCGTTCCAGCGCGTCCTGGAGTGCCAAGCCGTTGATGATTGTTGCCACCATCCCGGCGTAATCGGCGGCAGAACGGTCCATGCCCTCGCGCTCGGCTGTGGAGCCTCGCCAAATGTTCCCGCCGCCTACCACCACAGCGATCTCAACCCCGCGTGCCTGGGCGTCAATTATCTGGTCGGCAATGTAGGCGACCGACTCGGGATTGATCGTCGAGGGCCCCGAACCCTGCAATGACTCGCCGCTAATCTTAAGGAGGACTCGCCCGTAGATCGATTTGCCGCTCTCGCATCCGGCAGGCATATCTGTTACCGGTTGTGGGTCGGAGTCCTCGGTTGGCGGTTTTCCCGGGAGGGTTGCCGCGTCGGGCCCGAGAGGCTATTCACCCAGTGCCAGCCTGGAGAAGTTGACGATGCGCACGTTTTCGCCCGTCTGTGCCGCTGTCTCCCGTACCAGGTCCGCCAAGGTTCGCGAACCGTCCTTGATGAACGGCTGTTGCAGCAAACACACCTGGGCCGCCGGCCGCTCATCATCCTCGGGTACGTCCTCTTCGCTGAGGTACACGGGAGACATTGCCGCAACCTGCATGGCGATGTCGTGCGCCAGGGCGCGGAACTCGTCCGTGCGAGCCACGAAGTCCGTTTCGCAACCCAGCTGCACCATGGCGCCCACCCTGCCGCCGGTGTGAATGTAGGATTCGATGAGACCCTGCGACGTCTCGCGGTCGGCGCGCTTGGCAGCCTGTTCAAAACCTTTCTGGCGAAGGGTTTCCGCTGCGCGCGTCAGATCGCCGTCGGAATCTTCCAACGCCTGTTTGCAATCGATGATTCCGGCCCCGGTCTGCTCCCGGAGGTTTTTGATTAGTTCAACAGTAACCGCAGGCAACGTCAGGGCCTCCTGGCTGCAAGGTGATCAGGGTGTCGTCGGTTTGGGAAGAGGTTCAGCCTGGTTATTCCAACGGGCGGGCCGACATCATCTGGCCCAACTCTTCCAGCGTAACGGTTTGGGCGAAGCGGACAGCTTCCTCAGGGGATTGCTCTTCGGCATCCGTAGGTTCGGCATCGACGGTCATCAACGCCTCGCGCTGGGCTTGACCTTCTTCGATGGCAGCGGCCATGCGGCCGGTGATCAGCCGTATCGAACGGACCGCGTCGTCATTGCCTGGCACCGCGTGCGTGACCATTCCGGGATCGCAGTCGGTGTCAACGATGGCGAATATCGGTATGTTCAGCCGCCGCGCTTCAGCGATACAGATGTCTTCCTTGCCGATATCAATGACGAACAGCGCCGACGGGAGACGGTCCATGTTCCTGAGGCCGGTGAAATACTTTTCCAGTTTGTCCAGCGTGTGGGTCAGCCGCACCGTTTCCTTCTTGGGGAGCCTGGCCAGGTAGCCGGTGTCGCGCTGCTCCTGCAACCGTTTCATGTGGTCGATGCGCGCTTTGATGGTCTGGAAATTGGTCAGCGTGCCGCCCAGCCATCGTTGGTTCACGTACCACTGGTCGGTGCGCTCGGCTTCCGACGCGATGACGTCCTGGGCCTGCTTCTTGGTACCCACAAACAGCACTTTCCCGCCGTTCGCCGAAAGCTCTACCATCGCCCGGTAGGCGTCGTTGATCAGCCCCATGGTCTGCTGCAGGTCAATAATGTGGATTCCGTTCCGCTGCGTGAAGATGTAGCGGCGCATTCGTGGATTCCATCGCCTGGTCTGGTGTCCGAAGTGGACCCCAGCCTCCAGCAGAGACTTCATAGTGATCGGTTCCAAAGCCGTCGCCGCATTCGGTTCGGCCGCAACCGGGCGCTCCGGGGCTTGTACCATAAGCTATCCTGCCTTTCGTTTTCGTGTTCGTTTCTGCGTCGCCAAGTATAGCATAGGCCCCAAACTGCGGCAAACGAACTGAGCACGACTCAACTGCCCCGGAACGCCAGGCAACGCGCTCGCTCAAATTGCGCCGCGTTCAATACCGCAAGGCGCGGTGCGTATAATGCCGCAGTGCCACCGCGTTTCATGCCCGCCGGCCCAATCGGAGGTTTCCACCAATGCCCCTAGTCCTCACCAACTCCAATTTGATCGACGCCGTCAACCCGGGCGTGACGGCAGACGCCACGGTCATTGTCGATAACGACCGCATCGCGGGAATCACCACAGGGGCACATTCACCCCGCGGTGGTAGCGATCAGGTAATGGACCTCCGCGGCGCGTACCTCCTGCCCGGCCTGTGGGACGTCCACATCCATCCCGAATATCCCGTGCCGCCCGGCACCACGCCGGCGCAAGAGACCGCCAATTTCGGCCGGGCGTTGTCCCTGGCCCTCACCGAAGCCGGTGTTACCGGCGTCCGGTGCGGCGGCGCGGCCCACTACATGGACGTGGCTTGGAGGCGCGTCTTCGACTCCGGCGACGTCGCGGGGCCGCGCGTATTCGCCTGCGGCCACTTCCTCACTACCACCGGCGGCCACTTTTTGACATCGGGCCAGGCCCTCGAGTGCGACGGGCCCTACGGGTTCGTTCAGGCCATCCGCGAGCAGATCAAGAATGGTGTCGACCACATCAAGCTCAACCTCACGGGCGGCATCATGGGCCCCGATTGGGATCGCCACTGGCATTCGTTTCTGCTCGAGGACGAGTTGACCGCAGCCTTCGCCATCTGCCGCCAGCGCGAATTCCCTGTCATGGCCCACGCTGCCAATCCCGATGCCGTGAAATCCGCCCTCCGACTCGGCGCCCACACCGTCGAGCACGGCTACATCATGGACGAGGAGTGCATCGGGACTCTGTCGGAATCACCTACCTGGTACGTCCCTACGCTCGCGATTTCCCACCTCACCGAAGGCCAGGTGCAGAACGACTACGAGAGGCAATGGCTCGCCCAGCGCAACATCGCCGCCGATTTGCAGTGTCGCGCCGATGCCGCGGCCGATGAGCACGCCCACTGGTTCAAGCGTGCCCTGGACTCCGGCGCGAAAATGGCGTTAGGTTCGGACATCCGTCCACTCAAGGACGCCGCCCTGCTGGAAATGGGCCTGTGGGTGCGCGACGGCGCCACCAACTGGCAGACTCTCCAGGCCGCCACCCGCAACGCCGCCGAGCTGTGCGGCGTCGGTGATCAACTCGGCACCGTTGAGGTCGGAAAACTCGCCGATCTCATCGTCGTTTCCGAAAACCCGCTGGACGACATCAACAATCTGCGCCACCTGCAACTCGTCATCAAAAACGGCCGCATCATCTCCGACAAACGAAGTGCGGCGTAGTCAGGCGGTGAATTCTTGCTTCTCTTTCCGTTCCGCTTCTTTCTCAGATGGGCGCCAGGGTTTGACTAGTGGCTCAACGCCCACAGGGTCCAGGCGATAGACCTTACCGTACTGTGCGGCGGTTTCGAAGTCGCCGGCTTCCAGGGCGGCGCGGACTGCATTCATGCGTTCCGAGTCATGCGGGCGAATGCCGGCCCCCCATGGAGAACCGGGGCTGGATAACTCGGTTTGCATCTCCACAACATAGCCGTTGGCGTCTTCCATTCGAGTACGGTAGCGCGTGGCCTTAAGCTTGGCGTCTCGGTTGGGCGCGATTTCCAGCGGAATCATGCGGTACAAGTCACCGTAAGACGCCGCCACATCCAGATAGCCCCGGTCGATGGCGTCGCGGAAATCATCAATCCGGTCCAGCTCGAAAACCGGAACCACCGGGTGCGGATCAACGTTTGGGTCGGGGATGTAGGTTTCCATCCGCACAGCGTAGCCACGATGATATACCATGTGAGGTAGGCACTCGATTTCGCGGCGGCTCATACCGACCTCCTTGTTATAAAATCCGTTTCCCATTCGCCCGAATCGGGATAATAGGTCGTAATGACCCATGCGATACGGTCCGACCCATTCTTGAATCCCCATACCACGTGGATAGGGGTCCTCCTGCGCGTGTATTGAAGCGCCAGCAAGCAGGGCCCCTCTCCATCATCAGGGTACGATTCTACCACCACGGCCTCGGCTAAGCCGTGCAGCAAGTCGGCCTCGGGGATGACACGGGCGTTCATGCGACGGCGCCCGTGACCGCTGGCGTCCCATCGACCGGCGGCAACCAATGCCTGTATTTGCTCTAGCAATGTAGGCATTGGCCGCCCGAGGCCGTCGATTACAGTATCGCCACCGGATTCACCGGCGATCCGGTGCCGCCCACCACCCGCAACGGGTTGATGGTCAGCATGAACTCCCACCGCCCGGCCTCCGCGCAAGCCTCGGCCAGCGGTTGCAGTAGCGCGTTGTCCAGCAGGCCGATCCCATAGGCGAAAATGCTGCCGTGCACCGACCACGGCAGGTCGTACCCGTTCGGTGTGTGGTCCATCATGTCCCACACCAGCACGCAGCAATCGCTCTGCCGGATGAACTTCAGGCACGATGCATGCAGGCCCGGTCGCAGGGTAGCGTCGCTGCCCCATAGCGGATTTCCGTCGGCGTTCCACTTCTCCCGTCCGCCATACACCACCAGGGCGTCGCCCGGTTCCATCTGAACGCCCTGCGCATCGCAGACTTCCTGCAACTCCCACCCATGGATCGGCGTTTCCTGCGTAACGTAGTCGGTACCGCGATACCGTGGCACGTCCAGCAGCACTCCGCGAGTGATGATGCCTTCCTTCCACTGGTCGACCGCTCCGTACTTGGCCCCGTCGAACTGGATCATCTCGTTGGGGTCCTTGCCGTTCCACATCCCGTTGTGGTCCCACACGTGGCACAACGCGTCCAGGTGGGTCGTGGCGGTGCCGTGATACGAGATGCCGTAGTAGTCGGTGGACATGCCACCGCCCGGCTCGCGCGGCCCCTTGCGCATATAATGGATCGCTGGCGTGGGGTTGTTGGGAGCCGGCGTTACCGGAAACTCCCTGCTCAAAGAGATGGCCTGCCCGCTTTTGACCAGGCCCGCAGCGCGGAGCCGTTTGGCGTCGTCAACCATGTTGACCGCGCCCTTCTGGTCATCGGGCCCCCAGCGTCCCCAGTTCACGTCGTCTTTCAGATAGCCCAGAACTTCTTCCCTGCTGGGCACTTGTCGCGTGGTCATAGTTTGTCCCTCCGGCGCAGGTTGCGCTCAGCGCAAGGTTGCCACGCGACTGCGGCAATGGCAATACTAAGGGCGGTCCCGCCGACATCCACGGGACCGCCCTGACACTACCCTTGAGTTGAACGCCCGATTATTCCCTAGGACCAGAGGCCTTGCGGAGACGGTCCATCTCGCCCTGCTCAAGCCTACCCAGGAGGTTCTGGCCTAGGTGGGCTGCGTACACGGCAATCCCGTGAGCTACGAGCCCGACGCCCCATCCCAACAACGGCCAGTAGAACCATAGAGCGTCTGGCGCTGTAAGCAGATTCACTACTAGCAGAAATATATTGACGACCACGTAGATGGCAAGGTGTCCGAAGAATGACAGCTTGACCTGCGCTCGCTTTCGGGCCTTCTGACGTAATTCTTGATCGTGATCAGAATTGGATAGTGCCATGATCCCCTCTTCGCTGCTCTCTTGCCCTTACGTTTCCCAGTCTCGGCCGTGGTAATTCGCCTCCCAGAACTGGTACTCGTACCGCAGCGTCGTCCGGAAAATGCGCTCCAAGTTGCCCCGTTTTTCAGCGCTGGCCCGTTCCCCGGCAGCGTTCAATCGCGCCGCAAACCATTCCACCAGATCGCCAAGCACCGCTGGACTGTGAATGTCGATCCATCCCTGGTACACCGCGTTGTTCGGCTCCGCTCCCGAATTGATCAACCGCGATGCCCAGTCCAGATACGTCCCTTCAGTAACGTAGAAAAGCGCGATCAGGTCGTCAAAATCGCCCTCGTATGCCGTACGTACCATGAAGTCGCCGAACGCCTGCGTGACCGGGTTCGCTTCGGTAGTATGGTACTGCACTGCCGTAACCCCCAAGTCGTGAAAACCGTTCAGGAACAGATCATTCTCTGCGGACAGGAAGTTGGTCAGGAACCCGTTCAGGATCTTGCCCGCCTCGTAGTCCGGCGCAGCCTTCGCGATGGCAATGGACGTGAGTTTCACCAGGTCCTCGCAGAACACGTAGTCCTGCCGAAAGTAGTTGCGGAACTTGTTGATGTCCAGGCTCCCGTCGCCCATCTCGGTGACGAACGGGTGGGTCACCATAGCCTCCCATTGGCCGTGGTATTTCGCTCTCAAGTCATCAACGAACGGCATATTCCATCTCCGCGGTGTAGCCCTACCGCCCAATGGCTCGCAGTGGCTCAGCATCTTTATGATCGTACCCTCTCCGTTGATGGGAGAGGGCTAGGGTGAGGGTGAAACCTCTGCGCGACAGTCATCGCTCACCACCGGCAGTGGTGGATGGGTGAACACCAGGACGATCGAGTTTACACCGATTCGGCCAGGCACCCGAAAAACCGGTCCAGCATCCCTTTGGCGACCGAGCCCATCATGCGCTGGCCCACCCGTGCCACGGCGCCGCCCACCTGCGTGTCCGATTCCACGTGCACGGTGGTTCCCCCGTCGCCCGACGGTGCCAGCCTAACCGTTGAAGTCCCGTTGGCGAAACCTAGGTTTCCAGACCCCTCGATGGTCATGGTGTACGAGCTCGGCGGATCCAGATTAGACAGGGCCACCGTGGCCGTGTAATTCCCGCTCACCGGCCCCACGCGCACCGTCGCCACCGCCCGGTACCGGTCCGGCCCGTCCGATTCGATGCTCCTGCAACCCGGGATGCATCCGGCCAGCACGTCGGGATTCATCAGCGCGTCCCACACTGCCTGCGGAGGCTTGTTGAAATTGTAGTCGCCGGAAAGTTCCATATCGTCGAGATTATAGCAGTCGATTACCGCCCGTCCGCCAGCAGCAGCGCGTTCATCAACACCTGTGTCCCGTTTGCGCAGTCCTCCGGCGTGCTGAACTCCGCCGGCGCGTGGCTGATCCCGTTCACGCTCGGCACGAATATCATCGCCGCCGGCGTGATCGACGCGATTGCCTGGGCGTCGTGCCCCGCCCCGCTGGGCAGGTTGATGTGCGCCAACCCTGCGATCTCGGCCGCGTCGGTCACCAACTGCTGCATGTTCCCCGATATCGGCACCGCCGGCGTGTTCCTCTGCGCCGTAACCGTGATGCCCACGCTCTCGGCGTGGCCCACCTCCTCGGCGGTACGCCTCAACTCCACTTCTGCCGCCGCGAGAGATTCCATCCTTTCGTCCCGGAACTCTATCCCCATCTGCACCCGACCCGGTATCACGTTGCCCGCGTTGGGGTGCACGTCCATGCTGCCCACCGTGCCCACCCGGCAGATCTCCATGTCGCCGGCAATGCTGCGGACCTTCAGCGCGATTTGCGCCGCCGCCGACATCGCGTCCTTGCGCAACGCCATCGGCGTCGTACCCGCGTGATTGGCCTCGCCCACGATGTCCACGTGGTACACCGAACGCCCTGTGATTCCGGTGACGATCCCTATCGGATACCCGCCCCGGTGCATCGTCGGTCCCTGTTCAATATGCAGTTCCAGGTAGCAGGCCAACTCGTCCGGACGCCGCCGCGCCTCCTCAATGTGCGAAATGCTGCCGCCGATGTCCGGCAATCGCGATGCCAGCGTAGCCCCGTCGTCGGCGACGGCAGCAAAGTCCTCCGCCTCCCACAGTCCGGCCACGGCCCGGCTGCCCAGCAACCAGCGGTGAAAGCTCGTGCCCTCCTCGTTGGTGAACACCATCACTTCCAGCGGGTGCATCGTGGTCTGCCCTGCGTCCTTCAGCGCCTGCACCACCTCGATGGCCGCGATGACTCCCAGCGCGCCGTCGTATTGCCCTCCGGCCGGCACCGTATCGGTGTGTGATCCCAGCGCGATGGCCGGAAGCGACCCTCCACTGCCCTCAACGCGCCCGATGATGTTTCCCGCCGCGTCGATGCGCACCGCCATGCCGGCCCGACGCATCAGCTCCATCACGTAGTCGCGGCCCGCCACGTCCAAGTTGGAAAATGCTACCCGCTGCATCCCTTCGTCGGTGTTGCCAATCTGCCCCAGGGCCGCCAGGTTGTCGTTCAGCCGCGCCGCGTTGATCGGTACCGCACCGGTTTGCGCATTTGATGATGTCATTTCAGATTCCTATTGGTTAGCATAGAGGGCAAAGCCCAGCGGCACGATAGTCTATTCCCATGGCGCGTTGGAGTGATGATGCAACTGCTATTCGTGGCGGTGAGCCTGGGGCTCCAGTGGCGGCGGAGGATCATCGTAAGAGGTTCATTGGAATCGGTCCGGCCCGAAAAATGGATGTTCATAATGCTCGCCCATTTTCAGCGAACCCAGAACCTCGTTCCACACTTCGGTGGCCCGCGCCGTGTCTTCCGGCCAGAAACTCAGCGTCAGCAGGCCGTGAATCGACTGTTTCGCATGTCTGGTGATGGCCTGCCGCGAGTACGCCGGACGCTTTTCAATTTTGTCGATGAACTCCGTCTGCACCCAGGCCATTTCCAGATCGCCAATCTTTAAGGCCATCGGCGCGCCGGTCTTGGTCTTGTCCGTTTTGCGTTTCTTGCCCCGCCGCGGTTGTGAAATGCCTCTCTGCTCGTCGGATGTAACATTCTTGATCAAAGTCGACAATGGCAACCCCGACCAGTCCACGTTCATGCCTTGCCCCGCGTAGAACACCGACACTTCCAGGCTCATGTCGTCGTTGGGGGGTTCTCCGTCCAGCAGTTTCAACGACTTGGTCGACGGCGCCACCACCCAGCTCTGCGGAATTTCGAAGCGCAGCGCGCCCCGGTCCGCCACGACTATCTTGTTGCCCGGTCTGGCCGTCCAGCCGTGGTTCTGCGGCAGCTTGAAGATCTTGGGTTCCCACCGTTCGTTGTCCATCACTTTCCGCCTCTCACCCGCGTTTCGGGTTCGTCGCCGCCATTATATCCGAACCGCGTATGCTGAATTTCCCCAACTCCCAACGTCCAGCGAACTGGACGCTACCCGTTGCCGCTGTCAACATCTCGCCGGTTGAATATCAGCAGCGTCAACGCGCAGAACCCCGCCAGGTAGGCAAGGATGGCTGGCAGGAACCACGCCGCCGCCAATTCGTCGCTTCCGGTGAGTCCGTTGGACACCCCCCACAATGTCCATCGGGTGTATGGCTGCAATTCGAAATCGTACAAACCGCGCACGATCACGTTGGCCAGCGGATATGCCGCTGACTCTGCCACCACTATCGCTATGCCGACTCCCACCCCGACGGTCGATGAGCGTCCCGCCACGCAGAGCAGCGCCCCTAACGCCATATACGTGATCGCCACGGGCAAACCAGCGAAAAAGAGTAAAGCGGTACGTCCCCATCCGTCCGGTACGTCAAACAGAGACTCCGAAATAACACCGCCCTCATCATCGCCAAGCAGCAACCCCATCGCCGCAGCCACGCACCAGGCGACAACCCAAACCACGATTAGGATTGCGCATCCCAGCAGCAGCTTGGAATATATCGACCAATGTCGTGGGTCGCCTCTCGCTATCAAAGGCCGCCATGTCCCCCACGAAAAATCACTCCCCAGCAGAAAAGACGCCAATACTATCCCGAAGAACTGCCCCAGTGAGGACAATCCTCGCGAAACCGCGGCGGGAAAACCCCGGGGCGGAATCGCTAGCGTATCCGGAGATAGGTTGGAGATCATGGCTATCACTGCCAGGATGCCCGCCACGAAAAGGGCGAAAATCCCGACGATCACCCAGAATCCGACTCGCTGACGAAGCCGGAACCATTCCCACTGCAAAAGGTTGAGGTAGATCGCCGTGGTCGCCATCAATCGTTCCTCTCCGCATTTCCCGTAACTTCCAGGAACCCCTCCTCCAGGGATGCCCCCGACGGAACCAACTCAGCGATGTACACCTCGTGTTCTGCAAGCTCCTTGCTGATCTTCCATTCGTTGCCTGGGGACGCGGAGACCTGCAAACCTTCGTCTGATTTATCGCCAACCGTCCAACCCGCCTCACGCAAAACGGATCGGGCTTTTGTATCGTTGGTGGTCCGGACCCTCACCTGTGACTTGCTCGATATTCCCTGCACCGGACCCGAGTAAAGCAACTTTCCCCGTGCCATCACGCCCACGTGGTCGCAAACCTGCTCCACTTCGTTCAACAGATGGCTCGCCAAAATCACTGTACGAGGTTGCCCCGCTACGGTGTCCGTCCCGGACGCCAGGGAACGAATCAATTCGCGAACTTCGATGATCCCGGACGGGTCCAGCCCATTGGTCGGCTCGTCCAGGATCAGCAACTCCGGATCGCCCAGCAACGTCGCCGCGATGCCCAGCCGTTGTTTCATCCCGGTGGAGCACGCTCGAAACTTCCTTCGCGCCGCGTCGCCGTCCAGGTTGACCAACTCCAGCAGCCGGTTGATTTCGTCATGTCTCCCGTCGGACTCGTAAAGGCCTTGCAGGCATCTCAGGTTGTCCCGGCACGACAGGTACGGCCAGAAAATCGGCCGTTCGATCATGGCCCCCATGCGGCCGCGCGCTTGCTTGAGCCCGCTCGTTCCCGACTCGCCCAGCAGGGTAATTGCGCCTGCCGTCGGCGTCAGAAATCCCGCGAGCATCGAGAGCAGCGTCGTTTTCCCGGACCCGTTGGGCCCCAGCAACCCGTACACTCCCCCAGCCGGAATGGTCAGACTGATGTCGTCAACCGCCCTCACCCGTCGGAAATGTTTGCTGAGACCGATTACCTCGACCGCCGGCGCAATGTTGGTAGAAGCCGCAACCATCAAGCCAGCACGTCGAACCCGTAGCCCGCGGTGTTTAGCGCGCCCTCCGCGAACCGCGAGAACCGCAACGGCGAAATGTCCATCGTCGTCGCGCTGCCGTCCCCGATCAACTCCGCCATCAACACCCCCACCATCGGCGACAGCTTGAACCCGTGCCCGCTGAACCCGGTGCATAGGTACAAACCGTCGATCCCCTCTATGCCGTCCATGATCGGATGCGAGTCGGGAGTGTTGGTGTACAGCCCAGCATATCCCGCCGCAAGTTCCGCATCCGCAATCGGCGGGATACGCCGGGCCAGCCGTTGCCATACGTCCTGTATAAATGCCGGACTGGCCCGTTGCGCAAAAACATCGGGGTCATCCACCACGTCCGAGTGGTTGCCGTTGCCTACCAGCGTCAACTCCTGCCCTTCTGGCCGGAAGTAAATCCGGTTGCCGATGTCCGCGCCACCAGGGTGGTGCGGGACCAAGTCCAGCGGTCGCCGGAAGTGCAGCACCTCATGCCGAGTGGCGACCAGCGGCGCGTCGATGCCGTGGGACGCCAAAAATCTCGCCGACCAGGGCCCCGTCGCCACAACCGCGATACGGGTCTCTATCCGCGAGCCGTCTGCCGCCACCACCGCCGTTACCCGACTACCGTCCTCGCTGGTCTCGATTCCCGTCGCGGGATTTTGCAGCCGGATGGACACCCCCTCGGCGCGGGCGCGCGTCGCGTACGCGTACGCTGTCCCGGACGCATCCGCGTGTCCCGAGTACGGCTCGTATGCAATCGCGGCGGCGTCCTCCACCGCAAAGCCCGGCGCTAACGCCGCCGCATCCCCCGCGCTGATGATGTCGGTGATCACTCCCACCGATTGTTGCGTGGCGATGTTTCCCCGAAAAGTCTCCAGGTCGTCCGCTCCGGCAAACACCAGGTACCCCGTCTCGGTGTACCCGCAGTCGCCGCCGATCATGTCGTCAAAATTGCGGAAAATATGCAGGCTGCGCCACGCCAACTCCGCGTTCACCGCCGTGGAATAGTGCATGCGGATGGCCCCGCTGCTGCGCCCCGTGGAGCCGCTGCCCAGCGTATCCCGTTCCAATACAACTATGCGTCGCAATCCGTGTCTGTCCGCAGTAAGCGCCAAGTTGCAGGCAATGCTGCATCCCATCACTCCGCCACCGATGATTACCACATCGGCGGTCTGTGTCGTCGTTGTCATGCGTTGGATTCCCCGCTTGGAAGTTCCCCGGCGAATATCAGACACTGGGGCCACATCGCCCCATCGTATCTATCATATTCTTACGATCACGCGCGCCGACCGGATCACGCGAGTTAGACACGTTCTCGGGCCCGCCTCACCCGAAACGCCGCCCCGCGCTGCTTGCGTATCCACCGCAAAAAAGCAGCGACCCTCGGGTTGGCACGCAACAACTCCACGCTGTACAACTCCTCCGCCAACGTGGTCTCCGAAAACATCGCGTGTACCTGCCGGTGGCACGTGGGACACAATCGCGCCGTCGGCCCGTGGTTCCCGCCGCGCGCACGAGGCACCAGGTGATGGACCGTGAATCGATCTACTTCTCGCTCACACAACGCGCAACGCCCGTCGTCCTCGTCCCGTCTCCCGACCAACGCGCCGTCCCGCGACAGGGTGTCTGTACCGCCAGAGGCAGACGCAACCGAGGCAGGCGTTTCCCTTACCCCGCGAGACCTGGTACGGCCCCGCTTCCTAGCCATTCCTGCCCGTGCCGCCCGCGCCCGACGTGTCCAGGAATCGCCAACCCGGCAGGTCAACCTGCCATTGGGCATCTTCGTACAGCATCGGAATCATCAATCCCGACATCAAGGTGCTGCGCTGTACCACCGTTTCATCGGTGACCCCGAACGGCAGGAAAACAAAAGCGTGCTCATCATCGACATAACGCGTTGGCGCTGCCGCCAGGTCCGACAGATCTTCCAGAGGCCAGAGCCTCAACACCGTGGTGCGAAAGTCGTCCAGCAGCGAGTCCCGCATCGGATGGTTGGAATCGTAAGCGGCCCGGTACGCTACCTGCATGTCTATGCTCAGGCGGGTCGCCCACACCCCCATTCTCATGCCCCGCGTTTCCTTGGACAGCATCGACCACGCCAAGTCCATGTCGCCGTCCCGGATGGACTCGGCGAACAGGCCGGCCCGTTGCCCCACTTCGTCAGGTTCCTGGCTCCGGCGCTGTCCCGGCATTCGCATGATCGCCATCCCTCCGGGTCAACATAGCGCCCAGCGGCGTACCCGTAATTTTTCACATTCTATGGGTTTACGGTCATACCGGCAAACCGACAAAACGCTCTGGCATCGTGTCCGTCCCCACGGTAACCGCGTCTCCCACCCGCACCACGCCCGGCCTCTCCACAATTCCATACACTCCGAAATACCCGGCCAACGCGTTGGGGCGATAACCGAGGATCGACCGCACGACTTCCGCGTCCGTCTCCCCGGTAACTGGATGTTGGTCCACGATGGCGCAGCGCGGGTCCGGCGCTAGGATGCGCACCACCGCGTCTCCAACGCTCATGGCGCGGTTCATCCATCCGTCCTCTTCGTGCGGCTCGCAGCCGTCCAACAGCAGCGTCGGCCGGAACCGGTCGGTCGCCAGGCACTCGTCCTCCGACATCCCCATCTCCCCTGACAACCGTTCCACCGATGCGCGCGAAAGCACCGAAACCGGAAACTCGTCAAACACCTGGCAGGGCAAGTCAGACATCATCAAAAGCGCCGGCTGGCCGCAAAACTCGCTGATCGCTTGCATCCAGTCGCCCTGCAGCGCACGTGCACGAACCCGGCGGCCCCAGATTATCGTCCAAACCGGTCGGTCTAACTCCGGTTGCCCTTCCAGCACGGTGCCGTCCGGAAACTCGATGCGCAGTCGCTCCGTTTCCGGGTCCCACGACGTGACCAGTTGCGCCAGCCGGCCCACCTGCCGCCGCGACAGCAAACGTCCCGAGCTGTTCACCAGGTAAAACCGCCGGTCGTTGGTGATCCCGCCCAGTTCCAAGTTCACCGATTCCAGCGGTACCAGCGCCATCGACTTCACCGGAGCAATGTTTATTTCGGCCACCGTGATCATATCGGCTACTCCAACGACAGGAATTCTTCCACCATGTCTCGCTGCGCGCCGCGGTCGTAGATCTGGTACAGCAAGGCGGCGTTGCGCGCTCCGTCGCCTCCGAAATACCGTTCATACAGCGTCTGCCGGCTCCCGAACGCGCTGCACGACACGTCCCACGCCAGGCGGAACAACCGTATGCGTTCCTCCGCGGTCGCCGTGTCCGTGTCCATGTACTGCCGGATGTTATCGGCCAACGGTCCGTTCAGGTCCGCCTCCGCCGGCAGCGCCATCAGGCTGCTCGAACCCAGGAAGTGCAGTATCTCCGCCATGCGCGGGTACATGTCGATCATCTTCTTCCGCGCCACCAGCAGCGGCCGATAGTCGGGGCAGAATATCCCCCACTCATCCACCGACGCTTGCGCTTCTGACGCCGCCAGCAACGCCTTGGTGATCTCCAGATTCTCGATGATTTCAGCGATGAGATGCTGCGTGGCCGGCAGGTCTCCCGATCCCAGTGTGTCTACCATCAGCGTCGCCAGGCCCAGCATGAACTCGCATTTGACCACGTTCTTGGTGACCACCTGGTGGCCCGTGTGCGCGTTGCGGTTCGTGCGCTCGCCCCACTGGTTGCATAGCGTAACATCGTTGTAAAGGAACACCCGCTCCCACGGCACCAGCACGTCGTCAAAGAACACGATGGCGTCCATCTCCTCAAAACGGCTGCCCGCCGGATGGTCAAAATGAGAGCGTCCCAGGTCAACGCTGTCCCGGCACTGGAACTTGAGCCCGTCCGTGTTGCATGGTATGGCGAACCCGAACGCGTATTTCCCCTCCTCGCCCGCCGGCACCCTGCGCGTCCGTGCAGGGTACACCGCTATCTCGTCAGACAACGGCCCCAGAGTCGCCAGCACACGCGCCCCGCGCACCACGATTCCAGCGTCCGTCTCCTTCACCACCGACAGCGCCACCTCGGTTCGGTCGTCGAACGGCGTCGCGCCCACGGACCTGCTCCGTTGCAGGTTCACCAGCGTGTGCGTCATCACGATGTCGTTCTCGCGGATGTATTCGTAGTAGTTTTGGATGTTCTCCTTGAACTCCGGTCGGTTCATCCCTGAGTAGTCCGACGCCGCAGCCATCGACATTACCGCCACGTTCAGGAAGTCCGGCGTGCGCCCCATCATCCCGCACGAAAACTTGGCCCAGTTTCGCATCATGTTCCGTCGCCGCGCCAGATCCTCGGCGTCCCGGGGCATGATGAACGAGAGACCCACCGGATCACCCGTGCTCGGCGACGTGTAGGTCATTTCGTCCCGCGTCGCTGGATGGTGCTGCATGTCCAGCAGGCCGGCAACCGTCTGCAACCCGCCGGCGAACGCGGGGTGCAGGGTTACATCCGTGACCCGTTCCCCGCCGATGTACACCTCAGCCGCCCGTTCCCGCAGACCGACGATGTATTCGGCTCCTGTTCGTGCTGGCATCTCCGTTCCTCCGTCAGGGGGTCGCCCGGGTCGTTCGAACTGCGTTCAGACGATCACGTCGTTCCCGATCGCCTCCCGGGCTCGTGAGGAGTCGTCGGTGGTCAGGGCGACCATCGCGTGTCCATCCTGCCGGCCCAGGATGTGCATGCTCTGGATGTTCACGCCGTTCTGTCTCAGCCGGTCCGCCACGACGGCCAACTCGCCCGGCTGGTCGGGCAGGCGGATCACCAGCGCATCATCTCCCACGGCCTTGAATCCGGCCTGGTTCAGCACGTACAGCGCGTGGTCATATCGGTCCACCGTGAGGATTATCGCGCCCCGTTCGCCCGCGCTCTCCGTGTTCAGGCTCTCGATGTTGATGCCCTCGTCGGCCAGCGCGCCCGTGATGTCGGCAAGCACGCCTACCTGGTTGTCCACCATGATTACGATTCGGTTAGTCAGGTCGGGTTGGGTCATGGGACAACGCTCCTTACGCCGCGCAATCGGCGACCAGTTCATCAATCATTTCGCGAGTAACGTGCGGCATGGTGATGATGTGCGCGATCTTCCCTTCCGGAGCGATCTGCCACTTCCGAAACACCTCCGGCGCCGGTCGCGGGAACACCACGGTAACCGAGTTCTTGTGCCGCCACGCCGGAATCCCTCGCTCGTTGAATTGCCCAACCGCGTATTCGGCTGTGTCCAGCATCCCGGCCACCAGCTTGCGGAACCCCTCGTCCCCGTATTTAGCCAACGCATACCACATCATTAGGGGCCCAATCGCGCTCCGCGAACCCGACAGCGTGGTGTCCTGCACACCGACCAGTTCGATAGCCCTTCCGACCCGTTCCACGTGGGTTTTCTTGGTCACCACCACTCCGCACGGCAGCGGCGCGCCGATCAACTTGTGCCCGCTCACCGACACGCTGTCGATGCCAACGTCAAACCCAAACGGCTGCGGGTCCTCAACGAACGGCAGGATCATCCCGCTCAGTGCGGCGTCGGCGTGGATGTAATAGTTGGTGACCGCCAGCTCTTCAAGGATGGCCCGGATCCGCACAATGTCGTCCACCGCGCCCCGCATCGTCGTTCCGATGGTAGCCATGATCACGGCCGGCACGTCCCGATGCACTCGCACCATGTCCTGGAGGTCGTCGTAATCGATCTCACCGTTCTCCTGCCGCTTGATCATGATGTAGCGAGCGTTCAGCAGCCGCACGTTCTTCAGCACGCTGTAGTGGGTTTCCTCGGAGAAGTAAAAGATCGCGTTGGGATACATCTCGCGCGCCAGGTACAGCCCGTACATGTTCCCTTCCGTCCCGCCGGACGTAACGTAACCCCAAGCCTCATCCGGGGAAATCCTCATCAACTCCGCGAACCGGTTGATCACTTCACGCTCGAATGCGTGGGAGTTGCTGCGGTAGTTGCTGTGGTGAAACGGGTCCCCGACGTTGTTCACCGAGTAGTTCAGAAATGGCAGCACTGCGGAGAAGTCAAAGTCCTGGTTGGTTGGATACCCTACCTGCTTTTGCCCCGCCTCATCGATCTCATTCAACAATTGGTCGAACCGTTCCTGTATGGTCGATTCCCCCAGCGGAGTGGGCCCCAGCGTTGACGTCATGTGATAGGTTCCTTCAATAGCATGTTGCGATGTAGTCCAGGTCCTTTTCAAAGTCTTCATGCATCCCGCTCATGGTGAGCCTGTCGAACCACGAGCGCGTCCTTCGACAGGCTCAGGACGAGCGGATGCCAGAAGATCACGTAACTTTGGAATGGCCCTGGATGCATTCGCACGCGGATTGCCGCCGTCGCAAGGGTATGCTATACCAGCCCAAACCGCAATCCGGGAGGCCGGCCATGCCCACCATCCAGCGCGGCGACGCCCAACTGCACTACTATCTCGACGATTTCACCGACCCGTGGCGCGATTCGCCCGACGCCATCGTGCTGCAGCACGGGTTTTCGCGCAACGGCAACTTCTGGTACAACTGGCCTCCCCTGCTCGGCCGCGAGTACCGCGTGATCCGGCCCGACATGCGCGGCATGGGCTTGTCCACCATCGACCCCAACCGCTACGAGCCGACGTTGGACACCCTCATGGGTGACCTGCTCGCCATCCTCGACGACGCCGGAGCCGAAAAGGTCGTGTACGTCGGCGAGTCATTCGGGGGCATCATGGGCATGCAGTTCGCCCACGATCACCCCGACCGCTGTCGTGCCCTCGTGCTATGCAACTCGCCATGCCGCCTTACCCGTCGCGAGAGCGCAACCCCAGGCGGCAGTTGGCTCGCCACCATGGAACAGGGCGGCATCGGCGCCTGGTCCGCCGCCACCATCAACTTCCGCCTCGACATGCGACACGCCGCCGAGGGCCTCAAGGACTGGTACGTCGAAGAGATGGACAAAACGCCGGCGGAAATCGGTCAGGCGCTGCACAGCTATCTGGACAGCCTCGATTTCGGGCCGCACCTCAAGGATATCTCGGTGCCCACTCTCCTGCTGACCGGCGACGAATCAATGACCACCAGCATGGAACAGCAGGAGTTCATGGCCGCCGAAATTCCCAACAGCCGGCTGGTAACGTGGCCCGGTCTCGGCCACGGCGTCAACGTGATTTACCCTGAGTGGTGCGTTGACCGGATGCGGGAGTTCCTTGGCGAGACGGTGTAGCCCGCTGGCCGGAAAATCAGCCGCCGCCTCACCTGCTCATCTGGCGCTCGTCCCACCGCTGTTGCGCCCGTTCCAGGTTGGCCCGGGTTAAGTCGTCATTGGGATCGATCAGCATGGCCTGCTCAAAATCCGCTATCGCTTTGGGATCATCGCCCAGGCAGAATAGCGCGTAGCCCCGGCCGTTGTAGGCGTCCGCGAACTCCCGATCCAGGGAGATAACCCGGTTGAAATCGTTGATCGCCCGCTCGTACTCGCCCATGTGGCCCCAGGTGAGCGCCCGGTGATACCACGCAATCGCATGCTCTCGGTTGATGCTGATGGCTTTTCCGAAGCTCGTGATCGCCAGATGGAAGTCGCCCTGCTGACGGCACGCCACGCCCCGTTCGATCAGGGTATCCATGTGCTCGCCGTTGTCCACTCCGGGCGTGGGCGGCATGTGTACCGGTGTCGGTTCAGTTGCGTATTGGGGAGGCGCCGGCGGAGCCTCATGGTGTTCGGATCCGTTTTTTTGCGGAACACTCGGCGCATGTCGTTTCTCCGATGTAGGCGCCGCTGGTTCTGCCTCGTCAGCCATGGGATTGGAGACGGAATCTGCGGATCCATACCGCCGCCGCCGCAAACGATGTTTGGCCCGGTTCACCCGCTCTCCCTCGTTCCGCGCCCCCACGCCCATCAGTAGACGTCCGATGGAATCAAGCGCCCGGTCCAGATCGTCGTCGTCGAAAGACTCCATGTGTGCCCAGCGATTTCGGGTTTCCCGAAGCTCGGATACCAGGCTCCTCTCGATCGGTCCAAGGTAGTCGCGAAAGACCTCGTTCCAACCGGTCGACATCACTTTCAGCATGATCGCTACGTCGCCCTCGACGTCGCCGAGAGTGTCCATGTCGTCCGGGACGTAGTGCCCTCTCCCTGCGGCCCGACGCAACATCGAGGCAATGTAGGGCCCCAACCCCACGGCCAGCAGTTGCAGCGCGTTCCCGACTAGGCTGTGATTGGTTGTTGTATTTGTGGTTGTGCTCGTCATACGAGTATTCCTGCCGTAGCGGTCCGGCCGGCGCGACTCAGCGTCAACGGCCGTTGGACGGTTTAACTCCCGCCTAACCTAGCACAGACGCCGACCAGCCTGCCGTGGCAGATGTGCGCGATTTCTGCGATTTGCAGAATGATTGTTATGCCGGAGACTGGATGCCCAACTCGGCCTGCATGTCCGCCACTGCCTGGTTGCGCGTCTTGCGTTGCCACTGCGGTCGTGCGTTGATCGGTTCGTTGATGATCTCCGGATCAATCTTCAACGCTACGAACACCGGCCCGGGTTGCCCCAGGATCTCCTCAATCTGGCTCGCAAAATCCTCCAGGTTGTCTATCGCATAGGTCGCCGGATACCCGCAGCCCTGCGCCACCACCTCGTATTCCATCTGCTCCGCGTTCGGCACCGGCTGGCCGCCCGTCGTCGCGTAAACCCCGTTGTCCAGCATGAAGTGGTACAGGTTGGACGGCGCTTTCTCCGCGATGGTGGGCAGCGCACCCATCCCCATCAGGACGTCCCCTTCCGAGTCAAAAAGCACCACCCGCTGGTCCGGAATCGCGAGCGCCAACCCCAACGCGAACGAAGCGTGTCCGCCCATCGCCGGGTCTCCCAGCGGCAGATCGCGATCCGGTTGGTCGCTCAACTCCACCCAGAACTTGCCGCCGCGTCCCGGTATCACCACCGCGTCGCCGCGATGCTGCTTGAAGATTTCCAGCATTTCCGCCGTCTTCATCATGTCAATCACTTCCTAAAGATCGTCCCCTCTCCCTCGTCGGGAGAAGATTAGCGGGAGGGAGATCCCATTGTCCCGTCTCCTTGGCCGGAGAGGACTGGGATAAGGAGGGCCCGTTGTCCCCTCTCCCCTGGTGGGAGAGGGTTAGGGTGAGGGGGATAACGAAAAAAACCAACCTCCCCCATCATCATTCAATCCCGTCCATCCTTTGTGTCGTTGTAAAGAACCGCTACCGGCTCACGTTGAACCCGTGGTATTCATCGCCAACCAGCACGGCCACGGGCTTCTTGTTCCGCTGCGCTTCCTCAAACGCAATGGAAATCCGGTCGGCGTCCTCGTCCGATTCCACCAGGTAGTAGTTGATGTTGAAAGCGTGCAGGAACCGCTCTGTGTAGAACGCCGCCGTGTCGTTGATCACGCCGTGCCGCGTCCACCCCCGGTACCCCACCATCATCACCACCGGCACGTTCATCCCGATGCCCCAGCCACGCAGCGAGTCCCCGGACTCCATCATGCCCGTGTTCTGGATCAGGATCACCGGCTTTTTCCCGCCGGCGGCCAGTCCCGCCGCTGTGGAGAAAGCATGCCCTTCGCGGCTCACCGGCACCAGGTCCAGGCTTTCCTCCTCGCTCATCAGCACGTACAGGAAGTTTGTTTCGCTATCGGGCAGCCACACCACGTGGGTCGCTCCGTTCTTCTTC
The DNA here is from genome assembly GCA_034423115.1 of Dehalococcoidia bacterium. Lineage (GTDB taxonomy): Bacteria > Chloroflexota > Dehalococcoidia > Lucifugimonadales > UBA3495 > Bin87. The sequence continues at coordinate 17,136 of DAOUJD010000039.1, read as the reverse complement.
AACTGCTCCAGCACCGTCGCCGGACTCAATTCGGCCATGGGGACACCTGCCTTGTCTCGATTGCTATGCGTATAGCGTCCGACCCGGTCGAACGCCGCACAAGGATATACCCGCCCAAGTGCGGGTCGTCAACCGCCCGCCTTCACCTCATGCGTCGGGGCCGCATGGTCATCGGGCACTGCAACCACCATGCCGCCCAATGCGGGCACGGGCAAATCTTGCGTCCTAGCGATCCGCCTGCTCTGCCACCCCGGCCGTCCCGCAGCCTCGGTTAGGGAGCCAATGCGTTCGACACTCCAATCATGCTGTCTCGGGTCACCAGCCGAGCCAGTACGTCCTCGGTCATGCCCTCCGTTCCATCCGGCCGGCGAGGCAGGACCAAATACCGCATGTCTGCGGTGCTATCCAGCACGTCCACTTGGATGTCAGTCGCCACTTCGGTGCCAAATTCAGCCATGACACCCCTCGGGTTGCTCACCGCCCGCGAACGATATGCCAAGCTCTTGTACCAGTCCGGCGGGCGACCCAGAAGCATCCTCGGATAGCAGGAACACAACGTACACACCACCAGGTGATGCACCTCCTCCGTATTCTCCACCACCGTCAGATGCGGCGTCTCCTCGGGAATTCTGATGCCCATTTCTCCCAAGGCGGAACGCGAATCTGCCAGCAGCCGAGCTTTGAAATCCGGATCGACCCACGCCCTCGCTACTACCCGAGCGCCGTCGGCCGGCGTTCTCCGGTCCATCCGTTCCACCTGCTCCTGCACCTCATCTGCGGTCAGCAACCCCTTCTCCGCCAGCAGTGCCTCGATGGCAACGGATCGCAAGGCGACCTCGCTCATCGGCTCGTCGTGGATGTGGTCAACAACATGCGTAGCAGTCATACTTCTCCCCCCGATTTCCTATTGGATCGGCCACGGATCGAAACCCGGTATCCCGGGGCATTTGCCTTGGAAATGAATCCGCTAGTTGTGGCAGCCCCGCGCCTCAATATCCCAAACCGCCTCCACCACACCGTCGCGTATGCCGATGAAACGATCCCAGCGGCTCACCATCGCGTCCTGCTGACCGGGAAGCAGGATAACCTGGTCCCCAACCTCCAGTGCAGCGCCCTCCGCCACCCGGAACGCGATGCGGTCAGCATCCATGTCAACGGCTTCAACTCCCGGGCGGCCCTCCACTCGCGGCAAGCCCTTGATGCCGCACACCGCGCGGGCCCCCGCGTCGCCTATCGCCGTTCCCGGCCGTGGCACGCTGATGATGGTACTCAAAACCTTGCCGGCCAGGTGAAAGTCCTGCATGTAGTCGTAGGAGGTCTCCATCACTAGGTACGAGCCGCCCTGTATTTCAGTAACCTCAGGCATGTCCCCCGCAATGTCGTAGCTCCAGGTTTCGCCCGTGGATACGATCTCCACCGGCAGCCCGTCGGCAATCATGGCCTCCCGCAGATCCAGAACCGGTTGGATGAGACGGTGTGCCTCGGTAGCCCGGTCCTCTCGATCCGAGGAGACTTCGGCCATCATCTGGTGACTCATCACGCCCTTCAGCGAGAGTCCGGGCAGTGAATCGATTGCCCTGGCGAGAGCTACGCCGGGTTCCACTTCCTGCACACCGCAACGCAGCAGTCCGGTTTCCTGCTCGATGACCACACCAATATCTACGCCTTGGGCGGAAGCAGCCTCGGAAATGTCGCGGGCATTCGCTTCGGTTTCGCAGGCCACCAGGATCTCGGCTTGGTGCGCCAACTCGCATAACCGGGCGATCTTCGCTGGCGCAACCACCTCGCTGGTCACGAATACGCTGCCCACTCCGCCTTGCACCATCACCTCAGCCTCGGCGACCTTGGCCGCGCAAACCCCGCCGATCGTGCCACCCCGCTGGATCTGCCGCAGGGCCAGTGCCGGGCTCTTGTGGTTCTTGCTGTGTCCACGCAGCTTGCTGTGCCGATCTCCGTAGTAGTCGGCTATCACGTCCATGTTGTGATCCAGCGCGTCCATGTCCAGGATCAGGCATGGAGTATCCAACTGAGCGATCGGGGTGCCGGGTTGTGGTTCATTCGCTTGCGCCATAGACGTACCTCCGGGGTTCCCGCATATCCGAGTGAATCTTTCCGTGAAAGCTGACCGAGAATTCGCTACCTGGAAACTCTACGCCAGTTGCCCACGGCCTGCCACGCGCCAATACCCCACCAGCTTGCCATCCCTGACCGCTCGGATGTAGTCGTACTGGTTTACGCACAGTGCCAGGTTGTACGGAACCAGGTGGACTTTGTCGTTGGGCATCAACTGCTCCGTGGCCGGCCCATCCAGGTCCAGGATTCCGTGCTCTGCGCTGAACCTGGTCGCGACCGCGCCGGGGAGTGCCTCCAGAACGGGCACGCCGAAATCAGGCCCGGTGGTCTTGTGACCAGCGTCCACCACTGCCCGGTACGTAACCGGATGGCTGATCACCGTGGCCAGAATCTTGGCCGCTGGTTGAAATTCCGGCCGAATTCGCAGCGTCTCCACGTCCATCAGTGGATACACCCCGGCCTGAATCTCGGTAACCCCCGACATCTGCGAGACTACATCGTAGCTGTAGGTACTGCCCGCGCTCACCGTCGCAACTTCAATACCGGCCTGCTCCAGGTCGCTCCGCGTGTCCAGGATCGGTTGCAAACGACGGCGCGTTTCGGCAGCCAACTCGTCCCGGTCGGTCATCGTCAACGAACCTTCGTAGGCCATGATCCCCTCGAACGCCAAGCCCGGAGCCTCCGCAACTTTTCGTGCCAACTCAACCGCATCACGCCCGGGCGCAACACCGCCAAACCCGTAGCCGGCGTCTATGTCCACCAATACCCCGAGGGTAACGCCGGCAGCCTGTGCCGCCTCGGAGAGATCCCCGACGTTGCGCGGGTTGTCCACGGCCACCCTCAAAGTAATCCGTCCGGCCAACTCGACCAGTCGGCGAATCTTGGCAGCGGTGACCACCCGGCCCGCTATCAATATTTCCTCAATCGCGAGAGTATCGTCTTCGCCGCCGGCAAATGCCTCGGCTTCCCCAAGCGAACTGACCGCCACGCCCCCGGCGCTGTTTTCGGCCGCCATCTGGATCTGGGCTATTTCAGGGCAACCATGACATGAGACATGCGGGCGTACTTTGACTTGACCGTCTGCAGAGCCGCCAACCGCGTCGTGCAGGACCGCGATGTTCTGCTCCATCACCCCCAGGTCAACCACCAATGCCGGGGTATCCAATTCCTCTGCAGGGGTGCCAACGGGCTGAATTATCGGTCGCTCCATCCCTCAGTTACCTCTCAAAGCTTGTGCCGATCACGCGGCTTCCAGCCAGTGCTGATAAACGTCCACCAGCAACGTGTCCGCAGCGTTCCCGAAGTATTCCGGCCAAAGGTCGGTCTGGCGCAAACGGATGCGATAGAGGGGCTGCCGAGGCAACCCGTCGCCCCCGTGCGCCAACGACTCGGGGTTCGGATACACTCCGCACAGCCCATCTACCACGCCTACGTGCCCCTGTATGTAAGCCGGTGTCCGAAAATGGTGCGCCGGCGATCCGACTCGCACCCGAACGGCCGTGCCGTCTGCAAACAGGATCGGCTCGGAGGAGGTGGTCGTCACAAGCCCTGCTCCCTCAGTTCCGCCGCCTTGGCGTCGATCTCATCGGCGGTGAGGATTCCCTTCTCAATTAGCAAAATCTCCAACGCCGCCGTCCATTTTTCGTAGTACGACAGGGACTCGTACTGCTCCAGCGACAGACTCTCTATCGCCCGCCGCATCTCATCCGTGGTGCGGATTCCCTGCGCGCCCAACACCTGATGCACCGCGTCAACCCGCCGCTCCCAGTCGCTGTACTCGTGCTCGAAGCGGTCAATCGGAGTGTCGTCGGGCCAGCCTCCCCGGTCGTGTACTCCTGGCATGATACTAAGCTCCCTTCTCCCACATTTCAGCCACATCCACAGCCCGCATGAACTCCACGCCGGGGAAGGTCTTGATGTACTCAATCAGCCGCTCCAGCATCAGCAGACGGCCGGGCCGCCCGATGTACTGCGGGTGCATCGTCAGGTTGAAACACCGGCCATATCTGTAGATGCCGCGAAACTCGGCCGCCCAACTGTCGAAAACCTCGTCGGGGTTGCGCATCGGCCCCAACCGGTTCGCTGATGGCGCGTAGGCAAAGTGAGGCGCGTCGTCCAGCAGCCAATGTATCGGCAACTCCACTATCGGGTGCGGCGGATCTCCGCCCTCCACGAAGTACGGAGCGTCATCCCCCATCAGGCTGCTGTCGTACCGGAAATTGTGCTTGGCCAGCAAATCCAGCGACACGGGACTTAGTTCCCAACTCGGTGAGCGGTAACCCATCGGCGCCTCTCCGGTCAACTCGCCCAATATCTCGATGCCCTTGATCAGGACTTCTTCTTCCTCTTCGGCGGACATGGTTGCCGGCGGCTCGTGCAGGTAGCCGTGGTGCGCAACTTCGTGATCGCGCCCGGCAATCTCGCGCACCAGGTCCGTATGTGTCTCTGCCACTTGGCCCGGAATGTAGAAGCTCGCCTTGATGCCCTGCGCGTCCAGCATGTCCAGGATGCGAGGCGTGGCAACGCTAGGCCCATACTCGGCCATCGACAGCAGGCTGGGATAATTGATGAAGTCGGGGTTTCGCCGCAGCCACGACGAAACACCGTCCACATCAAAAGTGATCAGAGCGACGCAACGGATGTCGCCGGGCCAGATGCCGGCCATCACAACTCCCTCCCGTTGAGGGTTTCCGGTCGAGGCGGGGATTCATCGAATGGAACACCCTCGGATTCCGCTGCCTCTTTGCGGTGGAGCCACTCCGTCCACAGGCGGTGCATGTGGGATTGTCCTTCGGTTACCCCACGCGCCTCACCTTCTGCGATGTCCTCTTCTCGCCTTTTTCGTCTGAACAATTCCGCGAGTACCATGTTTACTCCCTCGACGCTGATAGCGCTGAGACCCAAGCAGGCCGCCATGGTGGATCCGCCTTTCTCACCTACTAGGTCAACCACCTGATGCCAAGTAGGATCGCCGCCCATCACGACGCCATTATAGACTCTCACCGCCAGCATCAATAGGGAACTGACACTGAAAACCAGGAAATGCTGCCCCAGTTGGCGCGCTGGGATACTTCCCAGCGAAACACGATCCTGGGGAGGGGGTTGCCCTTGATTTCTCAAGCGGGGATGCGGTCGAAACCCGTGTATGGGCGCAGTACCTCGGGTATCACCACCGACCCGTCCGGTTGCTGGTAGTTCTCCAGGATGGCGATGATGACCCGCGGCAACGCCAGCCCCGACCCATTCAGCGTATGCACGAAACGTGGTCGCTCGCCCACCCCGGGCCGGTACCGGATGTTCGCCCGCCTTGCCTGGAAGTCCGTGCAGTTGGAGCACGACGAGACTTCCAACCATTCCTGCGATCCGGCAGCCCACACCTCAACGTCGTACGATTTCGCCGAAGGGAACGAGATATCGCCCGCGCATAGCTGCAAGATGCGGTACGGCAGCCCAAGTCGCTGACACACCGTTTCAGCATTGCCCAGCAACTTTTCTAACTCATCGAACGACGTGTCCGGCTCAACAAACTTGTACATCTCAACCTTGTTGAACTGATGCACCCGTTTGATGCCCCGGGTGTCACGACCCGCCGCCGCCTTCTCCCGCCGGAAACAAGGCGTATGCGCCACGTAATTGAGGGGCAGATCCTCCGCCGACAGAATCTCATCCCGGTGCAGGTTCGTAACCGGCACCTCCGCGGTGGGAATCAGCCAGAGGTCGTCCTCTTCGTCGTGATACAGGTTGTCGGCGAACAACGGCAGGTTGCCGGAACCCTCCATGATTTCCCGCCGCACCAGGATGGGCAAAGCCACCTCGGTGTAACCGTGTTCGCTGCTGTGCAGGTCCAGCATCCACGAGATGATAGCCCGTTCCAACCGAGCCCCGTAACCGTTCAGCGTATAAAACCGGCTCCCGGATAGCTTTACGCCCCGTTGAAAATCGATGATACCCAGACTCTCCGCCAGATCCCAATGCGGCATTGCGTCAAAATCCAACGACACAGGTTCGCCCCAGTGTCGCAGCACTTGGTTGCAGGTCTCGTCGAGTCCGTCCGGCGTGCTACCGTCGGGAAGATTCGGCAGCGCCATCATCGCATTGTTGATGCGCACCTCCAAGTCCCGTACCTCATCCTCCAACGCGCTGATCTTCTGGCCCACCTCCCGCATCTCCGCGATCACCGTTTCCGACGGCGAGCCCCCCTGCGAGCGGGCCTGCCCGATCTCCCGCGAAACCTGGTTGCGTCGAGACCGCAATTCGTCACCTTCGGTGATGGCAGCCCGCCGGCGCGCGTCCAGCGCCAGTATGTCGTCCAGGCAATCGTCGTCCTCGGCCCTGCGCACCAGGGCGGCGCGGACCGCGTCAGTCTCAGTACGTATCTTTTCGATAGAAAGCATGCAATTAAAACTCAGGTCAAATCAAAAATTAGCTCGCGCACCGCAAAGGTAAATCCTGGCAACACTTCCTCGCCAACCAGGGTTTCGGGTTCCGTTAGCAGTTCAGGATCATCGACACCGGCGCGATACACGCGTACCGTCCGCTCAATCGGATCTATCAGCCACCCAAGACGCGAGCCGTTCTCCATATATTCCTGCATTTTGTTGAGCAACTCGACCAAATCTGATGGGCGCGATTGCGAAGTGGACCGCACTTCGATTACGAAATCAGGACAGTAGGGGCGGGCTCGGGGCGTTTCGTGAGGAGGTGGCAGGACTTTTGCCCGCGGGCTCCATGCAGCATCGGGGCACCGCACTGCTCCGTTCGCCAACCGGTAGGCGCTACTGGAACCGGTGGCAGTGCCGGGACGACCATGATTGATATTCCATTGACGCAATTCGCCAAAGGACTCACCTTCGTGTTCGTCGGAAGGAGCGTAGGTGGGTGCCATTATTTCAAGGACTCCGTCGGAAGTCAGCTCCATTCGCCAAGGGTGGTCCTGGTTGGCCAAGCAGACCTCCCAAAACCAATCTTCGCAGGCGTCAGGGCCGGCGACTATCACTGATTCCGGTAGGCGGAGTCTGACCGGGAACAGACCGACATCTTCCGGGTTGGCAATCGGCGCTGCCGGTTCGTCCAAAACCGGATCAGGCGTGTTGTCCAGGGTGATAGTCGTCATGGGCGTCACTCGTCGCCATCGTCCGGCGTTCCGGGGATGGAGTCCGCACCCGAAATAGAGCGCATCTGCGGAAATAGTAGCACATCCCGAATCGTGCTCTGCCCGGTCAGCAGCATCACCAACCGGTCAATGCCGATGCCCAACCCGCCCGTGGGCGGCATCCCGTATTCCAGCGCGGTCAGGAAATCCAGATCCGTCCGGTCCGCCTCCTCGTCGCCGTACGCGTCTCGGTGGTGTTCCTGCGTGGCGAACCGCGCCCGCTGCACCTCTGGATCATTCAACTCGGTGTACGAATTGGCAATCTCCATGCCCGCGGCGAACGCCTCGAAGCGTTCCACGTAGCCCGGCTTGTCGGGGTGCCCCTTGGCCAGTGGCGACATGTCCTCCGGGTAATCCATCAGGAACGACGGTTGCACCAAGTGCGGCTCGACGTACACCGACAACATCTTGTCGATCAGGCGTCCTCGAGCTTCCCGGGGACCCGGCTGCAACCCCAGGTCCAAGCACACGCCCGTGAGGGATTCCGAGTCGGGATAGTCTTCGATGTCTATGCCGCTCCGCTTCTGCAATTCCTCGCGCAATGACAAGCGCGGCCACGGTGGCGTGAAATCGATCACCTCGTCACCCATCGCCACTTTCATCGAACCGTGGACGTCCCGCGCCAATGACGACACCAACGATTCCACCATTTTCATGACGGCGTTGTAATCTGCGTAAGCCTCGTATGATTCCAGCAGCGTGAACTCAGGGTTGTGGTCCTGGTCGATGCCCTCGTTGCGGAACACCCGCCCGATTTCGTATACCTTGTCCAGCCCGCCCACGATCAGGCGCTTCAGATACAGCTCGGTGGCGATACGAAGATAAAGCTGCTCATCCAGCGCGTTGTGATGCGTGACGAATGGCCGTGCGTGTGCCCCCGCCGGAATGGGTACCAGGATCGGCGTATCCACCTCAACAAACCCCCGACCATCCAGGAACCGCCGGATTCCACCGATGATGCGGCTCCTCTGGACAAAGGTATCGGCGACTTCAGGATTCGCGATCAGGTCCAGGTATCGCTGACGGTAACGGGTCTCCACGTCCCTTAGCCCGTGCCACTTCTCAGGAAGGGGACGCATCCCTTTCGCCAGCACGGTGAGCGACTGCGCCTCAATCGTCGCTTGCCCCGTCCGCGTCCGCATCATGGCGCCGGTTACGCCCAGAAAATCCCCGAGGTCCAGGTCCTGCAGCAACCCATACTCCTCGCCCAGCACGTTCCGGCGCAGCATGGCCTGCAGCACGCCCGAAGAGTCCCGAAGGTCGAGAAACGCGGCGCGCCCCATCACCCGCATGGACACGATCCGCCCTGCCACGCTCAGGTTCGAGACCTGCTCCGATTCACCCGCGGATTCCGCCGTCTCGAAAGACTCTATCGCCGCGGCAGTGGTGCAACTCCTCCCGAACCGCGGTGGATACGGGTCTACGCCCCGCTGCCGCATGCGGTCCAGTTTGGCCCGGCGGCTCTCCAGGTTAGCTTCGAGGCTGCCCAGATTTTCAGTAATGTCCGGTTCTGTCGACAAGTTCGATTCAGGCACGGTGATGCTAAAAGGCTTCCTTTTGTTGCGGATGAGGAATCGTTATTTATCGTAAGCGGGCGCCTCTGGAATGTAAAGAAAACTGGTCGAATCGTGTCATTTCTCTATTGGTGGCCCCAGGCTCCGGTTGACTATAATGTTTGCCAGTCCAACGTGGCGACTCCATTCCTAACACCTAACCGGCCACTGAGGTGAAATCATGATTCAAAGAATGATCGGCGCGGCGTTTTTCAACCGCCACACCTACGAGGAAATCGAACAGGACCAGGGTGCGCTCGGCCAGGCCGTGGTCGTCGTCCTGATCGTAACTCTGTGCGGAGTCATCGGCGGAGTCGTCGGTGGATTAATGCAGGGCTCCGCTGTGCTCGGAATTGTACTGGGAATTATCGGCGGCCTAGTTTTCGGCATCATCCGGTGGGCACTTTGGGTAACCGTGATGTACTGGGTGGGCGGAAGAATGTTGAGGACTGGGGACACGGAAACCAGTTGGGGAGAATTGGGCCGTGTCATGGGATTCGCCTATACCCCCGGTGTTCTGTCCGTATTGTCGTTCATACCGGCAATTGGCAATCTCTTCCCCGTGATTGGTTTCTGCTGGACGGTCGCGGCCATGACCGTCGCAGTACGCCAGGCTTTGGACTTCGAGTCCACCGGTCGGGCCATCGGAGCGGTCCTCCTGTCTGCGGTCATCGGCTTCATCCCGTGGATCATAATCGTGATTATCCAGGCGGCTTTGCTGGGTGGACCGGACGCCCCAGCGGTTGAAAGCGCCGCTCGGGGATTGTTGTCTCGGATCTGAGGAACTATGCGCGATAAATGGGCAATACGCGAAGAAGTCTGGACGGCGCTGGAAACCGCCCGTGTCGTCCGCGGCAGGTCCGTCCACGACAAGATCCCCCACTTCATAGGGTGCGACGACGCTGCCCTGCAGGTGACCGAACTGCCTGAATGGCAGGCCGCCCGCGCCGTCAAGAGCAACCCTGACCAGCCTCAGCGTCCTCTTCGCCAACTCGCGTTGGAACAGGGTAAGCTGCTCTACATGGCCGTGCCCCGCCTCAAAGACGAGCGGGTTTTCATCGAACTTGATCCCACCCGCCCGGAGGTGGACCCCAAAAAGGCATCCACTATATCCGGCGCATTCAGGGTCGGCCGGCCGGTGTACGTCTCTGAGATGAAGCCGGTCGATCTGGTAGTTTCGGGCTCGGTCGCGGTAAACCGCCAGGGCGTGCGCATCGGCAAAGGCGGCGGGTTCGCCGACCTGGAGTACGGTCTGGCCGCTGCCGCCGGTGTCCTCACGCCGCAAACTCCCGTAATCAGTACCGTCCATCCCATGCAGGTGCTCGATGAGGATCTCCCCTGGACACAGCACGACGTACCACTGGACATCTTAATCACCGTCGATGAGGTTATCCGGTGCGATCAAGGTTCAGGCGATCTCCCCCGACCCCGGGGCATCTACTGGGAAGACCTCGACGAGCGCAAGATACGCTCCATCCCCCTGTTGGTGAAATTGCGCGCGGAAGGCGATCCAGCGGGCTGATTCGTCGCATTGTTGTCTCAGTACGCCGGGTTTTCGACGACTGTTGAGCATTGTATAATCGCGATAAATCAACGGATCGACGCCAGTTGCAGACTCGCGCCGGTTCGGTAAAGGGAGGACGGATCTATGACGCAACAGGCAATGCACGCGCAAATGGGAGGATCCACCGGGGGCGGCGAGGAACTGATCTCGGCCGGCGCAGTTACCTTTGGTTTGGTGTACCGCACCGACGTGGGCGCGATGAGCGATGAGGGCATCTGCATACACGTGTACGGAAACGACATCGAGGGCGACGACAAGGAACTCCTGCGGTTTGACTGCTTCCGCATCGGCCCCCACTACCACTATCGCAATAAGACCATCGACAAGAACGTCCGCTTGGAGCTCGACTTCACCGCCGAGGGCGACCCCCTGGCCTGGACCCTCGATAAAATCCAGAACCGCTTGCCCATCATGCTGCTGGGGTGCGAAGCTGAATCCACCGCTCGCGCCGTCGACCAGCGTGACGTTGACGCGGCCATTCCCCACATCGTCGCATGGGCCGAGACCAAGACCCACAATCGGGGTTAGCTAGGCGAAACGCCGATACTGGCGCATAGACGACCAACGGGTTCGGCTCACCGGGGTCGAACCCGTTTTTATTGGTGATCGCTGGGGAGCGGTTGCCAATGCGCCGTGATCCGAGTGCTCCGGCCTCAAAGAACGGGTTTTACGACAGCCCCGCCCAACCGAAAATCCAGCCCAGCACCCCGGTGCCGATTATCACCAGCGGCGCCGGCACCCTGAAGAACATCACCGACCCGAAGGCCAGCAGGGCAATTACGGCACCCGCGGCGCTCGGTTCGGCCCGCTCCCACAGCAGGAACACCACGCCCACCACCAGGCCGATCGCGGTGGCATTGACCCCCGTCAGCGCTATCCTCACCCAGGGATAGCGCCTTACCTGCTCCCAGAAGGGCAGCACCCCGAAGATAATCAACACTCCCGGCAGAAAGAGGCCCACAAAGGCCAGCATCAACCCGGGAACGCCGCCGGCTACTGCTCCCAGGTACGCGCTGAAGCTGAACAGGGGGCCGGGCAGTGCCAGCATCAACGCCAACCCATCCAGGAACTCCTGTTGCGTCACCCAGCCGGGTTCCACCACCTCGGCGCTCAGCATGGGCAATACCACCTGCCCGCCGCCAAAAATCAGCGATCCGGTACGGTAGAAGGACTCCAGGATTTGCAACCACGACCAGTCCAGCGTCAACCGCGCCAGGATCAGCGCGCCCAGCAATCCGAAGAACAGCACCAGCAGCAGGCCACCGATAACCCGGGAGATTCCCAGGTTGTCCAGAGGAATGCTGCCCGCCGGGTCGATGGCATCGTGTCGTCGAGACCGCAGCGCCACCGCTGTTACTAACCCGCCCAGGGCTAGGGCAGCCGGAAAGGCCCAGGGTTGGCGCACCAGGATGGTTACGACTGCCCCGAAAAGCATCAAGCCCATGGTCAGCCGCGTGTTGACCACCGCCACGCCCAGCCTCCAGGCCGCCACCGCCACCAGCGCAACCGTCGCCGGCTGCACCCCGTCAAGCCACAACGGGCGTTCCCCTTCGTCCAGGAACGTAGCAACGCCCAGCCCAGCCAGAGCCATGATCGTCGCCGCCGGGTACAGGAATAGCAGAAAGGCCAGCAAACCGCCCAGCGGCCCGGCCCGGGCGGTGCCGACGGCCACCACCATTTGGGTCGAAGTAGGGCCGGGCAATCCCTGACCCAGGCCCAGCAGTTCGACGAAACGCTGTTCGTCCAGCCAGCGGCGCCGTGTCACGAAACGCTCCTGCAGCAGCGCGATATGGGCCTGCGGCCCGCCGAACGCTATCCAACCCAGCGGCAGAAAAGCCCAAGCCACCTCGGCCAACCTGCGTCCTAACGAAGGATGGTGGTCAAGGTCAGGGCTCGCGTTTAGCTCATCCATCTTGTACGTTAGAACAGCGCGCTTGCCGCCCGCCACAGCATCATGCAACCGGATGCGGTTAGCAGCGTGCCCATGACCACGAGCAGCAGATTGACGCTGATCCGACCCGTGAATTTGGCGCCGAAATAGCTACCCACGATGGCCGGAGCCAACAGTATCGCCAAAAGCGGCAAATCCGGACGGGTATGCAGCACATGACCCAACCATCCGAGAGCACCCATAGCCATCCCGATGAACAGGTTGCTGCCGGCAGCGATCCTGGGATCCACCCGCAGCATGCGGATTATCAGCGGGAGGCGGACGCTGCCCAGCACCAGGCCGATTGCTCCCGCCAATAGCCCAACCCCAAAGCTCGCGCCCGCGCCGCCAATGGTCCGGGCAACAGTGAATTGGCCGACCGAACCGTCCAACTGGTCCTCGGACGGCTGGTCGGAACGTGAGTCGCGTCGCCGGCGGTAAGCCAACAGAGCCAACTCTATACCTTGCCAGAGAATGAGGACACCGGCTGCCCCGATTAGCAGGTTGACCGGCGCCTGATTGCTGAAATAGCCACCCAGGAACCCGGCAACAAACGCCGGGATACCGATGATGGCAACCAGCCGCAACTTCACCCGCCCGTCCCTGAAATGACGGTAGCTCCCCGTAACGCCCACCACGCTGCTCACGAAGATATTCGCACTCGCCGCCATCGGCAGCGGCACTCCCAGCATCAGCATCGCCGGCAGCCGCATGGTCCCCAGCGATAACCCTATCAGACCGCCCAGCAGGCCAATGAAAAGCGACAGCCCCAGTAGCAGCGCGGCCAACCACACCGCCAGGTTTGACGGCACTCCTAAGTCGGAGAGAAGCATGGCTTACCTCCCTCCCCGACCCGGACCTATGTGGGCTCGCTCGTCCGTCAGGGTTGGCCCACCGCCTCCGCGACCCCAACCTCTTCCATCAACTCGGTGATCTGCCGCCAGGTCTCATCCTCGATGAAGATGCCGTTCTCCCGGCGTTCCAACTCTGTTCGGTATTCGATCTCCCCGGGATAAAACACCTCGCTGAACCCGTGGGCCGGCGGCGACGTTTTGACGAACTCGGCGAACTCCGTCATCTCCTGCTTGAAGTCCTCCAGAGGCCGGAACTTCGACACGTCGAACACCGCCAGGAAGCAGCCGTCATTGTGCCGCGCCTGCGGGTCAATCCCAAATCCCAACCCCGTCAATAGTCCGGAGAACATCTCCACCATGAATGAAAGGCCAAAGCCCTTGTGTCCCTGGTCCGCCCCCACCGGAAGAATCGCACCGCCGGCAGCGTAGTCGTTCGGATCGTTCGTCGGGTTGCCGTCTTTGTCCACAATCCACCCGGTCGGCACCTGCTCGCCCCGGTTCCGCGCCAGTCCGATCTTGCCCGCGGCAACGGCGGAAGTCGCCATGTCCAGCAGCACCTGCCCCGGCAGGTTGCTCGGCACCCCGATACAGATCGGGTTCGTGCCCAACCGCCGCGCTCGCCCTCCGAACGGCGCAACCGCCTTGGGTCCCGCGCCGGAGTCAGCGGTGAGGATGGCGATCATCCCTTCCTGCGCGCAGATCGTCGGATAGTCACCCAGCCGCCCGATGTGGCTCTGCCGGCGGATGGTGAAGGCCGCGACGCCGCTCTGCTTCGCCTTGTCGATGGCCATCCGCGTCGCCTTTTCCGTCACAACGAACCCAAACCCCCAGTGTCCGTCAACCACGGCGGTCGTGGGCGTCTCGCTCAGCACCTCGAACGGTGCGCCGGGCACGATATGCCCCCGGTCGATCCGCTCGCAGTATTCCGGAATGTGGATGCAGCCGTGCGAGTCGTGCCCCACCAGGTTCGCTTTCACCTGGTGCGCGGCGACGATCTCGGCTTCTTCCGGCGGCGTCCCCTTGGCCTGATATATGGCGGACGCTGCCTTGTGCAAATATTCGGGAGTGAACGTGGGCATAGGACAGCCTCCATAGCTCAGGGAAATTGCTGGCAATAATGCCGCAGATTGTAGCAGGAAATGACGCGAGGTTTGCGCAACGCTCTCGCTTACAGCGGTGTCTCTCGGTTTTCCCTTTTCCGTCATTCCGGCGGAAGCCGGAATCCAATCTCCTCTATCGCAAAGACCCTGAGGCTCACAGCGTCTTCTCAAAGTAGTGTCGACTGGCTCCGCCCTCATAGCCTTCGGATACTCCAAATCTGCGGTATCCCCGTCGTTCGTAAAACGCCGGCGCCTGGAAAGACATCGTGTCAACCAACGCCGACTTACAGCGCAGTTCCCTGCCGCGTTCCTCCGCCCAATCCACCAATCGGCGCCCAGCCCTTTTGACTGGTGATCCGGATGCACCCACAGCATTCTGATATGGAGCTTTCCCCAGTACACCGCACCTACTATGCCGGCCACGACCATGGTCGATTCAACGAAGACCGCCTTTATTTCGGTGGTGCACCGTGCGGATGCTGTGGTGGCGTTGTAATCATCCAACCCGCGTTCAATCGCTACTAACTGATCATCGGTCGGGTTCGTTAGAAAATCCATGTCAGATGCAATCTGTGGGTACGGAGGCGCGGGATGGATCAGTTAGTTTTGCCAACCCCGTAAGGGATCACCCGTCCGATTGCCAGCAAAAGGATGTAGGCTGGTGTCGGGATCTGGTTGTCTCCTTCGCCTCTTGAACGCTTGATGAATCCAGTTTTGAATGTCATCCGCTCGCGTGCTGGTACGCTGACCCGGCCATCGCCGAACAAAAGCGAACGGATCATTTTGGTCTAGGTTGTCCGCCAACCGTGGTGGGAGCAGACGCGGGTCGTATTGCGTATCACGGTAATTGCAGTGAGTGGGCAACAAAATGCCCAACAAGCCGCAACGCGGATTATGCTCAGTATCCCGCAACGTAGCATTTATTTCCCAATCCACATATTTGCGTTGCCAGGTGGAACGACCGATTAGAACCAAGGTTACGGTGGCTTCGGAAATGTGCTCCTCCCTAATTCTGCGAAGTGTGTCCTCGGTTGGAAGGCTATTGTCAACAATGTTGCCAACGTTTACCGACCTATCCACAATGCGGTCGCCCATCATACGCACAAAGCGATCTTTCCATTCCTGATCGTCTTCGTGGTAATAACTGATAAACACTTTATGGCGTTTGGTTTGCGGCATCCGGTTATTCTCCAAGGGGCTCCAAATCAGTCAAATCCTCTACCTCCGCGATACTGGCTAGCAGGCGGTTGTAGTTGCGCAAGTCTGCCTGCAATGTAATGAGTTCTTGGCGAAACTCCGCGCATCGGGCAGAATCGTTGAAAGCACCGGCCAGGCTTTCCCGGTGCCACTTGGCGGTGAAGGGCCGCACCACCTGGTTCAGCACCGGGATGGCAACCTTGCTGAACTGAATGGCGTTACGTCCCCGTCGGTGCAAAATTTCCCGAGTGGTTGCGAAAAGAGAGTAAACACTATCCAGAGCAGTTTGCTCATCGCCCACGTCAGACGGCAACGGCTGCGTGACGATGCGGGTCAGCATTTCGACGTAAAGCTCCCAGGCGGCATCCTGGTCGTCCTGATTGAACTCTATCTCAACACCCATGCCGGCAACATTCAAACGGACTTTGGTCAAATTGAATTGGTTGAACAAGGTCGGAAGATTCATATCGGGACCTCCGCCGGTAGCGTCCTGTCAATCTGAATTATAGTCCATTTGACGGCCTGCCCCTTGCAAGCCACCCCACACTTGATACGTGCCGGCCCTGGAACTCCCAATTCTGTAATTCCGCTAATACCGTGAATCCCGATTCGGACAATCACGCGTGACACTTTCCCCCTTACCTTTACCCGCCACCGGTCCTTACCATTTAATTGTCCAAATGCCCAACTCCCGCTCATGGTGCGGTACGTCCGCCTCTGGCGGGAGCCTGTCGAACCATTAGTCCGTCTAGTACCCAACTCCGAACGCCGCTCCCACAGACCCTCTCAAATGCCCGCCAAAACCATCATTATCGCCCCCAAACCCGCCCAATCCGCCCCCATTGCCCCCACATCCCACCCCCCGCCCTACTCCAATGAACGGTAATGAGAGGAAATGAGCGGGATTTCGCCAAAATAGTTTCTTTCCCGCACCCCCAACGTATCAAAATGCCCGTTTTGCCGGTTTAGACAGCTAATCTAAAGCAACTGTCTTGGCTGTCAAGGGGTGACAGTGGTCGGGTTCCAGCGCTGGCCGCTCTTGACCATGGCGTTGAGAATGGTCAGCAGTTTGCGCATGCACGCAGTGAGCGCGAGCTTCTTCGCCTTGCCAGCGGCCAGAAGACGCTGGTACAGGTCCCGGATCACTGGGTTATGCCGACTGCCCACCAGGGCGCCCATGTAAAGGACAGCGCGCACCCGGGCACGGCCACCCCAAACCGACCGCCGGCCCCGCATTCTGCCGCTGTCCCGGTTGATGGGCGCCACGCCCACCAGGGCCGCGATCTGCTTGCGATCCAGGGCGCCCAGTTCCGGAAGGTACGCCATCAGGGTCAGGGAAAGTTGTTCCCCAACGCCCGGAACGGATCGCAGCAGGTCATCCCGCTCACGCCACAATGGACTTCGCCTGATGCTCTGTCTGATCCCCTGGTCCAGGTCGTCCAGTTCCCGCTCCAGCCAACCGATGTGGGCCTGAATGCTGGGACGTACCCCAGCGGTGGCCCGGCCCAGGCGGTTCTTCTCGGCAACCAGCATGGTGATCACCTGGTTGCGCCGAGTGGTCAGCGCGGCCAGTTCCTGGGTTTGAGCATCGGGCAGCGGACGTTGGGCCGGACGCACCGCCTCAGCGAAATGGGCCAACACCTGGGCATCCAGGGCATCGGTCTTGGCCAACCGGCCGGTGGCTTTGGCAAAGTCCCGCACCTGCCGGGGATT
>DAOUJD010000038.1:0-7874 GCA_034423115.1 Dehalococcoidia bacterium | reverse complement strand
GGTGTCGCCAACGTGCTGAGACTGGTGATGTCGATGGTGGCGGACGGCACGGCGTTGTGCGTCGCCGGCAACCACGAATCCAAGCTCGTCCGCAAGCTGAAAGGGCGAAACGTTCAGGTGTCCCATGGGTTGGCAGAGTCGATGGCGCAGTTGGAGCTGGAACCGCCCGAATTCCAGCAACAGGCCACGCAATTCATGGACAGGCTGATCAGCCATTACGTGCTGGACGGCGGCAACCTGGTGGTCGCCCACGCGGGGATGAAGGAGGAGTACCAGGGGCGGGCGTCCGCGCGGATCCGGGACTTCTGCCTCTACGGTGAAACCACCGGAGAGACGGACGAATGGGGCCTGCCCGTCCGCGCCGACTGGGCCGCCGGCTATCGGGGAATTGCCACAGTGGTCTATGGACACACTCCGGTGACGGAACCAACGTGGTTGAACCGCACCATCAACGTTGATACCGGTTGCGTCTTCGGCGGGCGGCTCACCGCGCTGCGCTACCCCGAAAACGAGTTGGTGTCGGTCGCGGCGGCGCGGGTATATTACGAGCCGGTGCGACCCCTGGGCAGCGATGCCGAGGACGCAGGCCGGGTCGCGGCCACGAACGGCCGGGCCGCCAACCTGCTGGACATTGACGACGTGATCGGCAAACGGGTGGTGTCAACCCGGCACCGGGGCAACGTAACCGTGAGGGAGGAACAAGCGGCGGCGGCCCTGGAGGTGATGAGCCGGTTCGCCATCGATCCCCGGTGGCTGGTGTATCTCCCGCCCACGATATCCCCGTGCGAAACCAGCAAGCTTCCTGGCCTCCTTGAGCACCCGGCGGAAGTGTTCGACTACTACCGCAGCAACGGCGTATCCAGCGTGGTGTGCGAGGAGAAGCACATGGGGTCGCGCGCCGTGGTGGTGGCGGGCCGCGACGCCGAGGCCATCCAGCGGAGGTTCGGCATCGCCAGCGACAGCGCCGGCGTGTGCTACACGCGAACTGGACGCAGGTTCTTTGACGATCCGGTTCTGGAGAGGCAGTTCCTGGAGCGGGTTCGCTTGGCTTGCGCCAAATCTGGCCTTTGGGATGATTTAGAGACCGACTGGGCGGTGCTGGACTGCGAACTGATGCCGTGGTCTATGAAGGCCCAGGAATTGCTGCGCGAGCAGTACGCGGCGGTGGGCACGGCGGCGGAGACGGGCCTGTCCTCGGCGCAGGCGCTACTGCATCAGGCGGAAGCCCGCGGCGTTGACGTCGGCGAAATTCTGCCGTCGGTCGACGAACGTCTCCGTCTGGCGAAACTTTACCGCGACGCCTACGGCAGGTACTGCTGGCCGGTGGAGTCCCTGGACGACATCAGGCTCGCTCCCTTCCATCTACTGGCCAGCGAAGGAACCGTGCATACCGACAAAGACCACCTGTGGCACCTGGACATTGCCGCTCGACTGCGCCAGGCCGACGCCGAGCTTTTCCGTGAAACCGGACACAAAGCGGTTGAACTCAACTCATGGGCTGAGGATGACGCCATCCAATGGTGGGAGGAACTTACCGGAGCCGGCGGTGAGGGCATGGTGGTCAAGCCCGTGAGTTTCATCACCACCGGCAAGCGAGGCCTGGTGCAACCGGCCATGAAGTGCCGGGGCAGCGAGTACCTGCGTATCATCTACGGCCCCGAGTATACCCTGCCCGACAACCTGGAACGCCTGCGCAATCGCGGCCTCTCAACCAAGCGGTCCCTTGCCTTACGAGAGTTGGCTCTGGGATTGGAAGGCCTGCAACGCTTCGTCGATCGCGAACCCCTCTACCGCGTACACGAGTGCGCATTCGCGGTGCTCGCATTAGAAAGCGAACCGGTTGACCCACGGCTGTGACGCCCGCTAACGGCAAGGCATTTCCTACTCCACGGCAGCCCATATCCGCGACCCTGGTTCCAGACCATTCTGATAACCACTGATCGTGAGGGTCCTCGGGTCAATCACGCCTATGCTCGTCACGCTTGAGGAAGAGTTCGTCAGTTTCCCGTAATCCTGCTGGAACGTACGAAGTCCAGCTTAGTTGGCATATCTCGGGTCAATCAAATCTCTCAAGCCGTCACCCAACAGGTTGAATCCCAGAACCGTCAGACTGATCAACACGCCCGGATAAATCATGAGCTGAGGTTCACTCTGGAAAAACAGGCGGCCCTGGTTGAGCATGGATCCCCATTCCGACGTCGGAGGCTGGACTCCAAGACCGAGAAAGTTCAACCCGGCCAGGGCCAGGATGAGGGTCCCCATTTCCAGGGACCCCAGAACGATCACCGGTGAGATCACATTCGGGACGATATGGCGCAGCATGATCCTGGTCTGACCGCAACCGATCGCGACCGCAGCCTCCACGAAGGGCCTCTCGCGCGTCTCCAGCACCAGCCCTCTCACCAGACGCGCGTAACCGGCCCACGCGACCAGAACCAGACTCATCATCACGTTCCCCAGGCCAGGGCCCAGAACGCCGACGATCGCCAGCGCCAGTATGATCCCCGGGAAGGCGAGGATCACATCGACCACGCGCATCGCGAGGTCGTCCAGGAAGCCGCCAACGTACCCTGCAAGGGCGCCGATCACCACGGCAATGACAACGATGAACGCGGTAGCCAATGCGGCCATGCCGATGGACAGCCTCGCGCCATGGAGCAATCGGCTCAAGAGGTCGCGGCCCAGATTGTCCGTGCCCAGGAGAAACTCGCGATTGGGGGATTCCAGACGACTTCCCCTGAACTGCGTGTCCGGGTCGTAGGGGGCAAGAAGCGGGCCCAACAGGCCAATCGAAACCATCACAGCTACAATCAGAAGACCCACAACGGCAGCGCGGTTTCGTCTCAGCAGGCGCAGGAACCGGATGTCCAACACTTTGCTGGCAACCCGGAGACTCGGACTGGCACTCAGCATATTGTCCGATGCCCTATCACGCTCGGCTTGCTTCAGGCCCGCCGGCCAACCGGATCCTGGGGTCGATCCAGGTGTATGAAACATCAACCGCCAGATTGACCAGAATGAACACCGTGCCGGCAAAGATTACGAAGCCCTGGATTACCGGGTAATCCCGGAAGGATATTGCGTCGATCATCATCCGCCCCAGGCCGGGCCACGCGAACACTGTCTCGATGACGATAGCGCCGGAAAGCAGGAACCCGAGCATGGTCCCCATGACGGTGACCACCGGTATGAGGGCATTGCGCAGGGCATGCACCAGTATGACCCGCCGCTCCGGCAACCCCTTGGCCCGCGCCACGCGCATGTATTCGTTGCCCATAGCCTCCAGCATGGACGACCGGAGCAGACGGCTGAGCAGCGCGGCGCCGCTCAATCCAAGGGTGGTGCAGGGAAGAACCAGGTGCTGCCACGAATCCGAACCCGCCACCGGCAGCCAGTGCAGATGCACCGCAAAGACCAGGATCAGCAGGTAGGCCAGCCAATAGGAGGGCATTGCGGCCCCGATCAGGCTGAACAACCGAGCCGCCAGGTCCAATGTCGAGTCCTGTCGGACCGCAGCCAGAATGCCCAAAGGGAGTGCGATCGCCACCGCGACCATCACACCGCCGAGCGCCAGCTTGAGGGTTGACCAAAGTCGGGACGCCAGTTGGCTCCATACCGCGTCACCTGTACGGTATGAAATGCCCAAGTCGCCCTGGAGCGCCCGGTAGGTCCAGAGTCCGTAGCGCACCAGGAACGGGTCGTTCAGACCTAGTTCGTCGCGCAGTTCATCAAGCGCCGCCTGGTCGGTGGGAGGCACTCCAAAGGTGTGGTAGTAGATCGCTTCCGCCGGATCCCCCGGCGCCATGGCGCCCAGGCCGAACGCGAGGAATGTGATGGCGATCCATACGGGAAACAACGAGAGCAATCGACGGGCGAGGTAGAAGTGAAGTCCGATACGCGTCCTCCTGTTCTACGCCGGCGGCGTGGCGGCGGGCCGGATTGAGCCGCCCGCCGCCGTCTTGAGTTGAACAAGGTTTTGGGCCGGTGGAAGCCGCTGGTCCTACGCAATCACCGGTTGGCCGTGAGAGATTCCCACCGCACGTGCAGCCGGACCGGGTGAGGATCGAAGTCCTGCACATAGTCGCGCACCGCGTAGATTCGCGTGATGCCCACCAGAGGGATCAATGACCTGGATTCATCCACCAGGATGCCGATGGCGTCGGCCCGGTGCATCGCGGCCTCGCCGGTGGTGAGAGCGCCATTGCAGGCGTCGATTGCGTCGTCATAATGCGGCCAGCCCAGGGGGCCCGGACCGAAACCCCGCGCATACGACCCGGGCGTCTCGTAACGGCTGTAGAAGAGACTGGCCAGGAAACACGCGGAGGGGCTGTTCTGGTTCCCTATCTCAAGGAACAGGTCCCCCTGCTTGTCCTTGAGGAGGTTCGAGTACGTTGCATTGTCGGGGACGTTGGTGACCTTGAGGTCTATTCCGACCTCTCTCAGTTGGGCCTGGATGATCTCCGCAGTCTGTCCATTCTCCGGCCCTGCGGGAAATCCGTTGATGAACTCCAGGGTCAGGGGCTGGCCTTCCTTCTCCCGTATATCGGCCCCATCCGGCGCCGTCCATCCGGCCTCCGCCAGCAAAGACCTGGCCCGGTCGGGATTATATTCATAACCCACGATACGGTCCGCGTACTCTCCCAAAACCCCCGGCGGGCTGAAGAGCTGGCTGGCCTCGGCATAGCCGTCGAACGAGACTTCCAGGATTGCCTCACGGTCGATGGCGTAGCCCAGGGCTTCACGTACCATGATGTCCTGGGTCAGGACATACGGCTCTTCTCCGGTGAGCAGCACCATGATGTACTGGCTGGCGCTGACACCGGTGGGCAATACCTGGATATCGTCCAAACCTTCGAGCAGCGATGTGGCCTCGGGCGGGACATCAAAGATCACGTCCACATCCCCGGCTTGGAGCGCCAGGATGCGCGTGTTGGGGTCTGGCATGAAGCGAAATTCGATCCGGTCAACCCGGGGAACCGCTCCCCAATATTCGGTGTTTTTCCCTGCTGCGATGTGATCGTCCTTGACGTACTCGACGTATTGGAATGGGCCGGAGCCTATGTGCACCCCGTCGAGCGGGTTGGCTCCAGGAGCCCGTACGTCGTAGGCCGAGTGAGCCAGTTCCTCGGGCAGCCGCAGGTGCGGCTTGACGGGTGTTATGTCCACGGTGAACTCGTCCACCGCAGCGGCTGAACTTGCGTCGATCCTCAGCCGGTTTCCGCCCGCGCCCTGGGACCAGTACGTCGCCACCATTTCGACCACGGCTTGGGAGGTGAATGGCTGGCCGTCATGAAACGCCACCTCTTCCCGCAGGTGGAAACGCCAAGACCCGGTGTCTTGGCGGTACTCCCATGATTCCGCCAGCATCGGCTCAAGCTGGAAATCATGGTTCACCAGCACCAACTGGTCGAATATGTTCACGTTGAGGGGGTACATGCCGATGTTCAGGCGGCTCATATCATTCACGTCGTTTCGGTAGGTATCGGCGACGGCACCCACCCGCAGTTCCACAGGCTCACTCCGCATCGCCGCGGTTGGCACGGGCGTGGGTTGGGCCTGGACCTGGCGCGCTGCGGTCGCGACCGGGGCAGTGGAAACCGCCCCCGTGGATTGCGGCGCTGCATCCGGTTGTTGAGCGCCGCCACAGGCCAGAATCCATAGGGTCATGGTCGCCAGGATGACGGTGAAGAATCGTCCGGTAGGTCTCATTGTGCTGCTCCTTTCCCGCTGTGATGTTGACCAAACTTGTGCCCTGATTGGGAAATGAGAGACGCCGGGACCGTTTTCGTTCTTGCGGTCGGAAGTCGCGACTGAACAAACAGAAACCCCGGCATCTACTCTGCCGGGGTTGAAATCTTTCGTTAGCCTCGGGATTTCCTGTCATATTCAACTGGGAATCCGATGGGCCTATCTCTGTTTGGCGCAGAGTAGTGCTCCACCTTCCCGGGCAGGTCTCCTGGCTTGCGGATCAGCACCTGACCGACACCTTCCCATCCATGTTGGTGGACAGTGGTTTTCGCCAGTCGGCTCCCCGCTTACAGTGGCGCAACCGCGGCGGCTTTTCACCGCCTTCCCTATTAAACCGTAATGGTGCGCCGGGGGTGCTATTCGATTGTTAATAGGCGATCGTTAGCTCAGATCATAGTCAAGCGCTGTAGGGTTGTCAACGGTCCTGATGAATTACCCAGGGCAATCGCATTTAGAATTTAGACGCCCGTCGCTCCGGCGGAAGCCGGAGTCCAGAGGCCCCCGAATGAAGAGAGCGATCGTGAAACTGCCGATTTCAGGCACTGGATACCGGCTTTCGCCGGTATGACGGTGGCCGGGAGAGCCTTATCCAAGGGCCGACAATTGAAATGCGATTGCCCTGATGAATTACCTTACGTGGCTCCGAAACGGCGCTTGGCGAAGGGGCGACTTACAAAGTCGGGAACGCTGACACGCCAACACAGCAGGCGAACTTGGGAAGATGTTCAGCCGTAACGAACCGGAGCCGGGCTTACGGCCCGTGGCAGCGGCGTTGGGAGCGATCATCAACGCAAATCGCCGGCGGAAAACACCAGGTCCCAGCCTGGGCGCAACTCTGCGAGGCAGTTCGGCGGACGGGTCAGACGTAGCTGCGCGTACAGGAAGGGAGCGGTAGAGCGCGCAATCGCGACCGGTCGGAGCTGAACTGGTTTTCCCAGGGCCAATTTTGGGGGAGATGCAGGGTGAGGCATCCGGCCAGAGAGAAGAGGCGTCGTCGGAGGGTCTTGGTGGTTGCCACCGACTCCCCCACCCGATGCGCGCCGCCCAGCGAGCCACGTTATGGGCATTCACTCCGTATAGAGTACGGGGCAAGCTCTGGACGGCCAGCCGGACGGCGTTGGCGGGAAAACGTCCCGCGGGAAGGTGGTTCAGCCCCACGCTGTAGTTGAGATCGCGAATGGCCTTCTTCACGTCGGCGTGGCGGCGATAGTCAGCCTTCAGTTCCGAGGTGTCGCCCTCCCGGTCGGTGATGAAGGCGTGATATCTACAGGTGGCGAACAACGCCAGTTGGGAGCCGGGGGTGGGCTTCACCCGCCAGATGATGCGGCGCATCTCCCGGGTCAACTTAGTGGTCCACCAACTCGCCCACTCCCAGATGGTGCGCCTCGGTGACCGACAGGGTCAGTCAAGCGTTGGCCACCAGGCGGTCATCGTCGAAGGCGACGGGAACGCGGTTGCGGCGCTCCGGCGGTAGCATCCGATGGGTGCTCCCCACCGCCACACTCATCCTTTCGGTGGATTTAGATTTAAACCGCTCCCGCTTCGCGCAGCACCGCCACTTCCGCGCCGCTATATCCCAGTAGCCCGGTCAGGACGGCTTCGGTATCCTGGCCCAGGGTTGGCGGCGGCGCGAAGCTATCGGGGCTGCCGGTCTTGATGGGGTTGCCAGCGGTGCGGTAGGCACCGGCGACTGGATGGTCGATTTCCACCACCATGTCGCGCAGCTGCACCTGCGGGTCGGCCAGGGCCTCGCCAATGTTGTTGACCGGGCCGCCGGGCACATCGTACTTCAGCAGCAGTTGCTCCCACTCGGGGCGCGGCTTTGTCATAAAGCCGGCGGTCAGGGCTTCTTCGAGCGCATCGCGGTTCTCGATGCGGGCGGGGGCGGTGGTGAAGCGCAGGTCCTCATCCATGCCCCGCAGCCTTTCGATTTCGCCGGCCATCATGCGCAGGGTCTTCATGGCGAATTCCTGGCTGGCGCAGTGAACCTGCACGTATTTGCCGTCGGAGCACTGGTAGGCGCCCACGGGCAGGTTGGACGGATGGCTGGAGCCGATGGGCTGCGGCACCTCGCCGGACACGAGGTAGAACTGCCCCAGGTGGGCTTGCAGGGCAATCTGAACGTC